>NZ_AUHH01000027.1 GCF_000423085.1 Granulicoccus phenolivorans DSM 17626 = NBRC 107789 = JCM 15570 | reverse complement strand
GCAACGGTGTCGTCAACGTGATGTGGGTCAACGGCAACGATCCCTGGCAAGGACCCGTAGGTATCAGCTAAGTGCAACCGCTCGGACCGCGCGATCACCACCGACGTGGTTGGCCATGACTTCGCTCGGTGCCTTGCCTGTTGTGATGATGTGGAGTTCGTCATCGCCCGCGGCGTGATCCTGGACGGGGTTCAGGGGTCTTCGGCACTCCGCTGGAACCGCTGGTGGAGTTTCGCCCGGCTGAGGTTTGACGCGGTCTACACGCGTCGGCTGAGTGGGAGCGCGGTCACGGTGACAGCGGCGGCTTGCTGCCTGACGAGGAGCCGGTCTCGCAGGAAGCCTGGATCCTGGCCTGTTCGATGGCGGCGACTACTGCGTGGAAATCCTCGACGGTGGATGGCATTGCTTATTTATCAGGTAATGCGCCGGCGATTGAATCGCGATCACGGATGTGTGGTGTCCGACGGAGTGCGTCAATGTGGTGATGGACAGGGTTCGTTGCACTTGATTCGGGCCTGCGGCACCGGCACCAGTGAGCCAATCAGATTGAACCATCACATTGAAGAAGCGCTGAGAGGAGGTCAGCCTCGAAGGCGCATGACGTCTCGAGCGCCCAGTGTCGACACCCTCTTGGGCGCTCGGCTCTGCATTCAGAACAACTTTGTCTGTCGACCAGAGAATGTGCTCCGAAATAGCGGCGCACCGCAGCCGCGGCAACGGAATGGGCATGATTTTCCCGTCATGGTTGACACCGCCGTCTCGACGGAGAACGATTCTTGACCAGAAGGCAAATTCGTAGAAAGGGAGCGGTGAAATGGATCGCGAGAAACGCAGTCGACGCGCTCAAGTTCATGCGGTTTTCGACGAGCCGGGCCTCGGGAGGCATATCGCGGCCATCAGGACTGATCAGGGACGGCGCGTCGCCACCTCGCGCGTGCCGGACAGGGTCGTCACGGTCACGGAGTTCCCCCGCAAGCGGCGATCGGTCAACACCCTCACCCCCATTGAGGGATCGATCATGCTGTTTTGGGCCCGACCCGGCTCCGACATCCTCGGCCGACTGGAGGAGGCCTACGAAAGGGGCGACCAGAAGACGTTGCAGGAGGTCGATGAGATCATCGCCGGCCAGTTGGTGGACGAGCCGATCCCAACGATGGAGGCCGCGTCCGCGGCGGTGCTTTCGAGCCCCATGCACTTTGATGTGCGCTACGGATCCAAGGTCCTGTCGCGGACCCTGACCCTTCCGGAGGGTGCGGAGATCTGCTTCGTCGTGTTTCCGTACAACGGAGGCAACCTCGATGACAGCGCCTTCGCCATCGACCAGTTCCACCGCGTCGGCGAGACGGTTGAATATCCCACCTTGCTCGTCAAGGTGCCACCGAGGCTCTCCGCGGTGGAGATCGAAGCGATCAATGCGGTTCCAGCCGACCAGGTCGGCATCAACATCGGCGAGGCGAGCTGCTGTCCAGCCGTGACCGCCCTCGTTCTCATCGCTGTCGCGCTCGCGACCCATGCCGGGATCTGGCAAGAGATGGGTGACCAGATGAACCGGGTGACCTTGACGAAAGAGCAGATCGCGCAACTCGGTCCGATGGCCACCGCACGCGAGCTGGTCGCCCTCCGGCGCGAGATCTTCGAAGCGCACGGAATCTGACGATTGACGCTACTCGATGTCGCCATCCTGGTGCTCTTCGCCGGATTGCTGATGGCGACCGTTCTGTATGAGACGGGGCCACGCTGGAGGGTAGTCAGGGCACTGTTCCGGCTCGGGCTGGTCCCCCAGTGGTCCTTCTTCGCCCCCGCACCCGGCACACAGAATCTCTACCTCTTGTATCGGGATCTCACTGTCGATGGCGACGTCACGGCGTGGCGCGTCGTCCACCGAATGGATGAAAGCCGGGGGTTCTGGACCTTCGCCTGGAACCCACGCCGACGCACGCGGAAGGCTCTCCTCGATCTCATCCTCGCGCTCGAACTCGGGCGCGAGGAGATGCGGCCCGATGTTCTCAAGCTGTCTACCCCCTATCTGCTCATCATCCACCATCTCTCGTGTCTTCCTCGCTCGCCCGGAGCGTTCGCGACCGAGTTCCTCGTCATGGTGAGCAACCCGGGCCAGCCGCCTCGAGTTGCGTTCCAGTCAGAGCGGCATCGGTTGTGAGTGACCTGTGATCGAGTCGATTGCGGAAACGTCCGCGCAGTTGGTCTTCATCGTGGCATGCCTCGGCATCGCACTCTCGGCGACGGAGGAGCTCGTGATGCGACGCATCTACGCCGACGATGGGCTCTTGAGTTGGCAAGTACTCCAAGTGGCTCGACCGCGCTCACCCTGGCCATGGGCGCAGGAGCGGGTGGATCAGCTCTTCCGACCCCGCGGTTATGTGTCTCTTCTGATACTGAAGTTGGCAACTGCGATCGCGCTTCTGGCGCTCAGCTTCCTAGCCCCGGATGCACGCCTCGCGTTCGGAGTCCTGGCGGCCGCAATGCTCGTGCATCTGCTGTTGATGAAGCGACGGTCGGTCTACGGCCTCGACGGTGCCGATCAGATGTTTGCCGTCATCTTCTTGGGACTGGCCGTATACAAACTGATGCCACCCGGCTCCATCGCGTCCACCGCAGGTCTCGTTTACATTGCGGCTCAGACCGTGCTGTCGTACCTGATCGCCGGATCCGCGAAGCTGAAGGGCCCGGCTTGGCGAAGTGGCACGGCGATAGCCGGAATAATGACCACCAAGATCTATGGGAATTCACTTGCCGCCGGGATCCTGCGCGGGAGAGCCGCCCTCGGCCGGATCGCCTGCTGGTCGGTGATCGTCTTCGAGCTGACGTTCGTGGGTGTGCTCCTCGTGGATCGACCTGCCCTATGGGTCATGCTGGCCGTTGGCGTGCTCTTCCATGCAGGGATCGCCGCCCTCATGGGGCTCAACAGCTTCTTTCTCTCATTCCTCGCGACCTACCCTGCGGTCGCCTATGTCAACGGGCTGCTGCACCACTTCCGGTAGTGAACTGCCTTGACAGAGTGAATCGGGCAACGCACGTTCGATCATGATTGAGTCTGACCGTGATCGATAGCTGATCCATTCGGGCCCCGATCTCGGCGTGCTTCTCGCCGCCCGGATCCTGGGAAGCCGACGGATCACGGTCCCGGGCGCGGGTGGCGCACTGCTGTGGACCCACGCCGACCGTGTGCTCGATCTGGCGTTGTCCTGACCCGAGCGCCCGCTGCCTGAACAGGAGGCTGAGCGGGAATGTGCACGCCAGGCTCGGACCTGACGGTGCCGGCAGCCTGACCAGAAATCGTCGTGCAGCCCGACTGCTCAGACGGCCGGGCCGAACCAGCGCGCCAGCGCGTCCTCCAGGCCGGTCCGGTCCGCGCCTGCCCAGGCGACGTGCCCGTCCGGACGCAGCAGCACGGCGGTCGCGCCGAGGTTCGCACAGGGCGCGGCGACATGGTCGATCCGTTCGGCGAAACCGTCGGCGGCAAGCACGCCGTTCGGGTCCAGGAGCATCCCCGGCCGCGGCGCAGCCGTGTGTACAGGCGGTCCGGGCCGCAGCGCCGGTCCGCGAGCCGGCGGCCCACCAGGGGGTTCTCGTCCCCGAAGTCGTAGCGGATCCCGATCCCGGTGACCATCTCGATCAGGCGGCGGTTCACGTCGGGAATGTCGACCAGTCCCTGCAGCAGAGCACGCACCGCGCGGGCTCCCGGTGTGGTGGCGATGAGCTCGGCCTGCGCCCTGGTGTTTTCCAGGACCGCTGCCGCGACCGGGTGTCGCTCGGCGTGGTACGAGTCCAACAGCGCCGCGGGATCCGGAGCCCGGCCGGCGCAGACCGCGGCCAGCTTCCAGCCCAGGTTGAACGCGTCCTGCAGGCCGAGATTGAGGCCCTGCCCGCCCAGCGGCGGGTGCACGTGCGCCGCGTCGCCGGCGAGCAGTACCCGACCCACGCGATACTGATCGGCCAACCGGGTGGCGTCCCCGAAGCGGGACAGCCACAGCGGGGCATGCGCCCCGAAATCGGTGCCGGCGTGGGCGACCAGCTGCCGGCGGAACTCGTCCAGTGTCGGAGCCGACCGGCCCTCGGTCAGGCCCTCGGCGGGCACGACGACCCGGTAGACGCCGTCACCGAGCGGGCCGGCACCGAAGCGAAGCTGATGCTGCCGCACCCGGGCGACGGTTGCGGCGATCTCCTCCGGGTTCGCCGTCAGCCTCAGGTGGCCCAGGAGTGTCTCGGCGGTTGCGGCCGTTCCCGGAAAGCCGACGCCCATCAGCTTGCGGACCGTACTGCGCCCACCGTCGCAGCCGACCACATATCGGCCGGTCACCCGCGACCCGTCGGCCAGCTCCACGTCCACCGACTCCTCCCTCTGGGTCAGGCCGACGACGCGGCACCCCCGTCGCACCTGCGCACCGCACCCGCGCGCATAGTCATCGAGCAACCGTTCCACCCGTGGCTGCGGAATGCCGAGGATGTAGCCGTGCGCGGTATCCAGGTCCTCGGGAGCCGGGCCCGAGATTCCCCCGCGAAGATGCCGGTCAGCGGATACGTCGTGCCCTCGGCGAGGGCACGCTCCAGCAGCCCGCGCTGGTCCAGGATCTCGATGCTGCGAACGTGCAGCCCGAGCGCGCGCACCTCCTGGGGCGGCTCCGGGTCCCGCTCGAGCACAAGCACGTCCCCACCGCGAGCTGCCACCTCCCCTGCCAGCATCAGGCCCGTGGGCCCGCCGCCCACCACGATCACGTCGTCCATGTCGTCTCTCCCCTGCTCCCGGGAACCCCGCGAATCCGGGGTTCGGACCTGCAGTGTCCCCGCTGCCCGGGGTCTTGCCGCAAGCCCCCGACCCGGCGATACTGTGAAACGGGATAACACGTGGGACCCGTGCGTCGGCCACCGGTCGGATTCACAGCGAGGTCAGATGGCGACACTGGATCGCCCACGGTTCCTGCCCGGATCGACAACCCCCGCGTGACTTCCGGGTGCCCCTTCGCGCGACGGAGCGCGCCCCGGACCTGCCGGAAAAGAAGAAATCCGATGATGCCGGAGCATCACCGGATCCTCTGCGTGGGTGGGTGAGCCGCCGCCCCGACACACGCTCGTGGTTCGGAGCATCCTGATCGGGGTGTGCGGCCGGCCTGCCCGGCCCCGGTTCACGCCGGCACGTCCACATCCCCTCTCGGCCACCCCGCCACCGCCGCTGCGCAAGGCGGCCGCGCGACCAAGCGAACATCCGGACTCGGGCTGCGTCTTGCGTGACCCCGTGATCAGCCGTCGAGCGGGTACACCCGATGGTTCGGATCCCACCACAGAAGGCAAAACACCCCGCTGTCGGGGACGTGGATACCCCAGAGCCTCTCCTTGAACCCTGTGCGGAAGCGGAACAGCTCATCCACATCGTCAAGCTCGAGTTCGACCAGCCTGTCCTGAGCATCCCTGCACAGTTTGTCTTGGGGAATCGCATGGTGCTTCTGGGTCGGTCTGCTGGTTCTGGGCCGGTAGGACTGATCCGTGATGTCCTTCCACGTCAGGCTCTCCATCTGCTTCAAGAAATCGAAGACCGGCCCCATCCGCTGACCCAGCTTGTCCCAGCCCCACTCGCCGCTGAATTCATGATCGATCAGGGAGAAGCTCCAGGCGGGGGTGGCTCGGTACCAGTCCGGCGTTTCGTGGACCTTGGCGAGAGTGCGCATGCGCTTGGCCACAGATCTACCAGATTCCCCGGCGTGGTCGGCCAGTGCGACCGCTGGGACATTCTTGGCTCTGCGCTTGGCCACGGGTCAGGAGTTGGCGATTGCGTCGTAGTACTGCTGCATCGAGTCCTGACTGATCTCACGGTCGCTGCGAGCCGTGGGGCGCAGCCCCCTCCGTGCCTCTCGCCACGGATTCTCGCGATGAGTCATCTCGCTCAGGGTCTGGGGAGCGAGATCACCGTAGTTGGCCAGAACGACATCGATGGTCTCGCGTTCGTTGGCGGTCAAGGCCGTAGCGTCGCCAGCAGGCCATTCGGTCACTCTGAAGTTCCCGCGATGCTGGTCGTAGAGGTCACGCACCACTGGACCGTTCATCCAGGCCTCGATCCGGGCCTGAAACAGCGGTTCCGCATCCCAGACCAAGTGCCAGGCCTGGCTGTAGTAAGCCAGCTTCTGGAGCTTCATCGTGGTCATCGGCCCCTGCTGCTGAAGGATATACGCCGCGACCGCGTGCACGTCAGCCATGAGTTCTTCCTCCTTGTCGCATCCAGTGCCGTTCTTGTTGTTGTCAGCGCTCCTCGTCGACTCTCCCTCAGTATCACGCATGGCGCTGACAGGACCGTACCCAGCCTCGCGCGTCCCTCAGTCTCGCCAAGGGCGCAATGCTTTGTTACGAATCGGCGGTTTGCCCCGGGCTCCCGCCGATCACCGTCTGGGCCAGATCACCCGGCCGGAAGTCCCAGGGATCGGACCTTCTAGGACCGCTCCAGGGCATCATCGGGCGCCATCGAGATCATCGCCCGTGCTCACATTACGGGTTCATGCCAGAACCGCGGCGTCCCAGTAGAGGCCGCCGGGTTCGATCGCGCCGTCGCGGTGCCCGTCGCAGGCCAGGGCCCGGGCGCCCCACCAGACGTGCGGGCCGGCGCCGAGGACGGTGCCGGCCGGCACCTCAAGGCCGGCGTGGTCGTGGGGGTGGAAGTCCCGGCAGCCCGAGTCGTCGTCGTTCACGAGCTTCACGGCGCAGCAGACGCACAGCACGAGGGCCCGTTCCGGGCCGCACTCCCCCGGCATGGACGGCGCACCGGTCACCGGAGGGCTCCCTCAGGCGGGTGGTCGGCCGAGCGGCGAGCCGCGGCCGGCGGCTGCTTCCGGGGATCGTCGGCGATCACCGCGATCGCGACGCGGCCCTCGACGATGACGCAGACCCCGTGCCCGCAGTAGCGGCGCCGGGGCTGCGCCTGGTTGCGGGGGTCCGGCTGGTGCCGGACGTCGTTGATCCAGCGGGGGTCGCGCAGGGCGTCCTGCATCTGGGTGAGGGTGAACCCCTTGCGGGCCGCATGGGCGAGGACGCCCCGGGTGAAGCGCACCGTCTGCGGATCCAGCCCGGGCACGGATGCGGGGGCCGGCAGGCCCGGCGGGGTCGGCAGGGCCAGCGGAGCCAGAGCCGACTGGGTCGGCGGGGCCGGCGGAGCCAGAGCCGACTGGGTCGGCGGAGAGGATTCGGGCATCGTCAGTACTTTCTGCGTCGGAGGGCGAGTCGCCGGCGGGCACGCCGGGAGGGCATCCGGGCGCGTTTGGCCCGGTTGTGGGCGGCGCACAGGATCGCGCCGTTCGCGATCCGGGTGGGGCCGCCGCGGCTCCAGGGCACGACGTGATCGGCCTGGAGGGCACGGGTGCGCCGGCAGCGGCGCCCCAGCGGGGACACGTGCTCACAGCGGTAGCCGGCCCGGCGCAGCAGGACGCGTTTCTGGGCCGCGGTGAAGAAGCGCCGCGAATCCCGGCGGCGGCATCCGCGAAGGCGCCGCAGGGCCGCCGGGAGCAGCAGGAGACCGAGCACGGCGACAACCAGGCAGGAGACAAGAAGTTCCGTGAACTTGAGCAGGCCGGCGCTACCGCCGCTCAGGCGGCACCGTTCCCGGGTGGCCGGGGCCGGCCGTCCAGGATCTGCCGGGCGAGCACCCGGGCCTCCTCGGGCGACACGCCGAGGAACGCCGGCGGGATCTCCATCTGCCGGCCGTAGGTGTGCCGGGCCCGGTCGGTGACCGTGACCAGCCAGTGCCCGTCCTCGATGGACATCCGGGTGCCCTTGAGGCACGCGGTTGCGGCGAACTCCAACTCCGCGGGCAGACCGTGCGTGCAGCCGTTCCACCCCATCAGTCCGCGGCCCTTCAGGATCGACCGCACCGCCAGGATCCGCTCGCGGGTGGCCTTCCAGATCAGCCGGTGGGCGATCTCCGCGTGCTCGGCGGCCAGGTGGGCCGCCTGCTGGGCGGCCAGCAGCGCAGCCTGCTCGGCCAGGGTCGCGCCCGCAGGTGCGGGGCGCGGGCCCACGTCCGGAAGGCTTCCGGCCGGGGCGGCGTCGACCATCGCCGGAACCGCGGGAACCGCGGGAGCGGCCGGGGCCGGACTGCCGGTCCGCAGGTCGGTGGGCCCCGCGGCGTGCTCCGGTGGCCGGTGCGACGCCGCCTTGGTCGCGCCGGCCGCGTCGTGCCGCGCCGGGCAGGGGTGCGTGCCGAGGCCGCAGTCGGATTCGGTGAGCACCACGGTGGCCGGGGCGATCAGGCTCGACAGGCGGGCGACCAGGCGCCGGTCGTACATCCCGGCCTCCGCGTCCGGGTACTCGGTGTCGCAGCCGAGCGTGTCGAGCCGCTCGAGCAGACTGCGGCGGCGCGCCTCCCGGGTCGCGAAGTACTCTCTCACGACCTCGCAGGGGCCGTACACGGTGACCACCCCGAAGACCGTGGGGTCTCCGGCCGCCGAGGCCCGGCGCTCCGGCGGCGGAGGCGTGGGCGACGTGGGCGACGTGGGCGCCTTCTCGGCGCGCCGAGACGCGCCGGCCTGCCCGGCGCCCCGGGGCGTGGACGGCTGCTCGGCGCGCGCGGGCCGGTTCTTGGCGTAGAGGCGCACGTCCCAGGGCTCGCACAGCGCGGCCAGCGCGTGGAACACACCGTCCGGATCGGTGTCCCAGTCATCGCTGTGCGCGTGGTAGCAGCGCTGAATCGCGGCGGCCCGGGCGCCGTTGATGCGACGGCCGTACACCTCGCCCTCGCACAACAGGGACACGCAGCGGGTCAGCCGCGCCCGGGCCGACGGGTACTTGTCACAGAAGACGGGGTGGTGGCTTTCCATCAGGGTCAGCTCGTAGGTCACCGTGTCCCCGGCGGCGGGGTGCGCCCCGGAGCCGGTGCCGGATTCGGCGGGAGCCTTCAACGTGGTCATGGGGTACTCCTTCTGCGTGGGGTGTCGAGCGGAACCGGCGGTGAACCCTGCCGGGGCCCGGTCGCCGGTCAGCGGGTCCCGGCCGGCTCGAGCGCCGGATCACCGGCCGCAGCGTCGTCCGCGGAGCCGGTGAGCAGATCCGGGTCGATCCCCTGCGCGCGCAGGGCGGTCGCCCGGTCCCGGGCCGCGAGCCGGGCCACGATCGCCGCGTAGTCGCTCTCGATCGCCGGCTTGCGGGTGGTGCCGTAGGCCAGGACGTACTCCGAGTGCATGGCCCGGGTGAAGGCGACGTAGTACATCCGCAGGTCCGCCTGGGCGGCGGTGCCGGTGTTGTAGAGCACGACCACGTGGTCGAACTCCAGCCCCTTGGCGCCGTGGATGGTCGAGACCACCAGGTCCGGCCGGGACTCCAGGTTCCGCTTCTTGCGCTCCTGGTTGCGGTGCTGGGTGACGTTCAGCTTCTGCTGGTTCTTCGCGATCTCGAAGTCGAGCAGGTTCTGCCGCAGCCGGTCGAAGAACGCGTCGTCGCTCAGCGCGTGCTGGCGGCACAGGGTGACCCATCCGGTGACGGTGGCCTGATTCTGGGTCCACCACTCGGCGAGGGTGAGCAGGACCGCCTTCTCGGTCTTCGGATCCTGGCCGTGGCGGGTCAGCTTGGCCAGGTTGTGCTGGATCCCCTGGGAGACCACGAACGCCGCGTCGCCGGGGCGGACCTGACGGACGTCGTTCCAGAACAGCCGGACGTAGGTGGAGAACACGTCGGTGGCGTAGGCCCGTTCGCTGACCAGCGAGACGACCTTCTTGTCCGGGTAGGTCTCCTCCAGGATCCGCTGGATGGTGGTCACCTCCCGGCGGGAGAAGGCCAGGAACGCGACCTGCTCGCCCCGCTCCAGGCGCGGCCGGACATAGGTCGGGAGGATGGTGTTGCGCAGGATCAGCGGCAGGTCGGTGCTCAGGAAGCCCTTCACCCGGGCCAGCCCCCGGTAGTCGAGGGTCACCTTCTCCCGGAACGACTGTTCGGTCGGGACCGCCAGCGCGTTCGCCTGCAGCTGGATGTTGGCGAACCGGTTGGTCTCCAGTCCCCCGAGCACCGCGTTCGCGAAGTCCAGGATCTCCTGGTTGGACCGGTAGTTGGTGGTCAGCCGGTAGGTCGCGAACACCTCCGAGCGTTCCAGCGTGTTCAGCGCCCGGGGGTTGGCCGAGCGGAACTCGTACAGCGTCTGCGACGCGTCCCCGACCAGGAACAGCGACTGGCGATGCTTGGTCACGTACTTGATCAGGTAGATGAACTCGAACACCGAGGTGTCCTGCACCTCGTCGATGATCAGGTACCGCGACCGGACCCGGGGCGGCTCGGCCATCGTGTCGATCCGCTGGTAGCAGAGGATGATCTGCAGCTCCAGCGTGGTCTGCCGGATCCGGTCCAGGACCGTGACGACCTCGTCGAAGTGTGCTTCGACGAAGCTGTTCAGCTCGGTGAAGGCGCCCACCTTCTTGTTCTCCACCGCCAGCAGGCAGGCCCGGAACGTGGCGGCGAACGCGCTGCTCGGGAAGAAGATGTCGAGGGAGTTGACCAGCGTCTCGACCGCCGACACCTGGTGGGTCGGATGGTTCAACGCGTAGATCTCGATGATCATCCGGGCGATCGTCATCGACCCGACGTCCGGATTCTTCGCGGTGATGTTGTCCGCGGCGGCATTGGTGAACGACAGCACGGTGATGTCGCCCGACGGCACCCCGCAGGCCTCCAGGTAGGTGATCCGGTGCAGGATCGTGTGGCTCTTGCCCGACCCGGCCCCGGCCTGGATCAGCGCGAGCGGTGCGGCGGTGGTGATCGCCCGCAACTGCTGCTGCGACAGGTGCCCCGGCAGCACGGGCGGGACCGGCGGGGACGGCGGGGTCACCAGCTGTCCCGTCGCCTGCGCCAACTCGTTGAGGGTGTGGTTCATCAACAGGTTGAGGTTCTGCTTGGCCAGCCGGGCGGTGGTCGCGTCGGGGAACGCGGCGGCCAGCTGCCGGTGGATCGTGCGGTAGGCCTCCAGCGAGACGCCGTAGTTCTCCAGGTAGCGCAGCTGCGCCGCGAGCAGCTGCTGCTGGTCCTCGGTCGGGTCCGGCGGCAGGGCGGCGATCACGTGGCCGATCTCGGCGGCGATCGCCTCGGTGCTCCAGATCTCGGCCAGCCGGGCAATCCGCTCGTAGACGGAGTAGTTCTCCAGCCAGTCGGCCAGGTCGTCCAGGTTGGCGGCCCGGACGCCGGTGTGGGTGAGCACCACCTCGAGGAACGTCCGGGCGTGCTCGACCGGACCGGTCTCCCAGCACACGAAGGCCTCCGCGTCCTGCGGGCCCCGGGTCCGGCCGGGCGGCAGCACGACCGCGGCCCGCTCGGGTTCGGGCCGGCCGCGGCGCAGGACGTGGACCTCCATCCGGTACTGCACGACCACGTCCCGGACGGTCCGGTCGCCGGCCTTGTCCTCCCACAGCACCAGGGCCTGCGGGGTCATGTCGAAGGACAGCTCCCGGTCCTGCACCCCGCCGGGCGCGACCGCGACGGTGAACCGGTCGTCGGGGTGCGGCACGGGCACGGTGAACCGGCCGCCGGAGCGCAGGGTCCGGGCGGTGACCGGTCCCAGCGGGACCGTCGTGGTGGTGACGTCGTGCTGCGTCGTGGACTGCTTCACCTCGAGGTCGGCCGCCACGGCGTACTTGGTGACCGTGTTGACCGGGCGCAGGGTCTCGTTCAGCAGGCCGGTCTTCTTGCCGACCCCGGTGAGCTTGGAGGAGAAGAATTTCGGGTTCATCGAGGTCGCGGGCCCGGTGGCGGCGTCGGTGTCGAGCTCGTCAAGGATGAGGGGCATGGTGTGCCCTTTCTGCGGTCGGTCGGCGGGAGGGGCGGGGCTCACTCGGCCGGGTCGCCGGCCTCCGGTTCGGCGCGGGTCAGCACGACGACGGCGCCCCCGGGATCGGTGTCCCAGGGGTCGGCCGGGGCGAGATCCTCGCCCGCACCCTCGGCCTCGCCCGCCCCCTCGGCCTCGCCGGTCGCTGGCCCGTCGGGCTGCAGCAGCCCGAGCATGAGCGCCAGGGCGCGGTACTCCCCCGGGTCGGGGACCCGGGCGGCCAGGTGCTGCCGGGCCTGCGCGGCGACCCGGGTCGCGTCGCGGCGGGCCCGCGCGGGCGCCCGGGCGAGGATCGGGGTGTCGGGGATCAGGGTGGCGGGGGTCACGGGTTCGGTGATCGGTACGGTCATGGTCACTCCTGGAGGGGACGCGGGAGAGCGGGTGGGGGCAGGGCCCGGCCACCCCGGGACCGGGACGGACGCGGGGCGACGGTGTGGGGTGCCGGGACGAGACGGGAGGCGGGGCGGGTCAGGCGTCCGGCGCCGCCGCGGCGTCCGGCAGGACGGCTGCCGCCGACGGGACCGCTGCCGGCGGGAGTTCCTCCGCCGGGACCGGGGCCGGCTCGCTGGGCGCCCCGGACGGGCCGGCGAGCAGCCGGTCCTCGATCCAGGCCCGCACCGCCTTCTGCGCGGGACGGGCACCCTGGGACGCGACGAACGTGGCCGCGGTGAGCCGGGTCAGGTCGGCCGGGTCGATCTCCGGTGGCAGCAGCGGGGCCAGCCGGGGCTTCCGGTCGCAGATCCGGGCCCGTTGGCGGGCGTACTCGGCGGCCATGATCTGCCGGTAGGTCGCCTCGCCGATCGGGTTGAAGCCGACGACCAGGGAGAACCGGCCCAGCAGTTCGGCGTCGAAAAACCCTTCCAGGGCGGCGGTGAGGCTGCGCGTCGAGACGGCCGCCGGGGGCGCGCCGAAGCCGGTGTGGCTGCCGGTGAGGGCCTCCCGGGCGGCGTTGGTGGTGGCGATCACCAGCGCCTTCGAGAAGTCGAGGATCTTGCCGCGGGCGTTGCGCAGGTAGCCCTCGTCGAAGGCGGACAGGAACAGCCGCTGCACCGCCGGATGGGCCTTCTCGAACTCGTCGAGCAGGATCACCCGGTGCGGGTTGGTCTCCAGGGTGTCGAACGGGAGCTCCTGGCCGGAGTCCGAGCCGATGTGGCCCGGCGGCGCCCCGACGATCTTGGTGGTGTCGGCCGGGGTGTGGAACTCGGTCATGTTGAGCACGATCGGCGCGGTGCCGGTCATCTGGTCGGCGATGATCTTCGCGGTGGCGGTCTTGCCGACCCCCGACGCCCCGGCGAGCAGCCAGGTGGTCGGGACCTTCGTCGGGAACAGGTCGAGTTCGGCCCGGGCGATCCGGTCGGTGAGCCGGGCGAGCACGTCGTCCTGGCCCTGCAGCGTCCCGGTCAGGGTGGCGTGCAGGGTGGCGACGTCGAAGGTGTGCCGCCGCGCGTTGCCGGTCAGCAGCCGGGTGGCCACCTCGCGCACCCGGGCCGCGGTCAGCGGGACCTGCGGCATCGACCGCAGGGTGGTCACCAGGGCGGTGTTCCCGGCGGCCTCGGCCTCGACGATCAGCTTCTTGTGCTCCAGCACCCGGACCGCCATCGCCCGGTCCAGCAGGGTGATCGCGGTGTCGGGCCGGTGCTGGTCGGCGCGGGCGTGGGTCTCGGCGACCCGGACGGTCTCGTCGAGCACCGCGTCGGAGACCCCGACCTGGTGCCGGTAGTGGGCGATCAGGCCCGGGCGGACCGTGTGCAGGATCCGGCGGGACTGGGCCACGGTCAGCTCGTCGACCAGCAGCGGGGTGAACCGCCGGGCGAAGGCGGGGTCCTCGTCGAACCCGCGGGCCTCGGTGGTCGTGGTCGCCCCGATCACCGCCATCTCGCCGCGGGCCAGGGCCGGTTTCAGGATCTGGGAGATCTTGCGGTGGGTCGCGTCGCCGTGGCTGGAGCTGCCCCCGGTGATCTGGTGGATCTCGTCGATGAACAGGATCACCTTGTTGGCGGGGTCGGCGGCGAACTGCACGATCGCGCGGACCTTCTCCTCCAGCGACCCGACAATGCCGGAGCCGGCCACGACATTGGTGACCGGCAGCTCGAAGACGGTGTGGTCGCGCAGCTGGTCGGGGATCAGGCTGTCGCCCAGCGCGATCCGGCGAGCGATGTCCTCCACGATCCGGGTCTTGCCGACCCCGGCGGAACCGGTGAGCAGTACGTTCGGTTTGGTCCGGCCGATCAGCACCGCCAGGACCTGTTCGATCAGGGCGTCGCGGAACAGGGTCGGGCCGGCGGTCCGGAATTTCGCGTTGTAGTCGATCAGCAGGTCCGCCACGTCGGGGTCCCCGCCGCCGCGGGGACCCCCGCCGGTGCCGGTGCCGGAGCTGCTGCCGGGGCCGCTGCCGGGCGGCGGGGCCGGCGGGCCGCCGGGGGTGTTCGGGTCGTCGTCGGGGCCGGACGTGAAATTGCTGAGGCCCATGCGTCCTCCTCGGGACGGGGTCCGGGGCCCGGCAGCAGTGCCGGGCCCGGCGGGGTATCGATGGGGGTGGGCGACGGCTCACACGACCATGCCCAGCAGTTTCTGCCGGATGCTCGGGTCGATGTGCTTCATCGCCTTGGTGAACGTCTCGGCGGCGCTGACCATCGCGCCCCAGTCCATCGCCGAGCAGGGGGCGTAGAACAGGGTGGCCGGGTGCTCCTCGCGGGTGGGCGGAGGTGCCCAGACGAAGTCGGTGATCATCAGCGACAACCGGCGCCGGCGTACCGGGGCGGCGTTGATGTGGTCCCAGACCTGCTTGAAGTCGGTGCCGCCGGTCACCTTCGGCACCCGGCGGAACTCCTGCCAGATCCGCCCGCGGGACCGGTTCGCCACCTTCAGCAGGGTCTCCTGCGACAACACGTGGCTGAAGGAGTTGAAGTACAGGTTGATGTTGAGCTTCTGGGCGATCCCGATCAGCATCAGCACCGCCTCCTGGTAGTTCACCTCGGAGATCGATCCGGACGTGTCGATGTAGATGTGCAGGTCGGGCAGGTACCGCACCGCGGTACTCCGGCCGGGCTTGTTGAAGTCGGCCGGGTCGCGCCGGTTCGCCTTGAGGAACGTCATCTTCGTGGACCGGAAGACGTGCTGCGACCGGTTGACCGTGTGCATCCGCCGGAGCACCCGGACCAGGTCCCCGTACAGGTCCAGCCGGGAGGGTGGCGCCTTGCGGAACTTCACCTGCGCCGAGCGGGAGCCCGGCTGGCCCGGTTGCTGCTGGCGGCCGAGCACCTGGGCCCGGACCGCGGCGCGGGCCAGCGAGGTCAGCTTCGACAGGTGGGTGTGCGAGACGACTGTCACCTGTCCGGCCAGGCACCGGCGGATCAGGTCCCACTCGTGGGTGACCCGGGCCGGGGTGGCCCGGGCATGGGCCTCGACGTTGACCAGCACCAGGGTCCGGGGACACAGCAGTTCCCCGAGTGTGAACGGCAGGACTCCGGCCTGCGGTGCCGCCGCGCTCCCCGGGACGGCCCCGGCGGTGTTCCCGGGGACGGTTCCGGCGTTGGTCTGCTGCTGGCGGACGTAGGTCATCAGCAGGTTGACCAGCAGCCGGGCGAAGGAGAACGGGTGATTGCCGTCGGCGTCGTCCCGGCGCAGCACCAGCGATTCGGTGAGCCCGGTCAGCGTCAGCTTCCCGAAGTCGGCCATCAGTCGGACGGTGTCCGGCGGCATCGCGGGGAGGCTGCTGAGGGTCCCGACCTGCTGGGCCAGCCACGCCCGGAAGTCGTCGAAGGCGGCCGAGGTCGGGAACCAGAAGCCCAGGGTGTGCGGGTGGTAGGTGTAGGCGAGGGCCGCGAACAGTTCACTCGGGTCGGCCGATCCGGCCAGCAGGCCCTTGGCCGCGGGGATCACGTCGTGCTGGGCCGAGTACAGCACCCGGGCCGACGGGGCGGGCCACTTGTGCTGCTGGCCCGCCTGGACCGCGAACACCTCGCCGACCGGGAGGGCGGCCTGCGGGTCGAAGTGCACCAGGGTCTGCCCGAGCACGCTCTTCACCGTGGCCTCGGCGGCCACGTCGACCCGGTCCCCGAGGCAGCGCAGGATCAGGTCGGGCAGGTCCGCGGTCAGGTCGTGCCCGCCGCCGTCGGTGACGGTCACCGCCGCCGCGCCGGGCAGCGGCCGCAGCAGCGGGTCGACGAGCATCGTCCGCAGGGCGGGCAGCGGGTCGTAGGCGCCGCCGCAGGCGAGGGTGTGCACCGGGTCGAGCACCGCCGGCAGCTGGTTGGTCACCGTGATCGTCACGGGCATCTCCTTCGGGGGACGGCGGCCGGGCCGCCGGTCAGAGGAACGCCGCCAGCAGCGGCTGGATCTTGTCGACGACCGGGGCGTCGCTGTCGAACAGCGCCTCCTGGTTCTGCCGGTTCAGCTGCCCCGCCGCGGCCAGCGCCAGCAGCGTGCGCAGGTGCTCCTGCTGGAGCTCGGTCAGGGCCTGGGCCAGGTGCTCCAGCAGCCGGGTGTTGTCGGCGTGCTCCCGGAGGGCGAACACCAGGGATCCGGAGATCTCGTTCTGGGTCAGCCCGGCGATCAGGGTCTCCAGGTCGCTGACCGTCCCGGCCGCCTTGAGGTCGGGGTAGCAGGTCGGCTTCGGCACGGTGATCTGATTCGGCGTGGCTCCCCCGCTGCCGGAGGCCAGATCCTCGGCGATCGTGGCCACCACCTGGGTGGTGAACATCGTGTCGCCGGTGAAGGCCTCGCAGATCTCGTTGAGCTGGGTCGTCTCCCGGGCCCCGATCTGGACGGGCGTGGCCAGGTAGGAGGCCAGCTCCTGCCGGTCCGCGGCGCTCAGCCACCGGGACAGGTTGTCGATCGTGCGCGGGGTGGTGAGCTGGTTCATCTCCTCCCCGCCGTCGAACAGCTCGGCCATAGTGACCGTGTTGTCGTCGCCGTCGTCGTCGCTGCGGCCGTCGGCGACCAGGGCGGTCGGGGTCGACTTCTGGAAGACCAGATTGGGGAACTGGGTGAGCACCTTGCGCACCCAGGGATGGAGCGCGTCGCCGAGCACCGACATCAGCGTGCCAGCGTCCGGTTCCACCCGAACGATGACGAAGCGGGACAGGGATGCCTCGTCGAGCGCGGTGACATTGCCCCGGTCGTTGCCCGCGACCAGCAGGCGCACGTTGGCGGGCAGGGTGACGTGGCCCATCCGGCGCAGGGTGACCAGGGTCAGCGCACCGCTGGTGACGTCGGAGGTGGTCCGGTTGATCTCGTCGAGAAACAGCAGCGGCCGTTCCCGGGGGTTGGCCTCGGCGTACTCGATGCACTCCTGAATGACCTGATGCGGATAGAAGACCTGTTTGTAGGTCTCGGTGCCGTCGGCCCGGGTGTAGGGCACCAGGCGGGCGCCGGTCAGGTCGGCCTTGTCGGCCAGCTGGTTGCAGGGCAGGACGAAGGCCCGGGTGCCCATGGCGTAGGCCAGGTCCGCGACGAAGGAGGACTTGCCGATGCCCGGCTCCCCCATCAGGGCCGGGGTCGCGCCGACCTCGAGGGCCTGCCGGACGAGCGTGGTGAGCGTGTCGTTGAACTTCACGGGGTGACCTTTGTGTCGGAGGAAGGATCGGGGGTGGACCGTGCGGCCTCGCGTTCGGCGATCAGGGCCGCGGCCCGGTCGAGCAGGAACGGGCGGCCGTGGCGGCGTTCGTCGTGCTTGGGCCGGTGCGGCAGGACGGCGCGGGCGGCCAGGTAGAGCAGCCGGGCCTGCGCGGCGGGCGGGTAGCGGGTGCCGAACGCGGTCCGGGTGGCCAGCGGGCCGCGCATCGCGTGGTGCAGGGCCCCCAGCACCGAGAACTCCCAGCGGGACAGGTCGTGGTGGAAGTCCGCCGGGGTCCGCAGCCGGCCCCGGACCCGGTCCAGGGTCTGCCGCACGATCGCGTCCGCGTGCGGGATCTCCGGCATCCCGGGGCCCAGATCGAGCGCCGCGGGACGGGCGGTGGGGCGCGCGGACCCGGCGAGTTGGGCGTACAGCGCGGCGACCGAGGCGACCCGGGGCGGGGTGGTCCGGCCGGCGATCCGGGCGCGGACGGTTGCCGCCACGGGACGGCGGGTGAAGGTGATCCAGTGGTCGAGCAGCAGCTCGAACCAGCGGTGCTCCTCCTGCAGCCGGCGCATCCGGGTCGCGGCCGGGAAGTCCCGGAAGTTGGCCGGGAGCGGGGCGAGGGCGTGGAAGCCGAGCCCGGACATGGACTGCTCGGTGTAGAGCAGGCCGGGCAGCCGCAACAGGTCGTCGGCGAGGTCGGGCGGGCAGCTGGGCTCGATGTCGAGCACGAGCACCCCGTCGGTCTGGGCCTGGACGTGGAAGGCGACGTTGCTGGCCCGCGGCACGTGGCGGGTCAGCTCGTCGAGGGTGACCAGGCAGGCCCGGTCGACCGCCCAGGCGCCCCGGACCCGGCCGGTGCGGATCAGTTCCCGGGCGTCGATCGGGGCCTTGTAGGTGGGGCCGCCGCCGGCCGGCGGCCCTGCGGCGTCCGTGGGCGCCAGGTCCCCGAGCCGGCCGGAGACGGTCCAGCGGCTGGCGGGCGCGAGGCTGCGGATCACCGGATTGCGGTAGAACTCCCCGAAGGTGATCCGCGGGTCGAAGGCGGGCACGCGACTCCTCTCGGTGCGGCGGGATCAACCGGGTGCGCCGGCCCGGCGCCGGCGGCGGGGCGGAGGCGCCCGGTGCTCAGCCCTCGTAGGCGATGCCGCCGGTGACGGGGTGGCCGCCCTGGTCCCAGGGGCTGCCCACGCCGGCCCCGACGGGGTCCCCGAAGGCGGATCCGCCGCCGCGCAGGGCGGCGTTCTCGGCCTCCAGCCGGGCCAGCTTCTGCTCCGGGGTCTCCCCCGCGCGAGGCTCGGGCGCCGGCCCCGCCCCGGTGACGGCCGGGATCGCGGTCGGCACCGGGGCGTCGGCCATCGGCTCCGGCAGCACCAGCGCCGGCGCGGCCTCGAGGCCGGGGACGGCACTGCCGGGGACGGCGCCGTCGGCCGGGACCGGCGGGACCTGGCCGGCGGGCGTCGCATCGGCGGCGCGGATCGCGCGCGGCGGCGTGCTGAACACGATCCCACGGGCCGCCAGCTCGGCGGTGTTCACGCCCCCGCCGTAGTACTTGACCGGCTCGTGCACGATCACCTGGTCCAGGGCCAGGCCGCAGTTGGCGAAGTTCTGCGGCTTGTAGACCCGGAGGACGAGGGACACCGTCAGATCGGCGGCCAGCTCACGGCCGGAGGTGTCCTGGGTGTAGGTCCCCGCGCCGTCGGGGATCGCGATGATCGGCAGGGTCTGGCCCTTCGAGTCGATCGAATACTGGGGCCCCTTGTCCGGGTGCTTGGGCGAGAGGTAGCAGCGCTCGGCCACGAACCGCTCGTCGATGGTCGGGGCTGCCGGGTCGGCGTACAGGACCTCGGCCTGGGCGACGGTCACGGTGGTGTGCGGCTTGGTGACCGGGTTCATCCCGGCGGCGATCTTGCGCTGGTTGCTGCGGACCAGGTCCTCACCGTCGATCAGGCGGGTCAGCCGGGAGTAGCCGAGCGTGCCGCGGACCAGGACGGTGCCGCCCTCGGTCAGCTGGTGGGCGGAGACGGCGTAGTTGGCCATGGTGGGTTCCTTCGGGGTGCGGAGGGGTCGCGGCGCCGGGTCCCGGGAGATACGTCCGCCCGGGCATCCGCCGACACCACAATGATACGTCTATTGATAGAATGGAGGCATGAATCAATAGGATCGAGTGAAAGGGCCGGGATGTCCGGGACGAAAGACCTCAGCACGGCGGTACCGCGCCCGCCCCGGCCGGCGGCCCCGGAGACAGCCGCCCCGGAGACGGCGGGCCCGGCTGCGCAGGCCCCGGCTTCCGGGGGCCGGCGGGGACCGCTCGGCTTCGGGGCGGGGCCGGTGCTCGCGGCGGGTCTGATGGTGGGCGCGGCCGTAGTGGCCGCCGGGGTCGGGGTCACCCAGCTGGCGGTCGCGGATCCGGCGGCGGGTCCGGTGCCCGGCCCGGTGGCGGCGTCCGCCGAGCCGGGGTGGCTCCGGTTGCCGGATGCGAACCGCAACGGGGTACCCGATGCGTACGAGACGCCGGCCGCACCGGTCCCGGTGGAGCCGGCGACACCGGTCCCGCCGTCGCCCGCGCCGGCCCCGCCCGACGGATCGTGGATCTGGGTGGTCCGGTGGGGCGACACGTTGAGCGGGATCTCCGCGGCGACCGGCGTCCCGCTGGAGATCCTGATGCGGGCCAACGGGATCACCGACCCGAACCGGATCTACGCCGGGTCCGCGCTGCGGATCACCCCGGGCGCCTGACCGGTCACCGGGGAGCCGACCGGGCCGAGTCCGCCTCCGGCGGGGAGCCGTCCGCCGCGTCCCCCGGGACCGGCGTGAGCCGGTCCGCGGAGGTCCACGCGTGCGGATGCGCGGTCAGGTCCGGCCCGGACCGCCCGGTCGGGGACGGGTGGGGTCCAGGGGGCCCAGCAGGAACCCGCGGGCCTCACCGGACCCGAGCAGGTCGCCGATCAGGGCGAGCAGCGCCGCCCGCCGGGTGCGGGCCACGTCCACCTCGCGCCGGGAGGCCCGCAGCGCGGCCATGTCCACCACCCAGCCGTCCGCCCGGGCCACCGCGTGCGCCAGGTCGGAGTGCGGCGGGACCGTCATCCCGGTGGTGTCGTGACTGAACTCCACGGTGAGGTCGAGTCGTTCGGTCAGGACGTCCAGGTAGACCGTGGCGTGGCCGACGGCACGACCGGCGTCGTCGAACGCGGTGAGGTGCACCCGGTCGACCCGAGCGGTGTTCTCGACGTGGACGGCCGCGATCCGGGCATCCCCGGCGAACGCGGTGCGGCCCAGGTGGTGCCGCACGTGCTCGCGGGCCTCGAAGGACCTCAGCTGCAGCCGGGCCAGTTCGAAACCGGTGGGTCCGGTGGACGCGGGGGCCGGGTCGGGGCGGGGGTCGGAGGTCATCGGGACGGCCCTTCTCGGCATGAGCGGACGGCCGGGGCGGTGCCGGGCGCGGCGGAACGGCCCCGGCCGGAGTCCGCTCAGCGGGCGTGGGCACCACGCACATGCGGCGCCGTGCCGGGCCGGTGTGGGGTGACGCCGGCGGCCGCCGCGCTGGTCACGGGGGTGGGGACGCCGCCGCACGGCGGCGAGGCGGGCGTACCTGCGTCGGTTCGGCCGGGGAAGACGGGGTCCGGGTTCTTTGTGGCGGAAGGTCATCGAAGCTCCTCGGGACGGGGTTCTTCGATTCTGGTCGTGAGGTGTCTCCCGAAGCGTCTCCCGAAACGGTGCAGTGGTGTCCGAACCGCTCCGGTGCTGTCCGAACCGCCCCGGTGGTGTCCGAACCGCCCGGGTGTTGTCCGCATCGGTCCGGTGTTGTCCGGGTCCGCGCGGGTGTTGTCCGGCCGGTCGGCGGGGTGGTGGGGTGGGGTCCGCCCGGGGTGATGGGACCGGAGGGATGGGGCCGGGGCGGTGCCGTCAGGCGGACTCGCGCGCGAGCGCGGCCCGCTCGAACCCCTCCAGGTCGTCGAGGTCCTCGTTCCCGAGGGAGGGGTTGGCGATCCAGTCGGGGCGCAGGCGCTGGCCGACGGCGTTGAACCACTGCCCGCAGGCCGGGCAGCACTGGTCGCCGTCTCCCCGGTGGCGTGCCATCGGTTCGCCGCAGGCGCAGGTCCAGCGGTGGGTGGGGTCGGTGATGGCGGGATCTCCGTTCCGTCGGGGTACCGGGGTCAGCCGAAGACCAGCTCGCCGTAGCAGGCGGTCTGCACGATGACGTCGAAGTCCCAGGCGCAGCCGGAGCCGATGCCCTCCCCGGTGACGTCGGCGGCGCAGCACAGCCGGTAGCCGCGGCGCCGGGCCTCGCGCACGGCGTTCTTGAGGTCGGTGGCGGTCAGGGTGTAGACGCGGAGCGCGCCGCCCTCGGTGGCGGCCTCGGGGTCCCACAGGGTCACCGCGAGCCGGTGCGGGTCGGTCCGGCTCCGGACGGCGCTGTGGAACCAGGGCAGCACTCCCCCGGTGTAGAACGCGCCGACGTCGTCGAGGACGGCGTCGGCGGGCTGGGTGAACAGGCCGGTCATCGGGGGCTCCTGGGTCGGGTGGGGGGATCAGGGCAGGCTGCCGAAGAGACGAACCATCTCGTCCCGGATCCGGGCCTCGTCCTGCTGCGAGGAGGCGGTGCGCCGCCGCGCCTGCTCCAGACGCAGGTGGGCGTCCCACAGGCGCTGGTCGAGCACCGTGGCCTCGACGGCGCGGATCGCGTCGCGCACCGGGGAGGCCGCCGACGACGGCACCCGGACGCCGAGCTCGAGGTAGACGTCGTCGTCGGCGGAGCCGTAGGTCCCGTCCGGGGACGCCCCGAACGGCGTGAGGTCGTTGGTCGTCTTGCGGCGGTAGATCCGGCCGGCGAACGCCTGGGCCGCGGTGATGCTGCCGGTGTCGACGGCAATCCGGATGGCGCCGAGCACAGGCTCGATCAGGCGTGCCTCGGGCTGGCAGGTGGGGTCGGTCGACGGCAGCAGGCCGGCGTCCAGGTCATCGGGGAAGGGGGACACGGGGGGCTCCTGGGGATCGAAACGGTGGGGAGGAAGCGAGGTCCGGACTCGCGTCAGCGGCATCGCTGCGCGAGGCGGAGTGGTCGGCGCGGAGTGCGGCAGAGGGGTCGGCCCGCGTCAGCCGGCCTCGGGCAGGTCGGTCCGGTCCAGGACGCGGCGCACGGTGCGCTCGTCCAGGTCGAGCCGGCCGGCGATGGCCCGGGTGCCGAGGCCGGCGTCGGCCAGCCGCCGGATGCGGGCGTCCCGGGCGTGCTTGGTGCCGCCCGTCCCGGCGGCGCGACGGATCCGGGTCCGTTCGGCCTCGGCCAGGCCGCCCCAGATCCCGTGCCGGACATTCGTCTCCAGCGCGTAGTCCAGGCAGGCGACGCGGACGGCACAGCGGGCGCAGATCTTCTTGGCGAGTACGCCGGAGCCGCCGGGTTCGGGGAAGAAGACCTCCGGTTGCGCGGCCGCCGGGATCGTCTGGGCGCACAGCGCCTGCTCCTGCCACGCGAGATCCCGGAGCGGATGGATCTTCATCTCACCCCCGGCCGGTCCCGGCGGTCACCCGCGTCATCGGGCCGAACAGGGCCACCAGGCCCTGCCATTCGGGCCCCCGGGTCTGTCCCAGGTGGTCGGTCCAGGAGCCGTCGGCGTGCAACTCCCAGTAGTCGCCGTGGCCGTCCTCGTAGATCCCCGGCTCCTCGGGGAGGAACCGCAGCCAATCCCGCAGGGCGGAATCCAGGTGCTCCCGCACCTGGCGCGGCATCCGGGACGCGTACCCTCCGCGGGCAGGACGCTGCTGCGGCGGTTGCGCCGGAACGGGTTGTGGAAGAAGTTCATGGTCGTGCTCCGATCGGGTCATCGGGGTCGCATGGGGCCCGGTGGGGGCGGCTGCGGAGGCCCCGGGGAGGGTGGGGCGCGGGCTGGTGGGGGCGGGACGTCCGGCGACACCGGCGACACCGGCCGCCTCCAGGGATCCGGCCGGCCAGGAGGTCGAGGGAGAGGTCCCTCGGTGGGCTCCTGTTCCGGGGTGGCGCGCGGAGGTCAGGCCGCGGGCCGGAGCCGGGCGCGCTCCTCGAGCACGACCCCGTCCAGCCACGCGGCGGAGCGCTGCCAGACCCGCCGGTCGGGCGGGGCCTTGCGCAGCCGGACCAGGCTCGCCCCGCAGGGCAGCGGCCGGTCCGGGATCACCCAGACCTGGCCCGGCTCCGCGGCGGCACACCAGTACTGGCCGGTGCGTTCCCGCCACCGGTCAGGGTGGTCGGGCGGGATGGTCGGGTCCTGTTCGAGCCAGCGGTAGTCGGTCGCGGCCCGGAACCCGGCCGCGGCGGCCTGCGCCTGCTCCGGGGTCGGGTCGGTGCCGGTCACCGCGGTGCGGGGCGCTCCCGCGGTGCGAGCGGGGCGCGGGCGGCGGTGGCGGTGCACGTCGGTGAAGTGCCGGACCCACGCGTCGCGGGCGTCGCGCGGGTCGCGGTCGGCGCTGGTCCAGGCGCACGCCACCGTGGTGGGCACGAGCTCCGCCCAGCGCGGGTCCTGTGCGTCGGCCAGATAGCCGTCCGCCACCGGCAGCGTCGCCCGGGGCAGGCGGCATTCGGCCCGGAAGCCGGGCAGGGTCTCGGTCATGCCGGTGATCCTTTCGAGTCGGGCCGGTCGGCCCGGTGGAGCAGGACTGGCGTCCGCGGGCGGCGGTGCGGTCCCGCGCCTGCCAGGTGGTGTCGTGACGGAGGTGGGGGGCGGGGTGGCTGCCCGGTCCGGGCACTCCCCCGCCGGACCTCCGGTCCGGAACCCACCGGGCCGCCCGGCGGCGCGGGACGCGCGCGTCAGGCGGCGGGCTCAGGCGTCAGGTGGCGGGCTCGGCGGCGATGCCGAGCACCGCGAGGATCCGGTCGACCTGGTCCGCGTCGGCCCCGGCCGGGTCGCCGTCAGCCGGGTCGTCGTCGTCGAGACGGCCGCTGCGCAGGCCGTGGACCAGTTCGGTCAGCCCGTGGCGCTGGGCGTCGCTGATCGTCCGGGTGACGTCGACGCGGACCCCGGCCAGCCGCATGGTGCGGTGGGTCCGGGGATCCTCGAGCACGACGTCGTGGGTCGAGTTCGCGAGCGGGTCCTCGCGCATCCGGCCGCGGTGGTCGCAGAAGAGCAGGGTGATGTGCGTCCGGTCGAGCACCGTCTCCGACGAGTACCGGGCATCGGGGGCACCGGGGGTGCCGGGGGCAGCAGACATGACGGGCCTTCCTCGCGTGCTGGGGTGGTTTGCTCCCCCACCGGGCCGGCCCCGCCGGCCCCGCCCCTGCTCCGGGCCCGCCTCAGGTGTCCCGTGTAGCGGCCCGGCTGTGCGCCAGGATCATCGGCCAGCTGGTCAGGTCCCGGGGGTACTGCGCCAGCCAGGTGCGCCGGGCGCCTCGTCCTCGCCCCGGGCGTGCCGGAGGAGCGCGTCCTCGGCCACCGTCTGCGTCCGGGGATCGTCGGAGCCGATCCGGGCCGCCCTTCGCAGGCCGGCCCCGACGTCGAGCCGGTCGACGTTCCGGCCGGGCATCAGCCCGGGACGCACGGGGATGCCTCGGCGGCCGGGGCCGTGAGCTCGTGGAACCGGCGCAGGTACTGCCGTTCCGCGGTCGGCGGGTCCCAGGCCCGGATCCGAACGCCGCAGCGCTCCCCCGGAATGCGCCCGTCGGGGGGCTCGTCGAACAGGGCGGCCCGTTCGTCGAGCAGGATCCGGGTGTCGACCGCGGCCACCTCCGGGGGCATCACCGGGTCGAGGCCGAACCGCTCGGTGATCGCCCGCAGCACTCGGGCCTCGATGCGGATGAAGTCGGGCAGCTGCTGCTTGAGCGGCCGGATCAGGTCACCCACATAAGCCTCGGCCGCATCGTGCAGCAGGCCCCACAGGGCGTTCTCGGGGGCAACCAGCTCGGAGACCAGGACGCAGTGCTCCGCGACGCTCAGCAGCACGCGGGTGTGGCCGTTGTAGCGGCACTGTTGGGACAACGCGTGGGCGATGTCGGCGATGCTGATGTCCTCGGGCCGGGGGTCGAGCAGCCAGACCCGGCGGCCGGTGAAGGTCGGCATCCAGCAGTCCGGTCGGTCCGGTCGGTCGGGTCGGTCGGGTCGTCGGGCTTGGTGCGGCGCTGCGGTCATCGGTGTGTCTCCTGGGTCTGGGGGGTGCTCCGGACCGGGGGCGTCCCCTTGGGGGCGGGGTGGCCGGCCGGCGGCTCCGGGGTCGAGCAGGTTGACCCGAGGCGGTGCGTCGTCCCCGGACCGGACCGGGCGGCGCGGGTAGGTTGGCGCCCGAGTCGAGACCCCGGCGCCCCGGGCCCGCCCGCCCGGTGCGTCACGGATCCCCCCGTGTCGGCTCCGCCGACGCCGCCCGTCGGCACCCGGACGGGGTCGCCGCCAGAACCGGCGGCGGCCCCGTCCCGCCGGCCCGCGGCCGTGTTCGTGCGGGTGCTCAGGCGGCCCGGTGCGCCCGCCACAGGGCGTCGAGGTCGGCGAGATCCTCCCGGGTCTCGGCGGCCAGCACGTCCCGGGTGGCCCGCGCGGTCGCCATCGCCTCCAGCAGGTGGTCCTGGTCGGTCTTGCGGCCGGCCAGGATCCCGGGCAGGCGTTCGTCCTGGGTGCCCAGGGTGATCAGCCGGTAGATGGTGACCGGCTCGAGCTGCCCCCGGCGGGCCAGCCGGCCGATCGTCTGCAGGTAGTTCCGCAGCGAGAACGGCAGGGTGTACCAGATCATCGTCGAGCCGCCCTGTTGCAGGTTGAGTCCGGGGCCGCCGGAGGCCGGATGCAGCAGCATGACCGGGATCCGGCGGGCATTCCACCGGTGCTCCATGGCGCGGGACCCGTCGAAGGCCTCGGCGTGGATGCCGATCGTGGCGAAACGGGTGAGCAGTTCCCGGCGGTCGGCGCGGAAGTGGTGGACGATCAGCACCGGGCTGCCGGCGTGCCGGCGGACCAGGGTCTCGGCCGCGTCGAGCTTGGCGGTGTGCAGAACCTCGTAGCGCCCCGTGGTCCGTGGATCGTCCGGGTCGCCGGTGTAGAGGGTGCCCGAGGCGAACTGGAGCAGCTTGCCGGTGAGGACGGCCTGGTTCTGCGCCAGCACCGTGGTGACCAGGGAGCGGCCCGGAGTGCGGACGAAGTCGTGGATCCGGGCCGCCCGGTGCCGGGCGGACGCGGCCGCGTGGGCGTCCCCGGTCAGTCCGGCCAGCTCGGCCCGGATCGCGGCGGCCTCCGGGGAGGTGCGCAGCCAGCTGGCGTAGGCCTGCTCGGCCTGCCGCGTGGCGGCCTGATCGACCACGTCGAGGACCAGGTCGCGCCGAAGCTCCCGGTAGGCCTGCTGCAGCTCCGGCGGTAGCCGGACGGGGTGATCGATGACCCGCGGCGGCCCGCCGGGCAGGGTCGGCTGGTGGCGGGGCGCGCTGAACACCAGGTGCCGGATCGCGGCGTGGATCTCCTCCGCGGCGCCGGGTCGCGGGTCCCACGAGGCCGGGACGGTCGTGCCGTGCACCATCCGCGGGGTGAACCAGCGCTGCCGGAACGCGGTGATCGTGCGGCCCAGGGCCTGTCCCTGGTCGAGCAGGTAGACCTGGCTCCACAGGTCGTGCAGGGTGCCCGGGGTGCCGGTGAGCTCGATCACCCGGCTGATCGCCGGCCGGACCAGCTGCAGGGCCTGGAAGCGCCGGCTGGACGGGGAGCCGAAGCCCTGCGCCTCGTCGATGATCAGGGTCGGGAACGGCCAGCGCCGGGTGCGGTGGGGGCGCCCGTCGCGGCCCCGCACCTCGACGACCGGCAGCTGGTCGACCAGGCCGGTCTGGCAGTGCCGGCACGGCAGGCCCGGGTGGGTGCCCCCGTGGCCGTGACAGACCCGGCAGCGCGGCGACGCCGGCCGGGTGAGCAGCTCCTGGTTGAGGAAGTACATGGTCGGCGGGTCGGTGAAGACCTGGCCGATGCGCTCCCGCCGCTGCGCGGTGGACAGCTTGCGGTCGCGGTCGTCGACGATCAGCGACCGGGTCCGGATCGGGAAGCCGTGCCGGGCGATCTCGTTGAGCCAGGTCGAGCGGGCGATCGAGACCGTCGAGACGACCAGGATGTGGTGCTGCGGCCGCAGGGTCTGCAGGGCGGCCAGGGTGGTCAGGGTCTTGCCGGTGCCGACGCCCAGCCAGACCGCACCGTACGGGTGGGTGACCAGGAAGTCGTGGGCCCGCTGCTGCTCCGGGTCGAGGGTGAACCGGGGCGGCGGAGCGACCGGGGCGGCGGGGGCGCTCATGCCGGCGCCCGGTCCGGATCCGGGCGCCGGCGTCCGCGCAGCCGGGCGAGCAGCCGGTCGACGTCGGCGCGGCCGGCGACCACCGCGACGGTGCCGCCGCTGCGGCGCAGTTTGGCGTGCATCACCGTCTGCCGGGGGTCGGGGGCCCCGCCGGGACGCTTCACCTCGACGAAAACGGTCGCCCCGGGCGCGACCAGCACCCGGTCCGGGACGCCCACCCGGCCCGGGGAGACGAACTTCAGGCACAGCAGGTCGTGGGCGCGACACTGCGCGAGCAGGTAGGTCTCGATCGGGTTCTCCCGCGGTGGGGCGTAGAGCCGGGGCATGCGGAGGGTCCTTGTCGTCGGGGTGGCGGGTCGGGGCGCGCGGCGGTCGGGGCGCGGCGGCCGGGTAAGCGCGGGTCGGTCAGGGGGCGGCGAGCCAGTCCGGCACCGGCGGTCCGGCGTGGCCCACCTGGTCGGCGATCCCGTGGGCCAGGTCGCGGGTGAACGCGTCCAGGTCCGGGTCGCCGGAGTCCTGCAGGGCCTGCCGGATGCGCCGGTCGGGGACCCCGCGGCGCTGCAGCCAGGCGCGGCGGCCGTCGCGATCCAGGCCCGCCACGAAGGCGTCGGCGCGGGCATGCAGGCCCGCCGCCGGGTCCGCGTCCGGGTGCGGGTGCGGGCCGGCCGGATCCGGAGCGGCCCGCGCGGGAGCCGGGGTCCGCGGCAGGGTGGTCGGGGTCATGGATGCGCCTTTCGGGGGTGGGGGTGAGCCGGTCTCAGGGCACGGCGTTGCGCCAGTTGTCGGTGAACGTCTGGTCGAGCAGGCCGGTGTAGATGTCCAGGTCGAGCGCGGCGAGCAGCGCGGCCGTCCGGTCCGCGGGCAGGGTGTGCAGGTCGTCGTTGAGGACAAGTAGCGACCAGGCCGGGTCGATGCCGGTGGACCGGCGGATCGCGACGTCCTGGTCGTCGGGCAGGACGGTCAGTCCCGCCGACGCGGCGGCCTCGAGCCGGGTCCGGACCCAGCCGTGGTGGCGCAGGATGGCCAGGGCGGTCGGGTCGGTCCGGACCCCCGGTTCGCCGTGGTCGCGGCGCTTGGTCCGGCTGACCGGGGTGACCACCCAGGCTCCGGCGGTGCGCAGGGAGACCGCCCCGGGGGTGCCCGCGCAGACCAGGAACACCCGGTTGACCAGTTGCAGCGGTCGCGGGTTCAGTCCCGCGCTGGGCAGCTCCGGCTCCGCCGGCTCGGCGCGATCCGGGCCCTCGGCGGGGTCCGGGCCCTCGGCGGGTTCCGCGGCCGGGTCGACGGCGAACGGATAGGTGATCGAGCCGCGGGAGGCCGCGATCACGTTCTGGAACAGCAGCAGGGTCCGGACCGGGTCGGCCGGGTCGAGGGCGGCCGCGATCATCCGCCGGCCCAGCACCGGGTCGAACGGGTCGGCCAGGGCCGCCTCGCCCCGGGCCGCGACCGCGGTCAGGTAGCGCGCCAGGGCGAAGTCGAGCACCGCCGGATGGGCCAGCGCCTTGGTCGGCATCGGCCCGGCCTGGCAGGCCAGGGTGCCTCCCCCGGCGGCGCGGATCTCCAGCGGGGCCAGGTTGAAGGCGCCGTCGGGGCGCAGCACCGCCGCCGGCCGGATCGTCCCGGCCAGCTCGGGCTTCTTCCGCGGCGCGCCCAGTTCGAGGCGGTTGTTGGAGTCCTTGCTGATCAGGAACAGCGGCTCGGGTTCGATCGCGATCCCGATCTCGGCCTCCTGCTCGGCCAGCACGCGGTTGTTGGTGGCCTCGTCGAAGCCGTTGGCGCCGCCGATCACCGAGTACAGGCCGTCGGTGTTGGTCGAGATGATCCGGGCCCCGGCCAGGGTCTGGGCCTGCGCGATCCGCCAGCTGAACAGCTGCCCGATGATGCGCATCGCGATGATCCGGTTGTTCATCCGGATCGGGGTGCGGTGGCTCGCGTCGCCCGCGCCGGAGGCCGCGTTCAGGATCAGTTTGGTGCCGTTGCGCAGGGTGTTCAGCCGGGCGGTCTCGGCGGGATCGAGGTCGGGATTCTTCAGGGCGCGGCCGTAGCGCTCCTTGTCGAAGAAGATGGTCGCGTACCGGTCCTCCCCCAGGTCGGGGTTCCAGAAGGCGCGCAGGTTGCGCAGCAGGTTCGGGTAGTAGCTGGTGAAGTCCTCGTGGATCACCAGGCCGGCCGAGGTCCGGGTGAAGCGGCGGTGCAGCTTGTCCGAGCCGTCGGGGGTGGGCACGAACAGCGGCAGGTCCCGGGCCGCCGGGCGCTCCCGGTAGCAGGCGTGCGCGCGCGTGGTGTTGTCCAGCACGAGCCGGCCGGGCAGGACCGTGCCGTCGGGCAGGTGAACGTCGAGTTCCTGGTCGGCCGGGCGCTGCCGGGCCAGCAGCGACGCCGGGTCGGGGTGGGCGGCCCGGGCGCGGGCCAGCTGTGCGTTCTGCGCGTCGTCGCCCTTCTTCGGCCGGCGGTATTTCACCGTGGCCGGGTCGGAGCCGTGCAGCACCAGCCGCTTGTCGACGGTGCTGCCGTCGGGCAGCGGGAGCCGGTTGTGCTGGTCTTTCGCGGCGGCGACGAAGTCCCGGGCGTCGGGGAACGCGGCCCGGGCCCGCAGCAGCAGGGTGTCCTGCTCGACGTAGGCGATCCGGTCGCCCAGGAAGCGGTCCAGGTCGGCCTCCGCCCCGTGGATCCCGCCGGTGGAGAAGGTCGCGAAACAGGAGGTGGGCCGTGCGGCGGCGTCGAAGTACGGGAGGTTGGTGGGCCGCTTCGGCAGGTCGGCGAGGGTGTCGGCGGGTCGGTCGAACTGGGCGCGGTACTCCTCGGAGTCGTTGAAGTTGCGGCCCTCGATCGCGCGGTAGTAGGCCACCACCTGCCCGAACCGGGCGTGCGCGGCGGCCTGGGCCGCGGTCACCGGGTGCCCGGCCGGGTCCGGTGCGACGTGCTCCTCGAAGAACCGGACGCAGGCGTCGAGCACGTTGACCGGCTCGGTGCCGCGTTCCCGGGCCACCTCGGGGTGCGGGTACACGTAGGAGACCGTCTCCAGGTCGGTCAGCGGCCGGTCCGGGGCCAGGATCCGGCCGACGAACCGGGCCGAGGACGCGTCGATGCCGAGCCGGTCCCGGCGGATCGCGCCGGCGGCGGTGAACCGGGTCTCGGCGTACTGGGCGAGCAGCCCCGCCTTGAGGTCGAAGTTGCTCGCGTAGGCCGGGTGCCGGAACAGCTGGGACAGCCCGAGGCAGTCGGCCACGTTGTAGGCCAGCAGCTCGCCGAACTGGGCGGGGCCGGTGATCGTGGTGTCGTGGCTCAGCTGGCCGGATTCCTTGATCTGGCGGCCGAGCATGCCGAGCAGGCGTTTCAGGCCGACCCGGCGCTGCGCCTCGTTGAGCCGGGCCACGTCCAGGTGGCGGCCCGAGTGCAGCATCGCCCGGCGGATCCGGGCGGCCGGGGACTCCCAGCCCAGGTAGCGCGGCATGTAGTCGACGTGCTCGGCGGCGAACAGGTGATCGTTGTGCGCGCGCATCGTGGCCGCGGTGGTCGGCTGCACCAGCGGGCCGCCGACCGGGTTCGGGAACGTCTCGCTCAGGTAGAGCGCCAGCATCGTGGTGTCGTAGAGGAAGGAGTTGTAGCCGGCCAGGAACGGGTGCCGGCGCGGGTCGTAGTCCGGGTCGGTGTCGCAGACCGGGCGCAGTTGCGGCGGGTAGGCGGAGGCGCTGCCGGGGTCGCCCACCAGTTCGGCGTCGCTGAGCCCGACCAGGGCGGCCAGCCGCAGATTCGCCGCGTCCTCGTGCAGGTCCCAGAACCGGAGCCGGGTCGCCGGGAAGCGGGGCAGGCCGGGGTTGCTGGCGAAGATCGCGTCCCCCAGGGCGCGGTGATCCAGGGTCTCGGACCACCGGGTGCCGTCGGCGGCCGGATCGATCAGGTGGAACGCCTCCAGCCAGCCGGTGCCCCGCTCCCCCGGCGTGTAGGCGCACACGGTGAACACGTTGGCCAGCGACTCGATGTCGTAGAACGTGAACGCCGCGGTGTCCGCGGTCACCGCCGGAGCCGGTCGTGCGGGGGCCGGGCGCACGGGCGCCGGGGGGTTCGGCAGGGTGAGGGTCATCAGTGGGGTCCTCCTCGGACACGGGGACGGCGGGCCGCGGGTCAGCGGGGCGGGGTCGCCTCCCCCGCCTCGCCACGCCCCGGCCGGTCGGTCCCGGGTCCGGGCGCGGCGCCCGGGGCCTGCGGGGGTCGGCCGGGGTGGCGCAGCAGGCCCCGGTAGTTGGCCTGCAGGACCGGTTGGGACCGCTTCCGCGGATCCTGTCCCGGACTGGCGTAGTGCGGGTTGAGCCACTTGGTGAGCTCGTATTCGGCGATCAGCAGCTCGGGCCGGGCCATGTGCCGGCCGGGGCGGATCTTGCGGTTCTTGTCCGGGCAGTGCCACTGGTCGTCGGCGCGGACGATGGCGACCAGGTCGGTGACGAACTGCTTGTGGCTGACCGGGGAGCCTTTCGGGGACATCTCGGCGAACCAGGCCTTGTACAGCTCGTAGAGGAAGGTGAACGGCAGCAGGTCCCACACGAAGCGGTCCCGGAACTCCGCCCAGAAGGCGCGGACCGGGTCGTTGGTCTCCTTGTACTCCGCGAGCACCGCCCGGGTCGCCGGGGGCTCGGAGAACCGGTAGAAGCGGCCCGGTGTGCTGGCCCCGGCCCGGTGCAGCGCGTGCCACAGCACGTACTCGAGCACCTCGCGGCGCTGCAGGTAGTCCTCCTTGATCGCCGGGCGCTCCCGGCCGGTGAAGCTGCGGGTGAACGGGACGAACAGCTGGCGGCGGTAGAAGCTCTCCGATTTGTCCTTCACCCGGGGGAACTCGTTGAGGCACTGCACCATCAGCCCCCAGAACTGGAAGGTGACCGGCATCCGGTACTTCCGGTTGATCTGGATCGGGTCGTTGGTGACCAGGGCCTTCAGGTTGGCCGCCTGATCGATGAAGGTGCCCACGTCGTTCTCGTCGACGATGATCGCCGAGGCCCGGATCAGCGGCTCCAGGGCGAACTCCTTGCCGAAGTCGGCCAGCGGGATCGAGGTGTGCGCGCCCGGGCCGCACAGGTTGCGCAGCAGCCGGCAGATCGTGCCTTTGCCGTTGTTGCCCTGCTCGGAGTAGAACCAGGCGGTCTTGCCCCAGCTCACGTGCGGCCGGATGATCGCGCCGATGATCTCCCAGACCAGCGCCGCCAGGCCCTGATGGCGCTGGGTGAACTCCGGGTCGTCGGCGTCGCGGAACAGGTCCTCCAGCCAGGACACCACGTCCCAGGGGGTGCCGTCGGGCTGGTCGATCACCGGGTTGGGCGGGTTCGCGACGTAGTCGACGTGGCACTTGGCGAGGAAGGTCAGAGCCGGATCGAACGGGTGCAGCGTCTTCGGGGTGAAGTGGAAGGCCCGGCCCGCGACGATCAGGTCGGCCGGCTCGGTGCCGTAGTGGAAGACGCCGTTGCCGACCGCGACCAGGTCGCGGTGCAGGCACTGGTGCCGGCGCGGGGCGTCCTCCCGCAGGACGGCGATCACCTCGACGAACTCCTTGACCGTCAGGGCGGTGTGGTAGCGCCGGGCGCTGGTGCGGATGTCGTCCTCGCTGGTGGTGTAGGTGCCGCGGGCGCGTCCGGTGTCGCAGTACATCGCCAGCAGGTCGTAGTCCCGGTCGGTGTCGGCCGTGCTGGGCGCGATCCGGATCACGTGATGCAGCCGGAGCAGGATCTGCGCGACCTGCCAGTGGGTCAGGGACCGGGCGCAGGGGTACTTCTCGGTGCTGCGCCGGGCCCGGTCGTTCGCCAGGTCGATCGCCTGGTTGACCAGGGCCAGCAGCCGGGCCTCCAGCACGCGCGGCGACGGCGGGGCCGCCGGGTCCAGTGAGTCCAGGTACAGCCGGGTGGTGCAGGTGATGATCTCGTTGTACGGGGCCATGTCCAGCCGGTCGGCGCCGGCGAAATGGCCGTGCACCAGCGCGGCGGGATCGGCGCCGGTGGGTGCGCGGCCCGAGGGTGCGGGGCCGGCCGGATCGGGGCCGGGGGCCGCCGGCGTGCCGGCGGGAAAGTCGATCACGGACGCATCGGGCATGGCGCGGTCTCTCTCACGAACGCAACGAGGACACGCCGGGGAGTGGGAACCGAGCAGCCTCGTCGTCGAATGGGAACGTGCCACCAACCCTAGATGAGTCGATAGACAAACACAAGACATTCGATTCGCAATCAGATAGGTGAGAGACGGGCGGACCGGCCCGGCACAGCCGCCGTCGGGAGCCCCCGGAGGGAGGCTCCGGCACCGGTCTCGCGTCACCGCACTGCCCGGCCGCCTCCGCGGGCGGCGCCAGCCGCCCGGCCGGTCCCTGGTCGAGGTCGGGTGGGGAGGCGGCCGACCGGCGGCCCTCCCGGGGTGGGCCCGGCGGAGCGCGGCGAGCGTGCTACCCCTCGGGGGTACCGGTGGGGTGTACCACGTCTCGTGGTACAGCCATCCCGCCTGGTCAGCGCGGGTTTGCGCGGCCGCCACGCGCTGTCGTGTACCGGCTGGAGCCGGCCGGTGGTACCGGCGTCATGCCTGGTCAGCGTGGGATTGGATACCCCCTGTACCACCAGTACCAGGATTGAGAGAGCTATACACATGCGCACACACCTACGCATAGAGAGAATCCGGAATTTCCTGGTGCTCGCGGTACATCCCCCATGATCTGCGGGCCGACCAGGGAAAACACCCGTACCGCGAGCGTCGGAAGCTCCGGTACACGTCCGGACGAGCGGCCCGGAAACGGGGCGTTTTCCCCAACCAGGGGCCTGTTTCCGGCGTACCACGAGCGTGGTACACCCCGCCGGTACACCGCCGGCCGGGGCCCTTCTCCGCCTCCCCACCCTCCGGCGACCCGGCGGCCCGGGGTACGGGTGAGCCCGCTGCGACCGGGGAGACCCGTGAGTCCCCTGGGGTGGGTGGGTCCGGTGGCGGGACGTCTCGCCGGGGCGGCGCCCGGTCCGCTGCCGCGCATCCCGCTCCTTTCGAATCCCTTGATTGTGTCTATCGAATCGTATATCGTTTGGAGTGGTGATAGGAAAGGGCCATCACTGCAGCGCCCTCGGCTGCTGGGAACGGAAGAAACAGAAGGGCCGGAGAGTCCTCCTCGTGGGAAGGGAGTTCTCCGGCCATTCTGCGTTCCGGCGAGACGGGGGTGGGCGACGCGCACCTTCCGGTGGCGTGCGGCGCTCTCGCGGCTCAGCCCTCGTAGGGGGCTTCGGCGGGGTTGGGGCGGGTGCGGCGCTCGCGCCGGAAGGCCCGGGCGGGCTCCTCGACGGCGTACACCACGCGGCAGGTGGCCGAGAACTGGGTGCCCAGCACGCGGCCGCCCGCGCGGGTGAGTTGCATCTGGTGGAAGCCCGGGACGTCCCGGGCCCAGGAGAGGAAGTGATCCAGTTCGGCATTCAGCCGCCCGGTCGCATCCCGGCGGTCGTGGCCCAGGGCGCGGAACTCGACGACGTGCACGTAGCCGCGGTCGAAGGTGGCGCGCTCCCCGGTGTCCAGGTCGGCCTTGGCCCGGGCGCGGGCGAAGGCCAGCGAGTCCGGCATCCGGAGCAGCCCGGTGGTGGCGTCGTAGACGCAGGTGTCGACGATCGGCATGCGGGCCTCCTTTCGGGTCGCGGCGCGGGCAGCAGATCGGTGCAGGACCCAGGGGCCCTGTCGGTCCGTCCCCCGGTGACCGGATCACCCCGGTCACCCACGGGTTTTCCGCCGGACCGGCCCGGCGGGAGCCGGGGCGGTCCGGGCCCCGGAGGCGCGTCGCTGCGTGGGCCTCAGCCGGGGCGCTCCCCCGGCCCCGCCCTCCTGCCCGGGTGCGGCCGGGGACGTGCCGGTGCGGTGGAAGCGCCAGGCGGCCGCACCGAAGGCGGCGGTCAGCAGCAGGGCGCTCACCGGGTGCGCCAGCGGTGCGAGCAGCCCGGCGAGCAGCAGCGAGGCGGCGTTGGCGGCCGCGTGGACGCCGGTCACGAGGATCAGCCGGCCGGTGCGCTCGTACAGCAGCCCGAGCAGGATCCCCAGCGGCAGCGCGAAGGCGGCCTGGATCGGGTTGCCGTGCAGCAGGGCGAATGTCGCCGCGCCGGTCAGCACGGCGGCGGGGACGCCCAGCCGGCGGCGCAGCAGCGGCTGCAGCAGGCCCCGGAACAGCAGTTCCTCGGCGACCGGGGCCAGCCCGAGGGTGAGCAGCAGGGTGAGCCCCGGTCCGGCCTGCTGCCGGGCCCGGACCGACGCGTCGAAGGCCGCCGCGCCGGCCAGGGTGGCGACCCCCTGGGCCAGGGCCACCCCCGCCAGCACGGCCAGGCCGGACAGGGCCGCCACCGGGGCTGCGCGCGGGGCCGGAGGCGCCGGGACGGGAGGTGCCGGGACGGGAGGCGGACGGGGCGCGCACCAGCGGGGCCGGGCGAGCCGGAGTCCGCCCAGCGCCCCGAGGACCAGGCCGTTCAGCAGGAGGGTGGCGCGCACCGGTTCCCCGGTCACCGCCAGCGCGGCGAGGCCCAGGCCGAGGTAACCCGTCAGGACCGCCAGCGGCAGCAGGAGGCCCCAGGCCAGGGACAGCAGGGGCCCGCCGGGCGCGCGGGCCGGAGGCTCGGATGCGGGCATGGGTCCCCCTCGATCATGGGTCGCGGTGGTGTGCCCCGGTGCGGGTCAGGCGAGCCGCTCCTGGATGACCAGTTGGACCCGCTCCTCGCCCCGGAACGCGCTGAGCTGCAGCCGGGCCAGCACTCGCAGCCGGGCGGGCGTGGCCGCCCCCGGCCGGCCGGCGGTCGCGGCGCTCTCGGGAGGGCCGGAGGCCGGGTCGGCCGCGCGGCACAGCGGGTCGTGGTGCGCGTCGGCGGCGTTCCACCACAGCAGGGCCAGGCCGTCGCGGGTGCGCAGCCGCAGATGCCGCTTGCACCGGTGGCAGATCCACCGGCCGCGGGCGTCCGTGTGCCCGTGCTCGGGGGTCTGCGCGTGGGTGCAGCCGGCGTCGGAGCCGATCCGCTCCACCCGGAGGCCGACGGGGTCCAGCACGATCTCGTGGACCGGCTCCGGGAACCCTTTCCCGAACGGGGCCAGCCGGGCGGTGCGCCGGGCCAGCTCGAACAGGCCCGCGGCGTCGGTCAGCGGCGCGTCGCAGTCGCCGCCGGCACCGAGGACCAGGTCCCCGCGCCGGGCCCCCGGATCCGGGTCGGGCAGGGCGCGCGCGGTCTGCGTGCGCAGCACGGTGACCAGCGTGTCGAGCCGGTCGGCCCGGTCGACCCGGATGCCGCACGCCTGCTGGTGCCCGATGCCCTGCAGCCCCGGGTGGGGTTCGAGGGTCTCGATCAGGCCGAGCCCCTCCGGGGACCGGCCGGAGCCGGCGAGGGGCTCGTCGGGCCGGGTGGGCCGGTTCAGCACCACGACCGGGTGCCCGTGCCGGTGCATCAGCTGGTTGGCCAGCAGGCCGTACATGCCGGGCCGGGCCGCGGAGAAGTAGACCCAGGGCGCCAGCGGCTGGGGGTCCGCGCCGCCGGTGTCGGTCGGCGCGGTCAGCTCGGCCAGGTGGTGCTCGGTGAGGTCCTTGCGGAGCTCGTTGTTGGCGATCACCGCGTGCATGAGCCGCAGGCCCTCGTCCGGGTCGGCGGCGGTGAACACCCCGAAACACGGGGCCAGCGGGGCGCCGGTGCGCCGCGGGCTGTTCAGCGCCGGCGCGACGTAGAAGCCGTAGAAGCCCTCGTCCAGGCCGTCGGGATCGCGCAGCCGCCCGTCCTGGGCGAACGCCTTCAGCACCAGGGCGAAGCCGCGGAAGGCGCGGACGAAGACCGGATGGTGCTCCCCCCGGGCCAGCAGCTGCAGCAGGGCGGCCCGGTCGACGTCGATCCGGTCCGGGTCGGGGTCCAGGCCGCCCCACCGGTTCGGCACGGTCCGCGGGGCGGGGCTGTACAGCAGCCGGGCCAGCGACAGCGAATCGCGGACCAGCTGCCGGTTCTCCCGCACCAGCGGCATCGCGTCCGACACGGTGCCCAGGCCGGCGAACAGCCGGAGCAGGCCGATCTCCCACAGCTTGTCCGGCCGGTGGGCCCGGGCGTAGGCGGCCAGCACCTGGTACAGCACGTGCGCGCCGCAGATGCCGGTCAGCGCGTAGGTCTCGTCCAGCCGCATCGGGTCGACGGTGATGTCGGCGCCGGAGCCGGGGGCCAGCTCCTGGTGGTGGTCGGTGACCAGGGTGCGCCAGCCGTGCTCCCGGGCCGCGGCCACCCCGGCGCGGGAGTTGACCGCGGAATCGCAGGTCAGCAGGACCCGGGTCTGCGGCCAGCGGGCCGCGATCTCGGCGACGTCGGCGGGGGTCAGGTCGTGCCCGCGCTCATAGTCGGGCACGTGCAGCTGCACGGCGAAGCCGAGCTCGCTGAGGCCGGCGTAGCCGAGCACGCCCGCACTGATGCCGTCCATGTCGAAGTCCGGGGCGATCGTCACCGGATCGCCGGCCAAGTACGCCGCATGCAGGGCGGCGACGATCTCCGGGATGCCCAGCAGCTCGGCATGGTCGGCGCACTCGATCCCGGTCAGGTACTCCGCAGTCCAGCCCCGGCGGGCGCACAGCAGGGCGAACAGGTCGGTCCCGGCCCGGTCGCGCGCGAGGTCCGGGCTGATCGCGGGATCCGCGACCGGGGCGAGCGTGGGCATCGGGGTCCTTCCGACGGGGTGCTGCCGACCGGGGGCAGGCTGGGTCCGCGCGGCAGTCACGGCCGGGACCGGGACCCGCCCGGCTCCTGCAATTCTAGCATTTTTGTGTCCCGATCCGGTCGGCCTAACCGCCCTATCAGCTCACGGATCGGATGGATCTTTCGGATCCCGGATCGACATGTTGCCCGAACCACTCGCAATGCTCTATGGTTTGTGCTATGTCAGTGCGTGAAGTCAGGGAATCGGATCTCAGCGGCGCGCCGGACGCGGCGACCGTCGCCTTCGGCGTGGACGACCACTGGTACGAGATCGACCTGACCGAGACGGAGCGGCGCCACCTCGAGACGTTGCTCGGCAAGTACATCGACAAGGGCCGGCCGACCGAGGCCCCCCTGCCGCGACCCCGGGTCAAATGGCCCGAGACCACCCCCGAGGAGCGCGAGGAGATCCGGACCTGGGCCCTCGGGACCAAGCGCTGGCCGAAGCTGCGGCCCTACGGCCGGATCCCCAAGGAGGTCACCGCCGCCTACCGCGAGGCCCACCCGCGCGACTGACCCGGACAGCCTCCGGGCCCCGCCGGGTCGCCCCGCCGCGGCGCCCTCTCGAGTGCCGGACCGATCCGCCCGGACCGGGAGCACGGGGCCGGCCGTTGCACCGGTCCCCCGCCGGCGGCGGCCCATTCGGCCGGCCGGTCCCGCGGGGCTCAGTCGATCGGCAGCCGGGCCCGCAGGCGCTCCGGACGCCCGTCGGGACCGTGCACCACCACGCCGAGCGATGCGGTCGCCAGCGGTTGGAGGTGCACCACCGGACCGTCCGGGCCGGTCTCGACCCAGACGGTGCAGCAGGTGTCGCCCGCGGCGGCGTCGAAGTCGACCTTCCCGAACCGGTCCGCCTCCCGGCGCCGGCCCTCCGCCGCGGTGTGCTCCCAGCCCAGCCGGGTCGGCGTGGACCACACCTGCGGCTCGGCGCGCTCCCCGGTGTCGTAGGGCGTGAGCGGGCGATCGTGCGGCTGCGGCGTCATCGGGCAGGCCTTTCTCGGAATGATTCACGGAAACGGGTGCTGCTCGATCCGGGGCGACGAGAGACGGACCGGATCCGCGGGCGCCGGAGCGGCGCGGCGCTACCTGCCGAGCAGGCCGACCACCACCACAACGACCACGAGCACCACGCCGAGCACGCCGACCACCCACGCGACCCGCTGCCGCCGCGCACCCGTCGGCCTGGCCGGTCCGGCCAGCGTCCGGGCACGCAGCAGCGCGTACAGCTCCGGCTCCATCTGGTCCTTCACAACCTCCAGGCTGGCCAGGGCCTGGGCGCGATCCTGCTTTCCCATCCCGCGATCCTCCCATGCCCCCGACCTTGAGGGCGGAACTGCTCGCCGCGCGGGCCGCGGTCGAGCCGAGGCGCCTGTCGCACCTGGCTCACGCGACGGACGGTGCCGGCAGCCAATTCAACGACCGCAGAGCTACCAGCGCGGTCTGAACGTGCTCCGCGGTGAACATCCGCGCCTTGCGGGGGGACCACTCCCAGACCTGCTGGGTAAGAACGTCATCCCCGACGGACGGGTCCCGGGTGGCGAGCCAGTGGACCGTCGCAAGCAACTCCAGCCCGTACGCAGATTCGAAACCCGCGGCCAGCTCCAGCACGCGATCAATGCGCTCGCGCGTTTCAACCGCATCCTGGAGCGCAACTGTGGCCTGCTCCACCGCACCCGGCAGTACGGTCAGCGGTTCAGCCTCCGCGACCGTCGCGCTGCCGTCGCCATAGCCGCTGAGAAAGTGTCCCTCCACGACATTCAGCACGTGACGCAGATTGTCCGCATAAGGTCCGTATCGGTTTGCGACGAAGTTCAACCGCAACGGTTCTCCCGCGATCTGCAGGAAGTACATGAGCTTCTGCGACTCGATGAGCCCCGGAGCCATGAATGATTGCCGCGTGTACCGATCGACCAGGTCGACAAGCGCGGCTCGCCCCCGCGTCATCGTCGGACGTTGCGTGGACGTGGCCATCTCTGCGGCTGCCGGAGCCCCCGCCGGGGCAAAGAGTTGCACGTCGACGTCCGGGACCCGGGCGAATGCCTCGAGAATCCGCGGCTCGACATCGCGCCATTCCAGCCCGCCGTTCCCGCAGCCGAGCGGCGGCACGGCAATGGACCCAATCTCCAGGCGCCGGACGACCTCAACCAGGTCGTCGAGACCGGTCACGATGTCGTCCAGCTTCGACCGGGCCTTCCAATGACCCTTGGTCGGAAAGTTGATGATGTACCGCGGGCCGGTCATCTGGCCGGTGGGCCACACGTGAACGTGCCCGAGTCGGATCTCTCCGGCCTTCGCCGCGCGGCGGTAGGCCTCGAACATCTCCGGGAACGCCTTCTTGAACTGGAGCGCGATGCCCTTACCCATGACTCCGACCGTGTTGACGGTGTTCACGAGCGCTTCGGCGTCAGCCCTCAACAGGTTCCCAGTGGCGTGCGTAATCATGTCACCTCCAGCATGCCTCAGAAGTACCAGCGGGGCGCTATTTCCACACGTGGAAGAGATCCGGACCCGATCAACGCCGCTACTTCGTCGGCGACAGTCTTGCTCCTGGTACCGACAATTTCGAACGCATCCCAGGGGACGCCGCCATGGACCAGGCACTCCGCCATGCGACGCTCTCTACCGTCGTCGTAGCCACCCCAGTACTGAGCGCGCATCAACTCAAAATCAACGAAGTCCTCGTCCTTGCGCGCCTCATCGAGGGGCAGGAACTTGGTCACGTTGTTCCGTGCGTTCCGGTCCGATACGACGAGGGTCAGCCCTGACGCACGAAGACGCTCCACGGTCGACACGAGGAAGACGAGTCGGTCCGTACCGTCCGTGTAGGTCGGCACGTTCCCTCGGCTGATCGAGTACAGCATCGGGCTTTGGGGAGCAAAGTAGAAGGGCACGTAATCAGCTACCACGCCGCCGGGAGCCACCGAGACGATCCGATGCCGTCGAGCCGCCTTGATGTCCCGATTGCCGACTTCGATGTTCAGCACCCCATCGGTCTGAGCACGCATGTCGCAGACGAGTCCTCGTTCGATGATGCTCGCAAGGTGCTCCACCCGGGTGAAGTGGTAGACGTAGGTCGGATCGGGCCAGGCCAAGATTCTCTGTCCCCTCAGTCGGCGGTACGCCGATTCTGCCAGGGCCCGAGGTTCGGAGGGTGCCGCCCAGGTGCTGAAGGCCCGCCTCGTGCGGGCCTCAGGGGTCGCGGCATTCCGCACCCTCCCGGGCCAGCTCTGCTGGCAGCCCCACCTCACCACTGTTGCGGAGGGTGGCCTCACCCCACCTCACCGAGCGACCGCCAGGGAGCGCTGAGCAGGCCGAGGGAGCGCCAGCGACCGAGGAACCGGCGAGCGCAGCGAGCCAGAAGCCGTCGGCTCTGCCGACCAACACAGGGCGCGCGCAGCGCGAATCCCACCGGTCTGTGTTGCCAGCTTCTCTTTATGCTCTTTCCGCCTCACCACCATTACTCACACGTTCCACGTCCGGAGCGTCAGCGGAGGACTGGAACATCAGGCGCAGCGGGCCGTACCCCTGGTGCCCGTACCCCCTCACTCATTCGCGCAGCGGGGGTACGGGTGCCGGGCGTTGCGCCTGGTCAGGCACACTTTCGGGGGTACCCCTTTTTCGTGCCCCGTGGCACAGCCGTACCCCGGGGGGGTCGGGTGCCGGTGAGGGACGAACCGGCGAGGGGTACCCCCGGGGTTCGGGACCTCACGGGGGTCGCCGGCGGCCTGCCGCCGGATCGTGCCGTCACCTCACCGCGCTGGTGCCCCCGGCGGCACAGCCCGCGCCGCGCCCGCGGCGGCCGGCCCCTGGGCCGGGTCCCGCGACGCAGTCGCGTCGGGCTGTGACTGGACGATGCGTCGGGCAACGGTCCGCTCCCCCGCGTTTCGACCCTGATGCCTGCCGTGTCGGCTGGAACGCCGCCGCTGCTCCGGATCGCTCCGGCCGGCTCCGGCAGAACGGCGGCGGCCTGCCCGGCGGACTCACCCCGCTCCTCGCGCCGGGAACCTGACGCGCTGGCCGCCGGTGGTCACCCGCTCCGCCTCACCCGGGGAAGCGCGCCAGCGGCGTCCTCGGGAGGCACCTCGCCGGGCCCTGAGCACCCTGCTGGCTGGCCGCGTCGTCCGCGGACGTTCCATGGTCGGCGCCGTTCTCCCGGGATCCTCGGTGGCGGCCGGAGCCGCGGCCGGGTTTCGGTGGTTCATCACTCGGGTGGTCGTGGGCCGGGATCCCCCCGTGCGACCCCGTCCGGCACCTTGGAACGCGCCCGCCACCGGACAGGATCGTCGGGTCCGGGGTCGGTCGTGCAGGCCTGATCGCGGTCGGTTCCTGGGCCGCTCCCGGCCCACCGCGCCTCGGCACGCCACGCTTGCGGGCAGCGCGGCACCGGCATCAGGCCTGAGCCCGCAGCTGGGGACTGATGCCGGCCGGCATCTGGCCATCTGCGGGCTGCCGACGGCCCGCATCGGCCTCAGCACCGACCGGGAACGCGCCCGCACCGCCGGCCCTGTCCGGCCGAGGGCGTGTTCCGGGTCCGAGGCAGCCCGCCCCGAGGCCACCTGCACGGGCCGGACGCGACAGCGCAGATGAAGAACCCGGTCCCCCGGAACCATCTCGGCCGGTCACCAGTCGAACAGCGGCCCGGGTTGGTCGGGCGCGTCGGCGATGAAGCCGTCCACCGAGACCGAGGCGTACATGACAACAGTGCCCATGGGAGGCTCCTCTGCGTGCGGATACCCCCATCGTCGCCTCGTACGGGGCGGCGGGTCCTGTACGAAATCACCCGGCCGGCAGCGACCAGTTGTCCAGGGCGTGGCCGGGGTGCTCGTACCCGAATCGCTGCCGGATCGCGGCGTACCGGGTTGGGGTGAGGCCGGTGAACGCCCGGAAATCGTGGCCGAACCCGGCGCCGGAGGCAGCCGCAGCACGGCGTACGGCGGAGCGCCCGCCAGGTAGTAGAGGTCGTCGATCAGCCCGTCCAGCGGCGGACTCGGCGCCCGGGACATGTACTCCACACCCCAGGTATCACCGCTGTTCCGCCATGCGCCCGAGGTGGATTCAATCCGGTCTATCGAATGGCTTGAAATGCCCCACAATGCTCCATACGATAGAACTATCGGAATTGCTGGATCGAAAGGAGCCTGTGCGTTGAGGACTGCATCCAGGTCTTGGCACCGTAGGCAGCAGGGCGGGAGGCGCCATGAGCCCCTCGGTTGAGCCTCGCCGGCTGCGTTGGAGTGTGTCGCGGGCCGACGCATCCACCAACCGCTGGTTGGACGCCCAGGACAACATCTCCTTGTCCCTGAAGCTGGTGATCCGGGACCTGATTCAGCGCGAGGGATACGTCGACGTCGCGAACCGTCCGGTCGATCAACTCCCCCGCCGCGGGCGACCGCCGGCGGGCACCACCGGTCCGATGGATCCTGTCGACCCGATGGATCCTGTCGACCCGACGGATCCTGCCGACCTGACGGATCCTGCCGTCCCGACGGATCCTGGGCCCGCGGTGGTGCCGGACGCGGCCCCGTCCGCCGGCCAGGTGGACATCAACGACCTGTTCGACCAGCTGCGCTGAGCAGGACCCCAGGACACCGCCTCACCCCAGCAGGAAGGCCAGGCACATGAGCAGCACCCTCCGACTCACCGGCGGCATCGACGTCGGCAACGGCTACGTCAAGGGCGTCATCCACAACGACGACACCGCCGTGCTCGACAGGATCGACCTGCCGAGCGCGGTGATGGCCACGCCGAGCGCGTCGCCGCGGGTCCCGCTCGATGACGCGAGCGCCGCCGACGTCATGCGGGCCACCGACCCGGACTTCTACAACCGGCTCGATGCCGCGTTGAGCACCCCGTTGATCGGCGACAGCGACCGGCGGATGTTCGGCCGCGCCGCGCTCACCTCGCGCGGGTCGAAGCTCACCGAGTTCGACGTGCACCAGGGCCACGACTCGAAGGCCGAGCAGTACCTGAGCAAGGTGCTCGTGCTCGGCGTCTTCGCCGCCAAGGCGCTGCGCGACCACGTCCGCACTCATGGTGTCCTGCCCGATCACGAGCTGCGGGTGAACGTGCGGGCCGGCCTGGCCCTGCCGATCTCGGAGTACGTGACGCGCCGGCACGCCTACGCCGCCGACTTTCTCGGCGTCACCGGGGATCCGGCGGTGCACCTGGTGACGATCAAGAATTTCAGCACCCCGGTGTCGGTGCGGCTGCGGTTCGTGGATGTCCAGGTGATCGCCGAGGGCGCCTCGGCCCAGTTCGCGATCACCGACCACGGGGAGCCGCTGGCCGCCGCCCTGCTGGCCGACCTGCGCTCCCGCGAGCCGGGCCTGCTTGAGGGGATCACGCCCGCCGATCTGGTCGGGGTCCGCAACACGATCGGCATCGACATCGGCGAAGGGACCGCCAACTTCGCCGTGTTCGGCGGCGGCCGGTTCAATCCGGAGGCGTCGACCACCCTGGGCATGGGCTATGGCACCGTCCTGCTGAACGCGATGGAGCGCCTCGAGCAGGCCGGCCTGCGCTTCACCAGCCGCAAGCAGCTGGCCGACTTTCTGCAGGTCACGCCCTCGGCCCTGCAGCGCAGCCGCCACCGGCGGGCGGTGGCCCTGGTCGAGCCGGACATCAAGTACCTGGTCGAGGCGGTCGCCTCCCGCTTCGCCGAGGTGCTGGCCGCCACCGGCGAGGCCAGCGAGGCGGTCTACGTCTACGGCGGCGGCTCCGGTCCGATCAAGGAGCAGCTGTACCCGGCCCTGCGCACGGTGGCCGGCGAGGTCCCGGTGCTCTACCTGGACCCCGCCTACTCGCGGCACCTGAACCGGGAGGGCCTCTACCTCGCGGCCCGGAACGTGGCCGGCCGGGCCGCGGCGTCCCCGCCGGCGCCGCGGCGATCCCGGGCCCAGGTGGCGGTGTGAGTCCGCCAAGGTTCGGGACTGCTTGCTGCGCGGCATCCGCGACCACGCGAAGCGCACGCCGCCAGGCCCGTCGCGTGCTGGCTGTCCCTGGCGAGTCTTCGCAGCATCGGACCCCGTGATCTGCCACCCGTGCCGGGTATTGTGAGGGCTGCGGCCGGACGCCGGGGATGCCCGGGGGTCCGGCCGTCCACACGTCCTGGCTCAGGCGCGGGCTGACGGCCCTGCGCAGAGGGCCCCCCGTTGTTCGGCACCACCGCAGCGCCCAGACCCCGGACAACCATCGCGCCTGCCATGCTGGAGTGGTGTTCCCCACCCGTGGGATGACCCAGTTTTGTTAGTGGGATCCACGTGTTCCCCACTCCGGTGGGGCCAGGAAGAAAAGCATTCCCCGACGCAGTGATCTGCGCCGGGGAATGCTGGGTAGTGGGACGATTCACGGCCCGGAGGATCGGATCCCGCGCCGAACGACGTACCGTTTGCCCCCCGCGGGAGAGGAGAGCCCTGGCACGGATGTGCACCCCTTGCTCCTCACCGCGGGAGCGGGTCGCTGTTCTGCAGCCCGCCGTGGGTGGCCCGGTCACTGGTGAGTTCGGCGGCGAGCTCGGCCAGCTCGCGGGCTTGTGCGCGCGGCGCCGGGGCTCGCTCAGGGCTGTCGGACTCGGTGTGCACAAGGCTGCGGGCGGTCAGGCGCGCTGATCCGAGGGTGGCGATGTGCGCGAGCATCCGCCGGACATCGGGGCCCAGCCCGGCGATGGCCTCGGCGCGCCGCTGCGGGGGCATGACCAGCAGCTGGCCGTTGCTGATGCGGGTCGACGTGACGCTTCGTGTCCTTTTGTCCGCCGGTCGTCGGGCCGTCTGCTGCCGGGGCCCGCCGGTGCATGGGTGCGTCGATGGGAGGGGGCTCGGAAAGACGTCCCCGGTCGAGCCGGGATGGCTCGACCGGGGAGGCACTGATTCGATGCCGGGGACGCACCTCAGAACGGCGGGTACTCACCCTCCCCGGGCTGGCCGAAGATGGTCCCGGTGACGATGGTCCCGGTGAGAATGGGCTCGCTGTCGACGCCGGCGGGCACCGGCTGCGGCAGGCGCTCCTGCAGCTCCCGGTTGTGCGCCTCGGCGGTCCGGACGCGCTCGTGCACCCGCGCCTGGGTGACCGACCGCGACTCGAGGAAGGTGATGTCGTGGGCACGCACCTTGGTCTCGAACACCTCGGCACCGTTCCGTTGGAAGCGCTCCTGGCGGACGGAGAAGTTCACCGCGACCAGGTCGCCCCGGTGGATGCTCCCGTAGGGGCCGGTGCCCCGGACCTCGGCGCGGACGAAGGCCTCGACGGGCACGAAGTCGGTGCCCCGCTCGCCCGCGGCGTTGGTGTAGTTCTGGTCGGCGGCGACGGTGAAGGAGACCTTCTTGGATCCGTCCCGGTTCTCGAAGACCCGGGGATCGGCGGTGAGCCGGCCGATGACGGTGCCGGTGTTGCGGGGATTGCTCATGGTGTGCTCCTTGCCATGGTGAGGTGGCGCGGGACGGGCGTCCGCGTGCCGGATGAGTGATCGTGCTGAGTGACGGGTGCTGATCGGCTGCGTCGGGGACCCTCCCGGATCGATCTCCGATCGGATCCCCACCGGTCGCCCCGGTCGCGGGCGTACGGCATGCTGTGCCGCTGACGTGCCCTGGGGTATGCGTCGTGCGGTGCTGTAGGGACTGCGGTATGACCCCGGTCCGCTGCGGCTTCGGTCCGCCGGGCTGCGGTGCCCGGTGGTGCTCACGCAGCGGTCCAGGGTGTTTGTTCGAGGGAGCCCCTCGGCTCCTCGTCCGGATCATCCTTCGGTGATCCCTCCCCGGCCCAGGGCCCGGCTGCACTCCGGGAACCCAGGCCGCCTCCCTGCTCAGGCGGCCGGCCTGGCCCACGGATCGACCCCGTCGGGTCCCTCGCCCTCGGCATCCTCGGCGTCCTCGTTGTCCGGGACGAGGGCGTCGAGGGCGTAGTCGCGTTCGCGGAGCCGGTGTCCGCAGACGAGCAGGATCTCGCCGTCACTGAAGTGCGCCAGGATGTCCTGCGGCATCCCCGGCTGGTCGCTGTCGGAGCGTCCGCAGGCGGGGCACCAGTCCTGCTCGGGCAAGAAGGTCCGGTCGATGTCCCTGCCGGCGTGCAGGACGTGCGGGTCGGTGAACATCAGGGTGGTCATAGCAGTCGTCGCTCTCTCTGGGGTGCGTGGGTCGGTGGTCGGTTCTCGGCACCACGGCCGGGCCAGCTCCGCTGGCAGTCGCGACCACCGCCCGACCGCACCGCCCACCGGCCGACGCGACCCCGCACCCCGCCCACGAGGACCTCTCGCGCGTCTCGCACGCGCGCAAGACCGCCTGCACAGAGTTGGCATTCGTACGCCGAGGACGCGCTAGTCCTCGTCGCCCGTGGGCCGGACCCCGGAAGCATCGTCGGTCGATACATCCATGTAGGGTCCCGAGAATGCGAGGGGGAACGGCAACGGCTGCCGCCATCTCGCCGGGAGGGAAGCAGGCATGCGGGAGGGGTACCGGAGCGGGGTGGACCGGATCGTGTCCGGCCTGGTGCACACCTCGCAGCTCGGTGCGACCGCCGTCCGCAACGCGACCCGGGCCCTGCTCGAGGCCGATCCGGCCCTGGCCGAAGAAGTGATCTCGGAGGAGGTCCGCGTCGATGCCCAGGTCGCGGTTATCGAGGACCGCTGCTTCCAGCTCCTGTACGCCTCCGGGACGCGTCGTCCGGCTTCCCGATGAGCGTCGCCCTACCCGGCTACCCGGACGAGGCGCAGCCCCCGGGCGTCACCCTGGCCGGAGCATCTGGAGATCGCGCCGGAGCGCAAGCCCCTGGAGGACAGGACGGATCGCGGGGAATACCCCGAGGAGATCGTGGCCGTCATTCTGGGCCGAGGGCGGGCCGAGATCGCGTACCGGACCGAGTACCTGATCCACGGGGCCGGCGGGAACGCCGCAGCGATGTGGCCCTGCGCGGCGCACCTGAGCACCCTGGGGGCCCCGGTGACCACGGTCGATCTGCCCGGCTATGGACGCACCCGGCGGCTGGCCCATGGCGACCGCGGTGTGCGCTACCCCGCCTTGAACGCCTGCTGGTCGATCTGGTGTCCGCCATCACGACGACCGTCCGCTGATCGTGGTGGATGCCAGCACGGGGCCTTGGCGGTAGACAAGGCTGCGGTGTCGGGCAGGGCGAGCCGGGTGATCGCAACCTGCCTGCTTGATCCGACCCGGCCCGGGGTGCCGGCCGCGATCATCCGGGCACCCTGGATGGTCCGGCTCGGGCGTGCGCTGTTGCCCCTGGCGACAGGGCCGCTGGCCGACCTGCCGATCCCGGTGCGTCTGCTCACCCCGATGGCCGCGATCGCCAACGACCCTCGCGTGAGCCGCGAGGTCCTCACCGATCCGCACGGTGGAGATGGATCGATGCCGCTGGGCTGGTACCGCTCCTTCCTCGACGCCGGCCCGGCGTCCCACCCGAGGCCTATGCCGGTCCGCCGGTTGTCCTGCTCCACCCGGGGCAGGACCACCGGACCGACCTCGCCCTCAGCCTGGACTACCTGGATTCCCTGGCGGGCCCGACCCGATCGGTGATCCTGCCCGGCTGCGGCCCCTTTCCTCGCGAAGGGCCCGGATTCCAACTCCTGCTGGACGAGGTGGCAACCGAGGTCACTGTCGTGCTGCAGGAGACCTCCGGCCCCGGCTGAGCCGGGACGGCACCACCTGCCGAGGCGGACTGCCCCGACACCCTGGTCGTCCGATTCGACTCCGTTCCGGGGTCGGCGGCGCGTCGACGGTGGTCCGGGGGTCGACGAGACCGGTGCCGCCGATCGCCGGGCAGTCTCAACACCGGCCCGGGCCGGGGCTAACCGGTGATGTGGATGTCCTCGTGGCCGTTGTCCTCCGCGCGGAACGTGCCGGTGGTGTGCACCTGGTTCGAGCTCCAGTTGTGGGTGCCCTGGCGCTGCTGGTAGGTGACCGTGAACTCGGTGTTCTCGCTCCCGATGCCCTGCAGGTTGCGAACGTACCGCTCGTCGCCGCCGCTGTCGATCCGGTCGCCGCCGTTGATTCCGAACATGTTCTCCGTCTTGGATCGGGTGCCGTCGCGGTACTCGAACTTGGTGGCCCGGATCTCGACACCGGTGTCGTTGAACAGGTGGATGGTGAAGTTCTCGCAGTTTGCCATGGCATGTCCTTGGAGGGGTGACGTGGCGACAGGTTCGCCATCAATATTCAGGCTAGATCCGTGGGTCGGGACGTGATAGTAGCGATTTCGTGCGACATCCATTCCGGGTGTTCTCACGCGTGCGCAACCGGGTGCGCCGGCCTCGCCGGAAGCCGGCCTTGCCGCGCAGCCGGGTGGATCGTTCGCCGACCGAGGCTGCGGTCCGGCCATGCCGTCCCACCGGGGCCTGTCCCGTCCCACCGGAGCCTGTCCGGCCCACGAGAGCTCCTGCTCCACCCAGGGCAGCGCCGCCGGACCGCCGTGCCGAAACTGCGCGAATGCCCCATAAGTAGGGCATCAATTTTTTCGTTCTTCGGAGATTTCCCCTGGCGCGTGACCGTTCAAGAACCAATTGTCAAGGGTCAAGTCCGGTGGGGTGGTGTCTTTGGTGGGGTGGTCCTGGTGGGTGGTCAGGCGGTGAGGTATAGCTCGGATCGTGTGGTTTCGGGGTTTTCGTGGAGGGTCTGGATGAGTTTGCGCATGGAGATGTCGGAGAGGTAGCGGCGTTCGCCGTATTGCCATTCCTCGTGTTGTTCTTGGAGAACGGCGCCGATCAGGCGGGTGACACTGTCTCGGTCGGGGAAGATCTGGACGACGTCGGCGCGGCGTTTGATTTCGCGGTTGAGGCGCTCGATCGGGTTGTTCGACCAGACTTTTTGCCAGTGCTCGCGGGGGAGCACGGCGAACCCGGTCAGGTCGGGCTCAGCGGTAGTGAGCATGTCGGCGATCTCGGGGAACATGCGGGCGACGCTGTCGATGACGGCGTGGTATTGCGCGGTGACTGCTTCGGGGGTGGTCTGGGCGAAGATCGTGGTGATCAGCGCGTTGACCGGTTTGGATCGAGCCGAGCCCAGGCGTTGGGTGATGTTGCGGGCGAAGTGGACCCGGCAGCGTTGCCAGCCGGCTCCGGGCAGGATCGCTTTGACTGCGGCTTTCAGGCCGGCGTGGGCGTCGGAGGTGACCAGGGTGACTCCGAGGGGGTCGGTTTCGGTGGCGACCTTCAGGCCGCGTTCGCGCAGGCTGCGGAGGAACTCGGTCCAGAAGTCGGTGGTTTCGGCGTCGCCGAGGGCCATGCCGAGGATCTCGCGGCGGCCGTTGGCGCTGACGGCGGTGGCGATGACCAGGGCCTGGGAGGACACCCGGCCCCGGATCCGGACGTCGAGGTAGGTGGCGTCGAGGAACAGGTAGGGGAACCAGGTGTGATCGATGCGGCGGTGCAGGAATTCCTGGACGGTGTCGTCGATCTCGGCGCAGATTCGGGAGACCGTGGAGCGGGAGATGCCGGTGTCGTTGCCCAGGGCGCGGACCAGGTGGTCGACTTTACGGGTGGAGACTCCGTCGATCCAGGCCTGGCAGATGACGGCGTAGAGGGCTTTGTCGACGCGGCGGCGGGGGCTGAGCAGGGCGGGGAAGAACGAGCCTTCGCGGAGTTTGGGGATGGCGAGGTCGACTTCCCCGGCCGGGGTGGCGAGGGTCTTGGCTCGGGTGCCGTTGCGGCGGGTGGTTCGGTGTGGGGTCCGTTCGTAGCGTTCGGCGCCGATCTTGGCGGTTGCTTCGGCATCGATCAGGTCCTGGAGTCCGGCTTGGAGCATGCGCCGGAAGACGTCGGAATGGGCCAGGTCGGGATCGGTGAGGACTTCGCCGATCAGGGTCGCTAGGGCAGACTGATTCATGGTCATCGTGGGACTCGCTTCTTTGCTTCTTGGCGGAAACAACCAGGGGGATCCCACGATGGCCCTGATCAACAGTGACGAGAGTCCCGCAGGAAGTCACACCACGCTATGGGACTCACCCATTGTCAAGTGCTGATCAATGTAGGAATAGAAGGTGGACGTGGCCTGGTGGTCCCGGAAAGGACAAGAAAAGCAGGCCGAGCCTGTTGATTGGTTGCGTCCGGAAAGTGTGGATGTGCCCCTGTTTCCCGTTGAAGATCCGGCCATGCGACGACCGGTGACCCGGCGCGGGATCGAGGATCATGCCCCGCTCGCCGAGGCGTCTGCGGCCGGTCCGGGCCCGGGCCTGCCCCGCCGCGCCTCCCTCGACCGGTCACCCCGGTCGACCCGGTCACTCCGCATACCCCGGTTAAGCCGGTCGGACCGTGCCCGGAGCCGCGCACTCCGGGTGAACCGCGCGTGGAGCCGCACACCCCACCGCCCGTTGCAGCGCCCCCGTTCCCCGTGGTGACACGGACCCGGTACAGCCGACCCCCGGCCCCGGAACAAAGCGTTCAGAAAGGAACGTTGCTATGTCTCAGCTTGACCACTCCATTCAGGAACTCCTGTCCATCGACGGTGCCGCCGGCGCCGCGGTGGTTGATATCGCAGCGGCATGGCGCTGGCCGGCGGCAACCCGGGCTTCAGTCCGGAGGTGGCTGCCGCCGGAAACAGCAACGTCGTCCGGGCGGAGCAGAAGACGATGAGCGATCTCGGACTCGACGAGCAGGTCGACGTTCTGCTAGCCCTCGGCACCCAGTACCACCTGATCAACGTGCTCCAGAACGACGGCGAGCAGGGTCTGTTCATCTACCTGGCCACCTGTACCAACTGGTGACGTACACCAAGAACGCGGACGTCCGCCGGGTGGACCGGCCCACACGCTGGCTCAGCTGAGTCTGCTCCAACCACCCAGGAAGTCCGACATGTGGACCGGACGCCTGCACCATCCCCGCGCCGGCACGGGCCAGACTGCCGTAGTGGATCCCAAGAACACCTGCGCCGACGACATGGTGCCCAGCGCCGGCCGGTGACCACACCTCAGGTCCCGTCGCAAGCGGCGACTCTTCTCACCGACCCCCGGGAGAGGTGTCTGCGTGCTCTTGATACCGTGAAGTCGTAGAAGCTCGATCGGTTCCCCCAACGAGCCCGCACACGCAGGAGGCAACGGTGCCCCACACACCTGCGCATCGCAGAGCTTGGACGCAGTCGCTGACCGGGACCCTCAGCCTCACCAAGTTCGCGGTGAACAAGGCGCAGACCAACGTGTATCTGCTCGCCGGTCCCGCCGGAGCGCTGCTCATCGACGCCGCCGCCGATGCGCCCACAATCCTGCGTTTCCTGGGCCGTTACCCGCTGCAGACCATCGTCACCACACACAGCCACACCGATCAGTTCCAGGCGCTCGCCGAGGTGGCCGCGGCCACGCGGGCACGGCTGGTCTGCGGCAGACCCGACCGCGCTGTGATCGAGGACGCGACCGGAACGATCCAGGAGCCGGTCTGGACCGGAAGCCGGGTGGACCTGCCCGGCGGCGGCCACCTCGACGTGATCGGGGCGAGCGGGCACACCCCCGGTTCGATCATGCTGGCGTACCGGCCGCCGAACGGCCCGATCAGGATCTTCGCCGGGGACTGCATCCTCCACGGCGCCATGGGCAGAACCGATACCCCCGCTGCCTTGCTCAGTCTGGTGAACGTCCTCCGAGCCGAGCTTCTCGACCGGTACCCCGAGGACACCGTCATCCATCCCGGCCACGGCGAGGACACCACGCTCCGTGCGGAACGCCCTTCCCTGACAGCCGTCTCCGCCCGCCGCAGCAGATGATCGCCTCGCGACCCGGACCTGTGATCGACCCTTCGGTGCATGAGAAGCGCCCGTCTACTACATCGAGAGCGGCTCTACGGACGGAGTTGTACTCATGCTCGTCCCGCTGACCGGCCGCCGGGCCGGGGCGGGCGGACCAGCGGCAGGGAGCGGAGCACCCCCGGCTGGTGCGTGAGACGGACGTTCGCGACGGGTGACTGTGACGACGTTGCCCCAATACCACCGATCCGCCGAGGACGACTGCTCCCGCAGGCACCCGTGCGCAGGGGCAACTCCCGAACATACGAGCGTCACGTGCGGCACGGCAGAGTCGGACTTTCAGCTAGCATTCCCCCCGCGATATAGCGGATATGAACTGACGAATCATTTCCCCTTCATTCGGCACAATTTCCGATCTATTCAACTTGATACATTTCAATTCGCTCTTTTGAGGCCGGAGTTTTCCTAGGTGGATCTGACTTAACACCCCAACCTCACCGGCGGCCTTGGGGAAGCCCCGACATCACTTCTTCCATTCCCCGCTGAGGCCGATGGTGGGAGCACCGCTTCCCTTCGGAGCATCAGTAGTAAGAATGAGGCGGATTCGCACGCGGTTCGATGAGACCGGAATGGCCAGGGTCGCGGGCTTCCCACCTGAAGCGTCGGCCTGCTGAAGCGCATCCCCGGTGAACGCATCTTCCACAACGACCCGCATGGCGACCTGGGGGCTTTGCCCATCTTCGCTGACCCCAGCTACCAACTGAAGAGTCGATGCCCAGTCGGGACGCATGAAGTCAAGCCAGCCCTCCTGACTCGCCCTGTAGGGCCGGCACGCGCGTACCAGAATCAAATTGGCGAGCCCTTGCAGCACCGACCAAGCGCCTCATTAAACGGCAGCCCGACGGGCCCCCCCTACAAGCCACACGTGACGCCCAGAGGCGGCCCCATCCTCGAGAGGAACGGAAGGACGGACATCGAGAGATCCGGCGACGGTCCCAGCGGACTCCACGACCGATCTCCACAGCGCAGCCTCATTGTAATCGCCGAGCGAGCGGCTCACTCACGATGAGGCACAGTCCGCACCCCTATGGTCACACCCCGCGCTTCTACCTATGCATCGATCCTTTTATTGATATATTGTATTCATAGCTGTATTGATACAGTCAGGAGTGATCGTGACCCTCGTCGGGCAAACCCCACCCGCAACTCCGCATGCGCCGGGCCTACGGCCGGCTCCGGCCCACGGTGCCCCGCCTACCCCCGACCGGCGGGAGCGAACGTGGCTGCGGATCTCCGCTGCCGACAAGATGCAGGCCACCTACTGGGCCGAGAAACGCGGCTACCCGTCGTTGAACGAATACCTGGCCGAAGCCGTCGCCGAACAGGTGCGCCGGGAGAACCAGGACTACGACCTGCCCACCCTGGAGATCGCCCGGCTCAACGAACTGGTCGACCAGATCACCGCGCTGTCCACCAACGTGGCGAACCTGGAGCACGTGGTCACCCAGGGCCTGGGCGCCCTGCTCGGCCTCACCCGCGGGGACGGTGCGTATTTGACGGATCCCGCGGACGAGGAGCCGGGGACCCATGGATAACGGCCGGAGCGCGGACCTGCTGACCACCGACGCCCGGATGGACGTCGACACCGGCTTCCTGGACGCCTACCGACGCGGCCGGAACGATCCGCCGACACGGCAGCAAGGCAGTGGGGTGGATTCCCCCGCGACGAGCTCTCCAGCTCCCGACGACGAGACTGCAGCCATTCCCGACACCGAACCAGGTGCGTCCGGGGAGCCTGCCACGGAGCCCGTGTCCTCGCCGCACGCCGATCACCCCGCCGCCAGCTCGCCGCTACCGCACCGCCGTTCCAAACCGGGCGGTGGCACACCCTCGGACGGGACCATCCCGCTCCCCCACACCGCGCTGCACCTGGCCGGCGCGACCCGGCAGCCGCACATCAAGTCCCTGCCCGACGTGCTCGTGGCGGCTCTGCGCGAACAGGTTCGTGCCGCGGCGGTGCGCGAGCTCGCGGTCCCGGACCGGGACGCGCGGGCGTTCAGCGAGCGGCTCAGCCAGGGCACCCTGGTGACCGCCTTCCTGTCCGCGCAGCTGGATGTCCCGCTCGCGGCGGATCCGGCGACCACCCGCTGCATCCAGCTGTTCCGGTCCCGGGACCCGCTGCTCGGCCGGGCCGTGGCGCGCCTCGACGCGCTCGAGGACCGGGAACGCGAACGCCGCAGCGAGCTGCAGCGACTGTGCCGCGACCTCCGCGACGTCCGCGAGACCGGCGCGGTGGTCGAACAGCTGGCCGCCTACCTGGTCGCCGACCGCAGCGAGAATTTCCTGCGCGGGCACACGCCGCTGGAGGATGCACCGCTTACCGACCAGCGGGCGCTGCTGGTCCGCGACCGGGCCCGCGACGCCACTCAAGCTCAGGCACGCCGGGAGCGGGACCGGGCGGGACGATCGGTGCCGTGAGCTGTGGACGACCAGACGCCAGCAGCGGGACTGACCTGCCTGCTCACACGGAGGTCCGCCGCGTCGACCCGCCAGCACCGGGACGCCCGGCGGCGATGGTTCCGAAGGATTCGGTTCAGCGCGGTCGAACCCGGCACCGGGCATCGGTCACGTCCCCGTGATCGCACCCCCGCCCACGAATCCGCGCCCGATGTCCCGGCCCGATCGATCCGGGCGCTGGGGTCCCCCATCTACGGACGTGCCGGGGCCCAGCGCGCGGCTCTACTCTGGGATCGAGCGGTCGCACCGACCGTGGGTGCGGTCTCTCCCCGGCAGGCCCGGATCTCCGGCGCCACAACCAGAACGGATCGCGTCATGCCTCATGAAGATCAATTCACCGCAGTCGGGCCTCCCCTGTCCGGGTCCGGCGTACCTTTCGCCGGCTTCTCCACGAGAGCCACCGGCATGGTCTACGGGGCGAACGTCGCCGGGGATCGTGCCGGACTCGTTGGCCGTTGCGGCAGCCAGGCCGGACCCGACACCGACGTCGAAGGTGTCGGCACCTACGGCAGCGGCACCACGATCGGCGTCTTCGGCAAGACCGTCAGCGGCGGTATCGCCCGGGTCGCCGGGGTGTACGGCCAGGACAACCAGGGACACACCGGGGTGCTGGGTGCGGTGATGCGCGGCGGAGCGGCCGTGGCCGGGGTCAACGTCAACAGCCTCGGCAACCCGCTGGCGACCTTCGACCCCCTGCCCAACCCCGGCACCGGGGAGGGGACCGGCGTCTACGGCACCAGCGGGTCGGGGACGGGTCTGCACGGCACCAGTAGTACCGGGTTCGGTGTCCACGGGGACAGCGCGACCAACACCGCCGTTTTCGGTCACAGTACCGGCGGCATCGGCAGCCACGGGGCCAGCGACCGCAACACGGGCGTCTTCGGCAGCAGTGACTCCGGCTTCGGGGTGCACGGAAACAGCAGGTCCGGCCCGGGCGGGGTGTTCGAGTCGGGCGCGAACGCCCAGCTGCGCCTGCTGCCGCGGGATCTGGACACCCCCGAGGGTCGGGTCGCCGGGGCCGGTGGCGACCTGCTCGCCACCACCGCCGGCGGCAGCTGCCGCCTCTGGTTCTGCACCCGGGCCGGCGATCCGGCCTCGGCCTCCTGGGATCTGGTGGCCGGGACCCGACCGTTCCCGGGGATCTCCTTGGCCGAGGGCGCCACCGGCATTCATGTGCAGCGCATTCAGATGCGGCTCAACCTGGTTTTCGGCACCGACCTCAACGGGGACGGCGAACTCGGGCCGATCACCAAGGAAGCCGTGGCGGCGTTCCAGGAACGGGAGGGCCTGGCCCAGACCGGGATCGTGGACGGCCCGACCTGGGAGGCCCTGTTCGCGCTGACCTGACAGATCACCCGGAGTCGGCAGGTGGGCAGCGGGCCGGCTCGCCCGGCGGCGCGTCCATCATCACGCGCCGGCCCGAACATGTCGTGATCCCTTGCCTGGTCGCTGGATGTCGGGGACGGCGAGTACGTCGAATCGATCACTGTCGACCCGTGCAACTCCGGCACCCGTCGCGGTCAGACCAGCAGGGAGCCACATGAAGGCCTGCGCTCCACCTGAGCACTCTCCACCGCCGCCGACCGGGCCGCTCGCCACGCGTCACTGGCTGGTCCGGCGTGCACCAGGACCGGCCACCAGCCCGGCATGCCCAGGTTCTCGCAGTCGATCCATTCGTCCAGGCGCAGCTGCCGCCAGGACGCCGGTCGGTAGGAGGTGGACAGGTCGGTGGCCACCCGCTCCCCCACCGGAGCGTCGCGCACGAACGTGACGATCGCGCTCACCGCCGGCGCGGACGCCCCAAGCACGCCCGAGAACGGCCCGCCGGTGATCTCCAGGCGCCCGTCGGGCAGCCGCTGCGCCGTGGGCGGCCGCCGGAAGCCCGCGGCCTGCAGCAGGTCCACCAGCTGCCGCCGTGCTGCCCGGTCGGCCTGCTGCCGGGCCAGCATGTGCGGCAGGTGCTCGGCGACGCCCTCGGGCACCGGCGCCGTGCCCGCCTCCCACTTCTGCACGATGCTGCGGGAGCGGCCCAGGAGCTGTGCCAGCCGCAGGGTGCTCAGGCCCATGGCGAGCCGGATGTCCCGGACCTCCTGGCCGGTCAGGGCCGGGATCGGGGCCGGCACCGCTTCCTGGGTCCGGGTCTCGGCCGTCTCGACGGGAGTGCCCGCCGTGGCGCTGCTCATCGTTCTGCTCCCGGGAGGTGAAGGGGCCCTTATTGTGAGCAAAGCATGGCACAGTCCCACGCCCAGGGACTCCGCGGTTCCGCCGCGGAATCACGGCAGGCACCGGAGTGGTCCGTCCTTCGCCTGCTCGGGGGCAGGACCCACTCCGAGTCGGCGCCATCGCAACGAAATATACCCCTGAGGGGTATATTGTCGAACGGAGAAGCCGCCCCGGTTCCCACCTCACCGACGTTCCATCAAGGAGACCACCCATGGCGAACACCCCGCGCACCCTGCTACCGATGGCTACCGGAGGCTGCGCCTGCTGCACCCCCGATCCCGCCACCGGCCGGCACGAAACTCGCAGCATCACCGAGCCCGCGCCCGGCACCACGACGTACCGGGTGGACGGGATGACCTGCGGGCACTGTGTTGCCTCGGTGACAAGACAGGTAGCGACCGTGCCCGGGGCCTCGGCGGTGGAGGTCGACCTGACCTCCGGCGGCGTCTCCACGGTCACCGTGACCGGTCCGGTGGATCCCGACGAGGTCCGTGCCGCCATCACGAAG
>NZ_AUHH01000026.1 GCF_000423085.1 Granulicoccus phenolivorans DSM 17626 = NBRC 107789 = JCM 15570 | reverse complement strand
CGAGTTCGAGAACGCGTTCTATGCTGTCCCCAACGACCGCAACCTGCTGGTCGGAATCAAATAGCGCGAGTCTCCATCAGACCCAGGGCGCTTCAGTGTGGACACCGGGCCGTCCTCGGGGGCGAGTGCAGGCAAGACGCTCACCGTGACCGCTTTCGCCGGGGCTTGGAGCGATACCTTCACCAAGGCCTTCGTCGAGCCGTTCGAGAAGCGAACCGGCGCCAAGGTCCAGTTCGTGCCCGGCGGCGGTTCGGAATGGCTGACCAAACTGCGGGCGGCCAATGGCCAGAATCCGCCATACGATCTGGTGGCCCTGACTCCCGACCTGAGCGGGCAGGCTGCGCGGGCAAATGTCCTGCAACCCCTCGACCCGAATCGGATCAGCAACTGGAGTGAACTCAGCCCCGTCCTGGTCGAGCACGCTGGGGTCGACGGCACCACCTTCGGTATGCCACTGACCACCGGTTCCACCGGGTTCGCCTACCGCAAGGACCTGATCGCCAACCCGCCGACCGATTGGTCGGACCTGCTCAAGCCGGAGTACTGCGGTCATGTGGGCCTCCCGCCGCTGACCTTCAACCCGGGTCTGGAGATGCTGGCCGGGCTTGCTCACGAACAGGGCGGCAGCCTGGGGGACCCGGCAGCCAACCAGAAGGCCCTGGACACCCTGACTCGACTCAAGGGCTGCGTCTCCACCTATCCGGCCGACTCGGGGGCCATGCAGACCGCCCTGCAGAATGGCGATGCCTGGATCGTGCCCTGGTGGGACGGTCGTGCCTTCGCCATGGAGCAGAACGGTGCCCAGGTGGGCTTCGTCTATCCCAAATCCGGTGCAGTGGGCGCGCTGACCTCCTACTACCTGGCCAAGGGCTCTGCCAACTCCGACCTTGCCTATGAATTCCTCTCCGAGATGAGCAAGCCGGAGAACATGAAGGTGTTCGCCCAGGGCACCTGGTACGCGGCGGCCAACACCACAATCACCTATGACCAGACCTTCGCCAGCCGGGTCAAGTACGGCAATGACGTCTACCAGGGATTTGCCTGGATCGATTACGCAAAGGTGCTGCCGCAGCTGACCGGGCTCCAGGAGAAGTGGAACGAGACCTTCGCGTGAGTACCGGCGACAGCGCCGATCGTGGACAACGGCAGGGCCACGTCGCAGTCCGCGATCTGCAGGCGGGCTATGGGGACACCACGATCCTCGATCTGGAGCACCTGGACATCCAGCCCGGTGAGTTCCTGTCGGTGCTGGGCCCCTCTGGCTGCGGAAAGACGACCCTGCTGAACGTCATCGCCGGCTTCGTCCCCGCGAGCCGCGGGCAGGTGCTGGTCGACGGTCGGGATGTCACCGACGAACCGGCGTACCGGCGCGGACTGGGGCTGGTTTTCCAGGGGTACGCTCTGTTCCCCCATCTGACGGTTGCGCAGAACATCGCCTACGGGTTGCGAGTCCGCAAGGAATCTCGGGCCGCGGTCACCCGGCGGGTCAACCAGGCCCTGGCGCTGGTCGACCTGGTCGACTTCGCCGACCGGCGTCCCCGCCAACTCTCCGGGGGTCAGCAGCAACGGGTCGCGCTGGCCCGGGCCCTGGCATACGAGCCCAGCGTGCTGCTGCTCGATGAGCCGCTTTCCAACCTGGATGCCAAGCTGCGTCGGCAGATGCAGTTCGAGCTGCGCCGGATCCACAAAGCCGTCGGGACGACGATGATCTTCGTCACCCATGACCAGGACGAGGCGCTCACGATGAGCGACCGGGTGGCCCTGCTCAACGCGGGAAAGATCGAGCAGATCGGCACCCCCGAGGAGATCTATCGGCAACCGCGAACCGCGTTCGTCGCCGACTTCCTCGGGGCCGGAAACCTGATCCCGGCCACGATCGCCGACGGCCGGGCGGTCACCCCCGAGGGCGCGGTGCTGCCGGCCAACGCCGCCGGCCACCACGGTGAGGTCACCGTGGTGCTGCGGCGCGAGCAGATCACCCTCGCCGATCCGGGCGCCACCGACCCGGTGGTCATCGGCCCGAGCGCCGAAGTCGCCGACCCCACCCTGTTCCCGGTCGGCGAGGTGCTCCTGCGGGCGTTCTCGGGCGGTACCTGGCACCTGCAGGTCCGGGTCGGGAACCCCGAGGACGGTGGACAGGTGTTCTCCGTCGAGCTCGCCGATGCCGGCCCCCGGCGTACGCCGCCGCCAGAAGGCTCTACGGTCCGGGTGGTGTGGGATCCGACGACCACGCTGGTGATCGAGCGATGAAGCCGGCCACCCGTGCCCGACGGCGCCTGCTGGAGTATCTCCCGCTGGCCCCCGGGGGGCTGTTTTTGATCGCGCTGTTCGTGGTGCCGCTGGTCAGTCTGTTCGTGCTGAGCCTGCGCCCGATCGATGCCTATTACGAACCACTGCCCGGATTCAGCCCGGACAACTACCGGACGGTGTTCACCACCGCCTACTTCTCCGGTGCGCTGGGGTACACGCTGCGGATGGCGCTGATTGTCACCGTCGTCTGTGCGGTTCTGGCCTTCCCGGTCGCGTGGGTGCTGTCGCGCTCCACGTCCAAGGTGTTCCGGATGATCGCCACGATCGTGGTGGTGTCCCCGCTGTTGACCAGCGTGGTGGTGCGCTCCTTCGGCTGGCGCGCGTTGCTCGCGGCCGACGGACTGGTCAACGGCCTGCTCACCGGCATCGGCGTGGTCGAGCGGCCGCTGAATCTGCTGTCCGGTCCGGTGACCGTCGTGGTGGTGGTCGTCCACGTCCTGCTGCCCTTCGCGGTGGTGACCCTGGCCACCTCGCTGGGGCGCATCGATGACAGCCTGCTGCGGGCCAGTGCCTCGATGGGAGCCCGGCCGGTGCGGACCTTCGGACGGGTGGTGTTGCCACTGTCGCTCCCCGGCCTGCTAAGCGGGGCGATCATCGTGTTCTCACTGTCCATGGGCATTTATGTCACCCCGATGCTGGTGGGTGGGGCGAACCAGCCCCTGGCCGGTCTGCGTGTCTACGACCTGGCCATGCGAGTGTTCAACCGGCCCGGCGCAGCGGCCCTCAGCTTCGTTCTCTTCGCCATCTCCCTACTGGTGATCCTGGTGCTCAGCGCGCTGGGGCGGGCTTGGGACAGGAGGCTCCATGACTGAGACCCGAGCCGCCCGGCGCCGTCGCATCCGGGCCTACGGGGACGGTCCGGGAGTCCGCGCGGCTGCCCTGGTGGTGCTGATCTTCCTGGCCCTGCCCCTGGTCGCGCTGGTGGGCAGTTCCTTCAATCCCACCCCGTTGGCCCAGTTCCCCCCGTCCGGCTTCTCGCTGCGGTGGTACGCAGCCGTGCTGACCAGTCCGGACTGGTTGGTGTCCATCCAGTTGTCGGTCCTGGTTGCGGTCCTCACGATCCCGTCGGTGGTGATCCTGGCGACCCTGACCGCGTACGGCCTGCATCGGGGCCGCCCCAAGCCGCTGCTCACCAGCTTCTTCATGTCCCCGCTGATCGTCTCGGAGGTGATGGTCGGACTGGGCCTGCTCACCTACCTGCAGGGGACGGGGGTGCTGAACACTGTCACCGGACTGTGGCTGGCACACACCCTGGTCACCCTGCCGTTCGCGATCCGGACGGTCTCGATCAGTGTGCAAGCTCTCGATCCGATGCTGGAACGGGCCGGGCAGAGCCTCGGCGCCGGCCCGCTGCGGGTCTTCTTCACCGTGACCCTGCCGCAGTTGCGCCCGGGCATCATCGCCGGCGGCATCTTCGCCGGTGTGCTGTCCCTGGGTGAGGTTGCGGTCTCGACCTTCGTGTCCGGCCCCAACACGACGACCGTTCCACTGCGGATCATGTCGGCGGTGCAGTTCGAACTCGACCCGTCTGCCGCGGCGGTGTCCACTCTGCTGATGGTGCTCAGCGTGGTGGTCATGGTGGTGCTGTCGAAGTGGGTCGATCTGTCCAAAGCCTTCTGAGGTTGCGGCTCGGTGAGTTGGCGGGCCGGCAGTGAAATCGGGTCCGCGGAATCGGGCCTGCGGAGAATTCGGCGCCCAGCGCCAGAAAGGACCACCATGGTTGCCTATCGCATCGGCATCGACGTCGGTGGCACATTCACCGACTTTGTCGCAGTGCCCGACGACGGTTCGCCCATCCTGCGGCACAAGGTGTCCAGTACGCCCGACGAGCCGGCCCGCGCGGTCGGCCTGGGGATGGCCGACCTGCTCGAACAGTTGGGCGAGGCCCCCATCCTCACCGTCACCCACGGCACCACGATCGGGCTCAACGCCATCATCCAGCGCCGCGGTGGCAAGGTGGTCCTGGCGGTTACCGAAGGGTTCGCCGACCTGCTCGAGATCGGCCGATCGCGGATGCCCGACTCGTTCAATCTCCACGCCGTGGGCCAGCAACCCCTCGTGCACCGCGACAACGTGCTGCAACTCCGGGCGCGGCTGGATCCCGAAGGTGGCATCGTTCGAGACAGCGACGACGCCGAACTCGCCGCCACTGCCCGGCGGATCTGCGAACTGGCCCCGGAGACCGTGGTGGTCAACCTGGTCAACGGGTACGCCAACCCCGACTTCGAACAAGAACTGGCCGGCCGACTCGCCCGGGCCATCACGAAGCACGGGGGAGCTATCGAGGTCATTTCGGCGGCGGCTCTGTGGCCGGAGATCCGGGAGTACGAGCGATGCTTGGTCGCGGTGATGGGTGCTCACATCCACGGCACCGTCAAGCGCTACCTGGAGGACCTCCAGCGCCGGTTGACCGGTCTCGGCGTGACCGCGCCGCTGTTCATCTCCGCCTCCAACGGCGGCAGCCTCTCGGTGGAGGCAGCGATCGCCCGGCCGATCGACACGATCCTGTCCGGCCCGGCCTCCGGCGTGACGGCGGCCCGGATGCACTACCCAGGACAGAATCTGATCACCTTCGACATGGGTGGCACCTCCAGCGACATCTCGATCATTGTCGACGGCCACAGTCGGCTGTCGACCACCACCGAAGTCGGGGGGCTCGCCCTGATGCTGCCGGTGATCGACGTCTCCGCGATCGGGGCAGGGGGTGGCTCGGTGATCTGGCCCGACCTGTCCACCGACCAGCCGGTGTTGGAAGTAGGCCCCGAGTCGGTCGGCGCCTCACCCGGCCCGGCGTGCTATGGGCTCGGGGGAGATCGGCCGGCGATCACCGACGCCTATCTGGCAACCGGGATGATCGACCCCGGCCGGTTCCTCGGCGGGACGATGCAGCTTTACCCCGACCTGGCCACAGAGGCCCTCGCTGATGCCACCGGGCAACTCGGCATCGTCGTGGCCGACCCGGCTACTTGGGCCGCGGGCACCGCCCTGCGGCTGACCACCGCCCAGATGGCGACCGAACTGCAGAAGCTCCTGGCCGAGCGCGCGCTGGATGCCCCCGACTTCACCCTGGTGCCCTTCGGCGGAGCGGGGCCCACCCATGCCACGCTGCTCGCCGACGAGTTGGGGATCAGCCGGCTCATCGTCCCCGACGCGGCCGCCACCTACTGCGCGCTCGGTGCCGCTCTGGCGCCGCTGCGTCGCGATTACGTGCACAGCGTACGGGCGCTGTTGGACGATGCCACCGTCGCCGAGTTGCAGCGGGCCGGGGCCGAGATCCTCGAGCTGGGCGCGGCCTGGCTCGCCGCGAACGGTGATGACCCCGCCTCGGGAACCGTGCAGGTCAGTCTGGACATGCGCTACCCCGGCCAGGCATACGAACTGTCGGTCGCGCTGGGGGAGATCGGTCTGAGCGACCTCGCCTCGGGTCGGGTGACCCGGGTGCTGGACGCCGACCTGATCCGTCGCACCTTCAACGACGAGCACGAACTGCGCTACGGCTTCGTCCATACCGACTCCGTGCTCGAGGTCGGCACCCTCCGGATAGCGATCATCGGAGCGACCGTGGCAATGGCCGGGGAGGAACCCCGGCCACGCAGCGAGGCCCGGCCCGCGCCCCGGACCTATCGTCGAGTCAACGAGCGTGGCCAGTGGGTCGAAGCCGCTGTCCTCGACTACGGGGACCTCGCTATCGGTGCGGTCACCTCCGGCCCGGCCATCGTCGAGCACAGTGATACCACCATCGTCGTCCCGACCGGCTGGACGCTGCAGCGTCTGCCCAACCGGGACCTGGAACTGGCCAAGGAAGGATCGCGATGACCGCGACAACCGATCTGCAGATTCTCGGGGCCAAGCTCGCAGCGCTCACCGAGGAGATGTGCCTCACCCTGCAACGCACCTCGCGCAGTCTCTACGTCAAAGAAACCGCCGACTTCGCCTGCGCCATCGCCGACCGTGACGGCAACTTCATCGCCTATCCCAATGCGATCGGGGTGTCCGGATTCGTCGGGCTCAACATTGCCACCGCGGTGGCCCGGGTCCACGACCGTGACCCGCTGCAGCCTGGCGATGTGATCGTCACCAACGATCCGTTCACCACCGGTGGGCTGTCCACCCACCTGCCCGACATCCAGATGATCGAGCCCTACTTCGTCAATGGCGAGATTGTCGCCTACGGCTGGGCCTTTGTACACATCTCCGACATCGGCGGCCGGGTACCATCCTCGGTGAGTCCCTTCAACACCAGCATCTTCGCCGAGGGCCTGCAGATCCCGCCGGTGAAGTTCGTCCGCGGCGGACGGATGGTGAATGACGTCAGCGAACTGCTGCAGCGCAACACCCGCACCCCGGACGCCAATGAGGGCGACTTCCAAGCCATGCTCGGGGCCCTGGCGACCGGCCGACGTCGTGTCACCGAACTGGCCACCGGTCAGGGCGTCGCGGTCTTTCTGGAGGCTTCGGGCTACCTGCTCGATCGGGCCGCGGCCAAGTCCCGGGCGGCGCTGCGCAGCTTGGGGGATGGGTCCGCGCGGGCGGTGGACTACCTGGACAGCGACGCGTTGAGCAACGTCCCGGTCCGGATCAGCATCTCCGTGACCCTGGCCGACGGTCTGCTCACCGTCGATTTCGACGGCACCGATCCGCAGGTGCAGGCCGCGCTGAACATCGCCAGCTTCGGTACCACTCATGCCTGGCTGACCACCCGGATCCTCGGGCTGGTGATGACTCTGGATCCAACCATGCCGCTCAACGGCGGACTCATGCGACCGGTCACCCTGCGCGCTGCCCGGGGGACGGTGGTCAACGCCGACTATCCGGCAGCGACCGGGGTCCGGCACGCGACTGCCTCGCGCGTCAACGATGTACTGTCGGCCGCCCTGATCCAGTTGGCCCCCGAAACCTTGCCCGCGGCCAGCAGCGGCCTGGTCGTCCCGGTGGTGGTGGCCGAGACCCGCGGGGAGCGGGAGTACGTCCAGGTGGTCGAGCCGATGGTCGGGGGAACCGGTGCCCGGCTCGGTGCCGACGGGGTGGACGGGCGCGATTCCGGTATCTCCAACCTGGCGAACAACCCGGTCGAGACCGTCGAGTCCGAAGTCTGCGTACGCGTGCTGCGCTACGCGCTGCGGCCGGACTCCGGCGGGCCGGGTCGTTGGCGTGGCGGAACCGGGCTGGCCCTCACCTTCGAGGCGCTGCGACCGTGTTCGTTGCTGGCGCGCGGGATGGAACGGGTCAGCTTCCGTCCCTGGGGGTACGCTGGCGGCCAGCCGGGGCTGCCGACACGGATGGTGATCAACGAGGGTACCGCCAACGAACAGCGGCCGTCGATCGTCGACGTCATTGCGCTGGCTCCCGGAGACACGGTCACTCTGCTGACCTCCGGCGCCGGTGGCTACGGTCATCCCTTCGAACGCGATGTGGCCACCGTCTGCGAGGACGTGGCCCGTGGCAAGGTCAGTGTCGCCGCCGCCGAGCGCGACTATGGCGTGATCCTCGGGGCCGACGGGGCGGTCGATCGCGTCGCCACCGAGGAACACCGCAGCATGCCGGCCCGCCCCTGGGGGGAGGCCGGCCCGGAACGGGAACGTTTCGACCGGGTGTTCGCCACCGAGGTGTGGGACCGGATGGTCCGGGCCCTGTTCGCCGGCGGCACGCACCAGCGCAACGCCCGCAAGGTTACGTTGGTCGGCCAAGTACTCGACGCGCTTCCCGAGGGGTTTCCCCGGGTGGCGGCCGGGGCGACCGCGCAGGCCGCTGCCGCACGGCAGTTCGAGCGGCTGGTGGAGGCGCTGGAACAGCGCACGGAAACAAAAGACGATCAGGAGAACGCAAGATGAGTTGGACATCCCGAGACCGCTTTGCCGCCGTGATCGCCGGGGAGATCCCCGATCGGGCGCCGGTGACAGCGTGGGGTCATCATCGCGACAGCGAATACCCCGGCGGCCCGCTGGCCCAGTGGACCGCTGATTTCGCCCATCGCTGGGAATGGGATTGGATCAAGGTCAATCCCCGCGCCACCTACTACGCCGAGATCTGGGGCAACCAGTACCGCACCGGCGACTACGAAGTGCGCGACATCCCACGCCAGACCGGTGTCGCGATCGATGCGGTGGCCGACCTGGCCGCGGTCGGCGTCCGGTCGGATTCGCCGGTGCTGACCGAGCAGGTGCAGTTGGTCGCCGACACGGTCCGGCTGGCCCCCGAATTGCCGGTGATCCAGACCCTGTTCTCACCGCTGAGCACCCTGATCCAGGCCGCAGGCCTGAGCTATTACGCGGGCAAGCCGGTCTTCGGGGCCACCGGTGACCTGGACCTGGCCACCCTCCTCGGCGGGGACCCGGGACTGACGCACCGGGCGCTGCGGGCGATCACCGACACCTATTTGGGCTACCTGGGCAGGTTGCGCGGCGTCGGCGTCGCGGGTCTGTTCTATGCGGTGACCGGTACGTTGAATCCCCAGATCACCTCGGAGGCGGATTTCGTCGGATTCTCCGAGCCCTACGACCTGGAGATCCTGGAGGAGATGTCCGGACTGGCCACGATCGTGCACACGTGCGGGGAACACTCCCGCGCGGAGCGGTTGACCCACTGGGGAGCCGCGATCAGTTGGGACCAGTTCCTGCCGGGCAACCCGGGCCTGGCCGAGCTGGCTGCGCCGGTGGTCGTCGGCGGTGTCGATCACCGTCGGTTCACCGAGCCCGAGGTGATCGCCGCGCAGAGCCGTGACGCCGCCGAACTGGGCCGTACCCGGCCGGTCCTGGTGGCCCCCACCTGCAGCATCCTCTCCTCGCAGGTCACCGACGCCGGGCTGTCAGCGCTGCGCCCATGAGCCAAGATGACCCCACCCCGGATCGGACCGGGGACTCCGCCGGCGCCCTCGATCCGAAACTGGTCCTGACCTTCCGCGAGGTGGCCCGGATGGGCTCCATCTCGGCGGCTGCCCGCAAGTTGGGCTGGACGCAGCCGGCCCTCGGCCAGCAACTGCGCAGGTTGGAGAAGGAAGCCGGCACCGCCCTGGTCCGCCGGCACGCTCGGGGAATCACGCTGACGCCGGCCGGTGAGGTCCTGCTCGGTCATGCCGATGCGATTGCCGGGCGACTCCTGGTGGCCCGAGCCGCACTGCGGGATGCGGTGCGGCGTACCGCGACTCGGCTCACGGTTGCGAGCTTCCCCAGCGGCTCCTCCGCACTGGTCGCGCCGGCGGTGGCTTCCCTGGTCGCGGCGGTGCCGGAACTGGACGTCCGCGTCATCGACATGGAGCCGCCGGTCGCGGTGGAGGCCTTGGTGGAAGGTCAGGTCGATGTGGCTCTGGTCTTCGAGCACCAGGAAGACGAACTCGACCTGGGCGCCTCCGGACGAGTCCGGCGTCGGCTCCTCGGGCGGGATCCGCTGCTGGTCGCGATGTCCGAGCAGCATCGGCTGGCTGCCGAGCCGGACCGTGCCCTGGATGCCTCCGAATTGGCCGGCGAAAACTGGATCTCCGGCTGCCTGTGGTGTCAGGCGAACCTGGTCAACTTCGGTGAACGGCACGGTTTCGCCCCGGCTATCCGCCATACCTCGGAGGACCAGCTGGTTGTGCAACAACTGGTCGGATCGGGGATGGGGATGGCCCTGATCTCGGAGATGACGCTGCGTACATACCAGCGTCCGGGTGTGGTCGCCCGACCGGTGATCGACCAGCCGCTACGTAATGTCAGCTTGGTCACTCACCAGCACGACGCCCGGCGGGTGCTGGGCCGGTTTGCTTCCGAGGTGCTGCTGACGGCGCGACGGGCGGGGCTCCTCGACGGCTGAGGTCGGGCCGGCAGTGAGCCCGGGGCCGGATCGGGTGCCGCGGTCAGGGCTCCAGTGACATGATGACCCCATGCCGCACGCCGACAGTCCGCACCACGTGGCCGATCTGGCCGCGTTCGTCGCGGCCTCCCCGAGCCCGTATCACGCCGCCGCGAATGTGGCCCGCCTGCTCCAGGCGGCCGGCTATACCGAGCAGGACGAGGCCGCCGACTGGGCTGCCGGGCCGGGCGGTCACTATCTGGTCCGGGACGGGGCGGTCGTCGCGTGGCGGGTTCCGGCCGGTGCCGGACCGGGGGCGGGGTTCCGGATCGTCGGGGCGCACACCGATTCGCCGACGTTCAAACTCAAGCCGGATCCCACCTACGGCGCGGCGGGCTGGCAGCAGGCCGGGGTGGAGATCTACGGCGGGCCGCTGATCGCATCGTGGACCGACCGGGAACTCGGGGCCGCCGGCCGGTTGGTGGCGCGCTCGGGGCAGACCCACCTGGTTGCCACCGACTCCCTGCTCCGGATCCCGCAGCTGGCGATCCACCTGAACCGCAGCGTGAACGAGGAGGGCCTCAAGCTGGGCAAGCAGGCCCACACCGCCCCGATCTATTCGGTACGCCGTCCGGACCTGACCCTGCTCGACGTGATCTGCGAGTACGTGGCCGAGGCCGAGCTGACCGCCGACGACGTGGCCGGACACGATCTGGTGCTCTTCGACACCCAGCGCCCGCGTACCTTCGGCGCCGACGAGGAATTCTTCGCCTCCGCCCGGCTTGACAACCTGTCCAGCGTGCACGCCGGGCTGGTGGCGCTGCTGAACGCCGCCGACGGCGAGGACATCGCCGTGCTGGCCGCCTTCGACCACGAAGAGGTCGGCTCGCAGACCCGCTCGGGCGCGAGCGGGCCGATCCTGGAATCGGTGCTGCGCCGCACCGCCCTGGCGCTCGGGGCGGGGGAGGAGCAGTTCCAGCAGATGTTGGCCCGCTCCAGTTGCGTCTCCGCCGATGCCGGGCACGCGGTGCACCCGAACTACGCCCAGATGCACGATCCGGTGAATCGCCCGCTGCTGAACGAGGGACCGCTGCTCAAGGTCAACGCCAACCAGCGCTACGCCTCCGACGCGGAGGGGGAGACCCTGTGGCGACGCAGTTGCGCGATCGCGGGAGTACCGATGCAGACCTTCGTGTCCAACAACGATGTGCCCTGCGGATCCACGATCGGCCCGATCACCGCGACCCGGCTGGGGATCCGGACCGTCGATGTCGGCGTACCGCTGCTGTCGATGCACTCGATCCGGGAGATGGCCGGGGTCGACGACCTCTACTTCTTCACCCGGGCGCTGCAGGCGTACTACTCCGGGGCCTGAGTCAGCCGGGCTGCCGGGCGCCCCGGGTACGCAGGGCCGGGGCCAGGAAGATCACCAGCAGGGCGACCGGAATGAGTACCGCGATGCCGAAGCGGAGGTTGCTGGCATCGGAGATGGTCCCGATCAGCGGGGACATCAGCAGGAAGCTGAGCCGCAGGAACCAGCCGACCACGGTGACCCCGGCGCCCTCCTTCAGGCCGGGGACCCGTTCGGCGGCGGCGAACGCGCCCGGCACCAGGGTGGCGCAGCCGAAGCCGCACAGCGCGAACCCGACCCCGATCGTCACCGGGGTCGGCACCGCGACCATGAGTACGCCGCCGGCACCGATCAGGACCCCACCCGCGCGCGCCATTCGCACCCCGCCGAACCGGTCGACCATCGGATCACCGAGCCAGCGTCCGACGAACTGGCTGCCCACCATGATCACGTAGCCGACGCCGGCCGCGCCGAGGGAGACCCCACCGAACTGGTTCAGATACAGCGCGGCCCAGTTGTTCCCGACGTCCTCCACCAGGCTGCCGGCCATCGCGATCAGCGCCAGCGGCAGCACCAGCTTCCAGGCGACCGCCTTCAGTGACATCGACTCGTGGTGATCCTCGCGCAGCGGCTCCCGCTGCGGCATCCGCGCCAACCAGCCACCGAACACCGTGACGCCGAGCCCGATCAGACCCACCACCAGCATGTGCAGCCAGACCGGTACGCCCTGGCTGGCGGCGAAGGTGCCGGTGATCCCCCCGACGGTCGCGCCGGCGCTCCACAGCGCATGCATCGAGTTGATCAGGGACTTGCCGTAGGCATTCTCGATCCGAATGCCCTCCACGTTCTGGGCCACGTCGACGCAGGCGTCCAGGAAGCCCAGGCACAACAGCGCCAGCGCCATCACCGCCGGATGGGCGCCCAGTCCCACCGCGACCGTGGCCGCACCCATCCCCGCGGTGCCGACGGTGTACACCGCGCGGGCGCCGAAGCGGCGTACCAACGGACCGGGGATGGTGGACGACAGCAGCGAGCCGACCGCCACGCAGGCGACCACCAGCCCGAACAGGGTGTCGGACATGCCGAGGGATTCTTTGATCTGGGGGTAGCGCGGGAGCAGATTGGCAAAGATGGCGCCGTTGATCGAGAAGACCAGGGAGATCCCGATCCGGGCGCGCAACAGGGGGTGGGTCGTCACTGGCTGCAGCCTAGTCCCGGGGATCGGCAAACAACGAGCGGACAGCGGCGGTGGGGCCCGGCAAACCGGAGCCGGTGTCCGTGCTCCCGGATAGGGTGTGCGAAGGATGTATCGGGAGGCGGCCATGGTCGACGCAACGGGGCCGGGCCCGGTCCTGCCCAGCGGGGAGACCGATCCCCGGGCCGGTCATCCGTGGCGGGCGCTGTGGGCGATGATCCTCGGCTTCTTCATGATCCTGCTGGATTCCACGATCGTGTCGGTGGCGACGCCGCACATCATGCGCGATCTGCAGGCCGACATCTCCCAGGTGATCTGGGTGACCTCGGCGTACCTGCTGGCCTTCGCGGTGCCGTTGCTCCTGACCGGGCGCCTGGGGGATCGCTTCGGGCCGCGCCGGGTGTTCCTGGTCGGGTTGGTGGTGTTCATCGGCAGTTCGCTGTGGTGCGGTCTGGCCGGCAATATCGAGGGTCTGATCATCGCCCGGATCGCGCAGGGCCTGGGCGCGTCGGCGATGTCACCGCAGCCGATGACGCTGATCACCCGCTTGTTCCCGCCGGAGCGCCGGGGCGCCGCGATGGGGGTGTGGGGCTCGGTGGCCGGCGTTGCCGTGCTGGTCGGGCCGCTGCTGGGTGGGGTGCTCACCGACATCGCGGGTTGGTCGTGGATCTTCTTCATCAATGTGCCGGTCGGGGTGGTTGCCTTCGTCCTCACCGTGCGCCTGGCCCCGCGGTTGACCACCCACGCGCACTCCTTCGACTGGCTGGGAATCGCCCTCAGTGGCATCGGTCTGTTCCTGATCGTCTACGGGCTGCAGGAGGGGCAGAGCCACCAGTGGGGCGCCCTGTGGGGACCGATCCAGGTCTGGCAGGTGATCGCCGCCGGGGTGGTGGTGATGGCGGCATTCGTGTTCTGGCAGTCGCGCAACACCGGTGAACCGCTGCTGCCGCTGAACCTGTTCCGGGATCGCAACTTCACCCTGGCCAATGTGAACATCGCCCTGACCGGCGCCGCGATCACCGCGCAGACGTTCCCGATCATGTTGTTCACCCAGAGCGTCCTCGGCTATTCCCCGACCGTGGCCGCGCTGACGATGGCGCCGATGGCGGTGGTCCAGATCATCCTGGCGCCCCAGGTGGGGCGGATGCTGAACCGGATCAGCCCGGGCTGGTTCGTACTGGTCGGGGCAGCGCTGCAGGCGGTGGCGGTCTTCGGGTACGCCGCGCTGAGCCATGCCGACACCCGATTCTGGCAACTGCTGATTCCCTCGGCGATCCAGGGGGTGGGCGGCGCCTGCTTCTGGGGGCCGAACTCGGTGACCACCACCCGCAACCTGCCGCGCGAGATGGCCGGCGCCGGGTCCGGGGTGTACAACGCCACCCGCCAGCTCGGCGCGGTGATCGGCTCGGCCGCGATCGCCGCCATGATGGAGGCCCGGCTGGCGGTCCACCTGCCCGGCGTACCGGCGCAGGTGGGGGAGGGCGGTGGACGCATCCCGCCGGCGCTGGCCGAACCGTTCAGTCGCGGGATGGGCGAGTCCTTGCTGCTGCCCGGCGTACTGCTGACGCTGGTCGCGGTGATTGCCCTGTTCTACGCCAGGCCGGGGGCGCTGCGTACGCCGGCCCCCGCGGCGGGCCCGCCGGTCAGCGCGTAACCCCGGGCGACTGGCTCGGGGGGCGGACGTTGACGGGGCTTCCCGCGATGGTTCGGTCGGGCGGGACGCTTCCCGCGATGGTGCGGTCGGGCGGGCCGCTTCCCGCGATGGAAGGTGCGGAGCACCCGCTTCCCGCGATGGTTGAATTCCTCCCGCATCCGAACTTGCTTCGTGCACCCGGCGCACCACCCGCGGGACGCTTTTGGCGTCGCGGCAAGGTCGAACCTGTCGCGGGAGGCGACGGCGCGGACTTAACCGTCGCGGAATGGACCGAACTGTCGCGGCAGGTACCAACCTGAGCCCTCGCCGCGCCGCGCCGCCCGGCCCGCGCCGCGCCGCCCGGCCCGCGCCGCGCCGCCCGGCCCGCCCTCCCGGCCCGCGCCGTCGTGCCCGGCCCTTGCCGCGCCCCCCTGCCCGCGCCGGCCCCCCGCCCTCGCACCCCGCCCGCGCCGCCCCTGCTGCGACTCCTATACACACCCACAGCCCACCCTCAGCAAGATAGATAAGCATTTTATATAAATATGTGATACAGTTCTGGGGTGAGTGAGAACGACGACCTGGCAACCCGACTGGTGATCGGCTGCTCCCGGTTCGCCCGCACCGCTGCGTACGCCTCCGGGGCGGCCCGCAGCGCAGTCCTGGCGATGCGCCTGCTGTCCCAGCTGGACACCCGGGGCCCGCTCCGCGTGGGGACCCTCGCGCATCTCGAGAGCACCACCCAACCCGGCGTGACCGCCGCGGTGAAGAGCCTCGAGCAGGAGGGGCATGTCGTCCGGTGCGCCGATCCCACCGATGCCCGGGCCACCGTGGTCGAGATGACCGAGTCCGGGGCCTCGGTCCTGGCCCGGTACCACCGCGCCCTGGCGGCGACCGTCGCCCCCGAACTGGACGAGCTGACCACCGACGAGCGCGCCGACCTGGTACGGGCGCTCGGGATCCTCGAACGACTCACCACCAAACACATCGCTCTCGGAGCCATCCACCCCAACCATGCCGACTCGACCGGAGCCGACAGCGCACGAAAGAAGGACCTGTGAGTTCCGCAACCACCGAAAAGAAGAAATCGAGTCTGCTTCGGCAACCGCTCGCGGTGTGGGCGATTGCCTTCGCCTCCACCGTCTCGTTCATGGGGATCGGCCTGGTCGATCCGATCCTGCCCACGATCAGTCGGGAACTGGGCGCCACCGCAGCGCAGACGATGCTGCTGTTCACCTCTTATCTGCTGGTGACTGCGTTCGTGATGTTTTTCGCCGGCGCGATCGCGTCCCGGCTGGGTACCAAGAAGACGCTGCTGCTCGGTCTCGGGCTGATCGTCGTGTTCGCCGCCCTGTGTGGATTCTCCGGGTCGGTCGACCTGATGCTGCTGTTCCGGGGCGGATGGGGCTTCGGCAATGCGCTGTTCATCTCGACCGCGCTGGCCGCGATCGTGGGATCGGCCTCGGGTGGTAGTGCCACCGCGATCATGCTCTACGAGGCGGCGCTGGGTGTCGGTCTGGCAGTCGGCCCGCTGGTCGGCGGCGCACTCGGCTCGCTGCACTGGTCGGCCCCGTTCTTCGGCACCGCGGTGCTGATGGCCATCGGCTTCATCGCGATCATCACCCTGCTCGGCAAGGGAGCCGCGGACCAGCACAAGGAGAAGGTCTCCTGGCTGGCCGGCTTCACCGCGCTGCGCAACCCGGCCCTGCGGTCGCTGGCCCTCACCGCCCTGTTCTACAACTTCGGCTTCTTCATCCTGCTCGCCTACAGCCCCTACCCGGTCGAGGCCGCGGCCAAGGCCCAGGGCCTGGAGTTCGGTCCGCAGCAACTCGGCCTGGTCTTCTTCGGCTGGGGGCTGGCCGTGGCCATCTCCTCGGTCCTGATCGCGCCGCGGCTCACCCGCGCCTTCGGCCTGCGCAAGGTGCTGTACGGCTGCTTCACCGCGCTGGTCGTGCTGTTCATCGTGTTCTGCTTCGAGGTGCACAGCCTGGCCGGGATGGTGACCCTGATCGTGATCTCGGGTCTGGTGCTCGGCATTCTGAACACCGCGCTGACCGAGGCCGTCATGGACGCCACCGACCTGCCCCGGCAGGTGGCCTCTTCCACCTACTCCGGCATGCGCTTCCTCGGTGGCGCGATCGCCCCGGCGGTCGCCGGACCGGTCGCGGCCGCCACCACCGTCTGGGCCCCGTACGCGATGGCCGCGGTGTCGCTGGTCATCGCCATCGTGATGCTGACCGTGGGGGCGCGGCACCTGACCCACCTGGAGCAGCCGCACACCACCGCGGAGGACGAGGCGCTGGCCATCACCCTCGGTGACGACTGACCCGCAGTTCTGCCAACACCCAGACAGGCGGACCCGGCCCAGTGCCGGGTCCGCCTGTTTTTCGCTGGTCGGGGGTCGGGGGTCGGGTCAGCCCAGCAGGGCGTCGGCGGTCAGTTCCAGCCCGGTCAAGCGTTCGGCGGGGGTGCGGCCGTGGAAGGCGATCATGATCTCGTCGGCGTCGGTGGCCTGCTGGATCGACTCGAGCCCGGCGCGTACGGCCGCCCCGTCGCCGACCGCGCGGACGCGCATCATGCCGGCAATCTGCTGACCCTGCGGGGTGTCCATCACCAGGTCCAGCTCCTCCTCGGTGAACGGCCGCGCGCCGGGACCGCGGGAGATGAACCGGCGTACCCGGTTGCGCAGCACCGAGTGCTCCATTGCCGCGGCCTCCGCCGGGTCCGCGGCGGCGATCACGTTGGCGCCGACGATGGCGTACGGCTGGGCCAGCTGCGCCGACGGGCGGAAATTCCGGCGATACTCCATCAGGGCCTGAGTCAGCATGTCGGGGGCGAAGTGCGAGGCGAAGGCGTACGGCAGGCCCAGGTGGGCGGCCAGGCTGGCGCCGAACAGCGAGGAGCCCAGGATGTACAGCGGCGGCGGAGTCTGCGCCACCGGGGACGCCTTCACCCCCATCATCGGGGACTCCCCGGCCAGCAGCCGCTGCAGTTCGACCACGTCGGAGGGGAACTGTTCGGCCGCCTCGGGGGCCCGGCGCAGCGCGCGGACCGTGCGCTGATCGGTGCCCGGGGCGCGGCCCAGACCGAGATCGATCCGGTTCGGGTGCAGCGCGGCCAGCGTTCCGAACTGCTCGGCGATGACCAGCGGGGAATGGTTGGGCAGCATCACGCCGCCCGAGCCCAGCCGGATCGTGGCGGTGTTCGCGGCCACGTGGGCGATCAGGACCGAAGTGGCGCTGGAGGCGATCTCGGCCATGTTGTGGTGCTCGGCGTACCAGACCCGTTCGTAGCCGCGCGTCTCCGCGTGCTGGGCGAGGGTCACGATGTCGGAGAGGGCCGATTCGAAGCTGGTGCCGGGATCCACCGGGGCAAGGTCAAGAACAGACAGGCGCATAGTGCCTCACTGTAGTTGTGCGGTCGCCCGACGCCGGTCCCGAGATGCCGGCGTACGCTCGCGGCTGAACGGATCGGGGTGCCGAGCCCGGCGGGTCAGTGCGGTGACATGCTTGCAATATGGGGAGGGCCGAGCGAAGGTTCGGGTGCCGGTGGATCGTCGCGGTCTCGATCGGTGAGGCAATCGGCTTCGCCGTGGCGACCGCGACCGCGATCACGGCCATCCTGTTGCGGGTCGATGATGTGCAGCGGTTGCTGCTCGCGGTCGCCGCCGGTGCGGTGGAGGGAGCGGCGCTGGCGAGCGGACAGTACGCCGCGATGACCCATCATCGGCCACCTCTCGGCCGCTGGACCGCGGCCACCGCAGCCGGGGCCGCGCTGGCCTGGCTGTTGGGCATGCTGCCCAGCACGGTCGGCTTCGGCCCGGACTCGGTGGGCGCGGTCGTGGTGTTCGCGGTGGGGGCGGTGGTCCTGCTGGGGGCGATCCCGATGGCGCAGTGGCTGGCGCTGCATCGGCGCGGAACGTTTCGGTGGGTTCCGATCAACATGGGGGCGTGGCTGGTGGCCGTGCTGTGGACCGCGGCACCGTCGCCGCTGGTCGATGAGTCCACCCCGATCCCGCTCATCGCCACGCTGTATGTACTGGCTGGAGTGCTGATGGCGCTCACCATCGCGGTTCTCACCGTGCCGGTGGCGCGATCGCTGTTCGGTCGCTGAGTTTCCGTGGGGAAGTGGTGCGTCCGGCGTCGAACTGGGAGCGTACCGCGGCGGCGCGCGGGTTCAACTAAGGTGTCTGCGTGGCTCTCACTATCGGAATCGTCGGACTGCCCAACGCCGGCAAGTCGACCCTGTTCAACGCCCTGACGCGCAACAACGTGCTCGCCGCGAACTACCCGTTCGCGACCATCGAGCCGAACGAGGGTGTGGTCGGGGTCCCCGACGACCGGCTGCCTCGGCTGGCCAAGATCTATGGGTCGTCGAAGATTCTCCCGGCGACAGTCACCTTCGTCGATATCGCCGGCATCGTGAAGGGCGCCTCCCAGGGCGAAGGCATGGGCAACGCGTTCCTGGCCAACATTCGGGAGGCCGACGCGATCTGCCAGGTCACCCGGGTGTTCAATGACCCGGACGTGACCCATGTCGACGGCGACGTGAACCCGGGCAATGACATCGACACGATCACCACCGAGCTGATCCTGGCCGACCTGCAGACCATCGAGAAAGCGCTGCCCCGGCTGGAGAAGGAAGCCCGGATCAAGAAGGAGTCCAAGCCCAAGCTGGAGGCGTACCAGGAGGCCGAGAAGGTCCTGTCCGACGGCAAGGGGGTGTACGCCGCCGGCCTGGATCTCGAACCGCTGCGCGATCTGTTCCTGTTGACGGCCAAGCCGTTCATCTATGTGTTCAACTGCGACCAGGACGAACTGGGCGATGAGGACCTGAAGACCCGACTGCGTGAGGTGGTCGCGCCGGCCGAGGCGATTTTCCTGGACGCCAAGATCGAGGCGGAGCTCTCGGAGATGGAAGAGGACGAGGCGCGCGAGTTCCTCGCCGAGATGGGTGTCGAGGAGCCCGGGCTGGATGTGCTGGCCCGCGTCGGGTACGACACCCTGGGGCTGCAGTCGTACCTCACTGCCGGCCCGAAGGAGACCCGCGCCTGGACGATCCCCAAGGGGGCGACCGCCCCGGAGGCGGCCGGGGTGATCCACACCGACTTCCAGAAGGGCTTCATCAAGGCCGAGGTGGTCTCCTTCGACGATCTGATGGAGTACGGCTCCGAAGCCGAGGCGAAGGCCCACGGCAAGGTACGCCTGGAGGGCAAGGACTACGTCATGCAGGATGGGGACGTCGTCGAGTTCCGGTTTAACGTCTAGCGTTAATGACGGTCTCCGTCATACACTGGTCTCGTGATCAGATCGTTCGGGAGCAAGGACACCGAGCGCATCTGGCACGAGCAGTACGTCAAGCGTGTTGATCGGATCGTGCAGCGAGCGACCCTGCGGAAGCTCGAGTTGATCCATGCAGCGAAGGATGTGGAGGACCTCCGGATCCCACCGGGGAACCGGTTGGAACGGCTGGTCGGTGACCGGCGTGGCCAGCACAGCATCCGCGTGAACGCACAATGGCGCATCTGCTTCGTCTGGAGAGATGGAGGTGCAGAAGATGTCGAACTCGTCGACTACCACTGAGGCTGATCTGATCGAGCCCATTCATCCCGGAGAGATCCTGATGGAGGACTTCATCGAGGGTTTCGGGATCACGCAGAACAAGTTGGCGGTGTCGATCGGAGTGCCGCCGCGTCGCATCAACGAGATCGTGCACGGCAAGCGCGGCATCACGGCGGACACGGCGATCCGCTTGGCGCGGTACTTCGGGACGTCTGAGGAGTTCTGGATGAACCTGCAGTCGAACTACGAGCTTCGCCTTGAGCGCCGCGCGCTTCGCGAGGCGGTTGCGGCGATCACGCCGTTGTCGGTGGGGTAAACCACGTCAGGCTGACGGGGCGCCGCGGAGCGGGCAGCCCCTGGGGCGGACCATCTACCTCGCCACGTCGAATTCGCCCGCGAGCGCAGGCACCGGGCCGCGTCGTGAACACATCGTCGCCATCACACCCGAGCAGGCCCTCATCGGGCATCGGCCCTCAGGAGTCGAAGCCGGCGAGGATCTCGGCCTGTCGGGCAGCGACGGCTTCGCGGGTCTCCGGGTGGGTGAAAATGTGCCGCCGCCCGGTCCGCAGGGCGTCGACGACCATGTTGCCGACATCGCGCGGCTCCAGGACGCGGGACTCCACCTGGAAGTCCTCGGTCTGGTCGTTGTCGGCATCGAAGCCCGGTCGCTGACGCGAGTTGGCGGTGATGTTGCTGCGCACCATGGCCGGAAGCAGCGTCGCGATCCCGACGGTGGTGTTTCCCTCCGCACGCAGCTCCACGTCGACGGTGTCGCCGACCGACAGGATGGCAGCCTTGGAGGCGCCGTACGCCGCGGTGCCCTCGCTTGGCAGAATCGCCGCGACCGAGGCGGTGTTGACGATGAACCCGCCGGTCTCGTTGGCCTTGAGGCGGGGCAGGAAGGCCTTCATCCCATGGACGACGCCCCAGAGGTTGATGTCGATGACCCAGTGGAAGTCGGCGAGGCTCACCTCGTCGAAGGTCACGAGCGGGCCGACGCCGGCGTTGTTGACGACGATGTCGACGCGTCCGCACTCCTCGACCACGGAAGCGGCGAGGGCCTCGACGCTGTCGGCGTCCGACACGTCCACCCGGCGCGCGAGAGCGCCGATCTCGGTGGCGGTGGCGCGGGCGCCGTCCTCGTTGACATCGGCGATGACCACCGTCGCGCCGGCGTCGATGAGAGCCTCCGCGATGCCGCGGCCGATACCGGACGCTCCGCCGGTGACGACGGCCACGCGATCCTTGAAGGTGTCGATGCTGACCATGGCTGCTCCTGGGTAGGGAGGATTATTCGGGCGACGGGGAGTGTCGGCTCTCATCGAGCCTATCCGGTGCGCGACGGCAGCGGAATGCCCCCGAGCGGCGGCCTGAGATGGTGAGTGGTCACCGCCCACAGATCAGGAGCGAGAGAATCTCGTACGCTCGGTCGACCAGCGTGGTCGACTCTCTCCCTCGGGGTCGGTCGCGTGCAGAAGTGCGGCGAAGGTCGGGTGCGTGGTGAGGTCGGACCACAGTGACATCGGGTCGTCACCGCGGGCCGCAACGTACCCGTCCGGTCGGATGAGTCGGACCCGCGGCCAGTCTTCGGTTGCGGTGCGCACGACCGGGAGGCCCTGCCACGGACCGTCGGCGACATCCGTGTGCGCGATCCACGTCCACCTGCCGAACTGGAGTCGGCTCAGAATGGTTCCGCCGCCGACGGCCGGTCCGTTCGCGGGCCGCTCCCCGCCGCCGGTGACGGTGAGCGGGCTGTCGCGATACCGCACCTGCAGGCCGGCGAGGGGTCGCGCCAGCAACTGCCGCAGTCTCGTGCGGGGCAGGAGTCGTGGGGCTACCGACCCGAACACCCGTCGGGCCAGCGAAGACCTCCCGGTCAGCCAGGCCGTCGCCCGGCGTACGTTGCCGACCATGGCCCCGGCGATCTGATGGCGTTCGATCGCGAAGCTGTCCAAGACTGCCTCACGTGCGGTCGGGTCGAGCCGGTCAGCGACGGCGAGCCGCCAGATGAGGCCATGCGCGTCCTGGACTCCGGTGTTCAGTCCCTGACCGCCGACGGGACTGTGCACATGCGCGGCATCACCGACGAGGAACACCCGCCCATTCCGGGTGAGGTCCGACACCCCGTGGGTCAGCGCGAATCGTGACGTCCACCCCACATCGTGCGCACCGAAGCGCACGGATGCCCGATCGGCGATCAGCGCATCCAGGAAGCCGGCGTCGATCGGTACGAGGCTCGCCGGATCGTGGCGGGGCAGGTGGGCGATGACGCGCCACAGGCGGGGTTCGGGCATGGGGACGATCACGAGGAACCCATCCGGGTGGATGAAGAAGTGCCCTTCGTCTTCGGCCAGATCGGAGGTGCTGAACACGTCGGCGAGCAGGAAGGTGGCATCAGCGTCCTCGCGCGCCATGTGACCCCCGATCGCGTCGCGTACGCCGCTGCGGCCTCCATCAGCGCCGACGACCCACCGGGCGTGCACCTCGGTAGAGTCCTCAGCGACCTGGAGTCGCACGACGACGGAATCCGGCGTCTGCTCCAGGCTGCGGAACTCCGTTCCCCATTCGATCGCCGCGCCGGCCTCACCCAGCGCCTGTTCCAGCACCTGTTCGGTGTCGTACTGGGGAACCGTGAGCCAGAACGGAAAGTCCGTGTCGCCCCAGTTCAGCGTCCGCAGATCGATGCGCCCCGTGGCGCCGGCGGGGCCGTGCAGATTCATCGCGCGGAACTCTGCGCCCCGTTCCCGCAGCTGGGCCGCCAGCCCGAGACTGTCGAACATCTCCATCGTGCGCGCATGCACGACCAGCGCCTTCGAGCGGGGGACCCGCGCAGACTGCCGATCGATGATCCGCACCGACATCCCGAGCCGGCGCGCCTCGAGCGCGGCGGTCAGTCCGGTGGGACCGGCTCCCACGACAAGAACGTCGACCGATTCGGTCGAGGGAGCCGCATCCTCATAACTGAGATTCATGTGTCTCACTTTACTCGGTCAGCGGGGACGCCACCCTTCGATCAATGTGCTCCACACGTCTTCCACAGGGTCCGGCCTCCCCAGGGCAACTGCCGTCTGGAGCAGTGCCAGGAGTGCCTGCTGCGCCCATGCCGGATCCAGGTCGGCCCGCAGATCGCCCGTGGACACGCCCCGCCGCACCAACTCGGTGATCGGCTCGAGCACGTGCGCGCGTGCTGCGAGGAACTCCGGATCCTGGGTAATGCCAAGCAGTAGGAGGGGGCGATGCTGCGTGCCGGAATCGACGAGCGCGGCCAGGATCCGACGCAGCGCATCCGGCGCGGTGCCCTCATTGGGTGTCGCCGACTGCACTGCGTGAGCGGCGGTTCGCAGAGCGTCATCGACCACCTCGTGCACCAACTCCGCGCGGCCTGCGACGTGCCGGTACACCGTGGCGCGCCCCAAGCCTGCTCGCGCAGCGATCTCATCCATACTGGCCGACGGATTCTCCGCCAGCACCTCCGCGGACGCCTCGAGCAGCAGACGCCGGTTCTCGTGAGCATCACGTCGCGGGCCGCGGTGGCGCTCAGCGGCCGGACGATGCGTGGAACCCATGGGGTCCAGTATTGATCAGCACCCAGGGGTCGGAAGTCGAGGGCGCGGGCGCGGTCAATGGATAAAAATCAGTCGGCAGCGAATCTCAGAGTCTCCTCGAGAAAGGACGCCACATCGTCGGCTTCTACCGCTGAGACGCGATGTCCCATGCCCTCGTAGTGTTTGACCGTCACGTTGGTGAAGCCTGTCAACCATCGGTCGGTGGGGGTGACGAGAGTCTTGGGCAGAACGCCATCTTGGGGGTCTTTCCCGACGAAGATCGGGAAGTCTCGGGCAGCCGCTGACTTGTCGTTGAAGTATGCGTGCGGGATGTCGACGGCGATTCCGGAAAGCATGATGATTCCGTCGGCCGGTGCCGGAGTGCGGCGCCGGCAACGATACATAGGCGACGTCCCCCGGGGTAGGTGGGTGAGCAAGTCGTCGAAGTAGGTCTCATCCTGCCCGTAGCCGTGGAACATGACGACAAGATGCGGGTGCTCCCTGGGCAGCTGGTCCCCGTTCATTGCTCGCGGCCGCCGGGAGTGCGACTCTTTGCGTCGGGGTGTGTCATGTCCTGATCCTGTCTGGTCGGCTGGAGCAGGGTGTGGGTCTGGGCGGTGGTCAGTGGCGCAATCGGCAGCTCGGACGGGTCGCGGTCGGCGCGGAGCCCGTCCAGGGCGATCCACAGGTAGCGGCGATACAGCTGTTCGGTGTCGTCGCGGCCCTCGATCGAAGGGCCGTCCTGGGCGACGGCTGCCACTGCGCTGAACGCGATCTGGAGGAAGATCAGGTCGGTGCCCGTCACGTCGGCGCGCAGCGCCCCGGCGTCGCGCGCTCGCTCGGCAACCCGATTCACCAGCGGTGCCAGCCGGTCGCGGCCCTCGTCGTACTTGACCGGGCGGCCGTGCCGGCCGGCGAAGATCTGGGCCATGCCCCGGTCCTTCGCCTGGAGAGCCAGGGAGCGTTCCAGGTACAGCACGAGTCCGGTCCAGGGATCCGACTCGGCCAGTGCGGCATGGAGGATCTGCTCGATCTCCTCGTTCTGCCGCTCCAGGATCGCGTCGATCAGCTCCTCCTTGTTCGCGAATCGCCGGTAGGCGGTGCCGACGCCGACGCCGGCGTGGTGGGCGACGTCGTTGAGGGTGACGCCCAGCCCGTGCCGGGCGAACAGCTCCCGCCCGGCGATGAGCAGACGCTCCCGGTTGGCGGCAGCGTCCCTGCGCAATTTCGGACCGGTCGCACTGGTGGAAGTCATGCCGCCCACGCTACCTGAATCGGAACTTTTGTATCCAGATCTGCGGCACGATGGTCCGTTCAGATCTCTCCCGGGGCTGGCAAGTGGCCTGATCCGGAGGTGAATGACGGCGTTGAGTGCCGCGTGCAGTCGGCGATCCCGACATAACCGGATGAAAACTATCCGGATGCATGTTATCCTCAATCACGTGGATGAAATATCCGCTACGCCTGCTCTCAGCAAGCACCAGACAACGAGCAGAGAAGGACCAGCTATGTCACGCCCACGAATCATCTGCCACATGCACACGCTGCTCAACGGGGAAGATCGACGGCATCGCCAACCCCACATCGGTCGGCATGCGCTCGCAGAAGCTGTACTTCGACCTGTTCCTCGGTGAGAATCGCTACTTCACCAAGCACCGAGGCTGGATCAGTGGGAGCGGGACGAGCCGGGCGATCCTGGGCGGTACGCCGCAACTCGAGCTTCCGGAACCGACCGAGCCCGTACCGGCCGGAGACTTCATCGCCGACCCTGACGCGCAGATGCACTACTTCGCCGTCGACCGCTCCGGGACGCTCGCCTGGGATCGGAGCACGTTCTCGTACTTCGACGTCGACGCGCACATTGTCGAGTTGATCCCGGCCTCGGTCAGCGATGCCTTCAAGGCGCATCTGCGGTCGGTCGGCGTCTCGTATCTCATTGCGGGGGACGAGCAGCTGGATATGGCCGAGGCCGTACGCAAGATCGGCGCCATCTTCGACACCGACGAGATCATCCTCGGCGGCGGGGCCACCTTGAACTGGTCGATGATCCGCGACGGCCTCTGTGACGAGGTCAGCCTGGTTCTCATGCCGATCGCGGACGGGGAGAACGGCACCAACTCCCTGTTCGAGGCCAATGAGAAGTTCTCCGCACCCGTACCGATCGCATTCTCGCTGAAGGCCGTGGAACCGCTGGAGGACGGCAGCGTGTGGCTGCGTTACGACGTGCAGGGTCCGGTGTCCGACGACGAGGCCCCTGCCTCCGCGAGCGTCTGACAGAACACCGACTGCTCACCACATCTTCGAAAGGTAGCCATGACTTCCACCGCCGATCGTGCCTCGACCGAGCGCTTCCCCTGGTTGGTGATCCTGGTGCTCGCCTCAGCCGGGTTCCTCGCCCTCGCGGTCGAGCTGAGCCCCGCAGGTCTGTTGACCCGGATGGCCCCGGACCTGAACGTCAGCGTGGCCACGGCCGGCTCGTTGACCGCACTGTACGCACTTGGCAACGCCGTCCTGACGCTGCCGTTGACGGCACTGGTGGTGCGGTTCTCGCGCCGGGTCGCCCTCGCCGGTACGCTGCTCGTCTTCGTCGCCGGCAACGCGGCGGTGTTCCTCGCCTCCGACCTGGTGCCCGCCCTGGTCGGCAGGTTCATCTCCGGCGGCGCGCACGGACTGCTCATGTCGCTCGCACCGGCAGTGGCGATCGGTGTCGCCGGGCTGAAGCATGAGCGCCTGGCCCTGAGCATCGTGATCGGTGCCAATACGGTCGGCATCGCCCTCGGTGCACCGTTGGCGTCCGTCGTGGGCACCGCACTGGGGTGGAGGGTGACCTTCTTCGCCGCCGCCGTGCTGGCGCTGGTCTGCGCGCTGCTGCTGGCGGTGAAGATCCCCCCGCTGCGCGCCGAGCGGACCCGGCAGATGGGGCTGCTCCGGACGATCCGGCAGCCGGGGGTGTTACGGATCGGTGCCGGGTGGATGCTGATGATGCTCGCCTACATGGCCGTCATCACCTACCTCGACCCCTACCTGGCCGACCTCGGCGCGCCACCGCTGCTGACGAGCCTGTCATTGTTCGTCTTCGGCACCGGCGGGGTCGTCGGCGTGTGGCTCGGTGGTCAGATCGCCGCCCGTTCACGCCTGGCCGCGCTGATCGCCATGCCGTTGCTGATGGCGGCGAGCCTGCTGCTGATGTCGCTCGGGATCAGGAGCATCCCGGTCGTTCTCGTCCTGTTGTTCGGTTGGGGGGTCGGATTCTCCGGCCTGGTCATGGTCTGGCAGCAGGCTTTGCTCCTGGTCGGTTTCCGCTCCCCGGAGCAGTCCATGGGTATCGGCGTCGTCCTCAGCCAGGCCGGAATGGCTGCCGGATCCGCGCTCGGTGGTCTCGTGCTCAGCCATGCGGGGGTGGCGGCGACGCCGCTGGTCGGCGCGATCGTCACTGTCGCCGGCCTGGCCCTGCTCATCGGCATCCGACCCGTCCTCACGGCAGCGGAGACCGAACGGGCTGCCGAGGCGTACGAGAGCACCCCCGAAACCAGCACCGAGACCGTCTGACGACAGCAGGGCCGGCAGGTGGGCGTCGCCGCCTACGAGACGGTCGGCGCGATGGCGGTGGGTCGGTACGCCGGCAGCGCGGCGGCCAGAGGGGTCGAGTGGCTCATCGCCCACCGGTCAGCAGCGAGAGGATCTCGTGCGCTCGGTCGACCAGCGTTGTCGGATATGGGGTTGGGTCCACCCGAGTGACGCGGGTGATCGACATCGATTTCACCTGCTCGCACATGGCAACTGTCGCGGTGGCTTCGCCGGGCGTGAGATTGACGTGTGTCGTCCAGCCCCGGTCGGTGTGGGTGAGTGGGATGGCGATCAACAGGCGTCGGGCCCGGTGCAGCGGCGGCTCGGAAAGCACCAGCCACGGACGGTGCTTGGCCTGCTCTCGTCCGATCGTGGGATCCATGCTGGCCCAGACGACGTCCCCGCGGCTGATGGTGCCTATCACCGGCCGGCCTCGTAGTCAGCGATAGCTGACTCGGTGTCAGCGGCGAACGCCTGATCAGCCTCGTCGAGTTCATCGAGGTAGTCCGTGTCGGGAGTCTCCGATTCCAGGGCAGCCCAGAACTCGGCCTTGCTGCGTTCGTGCAGGAGCTCCTCAATGAGCTGGCCCTGAGTCAGATGGGCTGCTTGGGCGGCGTCGCGGACCTTGTCGCGCACCGCTCGAGGAACCTTGATGGTAGCCATATCATTCATACCTGTAGTGTACCTCGTCGTCATTCCTGAGACCTGATGAGCGCGCTGCGCGTTCAGAGCCACCAGCGGGGGTATCCCTGAGCGGTCGCGGTGTCGAGGCCTGTCGGTGGTCACGTAGGCGTCGTGGGCCCGGCTGTCTCGAGAACATCGAGCGCGGTTGTTCGAAGACCGCCGCAGCTGTTCGGGAGTCGTTCACGCAGTGTTGGTAACCCTTTCCAAACTCGGGTCACCAATCGCTCCTAGTGTCCGTGGCGTTCTGTTCGCCACTCGGGGAGGTAGCGGTGGCCCGTTTCCTGCACATCAGCGATCTTCACTTTACTGATCAACAAGATGCCGGCTTGGTTGCCCGCGGCATGACCTGGACCTCCCGCGACGTGTTGGCCGGCCTCGCTGCGAGCGTTGACCTTCAGGCCTTCGACTTCGTCGCCGTGACCGGGGACCTGGTGAACAATGGGACGACCCCTGACTATGTCGCCCTGCGCGAGGCGTTGGACGAAACTTTCCCCGCTGACATGCCCCGCGTGATGGTCCTGGGTAACCACGATGACAAGGCCGCTTTTCGCGCGGGATATTTGGGCGAGGATGCCTCGGACGCCCCGTACCGCGAGGTCAGTGAGATCGACGGGCTCCGCCTGGTCACCCTCGATACCTCCGTGAGCTACCAGCACGGCGGAATTGTGGACGCCGACCACGTGGATTGGCTGGCGGATGTCCTTGCCACCCGAGCCCAGAACGGCACTCTGCTGTTCGGGCACCACCCGTTCGGCATCAGTTGGAAGCCCCAGCTCGAGAAGGCCGAGACGCATCCGCGACTGGCTGAAGTGCTGGCCGCCAGCGACGTCCGCGCCATCTTCAACGGCCACCTGCACATGCCGGTTGCCTCCATGGCATTCGACATTCCTCAGTTCACTGCCGCGCCTCTTTCCTTTGGGATTCTGCGCAACGGCGAGCAGCTTTGGGATACAGATCGACTGGGTTATTCGTCGGTCGAAGTGACTCCTGACGGGGTCTCGGTTCAGCCAGAGATTCTCCATCCCCGCGTCCACATTATCGGTCCCAACGATATGTGGGAGGAATACGAAAACCAGGCCCAGTTGTGGGCTCAACAGAAGGGAAGATCATGAAGCGTCGTACGTTCCTGCTCGGCAGTCTGGCTGCTGCGGCGGGTGTTGCCGGACTGGCTGGCTGTGCATCCACCTCATCGGCAGGGGGATCAGGCGGCAAGACCACGATCGAGTACTGGCACGTGAATGCCGAGACCCAGGGTGGTACGGCAGTCACCGAATTGGTCAACAAGTTCAATGCTTCCCAGACCGAGGTGGAAGTCAAGCCGGTCTTCAATTCGGGAATGTACCAGGGTCTCATGCAGAATCTGCAGTCGAAGGCCGCTGCCGGGGCTATGCCGGCTTTGGTTCAGGTCGGTTGGTCCTACCGTGAGTATTTCGCGAACAACTATCAATTCGCGGAGCCGACGAAAATCATCAAGGACCACTTTCCCGGTGACGCCGACTTCCTGTCCAAGAAATTCCTGCCGAATGTGCTCGACCTGGCCAAGGGCAACGACGGTAAGCAGGTCGGTACGCCCTACTCGCTGAGCGTCCCGATCATCTATGCCAACAAGGACATCCTGGACGCCGCCGGCGTGGATCCCGCGTCGCTCACGACGTGGGAGAAGGTGGGTGCCGCCGCGGATACGATCCGCACCAAGGTGGACGGCAAGAAGGGGCTCTATATCGCGGAGGCTGCCGATGCGTGGAACATCCAGCAGATGCTGGAGAGCAACGGGGGTCACATGCTCGAGAACGGGAAGGCGGCCTTCGCGAGTCCCGAAGGAATCGCGACGATGACCTTCTACCAGAATCTGATCAAGTCCGGCAGCGCCCTGCATGCGAAGTCGGACCAGGGCCAGCAGGCCGTCGTGGCAGGCACCGTGGGGCTGGCGCACATGACGATCGCGCAGCGCGCCAACGTCACCAAGAACGGCAACTTCACCTCCGTCGGCATTCCGGCACCGGCATTCGAGGGCAAGACGCTCAACGTTCCCGCGGGCGGCTCGATGCTCAGCATTACCTCCGACAAGGCTGACCAGCAGAAGGCCGCCTGGACCTTCATGAAGTTCCTGTACGAGCCCGCCAACGTCGCCACCTGGACGCGCGGCACCGGCTACGTTCCGGAGACGACGGACGCTGCCAACGATGCCGAACTCGGCAAGCTCCTCAGCGAGGACTCGATGTTCAAGGCCGCCAACTCCACGATCAAGTCGCTTGTTCCGTGGACCCCCTGGCCCGGCACCTCGGGCCTGCAGGCCGAGCAGATCGTGCTCGACATGCGCGACCAAGTGCTCGGTGGGGCCGACGTAGCTTCCACGATGAAGACGTTCCAGGACAAGGTCAATGCCGTCATCAAGTGACGTCGAGGTGGGGGCCGTCGCGTCGGCCCCCCGCGTACCGGCCGCCGCGGCAGCCGGCCCTACTCCCGCAAAGGTGAGGTGGTGGGCGAACAACCCCTTCGGTGGGAAGGTGCTCTACCTCGCGCCGGCAGGGGTATTCCTTGTCCTCTTCGTGCTCTGGCCGGCTGTTTACACGCTGTTCCTGTCCTTCTTCGACTGGAACATGGTCTCGCCGAAAATGACCTTCGTAGGGTTCGACAACTACGTCACCGTGCTCAGTGACCCGATCACGTACAAGGTTCTCGGCAACACCGCGATCTACATCGTTGTGTTGTTGGCGTTCAACGTAGTGGTGCCCTACATCCTGGCGTTCGTCGTGACCTTCCTCATCGACCGGTTCCAGGGCTTCCTCAAGTCAGCGATGTTCTTGCCGTCCTTCATCTCGATGGTGGTCGGCGCCATCATCTACAACTGGTTGCTCAACCCCACAGCCGGCCCCGTGGCTCAGGTGCTGGCCGTGGTTGGGATCCAGATTCCGAACTGGAGTCAGACCGAAGTTCTGTGCATCCTCGTCATCTGCTACGTGACGGCGTGGAAAGTTCTCGGATACAACTTCATCACCCTTTTCGCCAGCATGAGCGGGCTGAGCAAGGACGTCATCGAGAACGCCCGGCTCGAGGGCATCCCGACCTGGCGAATGTTTCGCGATATCGTCCTGCCAATGTCCCGCGGTACGGGAATGTACGTACTCGTTATGACCATTGTGACCGGCTTGCAGTATGTCTATACGCCGATCAAGGTAATGACGCAGGGTGGGCCGAACTACGGCAGCAGTAACCTGATCTATCAGGCGTACCACGAGGCATTCGTGGTGTATCGGACGGGTGTCTCAGCGTCCCTTTCCGTCCTCACACTCATCTTGTTCATCGGTCTTCTCGCCCTGGCGTTCCGCGCCCTGGCTCTGACGGAAAGGGGACGATCGTGAACCTTTATCCCGCAAAGGCGTCTCGGTCATGGACTGTCGTCGCGCTGATCATTGCGGTGATCTGGTTGTTTCCGATCCTGTTCGCATTGGGCACATCATTTCGGCCGCTGCAGGACGTATTCGCCAATGTCGTCAACTTCATCCCGATACCGCCGACGCTCGAGAACTACGCCAAGCTCGCCGGTCGCCTGGATCTCCCTCGGGTTATCGCCAATACGTTCTCGATCGCTGCGACGGTGACCCTGCTGAAGCTGCTGACCGCGTTTCTTGCGGCGTACGCCTTCACCTACTTCGAGTTCCGGGGCCGCAACAAGATCTACTTCGTGTTCCTGGCAACGATCTTCGTGCCGTTCACGGTCACGATGATCCCGAACTACCTCCTGATCGCCCGCATCGGCCTGGGTGACAATATCCTGGGCGTCATTCTGACCCAGGTGGCAGACGCCAGCGGCATCCTGCTGATGGTGGCCGCGATGCGCGAGATTCCGTACTCCCTGATCGAGTCGGCAAAGCTCGACGATGTCTCGGACCGGCGCATCATGCTCGACATGGTCCTGCCGCTCGTCCGGCCTCAATTGACTGCCACCGGCATCTGGTTCTTCGTGAATTCGTGGAACGAGTTCGTGTGGCCGTCGCTGATCCTTCGCAGCGAGCAGTCCTATACGCTGCCGCTCGCCCTGCAGATGTTCGTGAGCGCGGAGGGCGGCACCGATTTCGCTGTCGCTATGGCCGTCTCGGTGGTGACGATGCTCATTCCCGTCGTCCTGTACCTGACCTTCCAGAAGTACATCATCGGCACCTTCACCGGCGCCGGTATCAAGTAGGAGCACCCGTGGTCGACGTCAACCTGCAACACATCTCCAAGTCCTATGGAGACACCAATGTCATCCGCGATATCAACCTCGATATTCGCGACGGCGAGCGCCTGGTTCTCCTGGGACCTTCGGGCTGCGGAAAATCGACAATCCTGCGCATGATCGCGGGATTCGTCCCGATCACGTCCGGGGACCTGCTCATCGACGGCTCGCGGGTCAACGAACTCGCGCCGGCGAAGCGTCAGGTGTCGATGGTTTTCCAGAACTACGCCTTGTACCCGCATATGACGGTCAAGCAGAACATCACCTATGCACTCAAGGTGCACAAGGTGCCCGCTGACGTGATCGAACGACGTCTCGCGATGGTCGCCGACTTCCTTGAGCTCACGCCGTACTTCGATCGGAAGCCGGCGGAGTTGTCCGGCGGTCAGCAGCAGCGGGTCGCTCTCGCGCGTGCCACCGTCAAGTCCACCAGTGTCTTCCTGTTGGACGAGCCCCTGTCGAACCTTGACGCGCAGCTGCGGGTCGCCGCCCGCGAATCCCTAATGGAGCTGCACAACCGGTTCAAGCAGACCATGGTCTACGTGACCCACGACCAGGTCGAGGCGATGACATTCGGCACCCGGATCGTCCTGCTCCGCAAGGGCGACATCCAAATGGCTGACACGCCCGAGAACGTCTACCATCGACCGGCCAACGTGTTCACTGCCAGGTTCATCGGCAGCCCGCCGGCCAACATCCTGAGCGGCATCCGCTTTGCGGATGACCGGATCGACCTCGGCGACGGCGCCGGCTTCTACTTGTTCCGCAACTGGCGCGACCTGCTCGGCCCGGCGCTGCAGGGCGAGCTGCACCTGGGCGTCCGCCCCGAGCACGTGGTCGTCAAGACCGAGCCGCACCCGAACTCGATGCCTGCCCTTGTCGAGCGGCTCGACAACATGGGCGCCACCACCGGCATCGTGCTTCGGGTCGGGAACCAACACCTGGTGGCCAGTTCGCGCTTCCGCCGGGTCGAGCAGGGAGACCGCGTACACGTGTCGTTCTACAACGATCAACTGCACTTCTTCGGCCCGGACGAGCGCTCGCTCGGCTACCCGGCCAACGTCCTCGCCAAGAAGGACGCGCTCGGTCGTGGCGAAGAACTGGCCAGGCTCATCGGAGCAGATGACGCCGCACAGGCCAGGGAGTTCGACGAATACGCTACGAGTCACGCGGTGGGTTCGTCCGGGTCCGATCCTGCTGACCGACCCAGCATTGGCGTGCCGGACTGACAGGTCGGTTGACCGGTCGCCGGTGTGCGAGATCTCGGTGGTTGAGCGCCTGCCCCCAGGGCAGGCGCTCAACTGTTGCTCAGTCGATCGCCTCGCCGGCGAGTGCCTTGGCCGCGAGCCGTTCCTCCTCGCTCACTTCCCACACCTCGTGGGCCGCATGGAGCGCGAGCAGAATGATCAAGCAGCCAAGGATCAGGTCCGGCCACCCCGACCCGGTCCACGCCGTGATCAGCGCCATCGCGATGATCGCGATGTTCACCAGCACGTCGTTGCGTGCGGACAGGAAGGCCGCACGTCCCAGTGAGCCGCCGTTTTTGCGGACCCGCGAAATGATCAGGGCGCTGGCGCCGTTGATGACGATCGCTCCGAGGGAAGCGACAATGACCGGGAGCACTTCCGGGGCCTCCGGTGCGGCGAATCGCTGCACGGCTTCCCACGCCGCGAATGCGGCGGGGGTGAGGATCACCAACGCCAAGAGCTTGCCCAGGAGGGCACGTTTGGCCAGCGCCCAGCCCAGGGCGACGAAGATCAGCAGGTTGATCGCGGTGTCCTCGAGGAAGTCGACGCTGTCGGCCAGCAGCGACACCGATCCGGAGCCGAGTGCGACGAAGAACTCGATGAAGAAGTACCCGAAGTTCAGCAGCGCGACCGTGAGCACGGCGCGCTTGACTCGGCGTGGGTCGAAGGTCTTCCTGGGCTCTGTGGAGTCGGTGGCGTGCTCGAGTGAGCTCATTCTCCCGCTCCCTCTCGTTGGTTCGGTACGGCGCGGAGCCCCGGCGCTGGATCTGGTCCGGTCGTGGTGTCGGCGCTCAGGGCGATCTCCTCGAAGGCCGCGAGATCGGCGGCGGCCCGGTCGACGGCGGCGCGGGCTTCTCCGCTCAGCGGGGCGCCGAAGTAGTCGCGCGCGGCGATCTTGCCCAGCCAGGAGCGGAAGCGCTCCACGTCCGACTCCGACTCCTCGACCTCGGCGTACGTGACGTTTCCGCGGGACCTCTCCGCGGCGAGTTCCGCATGCAGTTCCGGCACTCGCTGGAGCACCTCGGCATACTCCGCGTCCCGGGCGGCATTGAACTCGTCGATCACGGACTGCTCCTCCGCGGCGTCGACGAACTCCATCTGCAGGACCCGTGCGGTGCCGCCTTCCCGGCGCACCTTGTCCGCCAGGCGCCGCACCTCGCGGGCGACGGGCGGACGCGCGGGGAGCAGGCACGTGCCCTGGTGCAGGTAGAGGGCGCCGAGCGAGCGGAGTCGGCGCCACACCTGGACGCGGAGGGAGCCGCCGGAGCGCGCGGTGGACACACTTACCACGAGCCAGGAGTCCCGGGAAGAAACGTTCATCACACTGGAAGTGTAACAGTCGTAACAAGAGACCATCGGGGTGGTGTCTGGCCGGTGTCTCGGCGTACGAGGCCGTGCGTGCCATGGCGGAGCAGAATCTGCGGCTCGGTCACGATGTCGTCGTCGATGCGGTCAATGACAGTGAAGCGGCGCGTCAGACCTGGCGAACGGCGGCCTCGCGTACGGGGGCGCGCCTTGGATTCGTGTACCTGACGCCCTCCGACGCTCGCGAGCATGAGCGGCGACTCAGCGGCAGGGATCGTGGGCCGTCGTCACTCGTGCGCTCTGGTGAAGGTGAGGTGGGTGACGCCGCTGGGTGCGGAGGTGGCCTCGACGTGGTAGCCCTGCTCCAGTCCCTCGAGCCTGCTGTCCCACAGCCGGACGCCCCGCCCGAGCAGAATCGGCACCACCACGACATGTAGGTGGTCGACGAGTCCGGCCGCGAGGAAATCGCGGATCACGGTGGGGCCGCCGCCCAGGCGTACGTCGCGGCCGTCAGCGGCCGCTTTGGCCTGCTCGACTGCCTCGGCCGGGGACGCGTCGATGAAGTGGAAGGTGGTGCCGCCCTCCATCTCGATCGGCGAGCGGGTGTGGTGGGTGAGGACGAAGACCGGTGTGTGAAACGGCGGATTGGGTCCCCAGGCGCCCTTCCACTCCGGATCCTCGTGCCATCCGGGATAGCCGAACTTGCCGGCACCCATGATTTCGGCACCGATTCCGGGATCGTGTTGCCGCATGAAGGCGTTGTCGACGCCGGCGCTGCCGCCGGGCTGCCACCCCTGCGTGGCGAACATCCATTCGTGCAGCCGCTCCCCGGCATGGCCGAAGTAGGCGTGGGCGTCCTGGCCCTCGCCGGTGCCGAATCCGTCGAGGGAGATGCTGAAATTGTGAACGCGTACCACTGACATGGGGGTGCTCCTTCTGGTGGGTTGTGCAGGTAGGTCAGGCGCCGCGGGCGCCCTTGCCGCCGTCGACGGTGAGGACGGCGCCGGTGGTGTACGCCGCGGCGGGGGAGGCGAGCCAGAGCACGGCGGCGGCTACCTCGGCGGGGCTTCCCAGGCGGGCGAGCGGCGCGGCGGAACCGATCTGTTGCCGGATCCGATCCGGCTGCGCGGTGGTGCCGCCGGAGTCGATGGAGCCGGGCGCGACGGCGTTGACCCGGATGCTGCGGGCGGCGTAATCGAGAGCGGCCGTACGCGTCAGGCCCACGACTGCGTGCTTGGCGGCGACATAGGCCGCCATCCCGGGAGCGCCGGCGACTCCCGCGGTGGACGCGACGTTCACGATGCTGCCGCCATCGGGAAGAACCGCCAGTTCGTGGTGCATCGCCACCAGCGTCCCGCGCAGGGTGACCCGGAGGACGCGGTCGGCCTCCTCGATCACGAGGTCACCCAGGGGTGCAGGCCGGTGGGAGGTGCCGGCGTTGTTGACGGCGATGTCCATGCCCTCGGCCGCCGCCCGTTCGACCAGGCGGCGGACGGCGTCGTCGTCGATGATGTCGGTGGGGACCGTGTCGGCGGTGCTGCCGGCGGCGTCCAGCTCGGTGCGGAGCTGATCGAGCTTGCCCCGATCCCGAGCCGCCAGGATGAGCCGGGCCCCGGCGGCGCCCAGGGCGTACGCGATCGCCTGCCCGATGCCACCGTTGGCGCCGACGATCAGTGCGGTGTGTCCGTCCAGTACGCCGGTCATGCCGTGCCTCCCTGCCTGCGGTGGGACCGCTGGAGGTCCTGTACCCACGGTCCGGCCGGGACCTGGCATGCGCAAGGCCGCCGGGGGCGATGTGTCCGGAATCCTGGGAAGCCTGGCTGACCGACCTGATCGCGCGCTCGTAAGGTGGAGGTATGGGTCCGCGAGTGGTGGTCGTGGTGGGGTACGACGGGATCGAGCTGGTCGATGTCGCCTGCGTCACCAGCGGCTTCGTCCATGCGAATCGACTGGGCGCCGCACCGGCCTACGAGGTTCTCCTGGCCACGACGACCGGCGGGACGAGCCGTACCGACAACGGGATCGACATCAGCGTGCATCGAAGGCTGGACACGATCACCAGCCCGATCGACACCCTGGTGATCTCCGGTGGCTTGGGGCACCAGGCCGCGGCAGCGGACCGGCTTCTCGTGGGGCAGGTGCGGCGCGTCGCCGCGCTGGCCCGGCGGGTCGCCTCGGTGTGCACGGGGGCGACGGTGCTGGCTGCCGCGGGCCTGCTGGACGGCCGGCGCGCCACGACGCACTGGTTCTATGCGGAGGACCTCGCGCGCCGCTTTCCCGCCGTACGCGTGGATCCCGCACCGATCTACATCCGCGACGGCGCCATTGCCACCTCAGGTGGGGTCACCGCCGCGCTGGACCTCACCCTCGCCTTCATCGAGGAGGACCACGGCGCCGAGACCGCTCGTCGGGTGGCGATGGGGATGGTTACCTACCTGCAGCGGCCCGGCAACCAGAGCCAGATGAGCATGTACACCCGGCTGCCGCGACCGGAGCAGGTGATCGTACGCCGGGTCGTCGACCACATCCTCACCCACCTGGCCGACGATCTGACCACGGTGAGTCTCGCGCGTACCGTCGGCGTCAGCGAGCGGCACCTGAGCCGACTCTGCACCCGCCATCTCGGCCGGACCCCGGCCCGCCTGGTGCGGGACGCACGCTTGGATGCGGCGGCCCGGTTGCTCACCGAAACCAGTGAGCAGACCGCCGGGATCGCGCGCACCTGCGGGTTCGCCTCCGGCGAATCGCTGCGCCAGGCGTTCTCGGCCCGATACGGGATCTCGCCCACCCGATTCCGGGCGGTCAACGGTGGTAGCCGGCACTGATCGTGGGCCCATGGAGATCCAAGGACCCGTTGATATCATGATATCGAGGGGGTAGTCATGACCAACATTCTGGTACGCGGACTCAGTGAAGCCACGGTGCAGCGGATCGACGCCGAGGCGGCCGCACTGGGGCTGTCCCGCAACGAGTACCTGCGCCGCAAACTCGAGGGGGAGGCTGCCACGTCCCCGTCGCCGGAAGTGAGCGTGACCGAGGCGGACTGGCAGCGGTCGGCGGCTACGTTCGGCGATCTGGCCGACCCCGCGGTGATGGATGCCGCGTGGCACTGACGAGTTGGTTGGTCGACAAATCGGCCTACGCACGCCTGCAGTCGGGCCAAGCGGCCCGACTCGACGAGTGGAACGCCCGGATCGAGCGCGGTCTGCTTCGGCTGTCGACCGTGACCCGACTCGAGTTGGGCTTCTCGGCTCGCTCGGGGCAGGGCGGGCGCGAGGCGTTCGGCCGGCCGCCGCTGGCGCTGATGCCGCTGGAGCATCTGACGCCCGCGATGGAGGACCGGGCCTGGGAGGTGCAGATGCTCCTCGCCGATCGTGGTCAGCACCGGGCGCCGTCGATTCCGGATCTGCTGATCGCGGCGACAGCGGAGAAGACCGGACTGACGGTGCTCGCCGTGGACAAGGACTTCGACCTGATCGCCGCGATCACGGGGCAACCGGTGGAGACGCTCGAACTACGGTGACCGGGTCGCGGACGAGGCGCGCATTCGAGCGCTGAATCCATCTCACGTTTCATGACCCCCGAGCGTCTTCCTGGTGAGAGCAGAGAGGTAAGGGACATGAATACTGCACGACGTCATACCCAGATCGCCACCGCGTTGGGCGAGTTGACCCTGGTCGCCGAGGGTGAAGACCTGACTGGCCTGTACTTCCCCGAGCATTGGCATCGGCCGGACGCGGCGGTGTTCGGCGAACCCGTCGACGCCGATGCCGACGAGGTGTTCGTGCGAGCGAAGGCCGAACTGGATGCCTTCCTCGCCGGCGAGCGACGGGAGTTCGACGTGGCCACCCGGACCCGGGGCGACGAGTTCTGCGAGCGGGTGTGGGCGCTGCTGCGCGACATCCCCTACGGCGAGACCACCAGCTATGGCGCGCTGGCGGAGCGATTGGGTGATCGACGGCTGGCCCGGCGGGTCGGTCAGGCGGTCGGGCGCAACCCGGTCAGCATCCTGATCCCCTGCCATCGGGTGCTGGGGGCAGACGGTTCCCTGACCGGGTACGCCGGCGGTCTGGAGCGCAAGCAGTTCCTGCTGGACCTGGAGGAACCCGTTGCAGCAACACCGGCGGCATTGTCCTAGAAATCGGATCTCACGTTTCGCTCGGCTGGTGCGTCTACGGTGTGATGAGGATGAAGCTTCCGTTCGAACAGGTCGTCGGGCGGCACGGAGAGACCGTGCTGCGGGTGTGCCGCGCCGTGCTCGGGCCCGGCGCGGACGCCGACGACGCCTGGTCGGAGACCTTCCTGGCCGCACTGAAGTCATGGCCGGAGCTACCCGAGGACACCAACGTCGAGGCATGGCTGGTACGCGTCGCCGGCCGCAAGGCGATCGACATCACCAGGGTGCGTGCTCGGCAGGCGATCCCCACCGAAGAGCTTCCGGAACGGCCGGCCACCGTGGGGAACCCCGGTGGTGATGAGTACGGGGTGTGGGCGGCGGTGTCGGCATTGCCGCCGCGGCAGCGGCTCGCGATCGCCTACCACTACCTGGGCGGACTGCCGCACGCCGAGACCGCCGAGATCATCGGGGGTAGCCCAGCCACAGTACGCCGGGCCGCAGCCGACGGCATCAAGAGTTTGCGGAAGACCTACCACGCGGGCGAGCACACGAAAGGAGCACCCCGATGACCGACATCACACCGTCCGGGATCGACCAAGCGATCGATGACGGCACGGGAGCCGAGCAGGCCGCCCTTTTCCCGATCGATACTCCCACGATGGCGGCGCTGCACGACCGCCTGGCCGCCCTGGCCGCGGACCGGGGCATGCTGGATATCGCGTACCGCACGATCGATACCCCGGTCGGGCCGTTGCTGCTGGCCGCGACCGAGACGGGCCTGGTGCGGGTGGCCTACGAGCGCCAGGACTTCGACACGGTGCTGGAGTCGCTGGCGCAGAAGATCAGCCCCCGCATCCTGGCGGCCCCCCGACGCCTGGACCCGGTTGCCGTCGAGTTCGACGCCTACTTCGCCGGCCGGCGACAGGCGTTCGATGTGCCCCTGGACTATGCGCTGTCCTCGGGGTTTCGGCAGCTTGTGCAACGCTACCTGCCGCATATCGAGTATGGGCACACCCAGTCCTACAAGGAGGTCGCCGAGTCCGTCGGAAACCCGAAGGCGGTGCGAGCGGTCGGCACGGCGTGCGCGACGAACCCGCTGCCGGTGGTGGTGCCCTGCCATCGGGTGCTGCGTACCGACGGGAGCCTGGGCGGCTACATCGGCGGATTGGCCGCGAAGACGACCCTGCTGAACCTGGAGGGGGCGGCATGAGCGCGGCGAAGACCGAGCCGGATGGGTACGCCCAGCGCGTGAACTCCGGCGACTGGGAGTCCATCACCGACGAGGTCAATGCGTTCGGCGGGGCCCTGCTGCCGCAGTTGCTCACGGCAGTGGAAGCCGCGGAGATCCGCGACCTCGACCACGTCGACGCCGCGTTTCGGCAGACGGTCACCATGGGGCCACTGCGGTTCGGCGAGGGGCAGTACAAGTATTTCCACGCGCCGTACCCGGAGCCGATCGAGCGCCTCAAGCAGGCCCTGTATCCGCGTCTGTTGCCGATCGCCCGTGATTGGTGGGGCAAGCTCGGCCGTGAAGCGATCTGGCCCGACACCCTGGATGAATGGTTGGAGTTGTGCCACCGGGCGGGGCAGAACAAGTCCACCGCGATCCTGCTCAAGTACGGCGCGGGGGACTGGAACGCGCTGCATCGTGACCTCTACGGCGATCTGGTGTTCCCGCTGCAGGTGGTGCTCAACCTCAACCAGCCGGGCGTGGATCACACCGGCGGGGAGTTTCTGCTGGTCGAACAGCGTCCCCGGGCGCAGTCGCGGGGGTCGGCGTTCCTGTTGCCGCAGGGACACGGCTTTGTGTTCGCCACGCGGGACCGGCCCGTGCGTTCCAAGCGCGGCTGGTCAGCGGCCCCGGTCCGGCACGGGGTCTCCCCGATTCGGTCGGGGGAACGGATCACTCTGGCGCTGGTCTTCCACGATGCCGCGTGAGGGTGCGATGACCGGCAGGACGTACACGTCGCTCGGCGCCGATCGCCGGCCCTACCAGAGCCCGACCCCGGGCACGCTGGGCGGGCACCGCCGCGGGCGGCTCTACGGCCGCTTGGACTGCCCGGCGGCGCTGCGCGCGATCGCGAACGGCGGATACGTGACGAATCGGGTGTTCTTCGCCGACGAGGCCACGGCGATCGCTGCCGGGTTCCGACCCTGTGGCACGTGCCTGCCCGAGCGGTACGCCGCCTGGCGACACCCGCGCGAGGAGTCTCGGTGAGCACGCTGTTCGGAGACGACATGATCGAGCGGCCCGTGCCGGAACTGCCCGCGGGGGCGTACTACGTGCCGGGCTGGCTCACCCTCGACCAGCAGCGCTGGCTCGTCGCTCGCTTTCACGAGTGGGCGAATGGCCCCGTCCCGATCAGGGCCGCCATGGTCCGGGGGCACGAGATGAGCGTACGCACGGTCTGCCTGGGCTGGCACTGGCGCCCCTATGAATACACCCGCGAGGCCGTCGACGTGAACGGCAACCGGGTGCTTGCCTTTCCTGACTGGATGGTCCGCCTCGGCCGCCGGGCGCTCGTCGCGGCCGACCGGCGACCCGCACGCGGGAGACGATTACACCCCCGACACGGCCCTGGTCAACCACTACGACGCAACGGCCCGGATGGGACTGCATCAGGACAAGGACGAACGGTCACCGGCGCCGGTGGTATCGCTGTCGATCGGAGACACCTGCCGCTTCCGGTTCGGCAACCCCGTGACCCGGAGCCAGCCCTACCAGGACCTCGACCTCGCTTCGGGCGACCTCTTCGTCTTCGGCGGGCCGGCCCGGTTGGCGTACCACGGCGTCCCGAAGGTCTACCCGGGCACCGCACCGGCCGGCTGCGGGCTGGAGAGCGGCCGGATCAACATCACCCTGCGCGTCACCGGCCTGGACGGCTGACACATGGCCAGCAATCCCACCCGAGCAGAACGAGCGAAGGAACAGCCCGTCGGGCCGCACAACGTGATGCCCCCGGATCGAAGCGACCGGGATCATCGACCAGCACCGGCTCGGCTTGCGCCGCTTCTGCGTGGTTGGTTCGCGTGAAGCCCCTCTCACCGTTCCGTATCGACGCGCACGGCCCGTTCGACCACGAGGCGGTCCTCGATACCCTCGCCGCGCATGCGGTGGACGGACTGATCCGCCTCGACCGTGCGAAGGCGGAGCTGACGCGCTGGATCGAGGTCCGGGGCCAGGCGCAGTTGGTATCGCTCCGCCTCGACGAAGGGGGCGTGACCCTGGCTCCGGCCACCAACGACGGGAGTGCGAGCGACGACGAGAGTGTGCGCCACGAGATCGTCGCACGCGTACGCCACTGGTTCGACCTCGACACCGACCTCGGCCCGATCAACGACCACTTGGCCGCGGACCCGTTGTTCGCCGAGGACATCCGGTCGCGGCCGGGCATTCGGATCACCCGTTTCCCTGCACCATTCGAAGCAGTGATCCTCACGGTGCTCGGCCAGCAGGTGACCCTGGCCGCCGGCCGGCTGTTCGCGGCCCGACTCGTTGCCGCGTACGGCTCGGACCCGGTACCGAACCCCTCGACTCACACCATCCCGGCGCCGAACCCCTCGGCGCACACCCTCCCGGCGCCGAACCCCTCGGCTCACACCCTCCCGGCGCCGCACCCCTCGGCGCAACACCATCCGGCGCCGAACCACCCGGGGCCGAGCCACCCGGCGCAGGGGCTCCGCAGATTCCCGACGCCGCAGACCCTCGCCGCCGTACCAGTGGATCGGCTCCGTGCCGCGATCGGACTTACCCGGACCCGAGCCCGCACCCTGCACGAGATTGCCGTTCTCTTCGCCACCAAGGGCGACGGCGAATCCCTGCCGACGCGGCCGGAACTGCACGCCGTCCAAGGGATCGGACCCTGGACCCTGGACCACCTCGCCATCCGCGCCGGCACGGACACCGACGCCTTCCCCAGCACTGACGCCGTCCTGCGTCGCGCCCTCACCGGCGAGCACGCCGGCGCCGACCGCATCGCCTCCTGGAGTCCCTACCGCAGCTACGCGGCAACCCGGCTCTGGGCTCTGGTGCGCAGAGTCACACCGGCAAACCCCGGTGCGCCGGGCCACAGCGGCATAGCCTGAATACATGCGGATCCCGCAACGGCTTGTTGGCACTCCCGACGAAACGACACCCCAGCGGCCAGGAGGTGCCGCCACCCGAAATCGACTCGCCACCTGGGACACGAAACACCCCTGGCTGTGGGCGATCGCCCTTGCCTTCGGTGGAACACTCCTGACGGCCTTCGGCGTCGGCTTCACCCAGACCCGCCAACTGGACCAGCCGGCCGCGACCTACACGCAGGCCGGGTTCGTGGCTCTCTCGGCGCTGGTGGGCCTGCTCATCATGTGGCGCACCAGGCCGACCCTGGCCCAGTACGGGTTCCGCCGCCCCCGGGAGCTGGACCGAACGCTGTGGCTGCTGCCGCTGGCGGTGATTCCGGTCATCCTGGTCGCGACCACCGGTCTGCGCGTGACTCCGGCGCAGGCCCTCGCGTACCTGGCGCTCGCCGTCGCCGTCGGCACCAACGAGGAAATCTGGTTCCGCGGACTGCAACTGGCCGCCCTGCGAGGCCTGGGGGAGCGACCCGCGATCATCGGCGGCTCCGCCCTGTTCGGTGCGATGCACCTGACCAACTTCTTCGCCGGGAGCCCGCCGCTGCACCTCGGCCTGCAGTTCGCCTTCGCCTGCCTGGTCGGCCTGGTGCTCGCCGAGATCGTGGCAATCACCGGCAGCCTCTGGATCGGCATCGCGTGGCACCTGGTCTACGACCTCGTGGCGTGGAGCGCCGTCGACACGTACGCGCCCACCGCGCTCGCCGGGCTGGCCGTGATGACGGTGGTGCTGGCGGGCTACGCCGTGTGGCTGTGGCGGCGGCTACCCGCCCCGGCGCGGCCGGCGTGAGATACTGGAGCCAGGCGTGCTCGTATCGCCTCTTCCCCGTCGCGCCAGCGGCGGGTCGAACTGCCGTCGAGCCCCAGGACAGCGTCCGCCGTCCACAGTGACGTGGGGGAGCGCGCAATGTCGGCACCACAACGGATCCAGCAGCATCGCCGGTACCTGATGTGCCGACCGGACCACTTCACGGTCAGCTACCAGATCAACCCGTGGATGCACCCGACGCATCCGACCGACACCGCCCGGGCGGTCCGCCAGTGGCAGACCCTGTACGACACCTACCGGGCCCTCGGCCACCAGGTTGACCTCATCGAGCCCATCCCCGGCCTGAACGACATGGTGTACACCGCCAATGGCGGACTTGTCATCGACGGGGTCGCCCTCGGCGCCCGGTTCCGCGTCCGCCAGCGGCGCGGCGAGGAAGGCCCCTTCCGCGAGTGGTTCGCCACCCACGGCTTCCGCGTCGTCGCACCGATCGCCACTCAGGAGGGCGAGGGGGACCTGATGCTCGTCGGCGACACGATCCTCGCCGGCCACGGCTTCCGATCCGAGCTCGCCAGCAACTCCGAGGTGGCCGGCGTGTTCGGGCTCGAGGTCGTCTCCCTGTGCCTGATCAACCCCGCCTACTACCACCTGGACACCGCACTGTGTGTCCTGGACCCGGTGCAGGGCCCCGGCGGGGTCGACCGGGCGAACATCGCGTACCGTCCGGCGGCCTTCGACGCGCCCAGCCGGGCCGTCCTGGCCGAGCGCTTCCCCGACGCGATCCGGTTGCCCGCGACCGAGCCCGAGAGCCTGGACCTGAACGCGCTCAGCGACGGTCGGAATGTGTTCATCGCGCCGTACGCCGACAACTTTGCCGCCCAACTGCGCGAACGCGGATACCACCCCGTCCCGGTCGACATGTCCGAGCTGCACCTGGGCGGTGGCGGGATCAAATGTTGCACCCTGGAATTGCGAGGAGCCCGATCATGAACCCCCATCCCGACACCCCGACCGGGCGCATCATCGCCCAGGAACAGGCGCACGTCGCCCGCAACTACGACCCGCTCCCGGTGGTCGTGGCCACCGCCGAGGACGTCTGGGTCACCGACGTCGAGGGCCGACGCTACCTCGACCTGCTGTCGGCCTATTCGGCGCTGAACTTCGGGCACCGCCATCCCGAGTTGGTCAAGGCGGCCGTCGACCAGATCGGGCGGCTCACCCTGACCAGTCGGGCGTTCCGCAACGATCGCCTCGGAGCCTTCTGCGCCGCGCTGGCCGAGCTGTGCGGCAAGGACCTGGTGCTGCCGATGAACACCGGCGCCGAGGCGGTGGAGACCGGCATCAAGGCGGCCCGGGCCTGGGCGTACCGGGTCAAGGGGGTGCCGGCCGACAGCGCCCGGATCATCGTCGCGGCCGGCAACTTCCACGGGCGGACCACGACCATCGTCGGGTTCAGCGACGATCCGCTGGCCCGCGACGGGTTCGGGCCGTTCACCCCCGGTTTCGACATCGTGCCGTACGCCGACCCGGCCGCGATCGAGGCGGCCATCGACGCAGATACCGCCGCCGTGCTGATCGAACCCATCCAGGGCGAGGCCGGTGTGATCATTCCGCCGCCGGGTTACCTGCGGGCCGTACGCGACATGTGCACCCGGCACAACGTGCTGTTCATCGCCGATGAGATCCAGTCCGGCCTCGGTCGCGCCGGCACGACGTTCGCCTGCGACCGTGAGGGCGTCGTCCCCGACCTCTACCTGCTGGGCAAGGCCCTGGGCGGCGGCATCGTGCCGGTGTCGGCGGTGGTCGGTGACCGCGCCGTCCTCGGGGTGTTCGCTCCCGGCGAGCACGGGTCGACCTTCGGCGGCAATCCGGTCGCGGCGGCGGTCGGGCTCCGGGTGGTCGAACTGCTGCGCACCGGCGAATTCCAGCAGCGTGCGACCGACCTGAGCCCCCACCTGCGGGGCCTGCTCGACGATCTGTTGGGGCACGGCCTGACCGCAGTACGGGTGGCCGGCCTGTGGGCCGGCGTCGACATCGAACCCTCCCGCGGCACGGGCCGCGCAGTTGCCGAGAGACTGCTGACCCGCGGCGTCCTGGTCAAGGAAACGCATGGCCAGACCATTCGGATCGCCCCTCCGCTGACGATCCGGACCGCCGACCTGGACTGGGCGATCGATCAGTTGCGGCTCGTCCTCCAGGAGTCCTGAGCGGCAGACCAACCACGCCTGCTACTGTCCAGTAGGAGCGACGCTGTGGTCGCCATGAAGGGGGTCCCATGTCCTTGCGCGAGATCGAGTTCACCTCGGCGAACGGCCGCGACAGCATTCAGGGTTGGCTCTATACGCCCGCCGCCGCCCCGAAGGGCATCGTGCAACTCATTCACGGGCTGGGGGAGCACTCGCGGCGCTACCTCCATCTGATCAGCGCCCTGCTGGACGCCGGGTTCGCCGTCGTCGCCGATGATCATGCCGGGCACGGGCGTACCGCCATGCTGTCGGGGATCTGGGGCGACGCCGGGGACGACGCGGCCCGAGTGGTCGTCGCCGACGAACTGACCCTGCAGGCCCGGGCCCGCGAGGAACTGCCCGACCTCCCCTACGTGGTGTTCGGACACAGCTGGGGTTCGATCATCGCGCGCGGGATGGCCATGGACCCCGCGGCCGCGCTCTCGGGGCTGGCCCTGTGCGGCATCGCCGCCCAGATGCGCGGACTGGAGCAGACCCTGGACCGGGCCGAGCTCGCCCGGCTGGCCTCCGGTGAGCACCGGGTCGACCCGGTCCCGGACACCATCGTGGCGCAACTGTTCGACGGCTTCCTCGAGCGCTTCGGGGACGGAGCCGGTCCCACCGCCTGGGTCGCCCGCGATGCCGATGTCGTCGCCGATCATGCTCGGGACCCGTACAACAACTTCGGCGCCCCGATGAGTGCCCGCTTCGTCCAGGGATTCGCCGACCTCTACGACCGGGCCAACGGCGATGAGTTCTACGCCACCCTGCCCACCGACCTGCCGGTGCTGATCATCGCCGGCGAACAGGACCCGGTCGGCAACTTCGGCGAGGGCGCCTTCCACGTCGCCAACCGCCTGCACACCACCGGTCACGCCGACGTCCGCGCTCGGGTCTTCCCCGGCGTCCGCCACGAGATCCACAACGAGCCGGAAACCCGCGCCGACACCGAGCAGGAGATCACCGACTTCGCCACCCGGGTGACCGCCCGGGCCTGAGCCGGGCGGGCGGGCCGACCCGGCACTGATTGCCGGGCAGGTCCGCAATCACTGCAACTGCAGCGCCGGAAGTACGCCCATCTGCACCATGGCACTGACTTCGTCACGCACGCCCCAGTGTTCGGCCAGGCGATCACCCTCGGTGCGATAGATGTGGATGGTGGTCATTTCGTAGTGCTTTCCGGCGGCATCCGGGCCGTAAACCGCGGGGACTCCCTCGCCGGTTGCCCGGGCCCGCAACACGATCCGATCCGCGGTTTCGATCGTGTCCTGGATGCTGTACCGGATCTTGAGCACCTGGGTCACGAAGGTCAGGATCTCGGTGTACCCCGCCGGGCCCGGCGGGATCGGAAAGGGTGAGCCGTGATCGACGAAATCGTCGGTGACGCACTGTGCCAGGCAGGACAGATCCCCGGAGTTGATCGCATCGAATACTTGGCGAGCTGCTGGCATGGCGGCGTTGCTCATGATTGACTCCTCGGAGAGGTTGGGTGGATCAAAGTTCCACTGGAATTAGAATCCATCCGAATGGGGAGGTGTGTCAATGGCCCGCGACTACGACAATTCGACGCGTGCGGAGGCAGCCCTGCATACCCGTCGACGCATCGTCGAGCAGGCGCGCGGTCTGCTGTTGCAGGGCGGGTACCGGACCATGACCGTGGCGTCCCTGGCGAAGGCGGCCGGGGTCAGTCCGCAGACGGTGTACAACTCCGTCGGCAACAAGGCGGCTGTGGTCAAGGCCGTCTACGACGTGATGCTGGCCGGCGATGACACCCCGGTACCGATGAGCCTGCGCCCGGAGTTCATCGCGATGCAGAACGCCGGGACGCGCGGGGAGATGCTGGCGGCGTACGCGGCCCTGAGTCGCCGGATCCAGGCGAGCGTGGCGCCCCTGCTGGCGCAACTGATCTACGCCGGCCCGGCCTCGGATCCGATCATCGCCGAGCTGGTCGCCACGATCGAGCGGGAGCGGCGTACCGGCAACGGGCACATGGTGGCAGCCATGGTGGCCAAGCACGGCTTGCCCGACGGCCTGACCGCGGAGCAGGTGATCGACACCATCTGGACGCTCACCTCACCGGAGAATGCCGACCGGTTGCTGCGACGCTGCGGCTGGAGCCCGGAGCGCTACGAGGACTGGCTCGCCACCTGTCTGCAGGCGACCCTGGCCTGAGGCTCGCCCGTTACTCGGCGGCCAGCCGGGCCAGCACTTGGCGTTCCGGCTTGCGCAGCGCCGGCAGGGTCGGCAGGAACGTCGCGGCGATGGTGATCAGCAGGGTCACCACGAAGGCACCGACGAACGATCCCCAGGGCACCGAGAGCACGGCGGCGTACCCGGCCGCCGGCAGCCCGAAGTGGAAGTACGCCAGTTCCACCCCCACCGCGATCAGGGCCGGGAACAGGGCCGTCACCGCGATGATCACCGCCTCCAGCACCGGCAGGGTGCGCCGTTGCCCCGGGGTGGCGCCGAGCACACCGGTCAACGCGAGTTCGGCGTCGCGTTGCTTGCTCATCATCAGCAGCGACCCCACCCCGCCGGCCAGGGCGATGGCCAGCGCCGGACCGACCATGGTCAGGACCGGTCCGATTCCGGCGCCCGAGAGTTGAATCTCGTAGCCGGCAGCGGCGGTCGTCGCAGCGATGGTCGGCATCACCACGGTCATTCCGAGCAGAATCGCTACGGTGAACATCACCGGCGTGACCGAGCGGGCGAATCGGGCACCCCGGCGCGACACATTGCGTCGGGCGATCTGCCACGACGCGCTGCGCACGGGGATGAGACCGGTCCAGAACCGGGCCAGGTGCCCGACGTACAGGTGGGCGACGCTGGCGAATGCCAACGTGGTGGTGAGCAGCACTGCGATGGCCAACTGCATGACGTTGCTCGCGGTCTCCTTGTTCCGCGCCTGGGCCAGGACCGGGAGCATCCCGAACGCGATGCCGGTGACCAGCAGCGCGGTCACCGCACCCAGCACCGGCAACACGACCCGGCGTCGCGACGTCGCCGCCTCAGCCTGCCGCAGGGCCTCCACCGGTGGGATCCGGCTGGCCCGGCGCGCCTGTCCCAGCCCCGCGAGCAGCGCGAACCCGACGGTCAGCAGGTTGGTCAGCAGGACCACACCGAGATCGTGGACCGGGGTCGGTGCGACGACGAGCATGTCCGGCTCGGTTCGGACCGCGGCCAGCAGGTTGAGTCCGGGGCCCAGGGTGGCCAGGCAGATCACATCGGCGATCAGCGCGCACGCGAGGGTGACCGCGGCCAGCTGTCCCAGCACGGTCCCGAGCACCTGGCCCGGGGTCGCCCCGGCCAGCGCCAATCGGGCCAGGGCGCCGCGCCGGCAGTCGATCACCAGACTGACCGAGGAGGAGACGACTCCCAGTCCGACGATCCCGCCGAGCACGAAGTTGGTGAGCGGTACGAGAGTGAACTCACCGGACTGCTCCAGGACCATCTCTCCGTTCGCCACCGCGGTGAAACCGCTGACCACGGTCAGCGCGGAGAAGACGAACACCAGACTGAGCACCAGAAAGACGATGCTGACGCCCAACCAGGCCGGCCACGAGTTCCGGAGTTCGGCGCGCTGGATCTTCAGCATCACTCCGCCTCGCTGGTCAGGGCGGCCAACTGGGCGGCGACCTGCGCCGAATCGGGCTGCACCATCTCTGCGACCAGGCGGCCGTCGCGCAGGAAGAGCACCCGGTCACACTGCGCGGCAACATTGGGGTCGTGGGTGACGATCAGCGCGCACTGGCCGGAGGTGTGGGCGATCTCGCCGATCGCTTCGAGCACGACACGGCCCATCCGGGTGTCCAGGGCGCCGGTGGGTTCGTCGGCGAAAAGCACCTTGGGACGCTGGGCCAACACCCGTGCCAGCGCGACCCGTTGCTGTTCGCCGCCGGACATCGAGGAGGGCCGAGAATCGCCGTGCTCGCTCAGGCCGACCTGGGCCAGTGCCTGGGCGACCAGACCGGCCGCCGGCTTCCGGCTGCCGAGGAGATAGGGGAGTTCGACGTTCTCGGCAGCGGTCAGTGTCGGGACCAGGTTGTAGCTCTGGAACATGAAACCCAGCTCCGAGCGCCGCATCTTCGCCAGGTCGGTTCGCGAGCGGCCGGCCAGGTTCACCCCGTTGATCACCACCTGTCCTCCGGTCACTTCCTCCAGCCCGGCCAGGCAGTAGAGCAGGGTGGACTTGCCCGAGCCCGAGGGTCCCATCACCGCGACCATCTCCCGGCCGTGGACCCGCAAGGAGATGTCGTGCAGGATTTCCACCCGGTCGCGGCCGACTTCGTAGACCTTGTGGATCTGCGAGCCGCTGATCAGCGGCTGCGTCGGTGGCGCGGGCGTGCCGGCCGTCCGTTCCTCATTCTCGACATCCATTCCTGACCCCCTCGTCGTGCGGATGCCCGACCGTGGCGCCCTGTAGATGGAGGGCGCCGGTCCGGCAGGGCCAAGGCTAATCGAGTCAGTAGCCGAGAGCGATTCGGCCGGCGCCCCCTCCTCCGGTGCCGGTTAGGCTGGGCCGCATGGAGCCGGTACTCGGTCGAGTCAGGACGCGCGACGGTCGGACCCTGACGACGTACGAATGGGGGAGCGGTCCGGATCTGGTGGTGCTGGAGGCGGGCCTGGGGTTCGGTGGCCGGTATTGGGGCCCGGTCGCCCGGTTGGTCGCCGAGCGGGCGCGGGTGGTGGCGTACGACCGAGCCGGTTTCGGGGACAGCACGCCGGATCCACAGCCGCGCACGCTGCAGCGACTCGGCGATGACCTGCGGCAGCTGGTCGAGGCCCGAGCGGGGGGCCGGGTGGTGCTGTGCGGGCACAGTTGGGGTGGCCCGATCATCCGCGTCGCGGCGTCGTCGATGGACCCGGAACTGCTGGCCGGCCTGGTTCTGGTGGACCCGTCCGATGAAGGAGCGCGACTGTACGACTCCCACGGCTGGGTGCTCTCCGAACGGCTGACCGCGCTGCTGATGCCGGTGCTCGCCCGGACGGGGGTGCTGCGGCTCAGCATCGCCGCGATGACCCGACGGTACCTGACCGCTACCGACCGGGCAGCCATGGTCGCCTCCTCGTCCTCGGTGCAGGCAGCCCGGACGACCATGGCCGAGGACGCGCACTTCCGGGCCGGGCTGGCGTACCTGCGCCGGGAGGCAACCTTCCCGCAGGTTCCGGTGACGGTGCTGTCCGGGGTGCGGTACGCCCGATTCACCCCGGGCCGCGCGGACCTGATCCGGGCCCATCGGCAGACCGCCGACCGGAGCCCCCAGGGACGCGTCGTGCCGGCGCGGGCCTCGCAGCATCTGATCCCGCTCACCGAGCCCGAATTGATCGCCGCGGAGGTGCTCCGGCTGCTGCCGCGGGGCTGACCCCTTGTGCGGCTGCGGGCTGAGTGGGACGCTCACTGTATGGCCCGTCCGATAGTGCCCCCTCCCGGCTATGTGCTTGCCGGCCTGGCGATCCAGCGGCTGCTGGCGCGGCATCCGAAGGCGGGCATCCGGCGCAAGGCGGCGGCCGGGGTGATCGTTGCGGGCGCCCTCGGCCTGTTCGTGACGGTGGCCCTGTCCTTCTGGCGCAACGGGACGACGATCGAACCACGTCGCCCGGAGGAGGCGTCCCGGCTGGTGACCGACGGGCTGAACGCACTGTCGCGCAACCCGATCTATGTCGGCATGGCGGCGACCCTGGTTGCGCATGCCCTGTTCCTCGGCAGTTGGCGCGCCCTGCTGCCGGTGGCCGGATTCGTCCTGGTGATGGATCGGACCCAGATCGCGGCCGAGGAGGCGGCCCTGGCGGAGTTGTTCGGTGCCGACTACGCCGAGTACCGCGCGCGGGTCCCGCGGTGGGTCGGGCCGCGACCCGGCGGCACGCCCGCACCGGCCTAGGCTGGGCCCATGGATCTGGGATTGAACAATCGTGTCGTGCTCGTCGTGGGTGGTACCGGCCTGATCGGTGCCGCTGTCATCGACCGGCTGCGTCGGGAGGGCGCGGTGCCGGTGTCGGCCTCGCGGTCGGGGCGTGATGGCCTGGTGCTGGATGTTCGCGACGACGCGTCGGTGACGCACGCCATCGAAACCGTCCTCAGTGATCAGGGGCGACTGGACGCGCTGGTGGTCACTGCGGCCCCTGCGGCGCAGACCCTGGACCCGGCCCGGCAGGCCGACCCCACCCAGGTGCTCGAGGCGTTCGACGCCAAGGCGATGGGGTTTCTGCGGGCGGCCAATGCCGCGCTGCTCCCGATGACTCGGGCCGGATACGGCAGGATCGTCGGCGTGTCCGGCCAGAATGCGTTCCTGACCGGCAACCTGACCGGCTCGGTCCGTAACGCGGCCCTGATCATCGCGGCGAAGAATCTCGCCGACGCCGCGGCCGGCTCGGGGGTCACGGTGAACACGGTCAGTCCCGGCTTCGTGACCGCCGACGCCGCGACCGAGGTGGCACCGGGCGCACCGGGGGAGACCACCCCGGAGGCGATCGCCGACCTGATCGCGTTCCTGGTCTCGCCGCTGGCCGGAACCATTTCCGGGGAGTCCATCGCGATCGGGCACCGGATTCGCGGGGTCACCTCGCTGTGATCGGTGCCGCCGGTGCCGCGGAGCGGCGCCGGTGACAGAATCGGATCCGTGGCGAGCACTGGGGCGAGCAATCAGGCGGACGTGATCGTGGTCGGCGCCGGGCTGGCCGGTTTGGTGGCTGCCGCCGAGGTCGCCGATGCCGGCCGCAGCGTCCTGCTGGTGGACCAGGAGCCCGAGCAGTCCCTGGGTGGGCAGGCGTACTGGTCGCTGGGTGGGCTCTTCCTGGTCGACAGTCCGCAGCAGCGCCGGCTGGGCATCCACGACTCCGTCGAACTCGCGTGGCAGGACTGGCTCGGATCGGCCCAATTCGACCGCGACGAAGACTATTGGCCCCGGCAGTGGGCACGGGCGTACGTCGAGTTCGCCGCGGGGGAGAAGCGCAGTTGGCTGCACCGCCAGGGGCATCGGATCTTCCCCGTCGTCGGGTGGGCCGAGCGCGGCGACGGGCGCGCCGACGGCCACGGCAACTCCGTGCCCCGCTTCCATCTGACCTGGGGGACCGGTCCGGGGGTGGTCGCGCCGTTCGAGCGGCGGGTGCGGGCCCATGCCGAGACCGGGCGGGTGCGGTTCGCGTTCCGGCACCGGGTGGATGAGGTGCTGCTCGAGGCGGGGACGGCGGTCGGCGTACGCGGGGCGCTGCTGGAACCCAGCGACATCGCACGGGGGCAGGAATCCTCGCGGGTGGTGGTCGGGGACTTCGAGTACCGCGGGCAGGCGGTGATCGTCACCTCCGGCGGGATCGGGGGCGACCTGGACCTGGTCCGCCGGGCCTGGCCGGCTCGCCTCGGCACCCCGCCGGCGTCGATGGTGTGCGGCGTACCCGCGCATGTGGACGGACGGATGCTGGCGATCACCGAACGCGCCGGCGCGCGGATCATCAATGGCGACCGGATGTGGCACTACGTCGAGGGGATCCGCAACTGGGATCCGATCTGGCGCAACCACGGAATCCGGATCCTGCCCGGGCCCAGCAGCCTGTGGCTGGACGCGACCGGACGCCGGCTGCCGGCGCCCTATCTGCCCGGCTTCGACACCCTCGGCACCCTGCGGGAATTGCGCGCGACCGGCTACGACTACTCCTGGTTCGTGCTCACCCAGAAGATCATCGAGAAGGAGTTCGCACTCTCCGGCTCGGAACAGAATCCCGACCTGACCGGGAAGGACGTCCGCGGCGTCCTCGACCGGGCGCGCCACGGCCCGGCACCGGTGGAGGCGTTCAAGCAGCACGGCGAGGACTTCGTCGTCGCCGACGACCTCGACGCGTTGGTCGCCGGGATGAACGACCTGGCCCGGATCGACCCGGTCGGTCCCAGGCTCGACGGCGACGCGCTGCGTCGGCTGATCGAGGCCCGCGATCGGCAGATCGCCAATCCGTTCGGCAAGGATGCCCAGGTGACCGCGCTGTATGGCGCCCGGCATTACCGCGGTGACCGACTGTCCCGGGTGGCCAAACCGCACCGGCTGCTCGACCCCACGGCCGGTCCGCTGATCGCGGTGAAACTGCACATCCTGTCCCGCAAGACCCTCGGTGGCCTGGCGACCGATCTGTCCGGGCGCTGCCTGCGGGTGAGTGGGGACCCGGTCCCGGGCCTGTACGCCGCCGGTGAGGTCGCCGGCTTCGGCGGGGGCGGCATGATGGGCTACAACGCCCTCGAAGGGACCTTCCTCGGCGGCTGTCTGTTCTCCGGCCGGGTTGCGGGACGGGCGGCCGCGGCTGCCCTCTGACGGTGCCCGGGCGGCCTCTCCACGGGAAACGTGCAAATTTTGTCAGACCCGTCCGGGAGAGTCTTTCTCGTCAGCGGATCAGCCGCTGCCTTCCCCGAAAGGCGACCTCGTGAGCACCAATCAACCCGTCCCTGTCCCTGCCCCGATGCTGCCCCTGCGGTTCCGCTTCAACGGGGGCGCGGGCTCCTACTTCCTGGTGGGCCTGGGCAGCGCGCTGCTGACGATCTTCACGTTCAATCTCGCCACGCCGTGGGCGATCTGCATGTACTTCCGCTGGGCCGTCCAGCACACCACGGTGAACGGTCAGCCGGTCCGGTTCACCGGCACCGGGCTGGGGCTGTTCGGGCTGTGGATCAAGTGGTGGCTGCTGATGTTCGTCACGCTCGGGATCTACTCCTTCTGGGTGGTCCCCAGCCTGATGAAGTGGATCATCGAACGGACCGAGCTCGCGGTGCCGGTGCCCCCGCAGGAGGCGGTGCCGGTCGGAGCGGGCCTGGCTCCCCGGGCGCAAATTTCGCCCGCGATCGATCAGCCGGTCGCGGTTTCGCCGCAAACGGCGCAGCAATCGTACTGAGCGGTTGAGCGGTCCACCGCGGGCCACCTGCCGGTGACCGATGATGGAACAGGAGTTAGCCACGTCACATTTGGCGGTGCTAACCTCCACCAACAGCGCCCCGGAACGGGCCGTGGTCACCACCATGGTCCGCGCCCGGGTGCCCGCCAGGAGTCACCGGGTCGCCCTGTGCCTCGGCGCGGGTTCGGTGTGGCCGCGGGCTGCGGCAGACCCAACCCGCGCCGGCGGCGCCGGCAATGATCCCGACCAGTGAGGTTCGCAGTCATGTTTTCGAAAGTCCTTGTCGCCAACCGTGGCGAAATCGCTATCCGCGGGTTCCGTGCCGCCGTCGAACTGGGGGCCCGGACCGTTGCGGTGTTCCCGTACGAGGACCGCAACTCGGTGCACCGGACGAAGGCCGACGAGGCATACCAGATCGGTGAGGTCGGCCATCCGGTCCGGGCGCACCTGTCCATCGAGGAGATCGTGGCCGCGGCCCAGAAGGCGGGCGCGGACGCGGTCTACCCGGGCTACGGATTCCTTTCGGAGAACCCCGATCTGGCCGCCGCCTGCGACGCCGCCGGGATCACCTTCGTCGGGCCGCCGGCCAGTGTGCTGGAGCTCACCGGAAACAAGGCGCGGGCCATTGCCGCGGCCAGGGCGGCCGGGCTGCCGGTGCTGGCATCCTCGGAACCGTCCGCCGACGTCGACACGCTGCTGGCTGCCGCCGAGACCATGCAGTTCCCCCTCTTCGTCAAGGCCGTCGCCGGTGGGGGCGGCCGCGGGATGCGCCGGGTCGCCGAGCGTACGCAACTGCGCGAAGCGATCGAGGCGGCTTCCCGGGAGGCCGAGGCCGCCTTCGGTGATGCCACTGTGTTCCTTGAGCAGGCCGTGGTCGACCCGCGGCACATCGAGGTCCAGATCCTGGCCGACGGGCAGGGCAATGTGGTCCACCTCTACGAGCGCGACTGCTCCCTGCAGCGTCGGCATCAGAAGGTGATCGAGCTCGCGCCCGCACCGAACCTGGATCCCGAGTTGCGGGACCGGATCTGCGCGGATGCGGTGAAGTTCGCCCAGCAGATCGGCTACCAGTGCGCCGGCACGGTCGAGTTCCTCCTGGACACCCGCGGCAACCACGTCTTCATCGAGATGAATCCGCGGATCCAGGTGGAGCACACCGTCACCGAGGAGATCACCGACGTCGACCTGGTGCAGGCCCAACTGCGGATCGCCTCCGGGGAGACCCTCGCCGACCTCGGCCTCACCCAGGATTCGATCAGCATCCGCGGTGCCGCCCTGCAGTGCCGGATCACCACGGAGGATCCGGCCAACGGTTTCCGGCCCGACACGGGTCGGATCACCGCGTACCGTACCCCCGGTGGCGCCGGCATCCGGCTGGACGGCGGCACCACGGTCGGGGCCGAGGTCGGGGCCCACTTCGACTCGATGCTGGTGAAGCTGACCTGTCGCGGTCGCACCCTGGAAGCCGCCGTCGCCCGGGCCCGCCGGGCGGTGACCGAGTTCCGGATCCGCGGCGTGGCCACCAACATCCCCTTCCTGCAGGCGGTCCTGGATGATCCCGACTTCCGCGCCGGCCGGGTCACCACCTCCTTCATCGAGGAGCGGCCCGGCCTGCTGACCGCGCGTCGGTCGGCCGATCGCGGCACCAAGATCCTGGAATACCTCGCCGATGTCACGGTGAACCAGCCGCACGGCGCCCGTCCCACCGAGGTCTACCCAGCAGACAAACTGCCGCAGCTCGACCTGAGTGCGGCGCCGCCGAAGGGGTCCCGGGACCGGCTGCTGGAGCTCGGCCCCGAGGGCTTCGCGAAGGCCCTGCGCGCGCAGAAGGCCCTGGCGGTCACCGATACCACCTTCCGCGACGCCCACCAGTCCCTGCTCGCCACCCGCGTGCGGACCTCCGGCCTGGTCGGGGTCGCGCCGTACATCGCCCGGATGACCCCGGAGCTGTTCTCCATCGAGGCCTGGGGCGGCGCCACCTACGATGTCGCGCTGCGGTTCCTGAAGGAGGACCCCTGGGAGCGGCTGGCCGCCCTGCGGGAGGCCGTCCCCAACATCAACCTGCAGATGTTGCTGCGGGGCCGCAACACCGTCGGCTACACCCCGTACCCGGAGAAGGTGGCCCGCTCCTTCGTCCGGGAGGCCGCGGACACCGGCATCGACATCTTCCGGATCTTCGACGCGCTCAACAACGTCGACCAGATGCGTCCGGCCATCGAGGCGGTCCGGGAGACCGGCACCACCATCGCCGAGGTCGCCATGTCCTACACCGGTGACCTGGCCGACCCGGGCGAGAAGCTGTACACCCTCGACTACTACCTTCGGCTGGCCGAGCAGATCGTCGAGTCCGGCGCCCACATCCTGGCCATCAAGGACATGGCCGGCCTGCTCCGCGTCCCGGCCGCGACCAAGCTGGTCACCGCGCTGCGGTCCAACTTCGACCTGCCGGTCCACGTCCACACCCATGACACTCCGGGTGGGCAATTGGCCACCTACCTCGCCGCCTGGCAGGCCGGGGCGGACGCGGTCGACGGCGCGGCGGCGCCGCTGGCCGGCACCACCAGCCAGCCCTCCCTGTCGGCGATCGTGGCCGCCGCGGCGCACAGCGACGTCGACACCGGCATCGACCTGCAGGCGGTCTGCGACCTGGAGCCGTACTGGGAGGCCCTGCGCAAGGTGTACGCGCCGTTCGAGTCCGGCATCCCCGGGCCGACCGGCCGGGTCTACACCCACGAGATCCCCGGCGGCCAGCTGTCGAATCTGCGCACCCAGGCGATCGCGCTCGGCCTCGGCGATCGCTTCGAGGACATCGAGAGCGCGTACGCCGGAGCCGACCGGCTGCTCGGCCGACTGATCAAGGTCACCCCGTCCTCCAAGGTCGTCGGCGACCTGGCCCTGCACCTGGTCGGGGCCGGCGTCTCGGTCGACGAGTTCGCCGCCGACCCGGGCCGGTTCGACATCCCCGACTCGGTCATCGGCTTCCTCCGCGGTGACCTCGGCGACCCCGCCGGCGGCTGGCCGGAACCCTTCCGGACCAAGGCGCTGGCCGGCCGAAGCAGCGGCAGTCCCGTGGTCGAACTGTCCGCCGCGGACGAGGCCCTGCTCGACGGCGGCTCGGCCGAGCGCCGGATCACCCTGAGCCGGTTGCTCTTCCCCGGTCCTACCAAGGAGTTCCTGGAGAGCCGGGAGCAGTACGGGGACCTGTCCCGGCTGTCGACCAACCAGTTCTTCTACGGCCTGCGCCGCGGGGAGGAGCATCGGGTCCGCATCGACAAGGGCGTGGACCTGCTCATCGGCCTGGAGGCGATCTCCGAGCCCGACGAGCGCGGCTATGTCACCGTGATGTGCATCCTCAACGGACAGCTGCGTCCGGTGTCGGTTCGCGACCGGTCCATCGCCAGTGAGGTGCCGTCGGCCGAGAAGGCCGACAAGACCAACCCGGGTCACGTCGCAGCACCGTTCGCGGGCGCGGTCACCATCACCGTCGCCGAGGGTGACCGGGTCGAGGCCGGGGACACCGTCGCCACGATCGAGGCGATGAAGATGGAGGCCTCGATCACCGCGCCCGTCGCCGGAACGATCGCCCGGGTGGCGCTGCGCCTCGAGCAGCAGGTCGAGGGTGGCGACCTGCTGGTGGTCATCGACTAGGACCTCTGATCCGCACGCCCCTCCCGGTGGCCCGCACCCAGGTGCGGGCCACCGGTGTGTCCGGACCGGTGTGTCCGGACCGGTGTGTCCAGACGGGGGTGCCCGGACCGGCGGAGAGGGAGGTGGGCCCGGTCCAAGTACTGGTGATGTGCAGGACGACCATAAGCGGGATCGGTCCATGGTGAGTTCGTCGCTGACCGGGGCCAGGTCCTTGGTCGAGGCGGCCAATGGGTCGGCGTACCCGGCCAGCGCCTCCCCGGACAGCGGGCCCGGCAGTATCGGATTGACGTAGGTGCAACCTGACGGGAGTTCCAGGCGGCGACGGGGCAGCCGGGTCGGCACGGGTCTCGTGCGGTGCGCGGGCCCACATCCGGTACGCGGCCCCTGCAGGGCCCGCGAATTCCAGCGGGCACTGAGCCCCAGCAACCCCCGCGAACTCCCAGCAGTGACCGCGAACTCCCAGCAGCGACCGCGAACCGGGGATCCTGGCCGGTACAGCGGCGGTTCGGTCAGCCAGCTTCAGTTTTGGTAACACA
>NZ_AUHH01000025.1 GCF_000423085.1 Granulicoccus phenolivorans DSM 17626 = NBRC 107789 = JCM 15570 | reverse complement strand
GCCTGCGTCATCGCGGAGATGCCGCCGGGGGCCCTCGCGGGCGATCCAGCGTCGGTCGGGTGATCCAGCTTCGCTCTGGTGCACCCGGCTTCGGGGCGCCCCGACGCTGCCCACCCCAGGGTGACGCTCGATGCCCTCGCTGACGCTGGGTATCGGGTGGGGAATGCTCGAGGATGTGTGCCTGGCGGCGGGGGTGTGCCGTCGAGCCTGGAGCTGGTGTCGACGGCGGTTGAGGAGTAGACAGTAACGCCGCCGAAACTGACCAGTTTTCAAGCGCCGTCGACAGCTGGCGTCGATCGGGTCATTCAGCGTCGATCGGGTGATCCAGCGTCGCTCTGGTGCACCCGGCTTCTGGGCGCCCCGACGCTGCCCGCCCCAGGGTGACGCTCGATGCCCCAGGGTGGCGCTCGATGCCCCCGGCCGACGCCCGGTCCGTGCGGGGAGGGGCAATCGCCCGAAACTTTTCGGGGATCCGGCCGCTCGAACCCGGGCAGTTGACTTTTTGTCGGAGGGGGCGCCTATCATTGAAAATGTTCGAACACGTGTTCGATGAACGCGTGGTTGTTCGATCGATTCGAATCGCTCGGTGCTGCAGGGAACTTGGGGAAGGTCTCGGCGGTCGCCTCGGAAGTCGCGAGCCGGGGTGCGACTGATTCGCTCGGTCCGAACAGTCGAACGAAGGGCCGGCTCCGGTCCGGACGGATCTCGACCCCCGTCCGGACCGGAGCTCCCCGGGTCGAAACACAAGTGAGTGACGTGTCGACCCAGGGGAAGGGGCCAGCCGCCGTGCGGATCTATCAGCAGCCGATCGAGGTTCATCTCGGGCTGGTCAGTACCGGCCAGCCGCTCACCGCCGACCCGGCCACCACCCCCGACCCGACCCGCACCCCGCCCGGCCGGAGGAACGCCGGTAACCGCCCGCACGCCCACCCCGACCACCCGGATCACGCTTCGGCAGGGCTCGATCATGCTTCGGCAGGGCTCGATCATGCTTCGGCAGGGCTCGATCATGCTTCGGCAGGGCTCGATCACGCTTCGGCAGGACTCGATCACGCTTCGGCAGGGCTCGACCACGTTTCGGCAGGGCTCGACCACGTTTCGGCATGGCCCGACCACACCTCGGCAGGAACCGCGGAACCCACCGGAACCCTCGCCGAGGAACACACCCGGATCGAAGGTCCCGCCCGCTTCACCTGGCACCGCCGGGTCTGGGTCGTGCGTACCATCCTGACCCGCTGGGTGCAGACCGCGCCCTGGTGGGATTCACCGGCGGCGCAGGCCGTACGCAGCGCCGGTATCGAACCCGACCCGGACGCCGACGTGCTCGGCGAACAGGAGATCTGGCGGGTGCTCGCCTCCGACGGGCGCGAATCCGGCGTCTTCGAACTGCTGCACGACCCGGCCGAGCACACCTGGCAGCTGGCCAAGGTGGTGGACTGAATGGCCGACCCGTTCGTGCACCTCCGCGTGGCCTCGGGATACTCCCTCAAACACGGCGCGGCCACCCCGGCCGATCTGGTCACCCGCGCCGCCGACTTCGAGATGGACACCCTCGCCCTGACCGACCGCGACGGGCTCTACGGCGCCATTCGCTTCGCCAAGGCCTGCCAGCAGTCCGGGGTCGCTCCGGTCCTCGGGGTCGACCTGGCCCTGCCCCGGGAGTACCCCGGCGCCAATCGCCGCGCCCCCGCCACTGCCGATGATCTGCGCCTGCTCCAGGCCCAGGTGCAGACCTCCGCCGACCGCGATCTCGGGCTGCCCCGGGTCGTCCTGCTCGCCCGCTCCCGCGCCGGTTGGGCCGCCCTGTGCCGACTGGTCACCGCCAGCCATCAGGCCGGGCAGCGGGGCGCCCCGATTCTCGACCTGCCCACCCTGCTGAAGTACGCCGCGACCGGGGAACTGGTGCTGCTGCTCGGCCCCGACTCCGAGTTCGGCGAGCTCGTCGCCACCGACCGGCGTACCGAGGCCACCGCCTGCCTGGACCGCTGGCGCACCCGGCTGCCCGGCGACCAGCTCGTGGTCGCGGTCGCCGACCACCAGATCGCCGCCACGGCCGGGCGTACCGGCACGCGTCACCGGGCACCGCAGCGGTACGCGACCGGGTCGCTGGAACAGGCCGCCCGGATGCTGTCCCTGGCCGACGCCGCCGGCACCACCGTGGTGCTGACCAACCAGGTCCGGATGGTCGACCGGGAGCAGGCCATGGTCACCGATGTGCTCGACTGTGCCCGCCGGCTGGTCCCGCTCAGCAGCCGCAACGTCGATCGGCGCAACGCCGAGGCGTACCTGAAATCGGGCAAACAGATGCTCGAGCTGGCCCACCTGGTCGCCCAGCGCGGCGGGCGGGGTCCCGGCGGGGCCGAACGGCTGCTCGCCGAGACCCGCAACCTGGCCATCGGTTGTCGGCTGGATCCGCGGGCCGATCTGGGCCTGGGGGAGATCCACCTGCCCGAACTCGATGTCCTCACCGATGATCCCCGGCCGGCCGCCGCGGTGCTCGCCGAACGCTGTGCCGCCGGGCTGCACCGCCGCTACGGCACCCCCGACCGGGCCGCCCGGGATCGGCTGGAGCAGGAACTCGAGGTGATCGGCGGGCTCGGCTTCGAGACCTACTTCCTGACCGTCGCCGATGTCGTGGAGACCGTCCGTGGGATGGGGATCCGCTGTGCCGCCCGGGGGTCGGGGGCGGGGTCCCTGGTCAACTTCGCCCTCGGCATCTCCGGGGTCGATCCGATGCGCTACGGGCTGCTCATGGAACGGTTCTGCTCCCCGCTGCGGCGGGCCCTGCCCGACATCGACCTCGACGTCGAATCCGCCCGCCGGCCCGAGATCTACGAGCGCATCCTGGCCGACTTCGGCACCGAGCGGGTGACCTGCGTGGCGATGCTGGAGACCTACCGGGTCCGCCATGCCGTTCGCGATGTCGGGGCCGCGCTCAGCCTGCCGCCCTCGGAGATCGATGCCATCGCCAAGGCGTTCCCGCACATCCGCGCCCGCGATGCCCGGGCCGCGCTGCGCGACCTGCCCGAACTGCAGGCCGCCGGCCTCACTGAACGCCGTTTCGATCTGATGTTCTCCCTGGTCGAGCAATTGGACGGGCTGCCCCGCCACGTCGCGCTGCACCCGTGCGGGGTATTGCTGTCCGATGCCACCCTCGGCGACCGGACCCCGATCGAGTACAGCTTCGGCGGCTTCCCGATGAGTCAGTTCGACAAGGACGATGTCGAGGACATCGGCCTGCTCAAACTCGACGTCCTCGGCATCCGGATGCAGTCGGCGATGCAGCACGCGGTCAGCGAGGTGGCCCGGGTCACCGGCGTACAGATCGACCTGGACGCCCTGGCCGACCCCGACCCGGACGGGAACCAGTTCACCGATCCGCCGACCTACGAACTGATCCGCTCCACCCACACCCTCGGCTGCTTCCAGATCGAATCGCCCGGCCAGCGCGAACTGGTCGGCAAGCTGCAGCCGCGGACCTTCAACGACATCGTGATCGACATCTCCCTGTTCCGGCCGGGTCCGGTCAAGTCCGACATGGTCGTCCCGTTCCTGAACGCCCGACACGGCTGGGCCGACCCGCAGTACCTGCATCCGGACCTGAAGCCACACCTGGCCGAGACCGGGGGAGTGGTCGTCTTCCACGAGCAGGTGATCCGCACCATTGCGGTGTTCACCGGCTGCACCCTGGCCCAGGCCGACGAGGTACGCCGGGCGCTGGGCGTACGCGACCTGCAGGGGGAAGTGAAGGAATGGTTCTACCCCCTCGCCCGGGCCCGCGGCTATTCCGCGGAGGTCATCGACAAAGTCTGGTTCGTGCTCGAATCCTTCGCCTCCTTCGGCTTCTGCAAGGCCCACGCGGCCGCCTTCGCGCTGCCCACCTACCAGTCGGCCTGGCTGAAGGCCCACCATCCCGCCGCCTTCCTGGCCGGGGTGCTCACCCACGATCCGGGGATGTACCCCAAGCGGCTCATCCTGGAGGAGGTACGTCGGATGGGGATCCGGGTCCTCGGCCTGGACGTCAACGAGTCCGGCGCCGAGTACCGCATCGTCCACCTCGGCCCCGAGCCGGCACCGCCGGGCCACCCCCTCTCCGCGGCGGATCAGTCCGGCATCCCCGAGCCGGATCGGCTCGATGTCCCCGCGGTGGATCAGTCCGGCCGGGACCGGCCGGAACACTGGGGAGTACGCATCCCGGTCGCCGAAGTGAAGGGGATCGACGAGGCCGAGGTGGCCCGCATCGTCGCCGGTCAGCCCTACCGATCGCTGCCCGACTTCTGGAATCGGGCCCGGGTCAGCGAACCGGTCACCGAGCGGATCATCCTGGCCGGCGGCTTCGACGCGATCCATCGGATCGGGCGGGCCACCGGGGTACCCCGGCGTGGTCAGCTCACCCGGCGCGATCTGCTGCTGCACCTGGCCGACCTGCGGCACCACGAACCGGCCGCGGGGATGCGGGCCCGCGGCCTGCGCCTGAAGCGCTCCGGTCCCCATCGCTGGGAGACTCCCGATGACCGCAGCCCCGATGACCGCAGCCCGAACGACTCCGGCCCCGGCACCGCCGCGTCCCCGCACCGGGTCACCCAGCCGGCGGTGCAGTTGCCGCTGGACCTGGGCCAGACCCTGGAACCCGAAGCCTCCGGCCTGCCCGAGATGACCGATGCCGAACGGGTCCGGGCCGAACTGGAGGTGCTCGGCCTGGATGCCAGCCGCCATGTGGTCGACTTCTATCGGCCGCTGCTGGACGCGCTGCGGATCACCCGCGCGGTCGACCTGCTGCAGACCCGCCGGCGCTCCGGGATTCTGGTCGCCGGGGTCAAGGTCGCCACCCAGACCCCACCGGTCCGCTCCGGGCGCCGGGTCGTCTTCCTCACCCTCGACGACACCACCGGCCCGGTCGATGCGACCTTCTTCGAGGACGCCCAGGGCCCCTACGCCCGGACCCTGTTCGGATCCTGGCTGCTCCTGGTCCGCGGCGACCTGCGCCGCACCGGCGCCCGCGGCGTCTCCCTGCGGGCCACCGGCTGCTGGGATCTGGCCGCCCTGTACGCCACCTGGCAGGCCCGACTCGAGGCCGGCGACAGCTACGACCGGGCGCTGGCCGCGGTGTACGCCGAGATCGACCGGGTCCCCGAGGGCTTCGCCCCGCCCGGCCACCGCGTCCTGGTCCACCCCAGCGGGTTCACCCAATCCGCGTACGCCGACATCAAACCCGCCGGGGGCACCGCCGGCGAGGCGCCCCGCAAGCTGTGGCACTCCAGCCCCGGCAGTTCCGGCCACTGATCCACCACCCGCACCACCCACTCCGTCCCCGTACACCCAGGAAGGTAGGCTCATGAAGAACACGATCGAGATATCAGGCAGCCCCGGCGATCCACTCTCGACCGGGCGTGTCGGCAGTGCCGGCAGCGAGGAGGACCCCATGGCGAGCAATGTCCGAGGCAGCGTGATCCGCGGCAGCGTGGCCAGCCGGAACGCACGCCGATCGGTGTCCCAGCGCCACCTCATCCACCTGCTCACCGAGCAGATCACCGCCCTCGGGGAAGACCTGGTCATCGTCGATCTCGGCGGCGGCACCGGCGGGGTGGCCTCCACCCTGGCCGCGGCCGGGCACCAGGTGACCGTCGTCGATCCCAGCCCCGATGCGCTCGCCAACACCCAGCGCCGGGCCGCCGAGATCGGGCTGTCCGACCGGGTCCGGGCGATCCAGGGCGATTCGGACAATCTGGCCAACCTGATCGAACCCGATTCGGTCGATGTGGTGCTGTGCCATCAGGTCCTGCAGACCGTCACCGGGACCAGCCACGTGCTCGAGGTGATCAGCCAGGTGCTCAGCCCCGGCGGCATGCTCAGCCTGCTGATCCAACAGCGCTATCCGCGAGTCCTCAAGGCGGCGATGGCCGGCGATTTCGCCGGGGCGACCGACCTGCTGGAGAACACCGATCTGCTCGACGGTGCCAACCTCGTCCCGCTGGTCAAGGAGGCCGGATTCCTGGTCGCCGCGACCCACGGCATCGGGGTGCTGGCCGACTGGGTGCCCCAGGCCGAGCTCGAGGGGCGCAGCGATGAGCTCCTGGCGCTGGAGTCCCGGGCCTCGGAATACAGCGAGTACGCCGCGGTCGCGCCGCGGCTGCACCTGTGCGCGCACTGGAAGTAGGCGTGTCCGGCCCACCGCAACCCCGTCCGCCCGCCCGACCGGCGCGCAACGCTTCCCGGGACACCCGGATCTTCGTGCCGCACGGCACCCGGTTCGCCCTGCCCGAGGAGGGCCCACGGGTGCCGACGATCCTGCACGTCGACATGGATGCCTTCTACGCCTCGGTGACGCTGCGGAATCATCCCGAACTGCGCGACCAACCCTTTCTGGTCGGCGGAGCCGGTCGGGGAGTCGTGCTCTCGGCCAACTACGCCGCCCGGAGTTTCGGGATCAGCGGTGGGATGCCGATGACCCGCGCCCGCCGGCTGTGCCCGAAAGCGGTGATCCTGCCGCCGGACTACGACGCGTACGCCGAAACCTCCGAGGGCGTGGTGGAACTGTTGCGTACCTTCACCCCGACCGTCGAGGTGGCCTCCATCGACGAGGCCTTCCTCGATCTGACCGGGGCCCTCGGCGACCGCGGTGCGGCCGCGATCGGGGAACAGATCCGCGCCATGGTCGCCGACGAGCAGGGCATTCCCTGCTCGGTCGGGATCGGCCCGACCAAGTTCGTGGCCAAGCTGGCCTCCAACGCCGCGAAACCCGACGGGCTGCGCGAGGTCGCCCCCGACGGTGTCGTCGCCTTCCTGCATCCCCTGCCGGTCGAGGCGATGTGGGGAGTGGGGGAGTCCACCGCGACCGCCCTGCACCGACTCGGTCTGCACACCGTCAGCGATCTGGCCCATGTCCCGGTCGACACCCTGCGCCGGGTCTTCGGGCCCCGGCAGGGGCAGGTGCTCAGCGATCTGGCCTGGGGCCGCGATCCGCGCCCGGTGATCAACCATGTGCCCGAGCGCAGCATCGGGTCGGAGGAGACCTTCGGGCGCGATACCGACGATCCTGACGCGGTCCGCCGGGAACTGCTGCGGATGTCGGAACGCACGACCTCCCGGCTCCGCGAGGCCGGTCTGTACGCCCGGACGGTGACCCTGATCATCCGCTTCGCGAACTTCTCCCAGGTCACCCGCTCGGCGACCCTGGCCGGACCGACCGACATCACCGAGGAGGTGTACGACCGGGTCAGCGACCTGTGGCAGAAGCTGGCCCTGTCCCGGCCCCGGATCCGCAAGGTCGGGGTACGCCTGAGCGGATTGCTGGAGCCCGAACGGGTCTACCGGCAACCCCGACTGACCGAGCCGGACCGGGGCTGGCAGGAGGCGGATCGGGCCATCGACGCCGTGGTGCGCAAGTTCGGTCCCCGTGCGGTGCAACGCGCGGTGCTGACCCGCACCGAGCACCGGCCCCGGAGCGGATCAGCAGAAACCGGGGGACGGGATCATGCCCCCACGACACGCCGCGACGGGTAGACTTTGGGTACGATTCATCTGGAGGACGCGGTAGCACGATGACCTGTCAGACTCAGGGCATCCGAATACCGTTCGCGGTCGGTTCGGGAAACAAATCCCGGATCCGAATCGTTCTCCAGTTGGTCAGACTTTTTGCTCACCGGGTCCCGGCCCGGTGAACCTGCCCGGACAAGCACGCCAGATCCTCGGCGGCCTGAACATGACAATGGAGGTGCGACCGTGGCGCTTTCGAATGAGGAGCAGAAGCTCCTCGACCAGATGGAGGCCGCCCTCGCGGCCGAAGACCCCAAACTCGCCAATACCCTTCGTGGTAGCCAGGGGGGTCGGGTCCTGCACCGCAAGCGAGCCGCCCTCGCGGGTCTGGGGTTCGTAGTCGGTGCCGTGGCGCTGATCGCCGGGATGCAGATCCACTGGGTGCTCAGTGTGGTCGGCTTCGTGATCATGCTGGTGTCCACCGTCGTGGCGCTCACCTCGTTCCGCCGGGCCGATTCGGGCTCGACCCCGCGTACGGGCAAAACCAAGGCCAATGCCAACACCGGCTTCATGGACAAGATGGAAGAGCGCTGGCGCCGTCGGCAGGGCGAGGAGAACTGACCCCACCCACTCCTCGGCCCCGCCACAACCGTCACCCCTGCGGTGACGGTTGTTCTGTTTTCCGGCCCCGCAACCCCTGAACGTGAACCGCCCCGCCGATCGGGAAACGAATCACCGATCGACGGGGCGGGCCGAACCTGCCGGGGGACCCGCTAGGACTCCCGGACGAACAGCGAGCGGGGCATCACCGTGGCCAGGATCCGCTGACTGCGATCCTGGTTCGCCGCCAGGCCGTGTCGAATCTCACCGACGATCGCGGCCAGATCGGCACTGATGGTGTGGCTGCGGGCGAAACGCTCCCGCTCGACCATCAGCGACAGCGTGGTCGCCGCCTTCGCGGCCGTCCCGTTCAGATCGTGCGCCAGATGCGCACCGACCACCCGGGGCGAACCGACCGGCCAGTTCTCACCCAGGTCGACCACCGAGTCGCGTACCTCCCGCCAGGCGTTCTCCACCCGGTCATCGGGATCCCCGACGGCCTCCAGCCGGGAGTTGCGCCGCGCCATCCGGACGAACATCGGGGTGACCAGCAGGCCGAGGATGATCGCCAGACCGGCGGCGGTGGCCAGGATCCGCGCCCACGGCGCGTTGCTGACCTCGGGGCCGGCGGGCGGTGGGGCCGGGGTCTCCGACGCCGGGGCCTGCGGGGTCGGTTCGCCCTGCGCCGACGGGTTCGAGCTCGGGGTCGGCGCCCCGGACTGCGGCGGGGCCTCCCCGCGTACGCTCCACGCCGGGGCGGCGAAGGCCGGAGTCGGCTCGAACCGCACCCAGCCATAACCCTCGAAGTACAGCTCCGGCCAGGCATGCATGTCCCGGATCGACACGTTCCAGGTCTTGCCCGAGGCTTCCCCCGGCAGGAACCCGACCGCCACCCGCGACGGAATTCCGACCACCCGCGCCATCAGCGCCATCGAGGCGGCGAACTGCTCGCAGTAGCCCTTCTTGTCGGTGAACAGGAAGTTCTGCAGCGCCTGATACCCCGAGCCGGGCAGCGGCTCGGTGGAGTAGGTGAAGGTGTTGGAGCGCAGGTACTCCTGGATCGCCGCCGCCTTGAGCGCCGGGGTCTGCTGATCGGCGGTGATCTTCACCGCCAGGTCGACGATGTCGTTCGGGATATCGGCCGGCATCGGGGCGGTCAACTGCGCATCCGGCGGGTGACCGGCCGCTGCCTGGGACAGGCCGGCTCCGTCGGGACGGATGTCGACGCTGTCGACGCTGTAGCTCAGGTTCCGGGTCGCATCCTGGCGGTTCGACGCGGTCGACAGCACCATCAGCGACTCCCGGTCCCAGGCCCACTGGCCCGGCGCGTTGAACGACGTCGGCGCGTAGGGCAGCGGGAGATACTCCGACCGGAAGTCCTTGATCTCCACCTGGGTCTTGCGGGTCACATCACCGGGCCGGGCCTGGTAGCCGGCCGCCGGCGGCAGGTTGTTGCCCGAGTTGAGCTGCATCCCGGTCAGCTGCCAGCCGTTCTGGTTGATCACCGGCAGCGACGCCATCCGCAGGTACGCGCCACTGGGCTGATCGGTGGTGTAGCTCAGCACCAGCCGATTCTCCGGCTGGTTCAGGTTGCGGCGCAGATCCAGGGTCGGGTCGGTCAGCTGGAGCGGCCCGTCGTTGCCCTTGGGCTTGCTCAGGCCCCAGCCGTCGGAGTTGAGCGTCGGGGTGATCATGCCGAGCACGAAGGTGAAGATCAGCGCGGGGATCCCGACCGTCGTGGCCAGGATCCGGATCATCGCGCCACCGCGGCGCTCCGAGCTGCTCCGCCGGATCCGCCGCGGCCACAGATCGGTCAGGCTGATCCCCTCGGCCATCAGGATGACCAGGTAGCCCACCGCGACCGCCGCGAAGTACCAGAAGTTGATGTCGTCGCGCAGGCCGAGGGCCGGGACCAGGAACAGGGTGACCAGCGGAGCAATCGCCCACACCGGCCGTTCGATCGCCTGGACCATCACATCGGTCAGCAGCATCACCACCGCGACCGCGGTCACCAGCAACAGCGTCACACCCGGATTCGGCGGCAGCGGGGCCGCCTGGCTGCGCAGGAAGTCGGTGGCCTCGGTGTAGTGACCGAGGAAGTTGCTGAAGATGTTCCCGTCGCCACCGAAGGTGCCGGAGACCAGGAACAGGAACACCGCGGTGAACACCGCCTGGATCAGCAGCACGAGTCCCGAATCCAGCCGGAAGCGGCGCAGGATCAGCGAGATCACCCCGAGGGCAACCACCAGGATCGAGGAGAACACCAGATAACTGCGGTCGGTGGTCAGGGGCAGCAGGGTCACCGAGGCCAACAGCACCGCAATGATGACCGCCAACGAAAGGCGGTCACTGGTTCTGAGCCGCAAGCTCATCAGACTCGTTCTCCCATCCGTTCCAGCGACGTCCACACGTCCGGGGCGTGCAGCCCCCGGCGGACCTCGCTGATCCGCCAGTGATGGCTGCGCAGCAGCTCCACCGCGGCGTCATGTTCACTGCGGGCCTCGACCGAGATCCGATCGGCCGGCGCGGTGAAGCTGTCCACATCCAGGACCACCAGCATCGCCTGCGCCCGGTTGCGGCGGCTGCGCAGCAACAGTTCGGCATCCGGCACCGTCATCCGGCCCATCACGGCCAGGATCAACTGTCCGTTCTGTCCGTTCAGCGCACCCTTGAGTTCGCCGGACACCTCGGTGTCGGGCACTTCCACCACATCGGTGTAGGCCAGCAGCAGATGGTCGGCGGTGATCTGCCGGCTGATCAGCCCGGGAATCATCGGACCACGGATGTCGTAGATGTCGACGTCGTAGCCGTCGCCCTGGAAATGCAGCGCCACCGAGGCGGCGATCGACACCGCCTCCTCGAAGGAGGACTCCGGGCCGTAGCCGGCGTGCCGGGACGCGCGGTTGTCCAGCACCAGGGTCATGCTCGGATCCCAGGCCTGCTCCTCGCGACGCACCATCAGTTCACCGCGGCGGGCGGTCGAGCGCCAGTGCACCCGGCGTACGTCATCACCCTCGCGGTATTCGCGAATCAGCACATCGTCCTGGCCGACCGCGCCCAGCCGCTGCGGACGGGTCTCGCCGGAGGCGCCGCCGCCGCCGACATTGCGCATCATCCCGAGCTTGTGCACCTTCGGGGTCACCAACAGCTCGGAGGTGGCACTGAACTGGCGGTCGAACTGGACCAGGCCGAACGCGTCGGTGCTGCGGACCAGCAGGGGGCCGATGCTGAACCGACCCCGCTGATGTCCGGTCAGCGGGTAGGAGATCCGGCGCTGCCAGGCGCCCAGACCCTTGGTCACGGTGAAGCGGGGGCGAGCCCCCAGGGCCTGGGGCAGATGGTCCTCGAACAGCAGCAGGCCGGTCGGGATCCGGCTGGCCTGCTTGTCCAGGACGAGCACTTCCTCGACCTGGTCGCCGATCTCGATCCGGTCGTGATCGCTGCTGCGCTCACAGGTCAGCTGCAGCCGGGTGCTCCCGATCAGCAGGACCGCGATGATCGGCAGCAGGATGAACAGCCAGCCGAGCCACAGCACATCGCGCTGACCCAGCAGCATCGAGGCGATGAGGACGGCCAGGCCCACGATCAGGAACAGCTTGCCGCGACCGGTGAGCAGATTCCACGGGTTGCGCTTCAAGGGCTACTTCCGATCCGGAACCGGGACCGAACGGACGCAGGAGTCGATGATTTCGGTCACGTCGTTGGGGTTGGTGCTGGTCATCACCGGCAGTACGCGGTGGGCCAGCACCGGTCCGGCCAGGAAGGCGACGTCATCGGGATTCACGTAGTCGCGACCCTGCATCGCGGCGTACGCCCGGGAGGCGCGCAGCAACTGCAGCGAGGCACGCGGTGAGGCACCCAGCCGCAACTGCTTGTTCTCCCGGGTCGAGGTGATCAGGTCGACCAGGTACTCCCGGATCGGGGGAGCGACATAGACCTCCTTGACCGCCTCAATCAGGGTCATGATGGTGTCGGCGTCGGTCACCGGCTGGAGGGAGTCCAGCGGGTTGCGGGCCCCGTGATGCTCGAGCATGTCCAGCTCGGCGCTGCGGGCCGGGTAGCCCATCTCGATGCGGCACATGAACCGGTCGCGCTGCGCCTCGGGCAGCGGATAGGTGCCTTCCATCTCGATCGGGTTCTGGGTGGCGACCACCATGAACGGCAGTTCCAGCCCGTAGGTGGTGCCGTCGACCGACACCTGGCGCTCGGCCATCGCCTCGAGCAGCGCGGACTGGGTCTTCGGCGAGGCGCGGTTGATCTCGTCACCCACGACGATGTTGGCGAAGATGCCGCCCGGCTTGAACTCGAACTCCCGACGCTCCTGGTTGTACACCGAGACACCGGTGATGTCGGAGGGCATCAGGTCGGGGGTGAACTGCAGCCGGCGGACCGAGGCCGAGATCGAGCGGCCGATCGCGCGGGCCAGCATCGTCTTGCCGACCCCGGGCTTGTCCTCCAGCAGCAGGTGGCCCTCGGCCAGCAGCACGACCAGGGCAATCTCGATCGCCGAGCGTTTGCCCTCGATCACCTGCTCAATGGCCGCGCGGACCTGAGCGGTGACCCGGGCCACGTCCTCCACGGTCGCGGTACGCGGAATCGGTCCCATACCGCGGCGACCACCGAACGTGGTCTCTGTCGGATTGGCGTCCAGGTAACCCTGGCCGTACGTGGAGCTCACGTGCTTCCTCCATCAACATCCAGCAACAACAACACTCCGAGCGACGGGCGCTCACAGCCACTTCAGCTCCGCCGCCCGAAGGCTCGAAGCATGGGTTCTCCAACGGCGCCATCGGATTCGTGCCGATGCCGCGCGGCGAGGGATTCAGATGATCGGTTCCGCGCAGATGCCCGGACTGGTCGATCTGCCCGGAACACCACCTTACGCGTTCCCGCGATCGGTGCAGAAGGCCCGCCGCAACAAACTCGACCGGTCCGTCCGCCTTCGGAGATCCCGCACCGATTCTGCCGATTCGTGATCAAAACGCAACACGCGGACGCCAGCACCGGCCCAAATGATGGAGGAAGTGGAGCGAGGTGGAGTAGGGTGGAGCGCAGTGGAGCGGATCGGTGCGATTCGGAGCTAAGGGAGGTGGCCCTGAACCATGTTTTTGGGGACCCATCACCCGAAGCTCGACGAAAAGGGCCGGTTCTTCCTTCCGGCGAAGTTCCGTGAGGAGTTCGCGGACGGGTTGGTTATCAGTCGTGGTCAGGACCACTGTCTGGCGATCTACCGGGAAGCGGACTTCGTGGCCATGGCCAGCAGGATTTCGGGGTCCTCGACCAACCGGGCGGTTCGCAACTACCAGCGCATGCTGGCCGCGGGCGCCTCGGCGGAGACCCCGGACAAGCAGGGCAGGCTCACGATCAACCCGGCGTTGCGCAAGTACGCCGGGCTGGAGACCGACATCGTCGTGGTCGGCGCGATCGACCGCGTGGAGGTCTGGGACGCCGCCACCTGGGAGGAGTACTCCGCTGCGCAGGAAGAGGAGTTTGCCGAAATGAACGAGGAGTTCGCCGCCGGCGAGTAGGCCGGGGGCGAGCGTCGGGACAGTCCGTCCCGCGAGGTTTCGGCCCGAGACACGAGCGTCCTGGCGCACCTTCCCCGGTGCCAGGCCGCACTTCCCACCGTGTTTCGGGTCGAAACCTGACGGGACGGGCACCGCACGGACCGGCGCATCCCAACGACCGCAAGCAGAGCCCGGGTCGGGCAGGGCAGGAGGGCTCATGGGTGAGATTCACACCCCGGTGATGCTGGAGCGCATCGTCGAACTGCTGGCCCCGGCGCTGGCCGAACCCGGTGCCGTGTGCATCGACTGCACGCTGGGTCTGGGGGGGCACACCGAAGCAATCCTGCGGGCCTGTCCCGAGGCCACCGTGATCGGCATCGACCGCGATCCCAACGCCCTGCGACTGGCCGCCGAGCGGCTGCGGCCCTTCGGCGTACGCCTGCTCCCGCCGCTGGCGAGCACCGTGGCCGGGGATGCTCCACTTCCCTCCCCGCCGGACGCTCCACTTTCCTCCCCGGGAACCGCTCCACTTTCCTCCCCGGACCCGGCCCGGGCCCGATTCATCGGGGTGCGCGCGGTCTACGACCAGATCCCCGAGATCGTCGCGGCCGCCGGACTGACCGGGGTGCAGGCGGTCCTGATGGACCTGGGCCTGTCCTCCTTGCAGATCGACCGGACCGAGCGCGGCTTCGCGTACGCCACCGACGCGCCGCTGGACATGCGGATGGATCCCGATCAGGCCCTCACCGCCGCCGACATTGTCAATACTTATGCGGCCCCCGAGCTGACCCGGATCCTGTCCCGCTACGGGGAGGAACGTTTCTCCCAGCGGATCGCCCAGCGCATCGTCGCGGCTCGGGAGCAGGAACCGTTCACCGACTCCGCGCGCCTGGTCGAGGTGATCGCCGGCGCCATCCCGGCCGCCGCCCGGCACACCGGGGGACACCCGGCCAAGCGGACCTTCCAGGCCCTGCGGATCGAGGTGAACCGGGAACTGGAGGCGCTCGAACGGGCGGTGCCGGCCGCGCTGGCCGCGCTCACCCTCGGGGGCCGGATCGCCGTGCTGGCGTACCACTCGCTGGAGGATCGCCTGGTCAAGCAGACCCTGCGCGCGGCCGCGGAGTCGCGGGCCCCCCGGGGTCTGCCGGTGGTCCCGGCCGGGTACGGCCCGGAGTTCGAACTGCTCACCCGTGGTGCCGAGAAGCCCGGCGCCGACGAAATCGCCCACAACCCCCGCGCGGCCTCGGCCCGGCTGCGCGCCGCCGAACGGATCGAGGAGTCCCGATGAGTGTGCAGCCGGTCAGCCCCGAGGTCCGCAAAGGTCTCGACGAGCGCGCCGCGGGTCCCGCCGCCCGGTTGCAGGCGGTGCCGCCCCGGCGTACGCAATTGGCGCGGATCCCGTTCGTGCTGGTCCTCGCCGGCATTCTGGGGCTGGGGATGATGGGGGTGCTGCTGCTCAACACCACCCTGCAGGGCCAGGCCGTGGAGGCGTCCCGGCTGGAGCGGCAGGCCGGCGTGCTGTCCTACCAACAGGGCGAACTGGAGAGCCAGGTCACCCACGCGAGTTCGGTGGATGAGCTGAACCGGCGTGCGGCCAAGCTGGGCATGCGCCCCTACTGGCAGATCAACTACGTCAAACTGCCCGACGGGCAGATCATCGGCGAGGCGAAGCCGAATGACGGCCGCTACCTGCCACAGTCGGTACAACTGCCGCAGGCGGAGGTGGAGGCCAATCGTCGCAGCGACATCGTCCGGGAGGCGGAGACCCGGCGCCAGGCCGCGCAGCGTGAGGCCACCAGCGTGCAGCAGGACATTCAGCGCAAGCGTGATGCGGACCTGAAACGCCGACAGCAGGAGGCGCAGCAGGCCCAGCAGCAGAGCCAACCGAATCCGAGCCCGCAGAACCAGCAGAATCCGCAGCAGCCGGCCAACTGACCCGCGACCCGCAAGGACTGAACGATGACCAGCAGAGACCCCCGACCCGGGCGCCCCTCCTCGGATGCCAATCCGACCCGCGCCACGCGACGCGGTGACTCCGGCAGTCGGCCCGGTGCCCGCGGTGCGTCCGACCGGTCCTCGGCTTCCCGGTCCTCGGCTTCGTCCTCGGCTTCCAGGTCCACGGCGCGGTCGGGGACGGCTCGGTCCGCCTCGACCTCGGCCCGCTCCACCGGCACCCGCGCGGGCAGTGCCCGGGCGGCGAAGGATCCGGCCCGCTCGCGGCAGTCCGGCACCCGGCCGGCGTCCCGGTCCTCCGCCGGCGCCTCCGGGCGTACGCCGGGCTCCCGCACCACCCGCGCCACCGGCAATACCCGCACGACCCGCAACACCGACCGACGTCCGACCACCCGGCGTCCGGCCGGCGGACGTCGTCCCGCCGCTCCCGCGCCCCGACCGTCGCTGCTGGGCGCGATCGGCACGAAGGCCGCTGCCGCCCGGGCCCGCCGCCGGGCCCGCGGACCGGTGCGCTGGGGCCTGGGCAACGGTGCGCTCCGGCTGCGCATCGTGCTGGTGGTACTCGCGGTCGCGGTGGCCGCCTCGGGCGTCCGGCTGATCCAGTTGCAGGGCTTCGATGCCAATTCCTACGCCGCGGCCGCCGAACGCCAGCTCACCCGGAAGGTTCCGCTGCCGGCGATGCGGGGCACGATCACCGACCGCAACGGCACCGCCCTGGCGATCAGCGAGGCGGCGGTGGCGATCACCTGCGACCCGAGCCTGACCACGCCGAAGGCGGACCAGATCGCCGACCTGATGGTCAACTACATCGGCGGCCAGCGCGATGACTACCTGCCGGCGCTGACCAAGCCCAACACGAAGTTCGCCTACGTCGCCAAGAAGATCCCGGCCGCCCAGTTCCAGCGGCTGGCCGACGAACTCAGCCGGCTGGGCATCTACGGCGTGTTCCGGGAATCCGACCCGCTACGCTACTACCCCGAGGGCGACACCGCCGCCGGCGTGGTGGGCTTCCTGAACTCCGAGAACCGCGGCGCCGGGGGACTGGAGTACGCCCATGAGAAGGAACTCGCCGGCCAGGCGGGCAGCGAGGTCTTCGAGTCCTCCCCGGCCGGCCTGCGGATCCCGCTCGGCTCCAACGTGCTGACCCCGGCCACCAACGGGACGAACTACCAGCTCACCATCGACGCCGAACTGCAGGCCACCGCCGAGGAACTGATGAAGCGGCAGCAGCAGGACATCGGAGCCGAATCGGGCACCCTGGTCACGATGAACGTCAAGACCGGCGAGATCCTGGCGATGGTCAACACCCCCTCCTTCGACGCGAACCGGACCGCCGCCGCGCAGGCGCAGGACCTGGGCAACCGTGCGGTCACCCAGACCTATGAACCCGGGTCGGTGCAGAAGATCCTGACCATGGCCGCGCTGATCGACGGCGGGACGATGACCCCCGACACCCGGCTGGTGCTGCCGCCCTCGATCGAATCCGGCGGGGGCAAGGTCACCGACGTGTGGCAACACGGCTACACCAATGCCACCGCGACCGGGGTGATGGTGCACTCCTCCAACATCGGCACGATCATGCTGGCCAGGCAGATGGAGAAGGAGAAGTACCGCCAGTACCTCTACAACTTCGGGATCGGTCGCCCGACCGGGATCGAGTTGCCCGGTGAGGGGGCCGGCTACCTGCCCGGCGCCGACATGTCCGACGCGGCCCGGGATCAGATCTCCTTCGGGCAGGGCTTCTCGACGTCGGCGGTGCAGATGACCGCCGCGGTGGCCGGGATCCTCAACGGCGGGGTCTACAACCAGCCGACGATCATCCGGGGCGCCACCGACGCGCAGGGTCACGCCATCGCCCAGCCGGCCCGGGAGAGCCGCCGGGTGGTCTCCGAGCAGACCTCCCGGCAGGTCGCCCAGATGATGGAGGCCGTGATCGGCCCCGGCGGCCCCAAGGAACTCGGGATGGAGGACTACCGCACCGGCGGCAAGACCGGCACCGCGGAGGTCTACCAGGCCGACAAGGGCAAGTACGACGGTGTGTTGACCTCCTTCGTCGGGGCGGCCCCGATCGAGGATCCGCAGATCGTGACCTACGTGATGTTCATGTATCCGAAGACGAAGTCCAACGGCGCGCACAGTGCCGGGCCGGTGTACCGCGATGTCACCCGGGCAGCCCTGAAGCGGTTCGCGGTGCAGCCCTCGACAACCACGTCGCCGAAGTATGAACTGGAGTGGTGAGCCGCCGAATGAGGTGTCGCCCTGCCCCGGGCGCGCCGGAGCGGCTACGGTCGAGCCTGTGAACCAGCCGAATCAGCCCGAACTGTTGCGACCCACCCCCGCCGCGGTGGACTGGTCGACGGCGTTCGCGGGAGTGTCCGTACGCACGGTCCACGCCGCCGACCCCGCGGTGCGGCTCAGTGGCATCACACTGGATTCCCGCCTGGTGCAGCCGCACGATGTCTACGTCGCCCTGCCCGGAACCCGATTCCACGGGGCCGACTTCGTGCCGTCGGCGGTGGCTGCCGGAGCGGCCGCGGTGCTCACCGACGCCGCCGGCGCCGGGCTGGCCGGCGCGTGCGGCGTACCGGTGGTCGAGGTGGCCGACCCGCGGACCGCCATGGCGGAGGTGGCCGCCAACATCTATCGCCACCCGGCCGAGCAGATGGCCATGTACGCCATCACCGGCACCAACGGCAAGACCACCACCGCGTACCTGATTCAGGCGATGCTGCGCGCGGCCGGACACCGGGTCGGCACCATCGGCACCATCGGCTTCCGCCTGGACGACACCGATCTCGCCGGGGCCCGGACCACCGTCACCACCCCGGAGTCACCCGAACTGCAGGGCCTGCTGGGGTTGTACGCCGAACGTGGCGCCGACGCCGTGGCGATGGAGGTCTCCTCGCACGCGCTGGTGCTGCAGCGCGTGGCCGGGATCCGCTTCGACGTGGCCGCGTTCACCAACCTCGGCCGGGATCACCTGGACTTCCACCACACGATGGAGGAGTACTTCGAGGCCAAGGCGCAGCTGTTCACCCCCGAACGGACCCGGCGAGCGGTGGTCAACGTCGATGATCCCTGGGGGCGTACGCTCGCCGATCGGATCCGCAGCGCCGGGGACGTCGAGCTGGTCACCACCGGGTGGCGCGAGCCCGCCGACTTCCGCGTCCTGGCGCATCAGGGGAACCAGGTCCGCGTCGCCACCCCGCATGGGGAGCGCACCTTCACCCTGGCCCCGCACGGGGACTACAACGTCCGCAACGCCGTCACCGCGCTGGCGATGCTGAGCCGGCTCAACCCGCCCGCCGACCTGGCCCGGGCCGTCGACGGCCTGGCCACGGTGCAGATCCCCGGCCGGATGCAGCGGGTGGACCTGCCGGGCGGGCCGCTGGCGATCGTCGATTTCGCGCACACCCCGCAGGCGGTCGCCTCCGCGCTGGGGGTCTTCGCGCCCGAGCGCGCCGCGGGCACCCGGGTGATCGCCGTGGTCGGCTGCGGCGGCGACCGGGACCGGACCAAACGCGAACCGATGGGGGCGGCCGCGGCGGCCGGCGCCGACCTGGTCGTGGTCACCGACGACAACCCGCGGACCGAGGACCCGGCGTCGATCCGGGCCCAGGTGATCGCCGGCGCCCGGGCCGAGGGCGGCGCCGAGGTGGTCGATGGTGGCGAGCGCCGGGCCGCGATCACCCTGGCCCTTTCCCGAGCCGCCGCTCACGCGGGAGAATCGATCGTGGTGGTGCTCGGCAAGGGGCATGAGACAGGGCAGGAGATCAACGATCGCGTGACACCCTTCGACGACTCCACTGTTTTGACTGAGGTTTGGGCAATAGTTGTTCGGTCAAGGGCCGAAGGGGGATCACAATGAGGCTGATCGCGCTCAGCGAACTCGCGCGGGCGGTGGGCGCCGTCGCTCCCGACCCGTCGGTGGCGGACATCCAGGTGGGACCGCAGGTCAGTATCGACTCCCGTGAGCTGACCCCGGGAGCGCTGTTCGTGGCTTTCCCCGGGGAGCGGGTCGACGGCCATGACTTCATCGAGACCGCGGCGCAGGCAGGCGCCGCGGCCTTCCTGTGCAACCGGGTCCCCGACGGGCTGCCCCCCGAGATCGCGGCCCGCTGTGTGGTGACCGCCGATTCCACCGAGGCCCTGGGGCGGTTGGCGCACCATGTGGTGACCCACCTGCCCGACCTGACCGTGATCGGGGTGACCGGTTCCCAGGGCAAGACCTCGACCAAGGACCTGCTCGCCCAGGTGTTGGAGCGGGAGGGGCCCACCATCGCCCCGGCGGGCAACTTCAACAATGAGATCGGCGCCCCGCTGACCGCGTGCCGCTGCGACGAGACCACGCGTTACCTGGTCGCCGAGATGGGGGCCCGCGGGCTCGGCCACATCTCCTATCTCACCGGGGTCACGCCGCCGCAGGTCGGCATCGTGCTCAACGTCGGCCAGGCCCACGTGAGCGAGTTCGGCAGCCAGGATGTGATCGCCCAGGCCAAGGGGGAACTCGTCGAGGCGCTGCCCAGCGATGGCTGGGCCGTGCTGAACGGGACCGATCGACGCGTCCTCGCCATGGCCGACCGGACGCAGGCCCGGATCGCGCTGTTCTCCGCCGGGGGCCGCCCCGACCTGTTGGCCGACGCCGGCCGGCCGGACCTGCCCGCCGATGGCGGCGCGGGGGACCGGGTCGAACTGCGGGTCTGGGCGACCGAACCGCAGCCCTCGGATCTGGATCAGTACAGCTTCCTGCTGCACGTGGAGACCCCGGACGGGGAGGAATCGGTCCGGGTGCAATTGCAGCTGATCGGGCGTCACCAGGTGGCCAACGCGGTCGCCGCGGCAGCGGCGGCGTACGTCTGCGGGGTCCCGCTGGCGGTGATCGCCGCGGGCCTCAACCGGGCGGTCTCGCGGTCGCGGTGGCGGATGGAGTTGACCGTACGCCCCGACGGGCTGGCGGTCCTCAACGACGCCTACAACGCGAACCCCGAGTCGATGCTGGCCGCGGTGGAGACCCTGGCGGCGATGGGTCGGGCCCGGCGCCGGCACAAGCAGGGGGTCCACCTGTGGGCCGTGCTGGGCCAGATGCTGGAACTGGGCAACCGCTCGCTGCCCGAGCACGAGGCGATCGGGCGCGCGGTGGGCGCGCTGCAGATCGGGACGCTGCTGGCGATCGGGGACAATGCGCCCGACATGGTGACCGCCGCCCGGAACTCGGGATGCGAAGATGCCCGGGTGATGGGTAGCCTCGACGAGGCCATCGCGATCCTGCAGGCCGAAACCGCACCCGGCGACATCATCCTGGTGAAGGCCTCCCGCGGTTTGCGCCTGGAGCGGGTAGCTGATGCGATGATCAAGTCGGGGACCAACCCGGCTTCGGGCACCGGTACAGGAGACAACCAGTGAAAACAATCCTCATCGCTGCTGCGTTGGCGATGGTGTTCACACTGCTCGGGACGCGGCTGGCGATCGGGATTCTGGTCAAGAACGGCTACGGGCAGTTCATTCGTGAGGACGGGCCGACCGCGCACAAGACCAAGCGCGGCACCCCCACCATGGGTGGGCTGGTGATCATCCTGGCCACCGTGGCGGCGTATTTCATGGCCCACCTGATCAACTGGCGACCACCCTCGGTCTCCGGACTGCTGGTGCTCTACCTGTTCGTCGGCTGTGGCCTGATCGGCTTCCTCGACGACTGGACGAAGATCTCCAAGCAACGTTCGCTGGGCCTGGATTCCAAGGGCAAGCTGATCGGGCAGACCCTGGTCGCGGTCTCCTTCGGCTTCATGGCCTTCCAGTTCCCCGACGAGGACGGGCGCACCCCGGCCTCGATGGCGATCTCCTTCCTGCGCGACATTCCGTGGCTGGACTTCGCCCGCTTCGGGGTGGTGATCGGCACGATCCTGGCGCTGATCTGGATCGTGCTGCTGGTCACCGCCGCCTCGAATGCGGTGAATCTGACCGATGGCCTGGACGGGCTGGCCACCGGCGCCTGCACCATGGTGTTCGCGGCGTACGCGCTGGTGAACCTGTGGCAGTACAACCAGACCTGCGGCGACCTGTCGACCGCCGGGCCACGCTGTTACGAGGTCCGCGACCCGCACGACCTGGCAGTGGTCTCCCTGGCCCTGGCCGGCGCCTGTTTCGGGTTCCTGTGGTGGAACACCAAGCCCGCCAAGATCTTCATGGGCGACTCCGGCTCGCTGTCCCTGGGCGGCGCGCTGGCCGGGCTGGCCATCACCACCCGCACCGAGTTGCTGCTGGTGATCCTGGCCGGGCTGATGGTGATCATCACCTTGTCGGTGATCCTGCAGGTCACCTACTTCAAGACCACCAAGCGCCTGGCCGTACGCCGGGGCGACCCCGATCCCAAGGGCAAACGGCTGTTCAAGATGGCGCCGCTGCAGCATCACTTCGAGATGATCGGCTGGGGTGAGTCGACCATCGTGGTCCGCTTCTGGATCATCTCCGGCATCTTCGTCGCCCTCGGCCTGGGCATCTTCTACGGGGAATGGGTGAGCGGGCTGTGAAGCTGGACCAACTGAATCGCGAGCCGGTGCAGGGCCGTCGGGTGCTGGTCGCCGGACTGGCCAAGTCCGGCTTCGCGGCCGCCGACCTGGCCCTGGAATGCGGCGCCCGGGTCCTGATCGTCGACGACGCCGACACGCCCACCAATCGCGACAGGGCCACGCTGCTGGAGGCGCTGGGCGCCGAGGTGCACCTGGGGGAGGGCTCCTCGGCGGGGCTGCCCACCGACGTCGATCTCGTGGTGACCTCGCCCGGCTGGCGCCCGAGCCACCCACTGCTCACCCAGGCGACCGAACGCGGAATCCCGATCTGGTCCGACGTCGAACTGGCCTGGCAGATCAGCTCCCCGGCCCGCGCCGACGGCGGGCAGCCCTGGCTGGGGGTGACCGGCACCAACGGCAAGACCACCACGGTCCAGATGCTCGAGGCGATGCTCACCGCGGCCGGCAAGCAGGTCGCCCTGGTCGGCAACATCGGCCGGCCGGTGTGCGAGGCAGTGCTCGATGTCGAGGTCGACTACGACGTGTTCGTCCTGGAACTGTCCAGCTTCCAACTGCACTACTGCCACACGCTGCAACTGCATTCGGCCGCGGTGCTGAACCTGCGCCCGGACCACCTGGAATGGCACGCCTCCTTCGAGGAGTACGGCGCCGACAAGGCCCGGATCTTCGAGCGGGTCACCCATGCCTGTGTCTACAACGTCGCCGATCCGGCCACCGAACGGATGGTCGAGGAGGCCGACGTCACTGAGGGGGCGCGGGCGATCGGCTTCACCCTGGGCCTGCCGGGCATGTCGATGCTCGGCGTGGTCGACGACCTGCTGGTCGATCGGGCCTTCATTCCGCAGCGGCAGAGTTCGGCCCTCGAACTGGCCAAGGTCGCCGATGTCCAGCCGGCCGCACCGCACAATGTGGCCAACGCCCTGGCCGCCGCCGCGCTGGCGCGCAGCTACGGCGTACCGGCCCAGGCGGTCCGGACCGGGCTGCAGTCGGTCGAACTGGGCGGACACCGGATTGCCCGGGTCGCCGAGGTCGACGGGGTGACCTACGTCGATGACTCCAAGGCCACCAACCCGGCCGCCGCGGAGTCCTCGATGAACGCCTTCGAGTCGATCGTGTGGGTCGCCGGGGGCCAGGCCAAGGGGACCAACTTCGACGACCTGGTCACCCAGCAGGCCCCCCGCCTGCGGGGCGCGGTGCTGCTCGGGGTGGACCGTGCCCTGATTCAACAGTCACTTGCGCAACACGCGCCCCAGGTCCCGGTGATCGTGGTCGATCGGTCCGACACTGGAGCAATGACGGAGGTCGTCCAGGCCGCCGCAGCCATGGCCCGGCCCGGGGACACCGTGCTGCTGGCGCCCGGTTGCGCCAGCCTCGACATGTACTCCTCCTACGGAGCCCGTGGGGAGGCATTCGCCGCCGCCGTCGAGGAACTGTCCGGGCGCTGACCGCGCACGATGAGTGGAGAGGGGGAGCAGGTGGCCCAGCCGACTACCCCCCGAGCCGCTGCCGCTCGCACCAACAGAATCGCCGGCCCCACCGCCACCGGCTCGGCCGCACCGCTGTCGCATCCGGGCCGACCGGTCGCCGCCGGCGGGGCGTTCGCCCGGGTTCGGCAGGCCCGCAGTTCCACCACCAACCTGCTCGGTCGCTGGCTCAGCCACCCGCAGGCCAGCCTGTACCTGGTGATCGTCTCCGCCGGGCTGCTGATCACCCTCGGGGTGGTCATGGTGCTGTCCAGTTCCAGCGTGTACGCCATGTCGAACGTGGGCGACTCCTACTACTTCTTCAAGCGCCAGCTCGGCTTCGCCCTGGTTGGCCTGATCGCCGCATTCCTGGTCGCGCGGGCCACGCCGGAGCAACTGCGCCGGGTCTCGTTGTTCGCGATGTTCGCGGCCCTCGGTCTGCTGATCCTCACGTATACCCCACTCGGCGTGAAGGTCAACGGGAACACCAACTGGATCGAGTTCGGCACCTCGCTGCTGCGGATCCAACCCTCGGAGTTCGCCAAGGTCGCGATGATCGTGTGGGGGGCGGCCGTGCTGGACACCAAGCAGAAGGTGCTCGACCAGCCGCGGCATCTGCTGTTCCCGTTCCTGCCGGTGTGGCTGCTCGTGCTGGCACTGGTGATCTTCCGCGGGGACATGGGCACCACGGTGATCATGGGCGGAATCATGGTCGCGGTGCTGTTCGCCGTCGGCGCCCCGCTGCGGATCCTGGGCAGCATGGCGGTGTTCGCGGTGGTCGGAATGGCGGCGATGACCCTGCAGTCCTCGAACCGGATGCGGCGCATGCTGGCCTTCCTGAATCCGACCGCGGACGTCGAGGGGGCCAACATGCAGGCCACCGTGGGCGTCCTGGCGCTGGCCACCGGCGGCTGGTGGGGCGTCGGCCTGGGCGCCTCCCGGCAGAAATGGGGGAGCCTGCCCGAGGCGCACACCGACTTCATCTTCGCGGTGATCGGGGAGGAACTGGGGCTCATCGGCTCCCTGTTGGTGCTGGGCCTGTTCCTCCTGCTCGGGTACGCCGGGCTGCGGATCGCGCTGCGCTCGGACATTCTGATGTGCCGGCTGATGGCCGCCGGGATCACCACCTGGTTCATGTTCCAGGCCCTGGTCAACGTCGCGGTGGTGCTGCGCCTGCTGCCGGTGCTCGGCGTACCGCTGCCGATGCTGTCCTACGGCGGGTCGGCGCTGCTGGCGAACATGATCGCCCTCGGCGTGCTGTGTTCGTGTGCCAGACAGGAACCCGCGGCCCGGGCGCTGCGGGAGGCGGCCAAGGCAGCACCGGCACCCCGGGTCACCGCGGTGGTCGGCTCGCGCCACTGACCGTCCAAGAATCTGTCAGTTTCGACCAGTAGGCTCCTTTCCATGGTTTCAGTCGTTCTCGCCGGTGGCGGTACCGCCGGTCACACCTCGCCCCTGATCGCGACCGCCGACCGGATCGCCGAGCTGGTCCCGGATGTCACCCGCACCGTCATCGGAACGCCGAAGGGCCTTGAGTCCCGCGTCATTCCGGCCGCCGGGCTGACCCTGGAACTGATCCCGCCCGTCCCGATGCCCCGCAAACCCTCCCCCCAGTTGTTCGCGGTCCCCGGCAAGCTCTGGGGCGCGGTCTCCGCGGCCTCGGAGATCCTGCGCCGGGCCCGGGCCGATGTGCTCGTGGGCTTCGGTGGCTACGTGTCGATGCCCGCCTATGTCGCCGCGCGCCGGCTCAAGCTGCCGATCGTGGTGCACGAGCAGAACGCGGTGCCGGGGCTGGCCAACAAGGTCGCGGCCAAGCTGACCACCGAGATCTTCACCAGCTTCGAGTCGACCCCGCTGCCGCACGCCACCTACATCGGGCTGCCGGTGCGCAAGGCGATCCAGCAACTGGATCGGGCCGCGCTGCGCAGCGAGGCGGCGGCCTCCTTCGGGCTGGATCCGACCCGCCCCACCCTGCTGGTCTCCGGGGGCTCCCAGGGGGCGCGGTCGATCAACAAGGCCGTCCTCGAGGCGTATCCCAAGCTGCTGGCGGCCGGGGTCCAGGTCCTGCACGTGCTCGGTCCGAAGAACTTCACCGAGGAGATGACCACCGTCACCGACGAGACCACCGGGGCAATCTATCAGCCGGTCGCCTATGTCGACCGGATGGAGCTGGCGTACGCCGTGGCCGACCTGATGCTGTGCCGCTCGGGCGCCGGCACGGTGGTGGAGACCGCCGTGGTGGGCCTGCCCTGCATCTTCGTGCCGCTGCCGCACGGCAACGGTGAGCAGGCCAAGAACTGCGAGTCGCTGGTGACCGCCGGTGCCGCCGAGCTGGTGGCCGATCAGGCGCTGACCGGCCTGTGGCTGGCCGACCGGGTGATCACCCTGCTCGGGGACAAGCCGGCGCTCGCGGCGATGTCGGAGGCCGCCCGCGGCCACGTGCCCGCCGACGCCGACGACCGGCTCGCCCGTCGAGTGCTCGCCCTGGCCGGGTGGCGGGGCGAGTGAGCAGTGTCTTCGGGGCCCTGGTCCCGCCGGTCGAACTGGTGCCGGTCACCGAACTCGGGGCCGTGCACTTCATCGCCGTCGGCGGGGCCGGGATGAGCGGGATCGCCGCCGCGTACGCCCAGTCCGGGGTCATCGTCTCCGGCTCGGATCGTTCCGATTCGGCGACCCTGCGCGGGTTGGCGGAGTACGGCGTCCGGACCTATGTCGGGCATGCCGCCGAGCAACTCGGCGCGGCCACCACCGTGGTGGTGTCCTCGGCGATCCCCGCAGCCAATGTCGAACTGGCTGCCGCCCGCGAACGCGGCCTGCGGATCTGGCATCGCAGCGCGGCGCTGGGTGCGCTGATGCTCGGCCGGCGCGGCATCGCGATCGGCGGCACCCACGGGAAGACCACCACCTCCGGCATGCTGGCCCATCTGCTCACCGAGGTCGGTGCCGATCCGGGCTTCGTCATCGGGGCGCCGCTGGCCACCACCGGGGCCTCCTGGCGCCTGGGCAGCGGCCCGTTCGTGGTGGAGGCCGACGAGTCCGACGGTTCTTTCCTGCAGTATCCGGCCGAGGTGGCGGTGGTGACCAACATCGAGGCCGACCACCTCGACAACTGGGGCACCGTCGACGCCTACCACGCCGGCTTCGCCCAGTTCCTCGCCCGGGCGCGGACCACGATCGGCAATGTCGATGACCCCAACGTCCGCCAACTGGCTCCGCTGAGCGTCGGGTTCGGGGCCGGCCCGGGGGCCGATGTGGAACTGAGCCACCTCACCCTCACCGGTTTCGGTGCCTCGGCGCTGCTCGGCGGCGTCCCGCTGAAACTCCAGGTGCCCGGCTGGCACAATCTGCAGAACGCCGCGGCCGCGGTGCTGGCGGCCGAGGCGGTCGGCATCGACCGGGCCACCGCGGCGGCCGCGATGGCCGGGTTCCGCGGCACCCATCGTCGCTTCATGCGGGTCGGTCAGGTCAATGGGATCGATGTGATCGACGACTACGCCCACCATCCCACCGAGATCACCGCGACGCTGGATGCCGCCCGCACCGGCGTCCAGGAGCGGGGCGGGCGCGTGGTCGCCTGTTTCCAGCCGCACCTGTTCTCCCGGACCCGGGACTTCGCCGCCGAGTTCGGCACTGCCCTGGCCGCCGCCGACGAGGTGATCCTGCTCGACATCTATCCCGCCCGGGAGGTCCAGGCCGACTTCCCCGGCGTCACCAGCGAGCTGCTGGCCGACCACTGCCGGGCCGCCGGGGGATCGGTACGCCTGGTCCCGCGCGGCGAACTCGCCGCCACGGCCGCCGGGCTGGCCCGGCCCGGCGACGTCGTGCTGACCCTGGGGGCCGGGGACATCACCGAGTTGGCCCCCGACATCGTGAAGGCACTGCAGGCCGGATGACTGATCGGAACACCACCCGCAGCCGAGCCGCCCGCACCCGAGGAGTCGACCCCGAGGACTACCGGGCCGACCCCGAGGAGTACGAGGTCACCGACGCCACCGACCGGATCGCCCACCGTCGGCGGCGCCGGGCCCGACGCAATGGGCGGCGGCTGCTGATCCTGATTCTCGCCCTGGTGCTGATCGGCGCGGCGGTGTGGCTGGTCGGTTTCTCCTCGGTCTTCGCGCTGCGTGAGGTACGCGTGACCGGGGTGCACAGCCTGTCGGCGGACCAGGTCCGTGAAGTGGCGGCCGCTCCGATCGGGCGGCCGTTGGCCCGGGTCTCGGAGCGCGAGATCGCCGACCGGGTGGCGACGCTTCCCCAGGTGGCGCAGGTGCATGTGGTCCGCCGTCCCCCGAACGGGATCGAGGTCGCGGTGACCGAGCGGACCGCCCTGTACGCGGTTGCCAAGGACAACCAGTGGTGGCTGGTCGACGCGGCCGGGATCCCGTTCCAGCAGGTGGCCGACCGGCCGGGGGACGTGCTCGCGGTGAATGCGCCGCTGGACCCGGCGCTGCTGGGGGAGGTGGCCCAGGTGATCGCCGGCCTGGATCCGGCGCTGCGCGGGCAGACCGCGGGGGTGGCCGCCCAGTCGACGGATTCGATCGTGCTGACGGTGACCGACCCCGGCGCCGCGGCCGACAAGGGCGGCAAACAGGTGATCTTCGGCAACGCCAAGGAACTCCCGCTGAAGAACCAGGTCGCGCTGGCGCTGCTGAAGTCGGTGCCCGATGCCCAGGTGTATGACGTGAGCGCCCCGGCGTACCCGAGCACGCGCAAGTAACCGCTCGCTGGACCATGCCCTCCGCCCGGAGGGCCCGCTGCCCCCGGGGTTTGACAGGATGGGCCGCCAGGGGGAGGGAACGGTTCGGCAGACCGGTGCCGTCCCATCCCACAGCCACGACGGAAGGGGCGGCCCATGGACACCCGCTTGCGGAGCGCGATCGTCCCGGTGACCCTGGTGGGCCTGGTCGCGGCGGGGATGGTGGCCTACAACGCCACGCCGGCCGGCGCCACCGCGACGCAGAGTTGCGTGAATCGGGAGACGATGGAGCGCGTCGATGACTATCGGTGCGAAACCAGTTCCGGGGCCGGCTCGGGCGCCGCTGTCTACGGCTGGTACTACACCAACGGCGGCCGCTACGTCGGCGTCGGACAACGGGTGCCCGCCGGCGGGCGCTACACCAGGCCGACCACGGGTGCGGTCAACAAGGCCGGCGTCGGTCGATCCGGTGGCACGGTCTCGCGTACCGGCAGCGACTCCCAGACGACCACGAACCGGACCGGGTCCTCCGGCTCGGACACCAACACCGGCTCGAAGTCGAAGACCAAGAAGACCGAGACCAAGAAGTCCGACACCAAGAAGTCCGAGACCAAGCGCGGCGGTTTCGGCAGCAAGGGCAACAGCAAGGGTTCATCCGGCACCAGTGTTGGGAAAGGATCGGGTTCCTGATGGAGCGTCACGCCAGCACCCCGCGACCGAACTTCGATCAGATCGTCCTCGCCGAGGGCCTGTGCTACCACACCGCAGTGGAGGACGGCCGGGTCGTCCCGTACTGGGCCGAGGACGCGGCGTACGCCTTCGACGCCGCGGAGATCTCCTACCTGGAGGGGGTCACCGAGGAACTGCACCAGATGTGCCTGCAGGCGGTGGAGTACGTGATCACCGAGAACCGGTTCGCCGACCTGAAGATCCCGCAGTACGCCTGGAGTGCCATCCGGCGTTCCTGGGCCAGTGAGGAACCCAGCCTGTACGGCCGCTTCGATCTGCGCTATGACGGCCTGACCCCGGCGCGGATGCTGGAGTACAACGCCGACACGCCCACGTCGCTGTTGGAGGCGGCGATCTCCCAGTGGAACTGGAAGGAAACCGTCCAGCCCGAGTTCGACCAGTGGAACTCGCTGCACGAGCGGCTGGTGGAGCAGTTCCGGCTGCTGCGTACGCAGACCGATCAGTGGCTGCACGTCGGCTGGATCGGCGACGACTGGGGCGAGGACGCGGTCACCTGCGCCTACCTGTCCGATGTGGCCCACGAGGCCGGCTGGCAGATCGTCGGCCTGACCATGGACCAGATCGGCTGGAACCCGTCGTTGGGGTTCCTGGACGCCGACGACCGGCCGATCGAGACGATGTTCAAGCTGTATCCGTGGGAATGGATGTTCCACGAGGAGTTCGGCCAGTACGCCCTCAGCCCGCAGTGCCGCACCCGCTGGATCGAGCCGGTGTGGAAGTCGGTGCTGTCGAACAAGGCGCTGCTGGCGATCCTGTGGGAGATGTTCCCCGGGCACGAGAATCTGCTCCCGGCCTACCTCGACGAACCGACCCGGATGACCGACTGGGTCCGCAAACCCCTGCTGGGACGCGAGGGGGCGAACGTCGAGATCTACCGCGGCGGCACCCTGACCGGGGCCGCGGGCGGGGAGTACGGGGCCGAGGGGTACGTCTACCAGGAACTGTGCGAACTCCCCGATTTCGACGGCTGGCATCCGGTGATCGGCGCCTGGGTGGTCGGCAACAGCGCCGCCGGGATGGGCATCCGGGAGTCCCGCAGCCTGATCACCGACAACCAGTCGAAGTTCCAGCCCCACTACATGTGGACCAGCTCGCCGGATCAGGAGACGATCGCGGCCTGGCTGCGGGAGAAATAGCACCCGCCGGCGGGCCGCCGAAAACCCTCGACCGGACCCTTACGCAGACCCTCAAGTACGGGTCGAGACAATCCTCGCGGCACACCCGGGAGAAGGTTCCGTAACCCCCGGGGTGCACATAGCCTACGAATGCGAAGTCGAAGCCTGTTCTTCCCCGGGGTTAGGCTTGTCCGAACGTTGTTACCTCACAGGAGAAAGAGGCTGGTCCCGTGGTTAATCCATCCCAGAACTACCTCGCAGTCATCAAAGTAGTTGGCGTGGGTGGTGGCGGTGTCAACGCCGTCAATCGGATGATCGAGGCCGGCCTGCGCGGCGTGGAGTTCATTGCGGTGAACACCGATGCCCAGGCCCTGCTGATGAGCGATGCCGATGTCAAGCTCGACATCGGCCGCGAGGAAACCCGAGGGCTGGGCGCCGGCGCCGATCCGGAGAAGGGCCGCAAGGCCGCCGACGATCACGCCGACGAGATCGAGGACGTCCTCAAGGGTGCCGACATGGTGTTCGTGACCGCCGGTGAGGGCGGCGGCACCGGTACCGGCGGCGCTCCGGTGGTGGCCCGGATCGCGCGGACACTGGGCGCGCTGACGATCGGTGTGGTGACCCGCCCGTTCACCTTCGAGGGCAAGCGTCGGTCGAACCAGGCCGAGGCCGGTATCCAGGCGCTGCGCGAAGAGGTCGACACCCTGATCACCATCCCCAACGACAAGTTGCTGGAGATGACCGACCACCAGGTCGCGATCCTGGACGCCTTCAAGCAGGCCGACCAGGTGCTGATGCAAGGTGTCTCCGGCATCACCGACCTGATCACCACCCCGGGTCTGATCAACCTCGACTTCGCCGACGTGAAGTCGGTCATGTCGAACGCCGGCTCGGCCCTGATGGGCATCGGCTCGGCCCGCGGCGAGGACCGGGCGGCGACCGCGGCCCAGATGGCGATCTCCAGCCCGCTGCTGGAGGCCTCGATCGACGGGGCGATGGGCGTCCTGCTGTCGATCTCCGGTGGCTCCGACCTGGGCCTGTTCGAGGTCTCCACCGCCGCCGATCTGATTCAGGAGGCGGCCGCCGAGGACGCCAACATCATCTTCGGCACGGTCATCGACGACGGGCTCGGCGACGAGGTCCGGATCACCGTGATCGCCGCCGGTTTCGCCGGCACCGATCAGCCGCGGCGCCAGGCCCTCCCGACCCGGGCGCACCGCGAGCAGCAGCCGGCTCCGCAGCGCGCGGTGGACGGCGGCCAGGCCCCTTTCGCAGGGGGTGACTCCCGCCGCGGGAACGAGCCGACCCGGCAGACCGATCGACCGGGAGTTGCCCGTCCCCAGGCTCGTCCCGATTACGCCGAGCCGAGCCGGCAGCCCCGGCAGTCCGAACCGATCCGGCAGGAGCCGGTGCGCCAGGAGCCGGCCCGCTCCGAGCCCGCCCGCAGCGAGTCGCGCCCGGCGTACCCGCAGCAGCAGCCGCAGTCGCAGCCGGCGTCCCGCCCGGTGGCGCCCCGGCCCCCGATGGCCGAGTCCGACGACGACGACTGGCTGCCCGACTTTCTGAAGTGAGTGCGGTCTGAAGTGAGTGCGGTGCGCCACCGTGTTCGGATTTCGTGAAGCCTTGGGCCCGGTCGGAGTTGCCTTCACCGACCGGGCCGGCGGCGTTTCCGCCGACGGGTTCGCCGCGCTGAACCTGGGCCGTACCGATGTGGATCGCCCCGACCACATCCGGGAGAACTTCCACCGGGTGCAGACCGCGATCGGCGCGGACCGGATCATTGCCCTGGCCCAGGTGCACGGGGCCGAGGTGCACACCGTCGACGAGGCCTTCCTCCAGGGGTGGGGGCCGGAGGATCATCTCGGCCCGGAGACCACCGGCGTACCGCTGCGGGTGGGGGACGGGCTGGTCACCACGGCCGCCTCGGTGGCCCTGTGCATCCGGGTCGCCGACTGTCTGCCGGTGCTGTTCGCCGATCCGGAGCGGGGAGTGATCGGGGCCGCGCACGCCGGCCGGGTCGGGCTGGCCGCCGGGGTTCTGCCCGGCACGGTCGAGGCGATGCGCCAGCAGGGCGCCGAGCAGATCCGGGCCTGGATCGGGCCGGCCATCTGCGGCGAGTGCTACGAGGTGCCCGAGCAGATGCGCGCCGAGGTCGCCGAGCGACTGCCCGCGACCTGGGCCACCACCTCCTGGGGTACGCCCGCGCTCGACCTCGCCGCCGGCGCCGAGGCCCAACTGGCGGAGCTGGGGATCGAGGCCGCCCGAATCGGTCCGTGCACCCGGACCAGCGGCGCGCATTTCAGCCACCGCAACGATCCCGGCGCCGGACGCCAGGCCGGCCTGATCTGGCTCGCATCGGCCTGACCCGCGGCTCCCGGCGGCTCGGTGGGGGAGCAGTCCGGGCGGCGGTCTGCGTGTCGCGGATCGTGGTTCGACCGGGCCAAGTACCCTCGAGAGCGTACGCACTTGCGGGGAAGGTCTGGTTTGATGGGAAAGCTCAGGAGCGCCGCCGAATGGCTGGGAATTGCGCCGGTGTCCGATCGCTACGAGCAGGACGATCACGACGATGAACTGACCGGCGATGTGGAGTTCACTGACGACGTCGAGTATGAGGATTCCGCCGAAGTGCATGAATTGGATGCCCACCGCGGCACGCGTACGCCCGCTCCCCGTCGGCCCGGGGTGGAGCCGGTCGAGGTACCCGAGGCGCCGGCACCCCGGCCCGCGGCAGCCGACATCTCCCGGATCATCACGGTGCACCCGCGGACCTACAACGAGGCGCGGACCATCGGGGAACATTTCCGCGACGGCGTACCGGTGATCATGAACCTGTCGGAGATGGAGGACGCCGACGCCAAGCGCCTGGTCGACTTCGCGGCTGGGTTGATTTTTGGACTTCGTGGCACCATTGAGCGTGTAACCAGCAAGGTGTTCCTGCTCTCGCCGCGCAACCTGCATGTGACCGCTGAGGACAAGGAACGCATCGCTGGCGGTTTCTACAATCAGAGTTGAGGTCTCGTGGCACTGGTCGGCACAATCATCTACAACCTGCTGGGGTTGTACCTGGCGATCCTGTTTGCCCGGATGGTGCTCTCCTGGATCCCGCTGCTCGTGCGCGGCTGGCAGCCGCGCGGACCGGTGCTGGTGATCTGCGAGGTCATCTACACCATCACCGACCCGCCGCTGCGGCTGCTCGGCAAGGTGATTCCGCCGCTGCGAATCGGTAACATCGCCCTGGACCTCGGCTTCATGGTCCTGTGGATCCTGATCCTGGTCCTGCAGACCGTCGTCCGGGCGACGATGATCGTGCCGGCGATGGCCTGAGCGGTTCGGTGCGGCGGGAACTCTCACGCTCAACGTGAGCGTTACCGTAAAGTGGTGCTACCGCCGCGGGGCTTGCGGCCGAAGTGTCGGGCGACTGATACTGTCGTGACGCGCGGTGCGAATGTGCCAACGTTGCAGTTTTCACGAATGGGTGGTTCAACGCCCGAGGAACTTGAGGTGAACGATGACGCTAACACTGGACGAGGTCCGCAAGACTAAGTTCCACATGGCCCGGCGGTCCGGCTACGAGGTCTCCGAAGTCGACCTGTTCGTCGACCGCGTGGAAGCATCCTTCGCCCAGATGACCGAAGAGAACTCGATGCTGAAGCAGCAGGTCGACGCGCTCAAGCAGGCGCAGGCCAATGCCCAGCGAGAGGATCGCCGCGAGGCGACCGATCGGCAGCAGACGCAGCCGCAGCAGGTGGCCCAGCAGCCGGCTCCCGCGCCGCAGCCGCAGCAGGCCCCCGCCCCGCAGCAGCAGCAGGCCCCCGCCCCGCGCCCGGCCGCCGCGACCCAGCAGCAGCCGACCGCCACCGCCGGTGATGGCGTCCAGAAGATCGTCGTGACCACCTCCGCCGAGGCCTCCCCGGTCGTCGTCCGGCTGGTCCAGATGGCCTCCGAGCAGTCCGAGAGCCTGATCACCGAGGCCAGGGCCGAGTCCAAGAAGACCCTGGACGACGCGAACCAGAAGGCCAACCAGATCACCACCGATGCCCGGACCAAGGCCGATCGGGTCGAGTCCGAAGCCCGGGTCAACGCCGAGAAGATGGTCAACGACGCCCAGGGCCGCGCTGCCGACCTGGACCGTCAGGTCGCCGTGCGGCGTACCGAACTGTTCGCCAAGCTGGAGACCGAGCGGGACACGCTGAAGGATTCGGTGTCCAAGCTGCGGACCTTCGAGAACTCCTACCGGACGAATCTGACCAGCCACCTGCGCAGCCAGATCGAGTCGATCGAGGCGGGCGTGTTCGAGCCGGCCGACAAGCCGGAACTGGCTCAGGAGTCGGCCGGGAAGCGTCAGCAGCCGCAGGGTTCGCAGCGTCCCACCGGGACGTCGCAGGGTGGCTCGACGGCCGCCCAGACCGGAAACACTCCGCGCCTGGACGCGCTGCTCGGCGACAACAACCGCTGACCCCACCCCGGGCCTACCGGGGCGGACGCGCACAGCTGAACAACTGCACAAACTCACGCAAGGGCCTCGATTTCGGGGCCCTTTCGTGTACGCTGCCTTCACTCACTACCGCCGACGAAAGTTTTAGACGTGGATTCGACTCGTGTGGATGCCACACCTGACCGGGCGCTGATCGCCGCCAACCTCCCCGTGCGCGAGGGCGAAGAGCCCTGGACCGAGGAAGAGCTGATGGAGGTGGTCGCCGACCTCAAGGCCGAGGTCATCAAGCACCGGGAATCGATCGAGCAGTCCGAGGCCGAGTTGCGCGGCCTGCTGCACGAGGGCAGCGACGGCGCCGGCCGGGATCCGGCCGACGTCGGTTCCGCCAACTTCGAACGGGACCAGGAAATGTCGCTGGCTGCCAACGCCCGGGAGATGCTCGAGCAGACCGAACTGGCGCTGCGGATGATCCGGATCGGCTCCTACGGTCGCTGCGAGAACTGTGGCGAACCGATCGGCAAGGGGCGTCTGCTGGTCTACCCGCGCGCGACCATGTGCCTGGCGTGCAAGCAGCGGGCAGAGCGCCGATGACCGATCGGCGGCCCGGAACCGCGACGCCGCGCTCGTGACCGGCGCCACGGCCGTCCGCCGCACCATCGATCCGCGCACCCGCCGACGGGCGGTGCTGCTGTTCGCGGTGGTGGCGGTGCTCGGATTCGCGCTGGATCAACTGACCAAGGCGTTGGCCGAGGCGTACCTCGATCCGAACGATCCACCGATCCTGTTCGGGGGGCTGCTCCGGCTCCAGCTCATCTGGAACCCCGGAGCCGCCTTCTCGATCGGCACCCAGCACACCTGGATCTTCACCGTGCTGTCGATTCTGGTGCTGATCGGCATCGCGGTCCTGGTCGTGCCCCGGCTGGGCAGCGTGAACTGGGCCCTGGGCTTCGGCCTGGTCACCGCCGGGGTCCTCGGCAATGTGACCGATCGCCTGTTCCGGGCTCCCGGCCCCTTCGTCGGGCACGTGGTCGACTTTCTGCAACTGCCCAACTTCGCGATCTTCAACGTCGCCGACATGTGCGTCACCACCGCCGCGGTGCTGCTGGTGGTGATCTCGCTGTTCACCCGGGAAGGCCTGGACGGGAGCCGCACCAGCACCGAGGGCGCCGACGCCGGCGGGTCGACGCAGGAGCGGTCGCGGCCGGCCGAGGGGGACGACCGATGAGCCTGCGCGTACTGCTGGTTCCCGAGGGGCTGGAGGGGGACCGGCTCGATGCCGCCGCGGCCCGGATGACCGGCCTGTCCCGCAGCCGGGTGGCCGAGTTGGCCGACGAGGGGCGGATCCACCTGGACGGGACCCGGGCGCGCAAGTCCGACCGGGTCCGCGGGGGCGCGATGCTCGAGGTGGACATTCCCGAGGAGTCCCGGGCGGTCCGGGTGACCCCGTTGGTGGTCGCCGGCGTACGCATCGTGCACGACGACGCCGACATCGTCGTGGTCGACAAGCCCGCCGGGGTGGCAGCCCATCCGAGCCTGGGCTGGGACGGTCCCTCGGTGGTGGAGCATCTGGCCGGGGCCGGCTTCCGGATCTCGACCTCCGGCGCGCCGGAGCGGCAGGGCATCGTCCAGCGCCTGGATGTGGGGACCTCCGGGCTGATGGTGGTGGCCAAGAGCGAACGGGCGTACACCGTGCTCAAGCAGGCGTTCCGGGACCGGACGGTGCACAAGGTCTACCACACCGTCGTCCAGGGCCATCCCGACCCGTTCAGCGGCACCATCGACGCGCCGATCGGCCGGCATCCGGGCGCGGACTACAAGATGGCTGTGCTGGCCGGCGGTCGGCCGAGCATCACCCACTACGAGACCCTCGAGGCGATGGTCGGGACGACCCTGCTGGAGATTCACCTGGAGACCGGGCGGACGCACCAGATCCGGGTGCACATGCAGGCGATCCGGCATCCCTGTGTCGGCGATCCGACCTACGGCGGGGACCCGGTGCTGGCGGCACGGCTCGGGCTGACCCGGCAGTGGCTGCATGCGGTCGAGCTGAGTTTCGTGCATCCGGGGTCGGGGGCCGAGGTCACCTTCACCTCGCCGTATCCCGATGATCTGCGCTCGGCGCTGGAGCAGTTGCAGGGCTGAGCCGGCCGTACCCGGTGAGCAGGCGACCTGTCCGTCGGGGTCGCAAGGGCGTCGGATAGGTTCGAGGTGTGCGAAGAGCGAAGATTGTGTGCACCCTGGGCCCGGCCACCACTGATCAGGAGCGGCTGACCGAACTGATTCGAGCCGGCATGAATGTTGCCCGGTTCAACATGTCGCACGGCGATTACAACGACCACTCCCGCCGCCTGGCGAACCTGCGCGCCGCGGTCGCCGAGACCGGGCAGCCGGTCGGCCTGCTGGCCGATCTGCAGGGGCCGAAGATCCGGCTGGGGACGTTCGCCGAGAAGTCGTACAAGCTGTCCTACGGGCAGACCTTCACCATCACCACCGAGGACATCGTCGGTGATCAGAACCGGAGCTCGACCACCTACAAGGGCCTGCCGCAGGATGTCTCGGTGGGCGATCCGCTGTTGATCGACGACGGCAATGTCGCGCTGGAAGCGATCCGGGTCACCGACACCGAGGTGGTGTGCACCGTCAAGGTCGCCGGCAAGGTCAGCAACCACAAGGGCATCAACCTCCCCGGCGTCGCGGTGAGCGTACCCGCGATGAGCCAGAAGGATGAGGACGATCTGCGCTGGGCGATGCGCAACGGCTTCGACCTGGTCGCGCTGTCCTTCGTCCGCGATGCCGCCGATGTGGAGCCGGTACGCCGGATCATGGCGGAGGAGGGGCGCAAGGTCCCGGTCATCGCGAAGGTGGAGAAGCCCCAGGCGGTCGAGGCGATCGACGAGGTGATCGATGCCTTCGACGCGATCATGGTCGCCCGCGGCGACCTCGGGGTGGAACTGCCGCTGGAACAGGTGCCGATCGTGCAGAAGTCGATCATCTCCAAGGCGCGGGTCTGGGCCAAGCCGGTGATCGTGGCCACCCAGATGTTGGAGTCGATGATTTCGGCACCCCGGCCGACCCGGGCCGAGGCCTCCGACGTTGCCAACGCCATTCTCGACGGCGCCGATGCGGTCATGCTGTCGGGGGAAACCTCGATCGGGCAGTATCCGGTCGTCACCGTCGAAACCATGGCCCGGATCGTGGAGAACACCGAATCGACCGGGATCGGCCACATCCGGCAGATCGACTGGGATCCGCACACCACCAGCGGGGTGATCGCCAAGGCGGCCCTCGAGGTGGGGGAGCGCCTGTCCGCGCGCTGCATCGTGGCCTTCACCAAGTCCGGGGACACCGCGCGCCGGCTGGCCCGGTTCCGCTCGGAGCTGCCGCTGGTCGTGTTCACCCCGGAGCGCCAGACCCAGCAGGCGTTGACGCTGGTCTGGGGGGTGAATGCCCAACTGGCCGAGGAGGTCACCTCCACCGATGCGATGGTGCACCAGGTCGATGTCGCGTTGGGCAATATGGGCACCTTCGAGGTGGGCGAGCGGGTGGTGATCGTGTCCGGTTCGCCGGTCGGGCTGCCGGGCAAGACGAACGCCCTGCGGGTGCATCGGGTGAAGCCGCCGACCGTGGTCTGAGCACCCCGGTCGGCGGGGTCCGCTACGCGGGCTGCTCCGGTCCGGCGTACCGCGCCGCCATGGTGCGGGCGGCCTCCTCGACCACTTCCCGGGTCCGGACCGGGCCGAGCGACCAGCCCCCGTGGATCAGCCGCGGCCAGAACACGACCGTGGAGATCATGCCGAGGAACTGGCTCGCGGCTGTGCCGGGATCCGCCACCCGGGCGAACCCGGCCTCGGTCTCGGCGCGGAGATAGCGGTCCAGCGCCACGAACACCGGGAAGGTGCCGAAGTCGAAGGTGCGCCCGCGCAGTTCCGGAAACTCCAGCGAGGCGGCGATCAGGGTTCGGATCAGGTTCTCCATCCGGGGCCGGGACAGCAGTTCCACGTATGCCGTCCCGAGGATGACCAGCCCGGCGTACAGGTCCCCGACCGGCGGGACCGCGACCTCCGGCGTGCTCGCGCTGCCGGCGGTCAGCACGACGGCCTCGAAGAGTTCGGCCTTGGTGGGGAACTGCTTGAACAAGGTGGCGCGGGACACGCCGGCCTGTTCGGCGACCCGGGCCAGGGAGGTCCGGTCGTACCCGGTTTCCAGGAAGAGTTCTCCGGCGGCCTCGAGGATCGCCTGCCGATTCCGGGCGGCGACCTGTTGGTGATACGGCGAGGGTTCACGGGGCATGGAACCAGTCTGACACAGAGGTGAGACCATTGACTCACCATTGGCGGGAGAGCTACCGTTGAGAGGTGAGTTGAACGACTCACCTCTGGCAGAGGAGCCATCATGGCCAAGCTGATCTATTCGATGATCACCTCCCTCGACGGGTACGTCGAGGCCGCCGAGGGGGATCTGGGCTGGGATCCGGCCGACGAGCAGGTGCACAGTTTCATCGGGGACCTGTTCGCTCCGGTGCGGACCTTCCTGTACGGCCGCCGGATGTACCAGACGATGGTGTTCTGGGAGAGCGTGCAGGCCGGCCCCGATGTGCCGCCGTACATCGCGCAGTACGCCGCGGACTGGCGGGCCGCGGACAAAGTGGTGTACTCCACCACTCTGGAGTCGGTTACGAGCGCCCGGACCCGGATCGAGCGGACCTTCGATCCGGCTGCGGTGCGTGCGCTGAAGGCCCGCAGTCCCGATGACCTGTCCGTCGACGGCCCGAACCTCGCGGCCCAGGCGATCCGGGCCGGTCTCGTCGACGACTATCACGTGTTCACCACCAGCACGGTCGTCGGCGGCGGCAAGCCGTTCTTCCCCGACGGCGTACGCTTGGCCCTCGACCTGGTCGACCAGCGGTGCTTCGACAGCGGCATGCGGTACGCGCACTATCGGACCCGGTGACGATCGGCGACGGGCCGAGCCAGATGCTCGGTCGTGGGTGAGCGGCCCGGGTTCGATCAAGGCTGGTGTCGGGGAGCGAGGCCCTGTGGCGGGTGAGCGGTGCCCTGTGGCGAGGGAGCGGTGCTCCGTGTCGGGGGAGCGTCCTCCCGGTTCAATCGGCGAAGACTCGTGTCGGGGAGCGAGGCCTGCTCGGCTCGCTGGCCGGGGTAGGGCTTCGCTGGTTGGTGGGTGGCTTCGGGAGCGTGGCCCTGTGTCGGGTGAGCGATGTCCGGGGTCAAGAGGCGAAGGATCGTAGCGGGTGAGCGAGGCTCCGTGTCGGGGGAGCGTCCTCCCGGGGCAAGGGGCGAAGGCTCGTGTCGGGAAGCGAGGCCTGCTGGGCTCGCTGGCCGGGGCAAGGCTTCGCTGGTTGGTGGGTGGCTCCGGGAGCGAGGCCCTGTGGCGGGTGAGCGGTGCCCTGTGGCCGGTGAGCGAGGCCCTGCGTCGGGGGAGCGTCCTCCCGGTTCAATCGGCGAAGACTCGTGTCGGGGAGCGAGGCCTGCTCGCCTCGCTGGCCGGGGTAAGGCTTCGCTGGTTGGTGGGTGGCACGAGGCAGCGAGGCCTCGTGGCGATGGAGCGAGGCCCTGTGGCGGGTGAGCGAGGCCCCGTGGCGAAGGAGCGTGGCCCTCGTGGCGGGTGAGCGACGCCAGGTGACGATCGCAAAGACGTCGAAACCCGGAAATGCCGAAGGCTCCCCGAACCCGACGGGTTCGGAGAGCCTTCCGCGGATCGGCCGCCGGAGGAACTCCGACCGGCCGATCACCTGCGTACCGAGGAGGGGATTCGAACCCCTAAGGCCAGTTAAGGCCAGACGGGTTTGAGCCGTCCGCGTATACCGTTCCGCCACCCCGGCTCGAACGCCTGCCAAGTGTAGCGGATCCGCGCGGCCGGGACGTACCACGGCCGGATCGGTGAACCGAGGGTCCGGCGTGCTCCCCGGCATGCGGTGCCCCGCGGGTTTGGTGGCAGAATGTCCCCCGTGAGTGCAAAGACGGATTCAGGGTCCGAGTCGGACCAGAACCAGCCCAGCCGAGTTCTGGTGGCCGAGGATGAGGCATTGATCCGCCTCGATCTGGTCGAACTGCTCGAAGAGGAGGGCTACGAGGTCGTCGGGCAGGCTGCCGATGGGGAGGCCGCGATCGAGTTGGCCCGCGAGCTCGACCCCGATCTGGTCGTGATGGACATCAAGATGCCCAAGATGGACGGCCTGACCGCCGCCCAGGTGATCGCCGAGGAACGGATCGCTCCGGTCGTCATGCTCACCGCGTTCAGCCAGCGGGAATTGGTCGAGAAGGCCCGCGAGGTCGGCGCGATGGCGTACGTGGTGAAGCCGTTCGACGCCTCCGACGTGGTGCCCGCGATCGAGATTGCGATCGCCCGGTACGCCGAGATCCGCGCGGTCGAGGCCGAGGTGGAGGATCTGGCCGAACGGCTGGCTTCCCGCAAGGCGGTCGACCAGGCCAAGGCGCTGCTGCAGACCGGGCTCGGGATGAGCGAGCCGGAGGCCTTCCGGTTCATCCAGAAGACCGCGATGGACATGCGCAAGTCGATGCGCGAGGTGGCCGACGGCATCATCGCCGAAGCCGGGAAGTCACCCGCGCGCAAGTCCCGCGCGAAGAGCTGAGGTCAGCGCCGGCGCTCGCCATGGCGCCGGCGCAGCCGCCGGATCCGCCACAGCCGGCGCAGGGCCCGGCCGACCGCTGTCTCCGGCAGCCGCTCCCCCGTTGCCAGATAGTGCACCGAGGAGTCGTAGCGCAGCGTCACCGCGACCTCGTTCAGGGCCCGATCGGTCCCGGCCAGAACCAGCCGGTCGCCGACCCGCAGGTGCGTCTGGCCGTCGGGCAGCACGGTGGAGGCGTCCTGCTCGTCCTCGGTGCGCAGCAGGACCAGTGCGGCGACGCTGAGCGTACGGTCCCGGTCGGTCGGGTCCCGCAGGATGTCGCTCAGCCGAATCGGCCGGTGGGCCAGGGCCCGGACCAACGCCGGGGCTGACTCCGGCACCAGTTCCAGCGTCCAGATGGTGGGGGATTCGCCTCCCACGGCATCGAGCAGGTCGTCGCGCAGGTCCTGCGCCCAGGCCTCCGGCTGGTGCAGGGCGTACTCGATGAAGTCCCAGAACGCCGGGGCCACGATCCGGGCCATCGTCTCCCGGGAGACCAACTCGCTGGGGGAGAACACCGAGTCCGCGGCGAAGGCCTGCAGCGTCTTCGCGGTCTTGGCCGAGGTCTGGCGTACGCTGAGCCAGATTTCCGGCTTGGTCAGCCGGGCCTTGGCCGCGATCGCGAGGTTCATCACGTCGGAGTCGTCTCCCGCGACCATGCCGACCGCGTCGGAGATGTCCGGATTGATCACGTGCGGATCGACCACCCGGACATTCAGCCCGGATCGGGTGAGGTCCAGGGTGACCTCCTCGGCGAACGTGCCCCGGCCGGCCACCACCCAGGTGCCGTCGGTGAGTCCCTCGGTGGCCCGGTGCATCGGGGTTCCCGGCGGCGCGATCAGCCAGTTCACCAGCTGGTACACCGTCGGCTTCTGCAGCGCCAGCACCAGGTAGTTGCCATAGCGCTCGTACGGATTGATCACCGCCCCGGGATCGAAGTCGGCCATCCGGGACGCGATCTCCGGATCGACCGCCCGCGCGATCACCGGGATCTCCGGGCGCAGCAGGTTCACCGACATCACCACCGACAGGTTGATCGCATCCTCGGTGAGGGCCAGCACCCCCTCGCAGTTGGGGCGGCCCAGCCCGGCCATGCCCAGGAAACCGGGATCGGCGACATCCCCGACGATCGCCGGCGCGTCGACCTGCAACTGGTCGATCGCCAACTTGTCCAGCCGCGACTCATCGTGGTCGATCACCACGAACTGCCGACCCAGACCGTCCAGGTTCCGGCAGGCCAACCGGCCGGTCTCCCCGTACCCGGCCACGATCAGGAACGGCTCGGAGATGCTGCGGACCCGACGCTCGAACCGGGACACCGCGAGGGCATCGCGGAAACCCTGGTTCTGCAGCAGCCCGAACAGTGCGGTGATGGCGTACGTCCAGCCGACCACGCTCAGGTAGATCGACAGGGTCATCCACATCCGCTGCGGGTAGCTGAACGGATAGGGGATCTCGCCGAACCCGATGGTGGTCATCGTGTACGTCATCACGTAGATCGAGTCGAACAGCGTCAACCGCGCCGGTTGGCCCGCGGCGTCCTGGCCGGGCATCAACGACAGGCCCATCGTGGCGATGGTGAAGATCACCACGATCGTGATCAGCGGTGCGCGCATGCGCCGCAGCACCAGGAAGAGGGCGTCGGTGCCCTGCACCTTGGTCGGAATCGCGACCGGGATCCGACGCAGGCTGCGCCCGTCGCGCTTGCGCTGGGTCAGCAACATCCAGGGGGCGACCACGGCGACCTCAACGGCGCCGGAAGTTCAGCGTCTCGGCGATCAGCATCACGACCGAGGCGATATTGGCCAGGCACGCGCCGGTGGCCAGCGAGACCATGCTGGCGACCGCGTCCGGAGTGACCCCCTCGGCACTGACGTGCTGGGCCCAGACGAAGACCACCGCGGCCAGGATCAGCTGGATGCTGGCGACCAGCGAGGTGGCCAGGTGGATCGCGCCGATCTGGGTCTTGTCCCCGAACTTCAGGACTGTTGCGATGATGTTGACCGCCACCGCGGCGTACAACTCGTAGACGTTGTGCTGGTGCAGATCGGTCAGGTCGCCGATGACGAAACCGAAGTTGAGGGTTGCCGCCAGCAGCACGAAAAACCCGAAGACGACCTTCTCGAAGTTCACGTCTCCGACGATAAGGGACAAGTTCTGTCGGTGGCACTCGGTAGGCTCGGCGTGTGCCGACCTCGCAACCCAGCCCCACCGATGATTCGACCTCCGACGCGACCACCCGTCCGCGCCTGTTGCTGCTGGACGGGCACTCGGTGGCCTATCGCGCGTTCTACGCGCTGCCGGTGGAGAACTTCGCGACGCAGACCGGGCAGCACACCAATGCGGTGTTCGGGTTCACCTCGATGCTGATCAACGTGTTGCGCGACGAGGTGCCGACCCATGTCGGGGTTGCCTTCGACGTGTCCCGGCAGACCTTCCGCACCGAGGCCTTCCCGGAGTACAAGGCGCAGCGGTCGGCCTCGCCCGATGAGTTCCGCGGGCAGGTGTCGCTGATCAAGGAGGTGCTGGCCGCGCTCAACATCCCCGCGGTGGAACTGGAGGGCTTCGAGGCCGACGACATCATTGCCACGCTCAGCACGCAGGCGGCCGACCAGGGCATGGAGGTGTTGATCTGTTCGGGCGACCGGGATGCGATGCAACTGGTCAATCCGCAGGTGACCGTGCTGTATCCGCGCAAGGGCGTGTCCGATCTGGCCCGGATGACCCCGGATGCGGTGGCCGAGAAGTATCTGGTCCCGCCGGAGGTCTACCCCGAGCTTGCCGCGCTGGTGGGGGAGAGCAGCGACAATCTGCCCGGCGTGCCCAAGGTCGGCCCGAAGACGGCGGCCAAGTGGCTCAAGGAGTACGAGGGCCTGGACAACCTGCTCGACCACGCCGACCAGATCAAGGGGGTCGCCGGCCAGAATCTGCGGGACAACATCGAGCAGGTCCGGATGAACCGGCGGCTGAACGCGCTGGTGACCGATCTGGACCTGCCGCTGGGGCCGCAGGATCTGACCCGGCAGATGTGGGACCGGCAGGCGACCCATGAGCTCTTCGATGCCCTGGAGTTCCGGGTGCTGCGCGAGCGCCTGCTGGAGCTCACCCCCGAGGAGGCTGAGCCGGAGGGCGGTTTCGAACTGACCGGGGAGCGGCTGGCGGCCGGCACGGTCGCCGGCTGGTTGGCCGAGCATGCCCCGGCCGGAGCGGTCACCGGGGTCGACGTGCTCGGTCACTGGGGTTCGGGCACCGGGGATCCGACCGCGATCGCGTTGGCCTCGACCGACGGCGCGGCCGGCTGGGTCGATGTGACCGAGTTGGCACCGGCCGATGAGGACGCGCTGGCCGACTGGCTGGCCGATCCCGGCCGGCCGAAGGCGATGCACAGCGCGAAGGGTCCACTGCTGGCCCTGTGGGAGCGCGGGTGGGAACTGGCCGGGCTGATCAGTGACACTGAACTGGCCGCCTACATCCTGATGCCGGATCAGCGCACCTACGATCTGGCGGATCTGACCGTGCGTTACCTGAAGCGGGAACTGCGGCTGGAGGAGGACGGCGGCGCCGGCAGCGAGCCCGCGACGCTGTTCGACGACCCGGCCCACGATCCGACCCATGCCTCGGCGATGATCCGGGCCCGGGCGGTGATCGACCTGGCCGAGGCGATGCAGACCGAGTTGGCCGACCGCTCCCAGGAACATCTGCTCACCGACATCGAGCTGCCGCTGCAGCAGACGCTGGCGCGGATGGAACGCCTGGGGGTCGCGATCGACACCGACCACCTGGAGCAGTTGGAATCGCATTTCGATGCGCGGGTGACCGAGGCGGCCGACGCCGCGTACGCCGTGCTCGGCAAGGAGATCAACCTCGGTTCGCCCAAACAGTTGCAGGTCGTGCTCTTCGACGAACTCGGTCTGAAGAAGACCCGCCGGACCAAGTCGGGGTACACCACCGACGCCGCCGCCCTGCAGCAGCTGTACGCCGACACCGAGCACCCCTTCCTCGCCCACCTGCTCGCCCACCGGGACAACATCAAGTTGCGCCAGACGATCGAGGGGCTGCTCAAGGCGGTCGCCGACGACGGCCGGGTGCACACCACCTACCTGCAGACGATCGCGGCGACCGGTCGGCTGTCCAGCACCGACCCGAACCTGCAGAACATCCCGATCCGGACCGAGGAGGGCCGCCGGATCCGGGAGGCGTTCGTGCCCGGGCCGCGGTTCGAGTCGCTGATGTCGGCCGACTACTCCCAGATCGAGATGCGGCTGATGGCGCACATGTCCGGGGATGAAGGGCTGATCGAGGCGTTCCGGTCCGGCACCGACTTCCACACCGTGACCGCGTCCCGGGTCTTCGGAGTCGACCCGAGCGAGGTCACCTCCGACATGCGTTCCAAGGTGAAGGCGATGAACTACGGGCTGGCGTACGGGCAGACCGTGTGGGGGCTGCGGAACAACCTGCGGATCTCCGCGGAGGAGGCGCAGAGTCTGATGGACGGCTACTTCGAACGCTTCGGCGGAGTCCGGGAATATCTGGCCGACATCGTCAAGCAGGCCCGGCGCAGCGAATACACCGAGACGATCCTGGGCCGGCGCCGCTACCTGCCCGACCTGATGAGCTCGAACCGGCAACGCCGGGAGAACGCCGAACGGATGGCGCTGAACGCCCCGATCCAGGGCTCGGCGGCCGACGTGATCAAGGTCGCGATGCTCGATGTGGAATCGGCGCTGGCGGCCTCGGGACTGAAGTCTCGGATGTTGCTGCAGATCCACGACGAACTGCTGTTCGAGGTGGCCCCCGGCGAGGAGGAGCAGCTCGGCGAACTGGTCCACGAGAAGATGGAGAACGCCGTCGATCTGGCCGTCCCGATGGACGTTTCGATCGGCATCGGCGAGAACTGGCACGCCGCCGCGCACTGACCCGCCGGCAGTTCGACCGGCAGATTCGCCCGCGGACCGACTCGTAGCCCACGCACCGGGTCCGCACAGCAGACACACAGCTGACCACGGTTTTCTGGATCGTGTCGAAGGAGAGCACCATGACCACCCAGCAGCCGAACTCCTGGAACCCCAATCCGGCTCCCCACGGCCCCGAGCAACCGAACGACCCCCAGCACTCGGGTGCCGCCCATCCCGCTTCCCACCAGTCCGGCACGTACCCGAACGCCGGTGGCACGTACCCGAACGCCCCGCAGCAGCCGGGTTCCTATCAGGCCGCGCCGGGGACCCACCCCACCAGCGCCTTCGGAACCGGCTATGCCGGCCCCCAACAGCCGGGCCCGTACGCCCCCGCCCCGGCCGGCTCGACCCAGGTCGCGACCACCCGGCCCCGGCGCTCGAAGCGCTGGCTGGCCATCCCTGCGGTCGCCCTGCTGGCCGGTGTCCTCGGCAGCGGGATCACCCTCGCCGCGACCGATGCGCTCGGCTCCGCCCCTTCCAACAGCTCCGGTGGCACCGTCAAGGTCATCCAGGGCAACGCGGCCAACCCCGACTGGTCGGTCACCGCCGCCGCGGCGGCCCCGTCGGTCGTGTCGATCCAGGTCAGCAATGGCCGCTCCGGTGCCGAGGGCTCCGGGGTCATCCTGGACACCGAGGGCCACATCGTGACCAACAATCACGTGGTGTCCGCAGCCGGTCAGGGCGCGCAGCTCCAGGTCACCATGAATGACGCCCAGGTCCGCACCGCGACCGTCGTCGGGACCGACCCGTCGACCGACCTCGCCGTGATCAAGCTGGACAATCCGCCGGCGAACCTGTCGCCGATCAAGTTCGCCGACGTCTCGCAGTTGAAGGTCGGCGAGCCGGTGATGGCGCTGGGCAACCCGCTCGGGCTGTCCCAGACCGCGACCACCGGGATCATCTCGGCGCTGAACCGACCGGTGATCACCCAGGCCGACTCGCAGCAGGCGACCAGCACCGCGCAGCAGGCGGTCACCGACGCGATCCAGACGAACGCGGCGATCAACCCCGGCAACTCCGGCGGCGCCCTGCTGAACGCGAACGGCGAACTGATCGGGATCACCTCCTCGATCGCGACCCTCGGCGGTCAGGAGTCCGGCAACATCGGGATCGGCTTCGCCATCCCCGCCGACCAGGTGACCACGGTCACCCAGCAACTGCTGCAGGGCAAGACCCCGCAGCACACCTGGCTCGGCGTCTCGACGCGGGACGCCACCGCCCAGGCCGGGGACAGCACCACTGCCGGCGCCCAGGTGGTCCAGGTCGCCGGGAATTCGCCGGCGGCGCAGGCCGGGCTGACCGGCGGGGACACCATCACCGCGATCGACGGAAAGTCGGTCGGGTCCGCCGAAGCGCTGATGGCCCAGATCCGCAGCTACAAGGTGGGCCAGGAGGTCACCCTGACCATCGTGCGCAACGGCCAGCAGAGCCAGGTGAAGGTCACCCTCGCCGCCGCGACCAACTGAGCGGGCAGACCGCAGCCGGTGCCGCGCGGGTCTAGCATGACGCCATGGCTATTCAAGGGACCTGGGTTCCGGGCGCGAATCCGCGGGCGACCGCACAGGTGGAACAGATCCAGCAGACCGGGACGACCGACGGGATCACCTTCGGCGGCAAGCCGGTGGTGCTGCTCACGATGCTCGGCCGATCCGGCAAGGTCCGCAAGGTGCCGCTGATGCGGGTCGAGCATGACGGGAAGTACGCCGTGGTTGCCTCCAAGGGCGGCGCCCCCGATCATCCGCAGTGGTACGACAACCTGGTGGCGAACCCCGATCTGGACCTGCAGGACGGAACCGAGATCGGCTCCTTCCGGGCCCGGGAGCTCTCCGGGCCCGAGCGGGAGGTGTGGTGGGAGCGGTGCGTGAGTGCCTACCCGCCCTACCTCGAGTACACCGCGAAGACCGACCGGGTGTTCCCGGTGCTCCTGCTGGAGCCCGTTTCGGACTGACCGGCTCGGTCGGGCGGCTGCTCCGGCCCGCTGATCAGCCCTGCGGGGTCCAGCGCAGGACCAGGTGTTCCGACCGCTCCCCGGGCCCGGCAACGCCGCTGCGCAGGGCGGCCAGGATCCGGTCGTCCCCGTCGTCACGACACAGGTCGACTGTGCTCGGCAACAGCACCGGTTTGCGGAACCAGACGGTGTGCGTACCGACGCCCTGGACCCGCGGACCGAGTGCCGCCAGCGTCCGGGCCGAGGTCCACATGCCGTGCGCGACCGTACGCCGGAACCCCATCGCCTTCGCCGACCACGGATGCAGGTGGATCGGGTTCACATCCCCCGACAGCACCGCGTAACGGCGGCCGAGATCGGCGGGCAGATCCCAGCGAGCGGTGGCCCGGGTCGGCCCGGCCGGGGGACGCTCCGGCGCCTCCACCCCGGCGGCCGGTGGTTCCGGGTGCTCACTGCGGGCCAGATAGGTGCTGGTTTCCGACCACACGGTGTCGTCCCCGATCGCCAAGCGGGCCCACACCTCGACGGTCCGGCCCTTCGGATGCGGGGCCAGCCGGGCCGTTCCCGCGGTCAGCGTCCATTCCTGGCCGGCCGTCAGGGGAGCCAGCACCCGGACCTCGTTGCGCACGTGCAGCATGCCCGGCAGCCGGAGCGGGAAGTCCGGTCCGGCCATCAGCCGGGTCTGCAGCGGAAAGGCCAGCAGGTGCGGATAGGTCGGCGGCACCAGATCGGAGACCGGCCAGCCGCACAGCCGCTGGTACGCGGCCAGGTGGGCCCGGTCCACGGTGACCCCGGTACGCAGCAGGCTGCGCTCGATCAGCGTCGTCGGCCGCCGGACCGGCCGCAGCGCCCGGGCGAACTCCCGGGTCAGGTTCGGCTCCTCCGAGATCGGGGTGGGTTCGGTCATCAGGCCCCCATCAGATTCTGCCCACACACCCGCAGCGTCTGCCCGGACACCGCGGCTTGGGCCGGCTGGGCCAACCAGGCGATCACCTCGGCCACATCGATCGGCAGACCGCCCTGCTGCAGCGAACTCATCCGGCGCGCGACCTCCCGATTCACCGCCGGCATCGCCGCGGTCATCTCGGTCTCGATCATTCCGGGGGCGACCGCGTTGACGGTGATCTGATCGGCGGCGACCCGGGGGGCCAGCGTACGCACCAGGGCGATCAGCCCGGCCTTGGACAGGGCGTAGTTCGTCTGGCCGCGATTACCGCCGATCCCGCTCTGGGAGGACAGGCAGATGATCCGGCCACCGTGGTTCAGGCCGAGCCGACCGCCGGCGTCCCCGCCGAGGAAGACCCGGTTCATCTGCGCGATCGCGCTGAGATTGACCGCGAGCACCTGGTCCCACTGCTTCTTGTCCATATTGACGAACAGCTTGTCCCGGGTGATGCCGGCGTTGTGCACCACGATGTCGAGGCCGTTGTGCCGCTCCCGGGCCAGGGTGAGGATCCGCTGCCCGGCGTCGGGGGCGGTGACATCGAGGGCGAGCGCGGTGCCGCGGACCGCGTTCATCACCTCGGAGAGGGCGTCCTGGGCGGTCGGCACGTCGACGCCGATCACGGTCGCGCCGTCGCGGGCCAGCGTACGCACGATCGCCGCGCCGATCCCGCGGGCGGCCCCGGTGACCACGGCCACCTTGCCGCGCAACGGCTGATCCAGCGACGGGTTCTTCGACGGCGCGGTCGCATCCACCCGGACCGTCTGCCCGTCCACGTACGCCGAACGCCCGGACAGGAAGAACTCCACCGCGTGCCGGACCGCCGGCGCGTTCGGTTCCTCCGGGCCCTGCACCAGGTTCGCGGTGGCGCCGGAGCGCAGTTCCTTGCCCAGGCTGCGGACGAACCCGTCCAGCCCCTGCTGGGTCGCCGCGGCCAGCGGATCGCTCAACTGCGTCGGATCGGTGCCCAGGACGATCACCCGGGCATTGGTCGCCAGGCGCCTCACCGCGGGCGAGCCCAGGGCGTACAGGGCAGCCAGGTCGCGGGGGGTCCGGGCGGCGGAGAAGTCCAGGATCAGCCCACCCAGTTTGTCAGCGGACTCATCCAGGGTGCGGTGGTGGGTGATTCCGCGCTCGGTGAGCAGGTCGGCGACCGCCGGCAGGTATGGCGTGGTCGCCCCACCCAGCAGCGGCACCGGGGAGTCGCACAGCGGGGCATGACTGACATAGCGACGCAGCGGGGTCGGGATCGGCAAACCGAGCGTCTTGGTGAGGTTCTGGCCCAGCGAACTGGACAGGAACTTCGACAGGGGATCGGCGGGGACGCTGCCCCGCGGGATGCGTGCGATGCTCACTCAGGCCTCCACGATGGCTGCGATGCCCTGCCCGCCGGCAGCGCAGATGGTGATCAGGGCGCGACGTCCGCCCCGGGCGTGCAGTTCCTTGGCCGTCCCGGCGAGAATCCGGGCCCCGGTGGCGCCGAAGGGATGGCCGGTCGCCAGGGAGGAACCGTTGACGTTCAGTTTGGTCCGGTCGATCGATCCCAGCGGCGCGGACAGCCCGAGGCGGGTCCGGCAGAACTCGGGGGATTCCCACGCCTTCAGGATCGTCACCACGGTCGCGGCGAACGCCTCGTGGATCTCATAGAGATCGAAGTCCTGCAGGGTCAACCCGTTGCGCTGCAGCAGCGTCGCGGTCGCGTACGCCGGGGCCATCAGCAGCCCCTCATCGCCGGAGACGAAATCGACCGCGGCGGTCTGGGCGTCGGCCAGATAGGCCAGCGGCTTGAACCGGTGCTCGGCGGCCCACTCCGGGCTGGCCAGCAGTACCGTGGCCGCGCCGTCGGTGAGCGGGGTGGAGTTGCCGGCGGTCATCGACGGGTCCGGCAGGTCGGTGCCGAAGACCGGTTTGAGCGAGGCGAGCTTCTCCACCGTCGAGTCGGCCCGCAGATTGTTGTCCCTGGTCAGGCCGAGGTAAGGGGTGAGCAGGTCATCGAAGAAGCCCCGCTCGTACGCCGCGGCCAGGTGCTGGTGACTGGCGGCGGCGATCTCGTCCTGCTCCGCGCGGGTGATGCCCCAGTCCTCGACGGTGCGGGCCATGTGTTCGCCCATCGACAGGCCGGTGCGCGGTTCGCTGACCGAGGGCAGCAGCGGGGCGACCTGATTGGGGCGCAGACCCGAGAGGGCCCGGAGCCGTTCGCCGGGTGTCTTGGCCCGGTTGAGCCCGAGCAGGACCTGCCGCAGTCCCTCGCTGACCGCGATCGGGGCGTCGGAGGTCGAGTCGACACCCCCGGCGATACCCACCTGCGCCTGACCCAGCCGGATCTTGTTCCCCAGCAGCACCGCGGCCTCCAGGCTGGTCGCGCAGGCCTGCTGCACGTCATAGGTCGGGGTCCGCGGGTCCAGCGCGGTCCCCAGCACGGCCTCCCGGGTCAGGTTGAAGTCGGCGCTGTGCTTCACCACGGCCCCGGCGACCACCTCGTCGAGGCGCTGACCGGCCAGCCCGAAGCGGGCGATCAGCCCGTCCAGGGCGGCGATCAGCATGTCCTGGTTGCTCGCCCGGGCGTACGCCCCGTGGGCCCGGGCGAAGGGGATCCGATTGCCGCCGAGAATCGCGGCGCGGGGTCCGGGGGAGTTGGTCATCGGGAACTCCTGGCTGCTGGTGTGAGCACGGTTGATGCCCAATCTACCGCGCTCGGACCGGCACCGTACCCTTGGGTAACCCTCGGTTCTGAGGGCCGTGCGAGAGCCTGGTGGCATGGTCAGCAAGCGCCGCCATCGGGCGGCGCGGCCCGGTCCGGGGGCCCGGGTTGACCCTGCTTGGATGCCCTCGGTACGCTGGTAGGGCGTTTGGGTCTGCGTACTTCCGGACAGAGTGAAGTGCGCGTGTGGTTTGTCGGCGGTCGGTACGGAAGTCTGGTTTCGGCTCATCACGAGGCCGAATGCGTTCCACCACTCACATCCACCATCGGAGCCCTACTACATGACGTCCTCCCTTGAGGCTGCCCCGCAGGTTGCAGTCGACGACCTGGGTTCGCCCGAAGCCTTCCTTGAGGCTATCGACAAGACCATCAAGTATTTCAATGACGGCGACATCGTCACCGGTACCGTCGTCAAGGTTGATCGGGACGAAGTCCTGCTCGACATCGGTTACAAGACCGAAGGTGTCATTCCTTCCAAGGAACTCTCCATCAAGCACGATGTGGACCCGTTCGACGTGGTCCAGGTCGGCGATGAGATCGAGGCCCTGGTTCAGCAGAAGGAAGACAAAGAGGGTCGCCTGATCCTGTCCAAGAAGCGGGCTCAGTACGAGCGCGCCTGGGGCACGATCGAGAAGATCAAGGAAGAGGACGGCGTCGTCACCGGTCAGGTGATCGAGGTGGTCAAGGGCGGCCTGATCGTGGACATCGGTCTGCGTGGCTTCCTGCCCGCCTCCCTGGTCGAGATGCGTCGCGTCCGTGACCTGCAGCCCTACGTCGGCATGGAGCTGGACGCCAAGATCATCGAGCTCGACAAGAACCGCAACAATGTGGTCCTGTCGCGGCGGGCGTGGCTGGAGCAGACCCAGTCCGAGGTGCGGCACAACTTCCTCAACCAGCTCCAGAAGGGCCAGATCCGCAAGGGTGTGGTCTCCTCGATCGTCAACTTCGGCGCCTTCGTCGATCTGGGCGGCGTGGACGGCCTGGTGCACGTCTCCGAGCTGTCCTGGAAGCACATCGATCACCCCTCCGAGGTGGTCGAGGTCGGCGACGAGGTCACCGTCGAGGTGCTCGATGTGGACATGGAGCGCGAGCGCGTGTCGCTGTCGCTGAAGGCGACCCAGGAAGATCCGTGGCAGGCCTTCGCCCGCCTGCACCAGATCGGTCAGATCGTCCCGGGCAAGGTCACCAAGCTGGTTCCGTTCGGTGCGTTCGTCCGCGTCGAGGAGGGCATCGAGGGCCTGGTGCACGTCTCCGAGCTGGCCGAGCGCCACGTGGAGATCCCCGAGCAGGTCGTCGCCGTCAACGACGAGGTCATGGTCAAGATCATCGACATCGACTTGGAGCGCCGCCGGATCTCGCTGTCGCTCAAGCAGGCGAACGAGGGTGTCGACGTGGCCGCCGACGACTTCGATCCGACGCTGTACGGCATGACCGCGTCCTACGACGACGAGGGCAACTACCTCTACCCCGAGGGCTTCGATCCGGAGACCCAGGAGTGGAAGGAAGGCTACGAGGAGCAGCGCCTGGCCTGGGAGCAGCAGTACGCCGAGGCGCACGCCCGCTGGGAGGCGCACAAGAAGCAGGTCGAGGAGGCCGAGGCTGCCGAACAGGCTGCTCCGGCGGACGCGACCTCGTACTCCGCCGCTCCGGAGGCCGCGCCGGCCACCGAGGGCTCGCTGGCCTCCGACGAGGCGCTGCAGGCCCTGCGCGACAAGCTCACCGGTGGTAACTGACCGGCGTCGCACAGCGAACAAGCACTGAACGGAGCCCCCGCCAGCACGGCGGGGGCTCCGTTCGCTTTGTGGCGGCTCGGCGGCGCAGAGCGAATCTGTGCGTGTGCCAAAGGCTCCCTGAGAGGTGGTGCGCATCGTTCCCTCGCGCCGCCACGGATGCTTAGATGCCTTTCGGGAGGCAAATATCCCCCTCCGCAAGGGGGCCGGATCCCGGGTCACCCCGGGTCACGAAGGAGAGCATCTTGGAATGCCCGCGTTGCGGGGCCGCTCTACCCGAAGTCGCGCACTTCTGCCACCGCTGTGGTCAGGATCTGCGGACCCCGGACGAGGCCCGCAAGAAGTCGTTTGCTGTCAAGCCCGATGAGCCGGTGGCGTCGTTCGCCCTCGTCTCCACCATCATGCCGCGGGGGGTCGGGCAGGGCCCGCAGACCTACCGGCTGGCCCTGACCATCGCCCTGGTGGCGACCCTGGCCGCCGCCATCTTCGGGGCGCTGCCGATTGCCATCCTGCTGGCCGCGTTCTCGATGCCGCTGGTCTACATCGTCTACGTCTACGACGTGAACCAGTGGGAGGACGAACCGATCCCGGTCACGATCCTCGCCTTCCTGCTCACCGGCGTACTGGCGGCGGGATTCCTGCTGCTGGTCCGGCGATTGTTCCCCGAGCAGGCACTCGTCGGGCTGACCGACGCCGGCCCCACGGTCACCGGGATTCTGATCTGGGCGCTGCTGGTCCCGGTCGTGGGTGAGGTGATCCGGCAGATCGGGCCGCTCATCCTGGCCAGCCGGCCGCAGTTCGATGACCTGATGGACGGGCTCACCTTCGGGGTCATCTCCGGGGTCGCTTTCGCCAGTGCCGACACGCTCGTGCGCTACTGGGACCTGCTCACCGCCGGGAACGTCGGCCAGTTGGATCCGGGCGTCTGGGCGCCGCTGATCTTCCTGGAGGGCTTCGTCAAGCCGGTGCTGATGGGCACCGCGACCGGGCTGGCCTGTGCCGAATTCTCCGGCCTGGGCGAGGGGTATGACGGCTTCAGCGGGCGCTACTTCCGCGGCCTCGGCGAGGCCATCCTCGCCAACATCGTCTACGGCGGCGGCATCTATCTGCTCAAGTTCATCGGGAACCCGACCCTCGAGGTGATCCTGCAACTGGTTCTGGCGCTGATCATCGTGGGCATCCTCGTACTGCGGATCCGCAATGTGCTGCACGCCGGCCTGATGGAGGCGGCGATGGAGGCGGCGGCCCGCCAGGGGGTCGGCGATTCCGCCGGCGTCGGCGCCACCGGCCACCTCGGCTTCTGTGCGCGCTGTGAAATGCCGCTGCTCGAGGGCTCGGCGTTCTGCACCTCATGTGGGGCAGCCACCCGCACTGCCGGGCCCGCCCGGGGCGGATCGGCTGCCGTGCCGGTGCCGGCACCGGCAGCGCCGAGTGCGGAAGCGACCGAGACCGTCGACCCGACGCGGGAACAGGAGGAAGGGCGATGAGCGGTCAGTATCCGGGCCAGGGCGGCTTCCCCGGCGGTGGATCGGGTGAGTACGGGCCGCAGGGTGGCTATCCGCAGCAGGGTGGGGGCTATCCCCAGGGTGGCTTCCCGCCGCAACAGCCCCCGCCCCAGCAGCCCCCGCCGCAGCAGCCCCCGCCGCAGCAGGCTCCGGCCGGTCAGCCGGGTGGGTATCCGGGGGCCGGCGGGTTCTCCGGGCAGCCGGGGCAGCCGGGTCAGCCGGGGCAGCCGGGTGGTTATCCGGGCCAGGCCGGTGGTTTCGGGGGTCCGCAGCAGCCCGGGGCGTACGGGGGGCCGGCGTACGGGGGACCGGGGTACGGGGGCGGTCAGCCGCCCCCACCGAAGTCGAAGAAGAAGCTGATGTTGATCGTGATCGGTGGCCTGGTGCTGCTGATCGCGGTCGGCGGGATTCTGCTCGCGGTCAACATGGGCAAGAAGGAGACCCCGCTCGTCGGTCCGCCGGCGACCCCCACGGCGGCTCCGCCGACGCAGACCACCGGGCCGACCGGACAGCCCACGACCGCACCGACCGGGAGCACTGGGCCGACTGCGGCCCCGACCAATCAGCCCACCAACCAGCCCACCGGGCAGCAGACTCAGTCGTCCGGTGATGAGGTCCCCCTGGGCAACGGGCTCAAAGGGAAGGCACCGGCCGGGTGGACGGTGAAGCAGTCCAGCGGCACCACCATGACCATGTTCAACAGCCGAGGGGACGGCATGGTGATGGGGGGTGGGACCATCAAGGACTCGCCGCGGGAGGCCGCAGAGTATATTCGCGACGGCATCCTCGCCAAGGGATCCAATGCGGCCACCCAGCCCAGCGACTCCCCCCAGGTAGCTTCCGGTTTCAGCGCCGCGCGGTCGATCGGGACCGTGGTGTCCTCGGGTAAAAAGGTTGCGGTGGTGGTCATCGTGATCAAGCGGGATTCCGACAACAATGGTCTCACCGCCCTGCTGATCGCGCCGCCGGACAACCTCGACGACCAGCTCAGCAGTGACTTCGACGAAGCGATCAACTACGTGTATCGCCAGTTGCAGTGACATCCGGTCACCTGTGGGGTGAACGACGAGGCCTTCCCCGGGACGGGGGAGGCCTCGTGTCGGTTCCGCGTGCTAGAACAGTGCCATGCTCGAAGTGGGACTGACCGGTGGTATCGGATCCGGCAAGACGACCGTGGCGGATCTGTGGGCCCGGCGTGGCGCGGTGCTGATCGACGCCGACCTGGTTGCCCGGGAGGTCGTGGAGCCCGGTACGCCGGGGCTGGCGGCGATTGCCGAGCGCTTCGGCGCCGACATCCTGCGCGCCGACGGGACGCTGAACCGGCCCGCGCTGGGGCAGGTCGTCTTCCACGACGATGTTGCTCGCGCCGATCTGGAGGAGATCACCCATCCGGCGATCCGGGCCCGAGTGGCCGACCTGACCCGCGCGGCCGCCGAGCGGGACCCCGGCGCCATCGTGATCCTCGTCAACCCCCTGTTGGTCGAGATGGGCCAGGCCGACCAGTTCGACGTGGTCGTGGTCGTGGATGTCACCCCCGAGGTCCAACTGCAGCGGGTGATGGGCCGCGACCGGTTCACCGCGGAGCAGGCGCAGGCGCGGATCCGGGCCCAGGCCACCCGGGACCAGCGCCTGGCGGTCGCCGACTACGTGATCGACAACTCCGGCACCCTTGAGCAACTGCAGGCCGACGCCGATCGGGTGTGGCAGGAACTGCAGGAGCGATCCGTGGCCCGCCGGCCCTGACCGAGTCGACCCGGGGAGGTCTGCCGTGGAATGTCCGCAGTGTGCGGCGCGCCTGCCCGAGGTGGCGCACTTCTGTCACCGGTGCGGTCGCGACATGCGTACCGCCGACCTGGCCCGGCAGCGCTCGTTCGCCGTCAAGCCCGATGAGGCGGTGGCCTCCTTCGCACTGATCTCCTCGGTGATGCCGCGCGGGATCGCCCGACCGCGCACCTATCGGGCGGCGCTGCTGATCGCGGTCGGCGCGGCGCTGGTGGCCGCGCTCCTCGGGCTGCTGCCGGTCGCGGTCCTGCTGGCCGCACTGGGGGTGCCGCTGGTCTACATCGTCTACGTCTACGACGTGAACCTGTGGGAGGACGAACCGATCTGGGTGAGCGCGCTGGCCTTCCTGCTGACCGGGGTGCTCGGCGCGGCGCTGCTGGTGGCGGTGCGGACCTGGGGGCCGGAACCGACGCTGGAACAGTTGCCGGTAGCCGGTGGGCCGAGCGTGGTCGGGTTCCTCACCGCGGCGCTGCTGGTGCCCGTGCTCGGGGAGATCGTGCGGCAGATCGGCCCGCTCATCCTGGCCAGTCGACCCCGGTTCGACGACCTGATGGACGGCCTCACCTTCGGCATCATCTCCGGGGTGGCGTACTCCGCGGCGGACACGATCGTGCGGCACTGGTCGGAGATCACCGGCGGCCTGGTGGTGCCGGTGGATCCGCTCACCTGGATCCCGTTGATCTTCCTCGAAGGCCTGGTGAAACCGCTGCTGATCGGCACCGCCACCGGGATCGCCTGCGCCGAATTCGCCGGTCTGGGGACCGGCTACGACGGGTTCACGCTGCGCTATCTGCGGGGCCTGGTGGAGGCGATCGGGGCGAACGTCGCCTTCGGTGCGGCGATGTACCTGCTCGGCTTCGTGACCCAGCCCGCGTTGCGGGTCGGGCTGCAGTTGGTGTGCGGCGCGGTGATCCTGGCGATCCTGATCATCCGGGTGCGTACCGTCCTGCATGTGGGGCTGATGGAGGCGGCGCTGGAGCATGCCGCGCGCCGTGGGGTCGGCACGTCGGTACCGGTCGGGGCCACCGGGGACCTGCAGGTCTGCCGCCGCTGCGAGATGCCGCTGCTGAGCGACGCCGAGTTCTGTACCGCCTGTGGTACGGCGGTGCAGGTATGGCTCGGGCACGGCCAACGATGAGCGGGTTCCGGCCGCCGCCCGAGCGTACGCACCAGGTGGCTGCGGCGACGACGGTACGCCGACCCCCGTCGAATGCGCGGCTGATCGGTCTGGTCGTCGGCGGCCTGGCGCTGATCACCGCGCTGGCGGTGGTCCTCGGCCTGGCCCTGGCCGGACAGCGCGCCGTCGCGGGAACGCCGACCCAGCTGACCCCGACCACGGTGAAACCCTCCGGGGAACCGGTGGGCCTGGCCCGCGGCGTGGTGATCCACCTCTCGCCCGGCTGGCAGGTCAAGGAGAGTCAGTCCGGCACCGTGGTGCTCACCGACGCGGACAACAATCTGATCGTCTTCGCCGCCGAGACCGACGTGGTGCCCGAGACCCGGGTGGTCGAACTGGTCGAGGGAGCCTTTCGGGGTGCCTCCCAGGTCCGGTTCGAACCCACCGGACCGATCACCGGTCGGGACGGTTTTCCCTCGGCCAGCGCGGCCGGGGAGGGATCGGTCACCGGGGGCGGGGGCTCCGGCCGGGTCACCGTCCGGGCCGCGGTGGTGCGGCGCGACAGCGACGCCGTCGGCTTCTCCGGAGTCCTGATCACCCCGACCCGGCGCTACTCGGAATCCGTGAACGGCCAGTTCACCCAGATGCTCAACACCGGGTACGTCAACCTCCAGCAGAGCTGAGCGGACAGAATCTGTCAGGAGCCCCGCGTACGCTGGCAGCTATGCGACCAGTTGAGGAAGTGCAGCGGACCCTGGCCCCGCTGAAGGTGCATGCCGATTACGAGCCGTCGGGCGACCAGCCCGCCGCGATCGCCGAATTGGAGCGCCGGATCAACGCCGGGGAACAGGACGTGGTGCTGCTCGGCGCGACCGGCACCGGCAAGACGGCCACGGTTGCCTGGCTGGCCGAGCGGTTGCAGCGACCGATGCTGGTGATGCAGCCCAACAAGACCCTGGCCGCCCAGTTCGCCAATGAGTTGCGCAACTTCTTCCCCGACAACGCGGTGGAGTATTTCGTCTCCTATTACGACTATTACCAGCCCGAGGCGTATGTCCCGCAGACCGATACCTACATCGAGAAGGACTCCTCGCTGAACGAGGAGGTCGAGCGGCTGCGGCACAAGGCGACCTATTCGTTGTTGACCCGGCGGGACGTGATCGTGGTCGCGACGGTGTCGGCGATCTACGGTCTGGGTACGCCGACCGAGTGGGTCAACCAGATGATTCCGCTGCGGGTGGGGCAGGAGATCGACCGTGACGCGCTGCTGCGCCAGCTGGTCAACATCCAGTACGCCCGCAACGATCTGGCCACCGACCGCGGCACCTTCCGGGTCCGCGGGGACACCCTGGAGGTGTTCCCGATGTATGAGGAGCTCGCCTGGCGGGTGGAGTTCTTCGGCGACGAGATCGAGGCGCTGTCGACGCTGCAACCGCTGACCGGGGAAGTGGTTTCGGAGGATCAGGAGATGTTCATCTTCCCGGCCAGCCACTACGCGGCCTCCAACGATCGGATGGAGCACGCCGTGGTCGGGATCGAGCAGGAACTGGAGCAGCGGCTGGGGCAACTGGAGGGGCAGAACAAGCTCCTCGAGGCGCAGCGGCTGCGGATGCGGACCACCTACGACCTGGAGATGATGCGCCAGATCGGCACCTGTTCGGGGATCGAGAACTACTCCCGGCACATCGACGGTCGCGCGGCCGGCTCACCCCCGAACTGTCTGCTGGACTACTTCCCCGAGGACTTCGTGCTCGTGGTCGACGAGTCGCATGTCACGGTGCCGCAGATCGGTGGCATGTTCGAGGGGGACATGTCCCGCAAACGGACCCTGGTCGAGCACGGTTTCCGGCTGCCCAGCGCGATGGACAACCGGCCGCTGAAGTTCGAGGAGTTCACCGAGCGGATCGGGCAGACGGTCTATCTGTCCGCGACCCCGGGCAACTACGAGATGGCGCGGACGAACGGGGTGGTGCAGCAGATCATCCGCCCGACCGGCCTGGTCGATCCCGAGATCGTGATCAAGCCGACCAAGGGCCAGATCGACGACCTGATCGGCGAGATCCGGACCCGGGTCGAGCGCAACGAACGCGTTCTGGTGACCACACTGACCAAGAAGATGGCCGAGGACCTCACCGACTACCTGGTGGAGAACGGTGTCCGCACGCGCTACCTGCACTCCGAGGTGGACACCCTCAAGCGGATCGAGCTGCTGCGGGAGTTGCGGATGGGGGAGTACGACGTGCTCGTCGGCATCAACCTGCTGCGCGAGGGCCTCGACCTGCCCGAGGTCTCCCTGGTGGCGATCCTCGACGCCGACAAGGAGGGTTTCCTGCGTTCGGATCGGTCCCTGATCCAGACGATCGGCCGGGCGGCCCGTAACGTGGCCGGTCAGGTCCACATGTACGCCGACAAGATCACCCCGTCGATGGCGGCGGCGATCGACGAGACGAACCGGCGCCGCGACATCCAGGTGGCGTACAACAAGGAGCACGGGATCGACCCGCAACCCCTGCGCAAGCGGATCTCCGACCTCAACGACATGTTGGCCGCCGAGGAGGCCGACACCGCGGCGCTGATGGCGAAGTCCCGGTTCAACAAGCGCTCCACCGAACCGGTGCCGCATCACGCCGGCGCCGAAGTCGGGACGCACACCGCAGACCTGGCCACCCTGCCGGCCAACGAACTGGCCACCCTGATCGAGGACCTGACCGCGCAGATGCGGCAGGCCGCCACCGAATTGCAGTTCGAGGTAGCCGCCCGGCTGCGCGACGAGATCGCCGAACTGAAACGGGAACTGCGCCAGATGACCGAAGCCACCAAGTAGCGGCGGCGCTGGTCAGGCGGCTGCCTGTTGCTCCCGGGCGGGGGTCGGGTGGGCGATGGTGCCGTGGGGGGTGACGGTGTATTGGAAGCCGGCCGGTGAGGTCCATTGGTAGAGGCCGGGTTCGGGTTGGTCGAGTCGCCAGCCGGCGTGGGTTTTGGCGCGATGGGCTTTCCGGCTCAGGGGTGCGGTGTTGGCCAGGCTGGTTTGCCCGGCCCCGGCCGGGGCCTGGTGATCGAACGGGATCGTGTGGTCCAGGTCGCAGTACCGGCTGGAGATCCCCGAGAACGGGAACACACAGGACGGGTTGCGCGCCTCCTGGATCCG
>NZ_AUHH01000024.1 GCF_000423085.1 Granulicoccus phenolivorans DSM 17626 = NBRC 107789 = JCM 15570 | reverse complement strand
GCCCTGATGAAGAAGGGCCTGATCTATTCCGGGGAACGGGGTCGGATCGCGTTCACCGTGCCGCACTTCGGACGGTACTTGCGCGCCCAGGGATGATGGGGTGACGGTCCTGCGACAGCACTTCCTGGGGGCCTTCCCCGGATGAACCGGCCGTCTGCGAAAGGGTGGACGATGACCGAGTCGATAGATCGGGATGAGGTTTCGGAGGGCTGGCTGGGTGGCCGGGTCCGCGCGTGGCGGTGGGTGGTGCTCGGGGTGGCACTGTTCGCCGTGTCGATCGGGCTGGGGCTTGTCGCCCGATCGTGGGGGGTGCTGACCCCGGAGATCCTGCCGGACGAGGCGATGGCCCGACACCGCGACGGCGTACTGGACGCGCTGGCGCAGGCGGTGAACTACGGAATCGGCCCGGTGGGTGCCATTGTCCTGCTCATCGTGGTGTGTCTGTGGCTGTTCCTGCGCGGCCGGCGCCTGGACGCGGCCCGCTTCGGGTCGGTCACCGTGGTGGTCTGGCTCGGTGCCGCGGCCGCCAAGATCATCGTGCCGCGACTGCGTCCCCCGGCCGATGCGGTGCATCCGCTGGCTGTGGAGGCGCTTCCCGACAGCTTTCCCAGTGGCCACACCGCCTTTGCCCTGGCTCTCGGCCTGGCGGTCTTCCTGGTCCTCACTCGCACCCGGGCCCAGCGCTGGGCGGTGGCCGTGATCGGCCTGCTGTTCGCGGTCGGGGTCGGCCTGGCCCGGCTCTACCTGGGGGTGCACTACCCCAGTGACGTCATCGCTCCGTTCCTGATCTCGGCCGCGATGGTCCTGATCTGGCTGCCGATCTGGAACCGGACCATCGAGCCGCGGGTCCGGCCGCTGCTGGAGAGTCCGCGCTGGTCGCTCAGCCGGCGCGGTGTCGCAACCGGCGAATCCGGGCCCGGGCAATCGGCAGGCGTGCCCAGCTGAGCAGCAGGCCGACCGCCAGGAACCCGACGACGCCCATCCCGGCCCACCGGGCATCGGGTGGGCCGACCAGCCCGGCGATGGAGGATCCGAGCAGCCACAGCCAGCCGAGCCCGAGCAGGCCCGCCCAGACCGCGGCGATGACTTCGCGTCGCGGGAAACCGCGCAGGAACCGTGCCCCTCGCTGGGGCAACGCGGCCCGGAGCGGTTTCAGGCCCACGCTGCCGACCACCACGGCGCCGAGCAGGACGACCACCGTCCACAGCAGGGGCGCCACGCCACCGAGGGATGCGGCGATCCCGTAGCCGAGGAACCCGACCAGCAGCACCCAGTGCAGCCACCGGATCGTGCCGACCACGCGCTGATCGAGCAGGAACACCGGTGTCCCCGCCTGGGGGCTGTCGGCCAGGACCTGGGCCATCCCGCGGCTGCCGGCGGTCCAGTCGCCGCGCTGGATCGCCTGGCCGGCGAGGTTGTGTTTGGCGCCATGGTGCTCGGGGTCGAGTTCGAGCGCTTTGCGGTACGCGCGCGTCGCCTCGGTCGGGTTCGCGTCATGCAGGACGTAGCCCATCGCGAAGTGGTTGTCGGCGGTGTGCGGATCACGCCGCAGGGCTTCCGCGGCGGCGGCGTACGCCTCGTCGGCGCGGCCCAGGTCGGAGAGCACCTGGGCCAGCCGCTGCGGCGGGTCGGCGTCCTCGCGGTCCAGTTGGGTCGCGGTCCGCAGCGGCTCGACGGCGTCCTGCGGGCGGCCCAGTTGATGCAGCGCCATCCCCAGGAACAGGTACCCGCCGTAGACCTCCGGCGCCAGGGCGATCGCCTGCAGCGCATGCTGCCGGCCCTCGTCGGGGCGACCCGCGACGAGGTGGGCGCGCGCCAGGCAGATCTCGATCGGCCCGGCCGCATCGGGGTGGGCCCGCAGCAGGTGCAGCAGCAGGTCCATGGCCTGCCGGTCGCGGCCCAGCCCGACCAGTTCGTTGGCCCGCTGGAGTTGCTGTCCGAGATCTGTGCTCACAGCAGCTTGTTCTGCTTCATGTACGCCGCGAGTTCGGCGTACTCCCCGCTCGGGTCGGCGTAGGTCACCACGTTGCGGGCCGTGTCGAACCAGGGCCGCGCCGACGGGCGGATCTGCTTGAGCGCGGTGGTGAGATCCTTCATCCCGATCATCCGCGGGCGGCCGGAGCGTACCGAATCGATCATGGCCAGTTCGGCGGCGCTCTCGCACAGGTGGGTGAGGTCGGCACCGGTGAAGCCGTCGGTGTCGCGGGCCAGCCGGGCCAGGTTGATGCCCTCGACCGGGCGCCGGGAGAGGTTGTGCTGCAGGATCGCGGCGCGGGCCGGCTCGTCGGGCGGCAGCACGAGGACGGTCCGGTCCAGTCGCCCGGGTCGGCGCAGCGCCGGATCCACATCCCAGGGCGTATTGGTCGCCGCCAGCACGAAGACCCCCTCGTTCTCCGAGCCGACGCCGTCGAGTTCCTGGAGCAGTTGGTTGACCACATTGCGCAGGCCGCCGGACACGCTCTGGGTGCGTTTGTGCCCGATCGCATCGATCTCGTCGAGGAACAGCACCGCGGGCGCGGAGCGGCGGGCCAGTTGGAACAGTTCGTGCAGGTTGCCCTCGGACTGCCCGAGGTACATGTCCAGCACGTCCGCCAGGGTCACGTTGATGAAGCCGGCCCCCATCTCACCGGCGACCGCGCGGGCGAGGAAGGTCTTGCCACAGCCGGGCGGGCCGTACAGCAGCAACCCGCCGCGCAGGCTCTTGCCGTACAGCTGACGCAGTTCGGGATTGCGCATCGGCGCCAGGAAGGAGATCTCCAGGCGTTCCTTCACCTGCTGCATCCCGCCCACATCCGCGAGGGTGACCCCGGCCCGCTCCACCTCCCACACGTCCTCCGGCGGAACGTGCGCGGGCGCCCCGTCGGCCAGCGACTCGGTCCGGGTCGGGTCGTCGGTCACGAACATCTGTCCGGGACCGTCGCGGAATTGTTCCTCGGCGGCCGACCAACTGAACGTCGGATCGGTCCCGTCACCGGCGGCGGACCCGCCGGGCGCCTGGGCCGCCGGCCCGGTGGGCGCCTGGGGCGCGGGCGCGGTGGGGCCGGGGTGCGGTGGCGCAGCTGCGGGCGGCTCGGGCGTCGGGTGCTGCTGCGCGAAGGCCCGGCCCATCACTTCGTGGGCCTGGACGCTGCTCGGATCGTGCTGCAGGGCGACCGCACACTGTTGGACGGCCTCCGGCCCGCGACCGTCGGCGAGAAGCAGCTCGGCGAGGTGCAGCCGCAGCGGCACATCGGCGGGCCGCGCGTCCACGGCGTACAGCAGCGACTCGATCAGGGGATTGGCCATGCCGCACATGCTAATCGGCCGGGGGCCGGATCGGCCGGTTCCGGCTGCGCCGCCGGGCCCCCGCCGGATCTGCGGCCGGAAGACCCTGACCATATCTACTGGACGCGCTGCGGCGGGCTTCGGTGCGCGCGTAACGTCAGCAGGTATGAACGTGCCGCACCGCACAGCGGGCAACGAGGGTCCGGCCGCGGCCGACCTGGACTCGATTCCCGGCCTGAGCGCCGCGGAGGTCGCCGACCGCGTTGCCGCCGGCCAGGTCAACGACATTCCCGACCGGGCCAGTCGCACGGTCGGGGAGATCGTGCGCGGCAACGTGTTCACCCGGTTCAACGCGATCTTTGCCATCCTGGCCGCGATCGTGATCTCCACCGGCTACCTGCTGGACGCCCTGTTCGCGATCATCATCGTTGCCAACTCGTTGGTCGGCATCATCCAGGAGGTCCGCGCCAAACGGACCCTGGACCGGCTGGCGATCACCGGGGAGGCCCATCCGCGGGTACGCAGGGACGGCCGGGTGAGCGAACTCCCGCCGCACGAGATCGTGCTGGGCGACGTGATCGAGCTCGGCCCCGGGGACCAGGCGGTGGTCGACGGGGAGGTGCTGGCCGCCGAGGGCCTGGAACTGGACGAGTCGCTGCTGACCGGCGAAGCCGATCCGGTCCCCGCCGCGCCGGGGGCCTCGGTCCTGTCCGGGGCCTTCGTGACCGCCGGCTGGGGCCTGTACCGGGCCACGACCGTCGGGCGGGAGGCGTACGCGGCCCGGCTCGAGGCTGAAGCGGCCAAGTTCACCCTGGTGAACTCCGAACTGCGCACCGGCATCAACCAGATCCTGAAGGTGATCACCTGGCTGCTCATCCCGGCCGGCGCGCTGTCGATCTACAACCAGCTCACCGACGGGCAGCCGCTGTCGGACGCCCTGCGCGGGATGGTCGGCGCCCTGGTCCCGATGGTGCCCGAGGGCCTGATCCTGCTCACCACCGTCGCGTTCGCGGTCGGGGTGATCCGACTGGGTCGACGCAACTGTCTGATCAACGAGCTGCCGGCCATCGAGACCCTGGCGCGGGTGGACGTGGTCTGCGCGGACAAGACCGGCACCCTCACCGAGAACGCCATGGTGCTCAGCGAGCTGCGCGAGGTCGCCCCCGCCGACCCGAGCGAGGACCCCGCCGTGGCGCTGGCCGCGCTGGCCGCCGACGACCCGCGCCCGAATGCGAGCATGCTGGCCATCGCCGCGGCGTACCCCGACTCCCCCGGCTGGACCGCTGTCGCGACGCTGCCGTTCTCCTCGGCGCGCAAGTACGGCGGGATCGACTTCGCCGAGCACGGGGTCTGGCTGCTGGGCGCCCCGGATGTGTTGCTGCCCACCGGGGACGCGGTCCGGGCCGAGGCCGAGGAGCTCGGCGCCAGCGGTTTGCGGGTCCTGCTGCTGGCCCGGGCCGACAGTCTCCCGAACAGTGCGCCCGGGGCGGACCTGCCGCCGCTGCGTCCGGTCGCGCTGGTCGTCCTCGATCAGAAGGTACGCCCCGACGCGCGCACCACCCTCGACTTCTTCGCCGAACAGGATGTCCGGGTCAACGTGATCTCCGGCGACAACGCGACCTCGGTCGGCGCGGTCGCCCGGCACCTCGCCCTGCCCGGGGCGGACCATCCGGTCGATGCGCGCACCCTGCCCACCGACACCGAGGAACTGGCCGACGCCATTGCCGACCGCACCGTGTTCGGCCGGGTCAGCCCGGCGCAGAAGCGCAGCATCGTACGCGGGCTGCAGTCCCGCGGGCACACCGTCGCGATGACCGGCGACGGGGTCAACGACGTGCTCGCCCTCAAGGACGCCGACATCGGCGTCGCGATGGGCGCCGGCAGCCCGGCCGCGCGGGCGGTGGCGCAGATCGTGCTGCTGGACAACAAGTTCGCCACCCTCCCGCACGTGGTCAACGAGGGCCGCCGGGTGATCGGGAACATCGAGCGGGTGGCGGTGCTGTTCCTGACCAAGACGGTGTACTCGGTGCTGCTCGCCTTCCTGGTGGGCATCCCGGGGCTGATCGGGCTGGGCGCGCTGCCGTACCCGTTCCTGCCGCGCCATGTGACGATCACCGCCTGGTTCACCATCGGGCTGCCCAGCTTCATCCTGTCGCTGGCCCCCAACCACGAGCGCGCCCGGCCCGGGTTCGTCGGCCGGGTGATGCGGATGTCGATCCCGTCCGGGGTGGTGATCGCGGTCGCCTGCTTCGTCTGCTACCTGCTGGTGCACCCCTCGGTGGTCGCCGGCACCACCACCCAGGTGCAAGCGAGTACGTCGGCGCTGATCACCCTGATCACCATCGCGTTGTGGGTGCTGGCGATGGTGGCCCGTCCATACGCGTGGTGGAAGGCGCTGCTGGTGGTGCTGATGATGGCCGGCTCGTTCGCGATGTTCGCGCTGCCGCTCACCCGGCAGGTGTTCCAGCTCGACCCGACCAACTGGCCGCACACCTGGCTGGCGCTCGGGCTCGCGGCGATCGGGATCGTGGTGGTGGAACTGACCTGGCTGATCGAGGCCCGGTTCCCGAAGGGTCGGACCCTGGCCACCGGCGGGTGAGGGTGCATTGGGCATGATGGGCCCATGGCCTACCACGATGTGTCCGAGATCACTGTCCGTCGGCGAGCCGGAGCGGGGCGTACGCGATGAAGCACCGGATCGCCCGCTCCCGGCAGATCGCGGAGGTGCTGAGCCGGAACGGCCTGCGCGCCCTGGCGATCGAGTCCGGGCTGAGCACGTGGCTGCCGTTCGGCCCCGACAACGACGACGATCAGGCCGCGCAGAGTGGCAACATCCGGCCGGAACTGCTGGTGACGATCCTGACCGAGCTGGGCACCGTGTACGTCAAGCTGGGTCAGGTGCTGTCGATGCGGCGCGATCTGCTGCCGCCGGAATACTGTGATGCCCTGGCGAGTCTGACCGATTCGACCCCGGCGGTCCCGGTCGCCGAGATCAAGCAGATCATCGCCGATGAGTTCGACGCCGATCCGGAGACCCTGTTCCCCACCTTCAACGACGAACCGCTCGGCTCGGCCTCGGTCGGCCAGGTCCACGCCGCGGTCCTGCCGAGCGGGCAGGCCGCGGTGGTGAAGGTACGCAAACCCGGGGTGACCGAGACCGTCGAGGATGATCTGGCCCTGCTCGGCGACCTGGTCCGGACCCTCGAACGCCACAACGCGGAGATGAAGGAGATAGGCCTGGTCGCGATTTTCGAGGAGTTCGCCACCAACCTGCGCGCCGAGGTCGACCTGACCACCGAGGCGCGGGTCTGCACCGACATGGCCGACCGGTTCGCCGACGATCCGACGATCCACGTGCCCTGGATCGACGCGTCGCTGACCACCTCGCGGGTGGTGACCCAGGAGAAGGTGGGCGGGCTGCGCCCCGACGATCCGGCGGCGCTCACCGCGGCCGGGGTCGACCCGACCGTGGTGGCCCGGACCTATGTGGACGCCCTGATGCGGATGGTGTTCGAGTTCGGCCAGTTCCACGCCGACCCGCACGCGGGAAACGTGTTCGTCCAACCGGACAACACCGTGACGTTCATCGACTGGGGCATGGTCGGCGAACTGAGCGACCGGGACCAGGAGCGGCTGATGGGCGTGGTCGGCGCGTTCGCCGCCCGCAACGACACCCTCCTGCTGTCGGCGCTGCTCAATCTGGCCCCGCCGCGGCATCACCTGGACAAGGACAAGCTGCGCAACGATGTGAGCGACCTGGTCGACAAGCTGCGCGCCAACAAGCTGCAGGACATCTCGATAGTCGAACTCGCCGAGGATCTCACGACCATTTCGCGGGAGCACGGGCTCAACTTCTCCCCCGACCTCTCCCTGCTGCTGCGGATGCTCACCGTCAGCGACGGGCTGACCCGGATCCTCGACCCGAACCTGTCGATGATGGAGATCGCCAACGATCACGCCCGGCGGTATCTCCAGCGCCGGCTGGAGCCGCAGCGGCTGACCGAGTGGGTCGAGCAGCAGCTCGGTGAGCAGGTGGTGTTCAGCCATGACCTACCGGCCCAACTGCGCCGGATCCTGGAGCGGGTCGAGTCCGGCGAGGTGGAGGTCAATGTCCGCGACGACGTCCTCAATGCCTCTCTGGATCGACTGGACCGCCTCACCACCCGGTTGGTCACCGGGATGGTGGTGTCGGCCGGGATGATCGCGTCCACCCTGCTGGTGCTCGCCCGCAAGCGGCACCGGGACTGAGGCGGGGCCGGGGCTGGGAATGGGGCGAGCCTGTCGGGGTCAGCCGATGTACTGGGCCAGGCCGAGCAGAATCCCCTCCGGGCCGCGGACGTAGCACAGCCGGTAGACGTTCTCGTAGTTGACGACCTCGCCGACCAGGGTCGCGCCCCGGTCGGCGAGCCGGACCAGGGTGGCGTCGAGGTCGTCGAGTTCGAACATCACCCGGAGGTAGCCCAGGGCGTTCACCGGGGCCTGCCGGTGGTCGGCGATCACGTCCGGTTCGAGGTAGCGGGAGAGTTCGAGTTTGCCGTGGCCGTCGGGCGTACGCAGCATGGCGATCTCGACACGCTGACCGGCGACCCCGGTGACCCGCCCGGACCACTCCCCTTCGATCGTCATCCGGTTCTCGAGTTCGAGGCCGAGGTCGGTGAAGAAGTCGATGGCCGCGGTGAGATCGGCGACGACGATGCCGACGTTGTCCATTCGGATCGCCATCGCTCAGCCCACCGCGTCGCCGGTGAGGTGGCGGCCGAGGTTGGTCAGCGCCTCGGCCCAGCCGTCGAAGACGAAGCCGTCGCCGGGGGTGCCGGCGAAGCCGCGCAGGTGGAACACCAGGTCGGTGCCCGACCCGTGCTCGGTGAAGGTGAGGGTGATCACCGGGGTCCCGGCGACCGGGGCATCGGGATCGCCCCAGGTGAACACCAGGCGTCGGTACGGGTCGATCTCGAGGTACTCCCCGCCGGTCGGATACTGCTCGCCGGTTTCGTCGTTGGTCATGGTGTAGCGGTACCGGCCGCCGACCCGGACGTCACAGGAGACGCCGGCCGAGGACACCCCCGCCGGGTGCAGCCAGTGCGCGAGTTCGGCCGCGTCGGTCCAGGCCCGCCAGACCAGTTCGGGCGGTGCGGCGAGGGTGCGGGTGATCGTGAACTCGGCGTCGGTGTCGAGGGTGGTGTCTGTGCTGGTCATTGCTCTGCCTCCGGGGCTGGGTGGTGGGTCGGTGGGGTCTGCAGGGTTTCCAGGTGGGCCTCGAGCGCGTCCAGCCGCAGATTCCACTCGCGGCGCTGCCGCTCCACCCAGGCCGAGGCCGCATCCAGGGGCTCGGCCTGCAGCGTGAGGGTGCGCCACTGGGCGTGGGCGGTTCGGGTGACCAGTCCCGCGCGTTCCAGCACCTTGAGGTGCTGGGAGATCGCCGGGGCACTCATCGCGAACGGTTCGGCCACTTCGCCGACGGTTGCGGGCCCCTGGGCGAGTCTGGTCAGGATCTCGCGCCGGGTGGGATCGGCCAGTGCCCCGAAGACGAGGCTCAGGGAATCCGTAGCAACCATTTCACCGATTCCTTAATAAAGGAGATACTTCATTAGTACGCCGGTCGGGCCCGGAAGTCAACCCCCTTCGGCGGACTGTTCCGCAGCCTGCTCGGCCCGCCGGAGCAGGTAGCGACGTTCGGTGTCGTTGCCGGTCAGTTCGGCGGCAGCGCGGTACTCCTGGGCGGCGCGGTCGTGGTCCCCGAGCCGGTCGAGCAAGTGGGCGCGGACCGCATGGGTGCGCCCGGCGATCAACGGCTCGGCCCCAAGCCCGTGGTCGCGTTCGAGTTGCCCGAGCAGGGCCAGCCCGCGGCCCGGGCCGAAGGCGTGGGCGACGGCGACCACCCGGGCCAGGCGTACCGGAGCTGTCGGCTGGAGCTGCTCCAACCACAGGTAGAGCGCGGCGATCTGCGGCCAGTCGGTGTCGGCGGCGGTCGCGGCCCGGGCGTGGGTGGCGGCGATGGCGGCCTGGAGTTGGTAGGGGCCGACGTGCTCGGGCCGCCACACCCCGTCGATCAGGGCGCGGCCCTCGGCGATCAGTGCCCGGTCCCAGGCGGCCCGGTCCTGGTCGGGCAGGGTGACCAGTTCGTGCGCCGGGTCGGTGCGCGCGGCCCGCCGGGCGTCGGTGAGCAGCATCAGCGCCAGCAGGCCGGCCGCCTCGGCGTCGTCGGGCAGCAGGGCGTACAGCAGGCGGGTGAGCCGGATGGCCTCGGCGGTGAGGTCGGTGCGGGTGAGTCGGTCGCCGGTGGTGGCGGTGTAGCCCTCGTTGAAGATCAGGTAGAGCACGCGCAGCACCGCCGCCACGCGGGTGCGCAGGTCCGCCTCGTCGCGGATCGCGAAGCGGGCACCGGCCCGGTGCAGGGTCTGCTTGGCCCGGCTGATCCGGGTGCCCATCGTCGCCTCGGTGGTGCCGTACGCGTGGGCGATCTCGGCGGTGGTGAGTCCCCCGACCGCGCGGAGGGTGAGGGCGACCCGGGAGACCTCGCTGAGTGCGGGGTGGCAGCACAGCAGCAGTAGGTGCAGGCTGTCGTCCCGATCGGTCGGGGCGGGGCCGGGTGGCCTGGGATCGAGCAGGTCCGGGTCGCCGTGGGCCAGTTCCAGCTCGCGGCGGTGGGTCGCCTGTTCGGAGCGCAGCAGGTCGATCATCCGGCGATAGGCGACCCGGATCAGCCAACTGCGCGGCTGCTCGGGCAGCCCGTCGGCGGCCCATTGGGTCGCGGCGGTGATCAGCGCCTCCTGGACCGCGTCCTCGGCGAGCGCGAAGCGGCCGAACCGGCGGACCAGAGCCCCGAGCACGTGCGGTGTTTCGGTACGCAGCACGTGCTCGAGGGATTCGGCGTCCGCCGGGGTCGGCACCGGAGTCATCCGGCGTAGTCGTCGCCCATGATCGGCCGGATCTCGATCGGCTCGCCGAGGATCTCGACGACGCGGGCGACGATGTCGCGGGCGCGTTCCTGGTTGGCGACATCGATGATCGCGAAGCTGGCGAGTACCTCTTTCAGTTCGGCGAAGGGGCCGTCGGTGGCGACCACCCCGGCGTCGGTGCGGCGGACGGTGGTGGTGACGGCCGGATGGCCGAGTCCCTCGCTGAGCACGAACTCACCGCTCGCCACCAGTTCGGCCTCGAACTGCTGATAGACGGCGTACGCGGCCAGGGCTTCTTCGTTCGGGGCGTCGGCGGTCGCGGCATCCCAGGCCGCAGCGGGGGTGTACGCCAACAGTAGATACTTCATCTCGGTCTCCTCGGTGGCGGTCCGGATCCACGCTACGCCGCTCGGCGCAGCGCCAGGGCGTACCCGGTGACCCAGGTGTAGGCGATCAGACCGGTGGCGGCGACCTGGATGCTCGCCCCGGTCGGCGAGACCGGCAGCAGCAGGACGAGCGCGACCAGGCCGTCGGCGATCGAGGCGGCGACGTTGCGGGCCCGGATGTGGCGGACCAGCGCGGTGATGCAGGCGCCGGCCAGGGCGGTGAAGGCCACCGCGGCGGCGGTGCTGTGCACGATCGAGTGCCATGACAGGTCGACCGGGCCGGCCGGGGCGCCGATCGGGAAACCGAGTTGCGGATCCATCGGGAAGATTCCGGCGGCGGCGATCCCGGCCCCGAAGATGCTCAGGAACACCGGCACCAGGCGCCGGCCGATGCCGGTGGGCCGCATCCGGCGGTACGCGACCGCCAGGGCGAGGAAGCCCAGTCCAGCGAGGACGAAGGTGAGTTGCTGGATCCAGCCGGGACCACCGGTCGCGAGTTGGCTGAGCGGATGGATGCGGAGGTCGAAGCCGGGACGGGCCAGCGCCTGGACCGTCGAGGAGACGAAGAAGAAGGGGCCGGCCAGGGCGGCGGCGGTGAGCAGCGTTCGGGTGCGCGGGCGGGCGCGGTCGGTGCGCGGCGTGGAGGTGCGGGCGGCGGTACGGGCGGTGGTGGTCATGGCGATCTCCTGACTCGGGATGCGCCGTCGGTGCGGCGGCGGTTACCGGTACCTCGGAGCGGGCGGACCGCTTTCGACATGGCCTCGGGTGGGATGTACTTTCGCGCTGATCGGCAACCTCCTACGGTGCTGCTATGGCCTTCATCCGTACGCCGGCGCCCGCCGGCCCCCGTTCCCCCGGCGTCCGCCGATGATCGACGTTCTGCAGGGGTTCTTCGTCATCTGGGTGGTCATTCTGACCGGCCTGCTGACCGCCCATTTCGGGATTCTCGGCGAGCAGGCGCAGCGCGGGTTGAGCCGGATCGCGTTCCTGCTGGCGATGCCGTGTCTGATGTTCGGGCTGGTCTCGCGTACCGACATCAACCGGCTGTTCCACACCAACATCCTGGTCTCGGTGCTGGCGGTGGTGATCTCGGCCGGGCTGTACTTTCTGATTTCGCTGCGCTGGAAGCGGACGCTGTCGGCGCGGATCATCGGAATGTACGGGGCGAGCTACCAGAACGCCAACAACATGGGTGTGCCGATCGCGGCGTACGTGCTGGGCGATACCTCGTGGGTGGCGCCGCTGTTGCTGCTGCAGTTGCTGATCCTGCAGCCGCTCGGGCTGACCGTGCTGGATGCGCGCAAGGCCAAGCGGGACGGGAAACCGGTCTCCTGGGCGCGGAATCTGACCCTGCCGTTGCGGAATCCGCTGACGGTGGCGAGCCTGCTCGGGCTGATCGTGAACCTGGCCGGCTGGAAGGTGCCGCAGCTGCTGATGGATCCGATCGAGCTGATCGCGGGGATGGCGGTGCCGTCGATGCTGCTGGCCTTCGGGATCGCGCTGCGGCTGTCGCCGCTGCCGAAGCTGGTGGACCTGGCCGAGGTCGGGGTGATTTCGGTGTTGAAGCTGCTGGTGATGCCGATCAGCGCGTTGCTGTTGGCGCACTTCGTGTTCCGGCTGGATCCGGTGGTGACCCTGGCGGTGACGGTGATGGCGGGGCTGCCGACCGCGCAGAACGTGTTCATCTTCGCGATGCGCTATGAGCAGTCGGTACGCCTGGCCCGGGATGTGGTGACCGTGACGTCGGTGGCCTCGGTCCCGTGTCTGATGGGCGTGGTGGCGCTGGCCCGGGTGCTGACCGGCGGGTAGGCGCGTACGGTCAGGCCGGTTCGCGGACCATCGCCCAGAACGGCGGAATTCCGCGCCGGTCGACGAAGCGGTGGACCCGGAAGCCGAACCGCTCGTAGAAGCCCGGATTGTGCGGGTTGAACGTCTCCAGGTAGACCGGCAGGCCCGCGGCGTCGGCGCGGGCCAGGCCGGTGCGGACCAACCGGCTGCCGAATCCCTGATGGGCGTGGTCCGGGTCGACGCCGAGCAGGGCGAGGTAGATGTGCTCGCGGCCGGCCATCACCGAGTTGGCGGTGGATTCGACGAAGCGTTCGGTGTTCAGCAGGCGGTACAGCGCGGCCGGGCCCAGGCGCAGGGCGGCCTGGCCGAGCCCGGTGCGGAAGGCATCGAGGAGGTCGGTGGTCGCCCTGGTGCGGGGCAGCCAGGTGGCCGAGCCGATGCCGTCGGTGATGTCGTTGGTGCCGTGGGCGGTGCCGGTGTTGAGCATTCCGGCGTACACCCCCGCGGCGAGCGCCGGACGTCTGCTCGGGCTGGGTTCGACGAACTGCATCCAGGGGTCGTGGTGGAAGGCCCGGGCCAGGATCTCCGCCGGGCCCGGGGTCGTCGCAGTGACGGTCATCGACTCAGTCTAGGTTTTCCGGCCGCGGCGGGCGGCCGGAGTTTTCCGGATCTTCGGCGCTCAGGCGGCCATGCCGTGGTGCTCGACCACGTCGGCGGCGATCTGGCGGACCAGCACCGGCGTCCGCAGGGACTTGCCGATCCGGTAGTTCAGGGTGACGGTCTCGCCCCCGGCCAGACCGGAGATCTGGACGTCGGTGGTGACCCGGCCGCGCCGGTCCTGGCTGGCGGTGACCCGGGCCCAGTGCGGGCGGACGACGAAATCGTCAACCTTGAAGGCGGGGGCGTCGAACAGGTCCACGACGGTGTCGATGCCGTTGTCGGTGACGAACGCGCTGGCGATCGGGGTGACGTTGTCGTTGTCGGTCGCGAAATCAGTGGGCATGATGACCTCCTGGTTGGCAGCAGGTGCTGCGCGGGTGTGGGTTGACGGTCATCGTTGTCCGGCCGCCCATGGGGAGCGGCATATTCCATAGTGCGCCGGACTCGGCGTACACCCAAGTCGCGTTCCTGAGACAGGGACGCGGCAGAGCCCTCAGACCTTGAGGGAGACCTCGTGCCAGCCGTCCGGGCCGGGGAGCCGGTCGGCCTCGATCGGGCCCCAGGTGTGCTTGTAGTAGGGCAGCGGGCGGGTCTCCTGGTCCAGGATCTCGTCGACGATCCGCCATTCCTCACTGATCGTGTCCTCCCGGGCGAACCGGTGGCGGGCGCCGCTCATCGCGTCATCGAGCAGCCGTTCGTACGCTTCGCGGCGTTGTCCGAGCGCGGAGGCGAAGTCCACATCGAGGCCGACCTCCCGGGTCACAGTCTGTTTGCCCGGAGATTTGGCCTGCATCGCCAGCGTGACCCCGTCGCTGTGGCCCAGCCGCAGATGGATCCGGTTGGCCTTGGGTACGGTGGCACCCTCCCCGGCGAACAGCATCCGCGGTGGGCGGTGGAACTCGAGGATGGCTTCGGTGGCGGCGCCGGGCAGGTATTTGCCGGCGCGCAGGTAGAATGGCACCCCGGCCCAGCGCCAGGAGTCGATGGTCAGCTTGGTCGCCACGAAGGTCTCGGTCCGGGACTGGTCGGCGACCCCGTCCTCGTCGAGGTAGCCGACGTACTGACCCAGCACGGTGTCCTCGGGACGCAACGGGGCGCACTGTTTCAGGACCCGGACCTCCTCGTCGCGGTAGGAGTCGGCGTCCTCGGAGATCGGCGGTTCCATCGCCAGCAGGGTGACGGTTTGCAGGAGGTGGTTCTGCAGGACGTCGCGGACGGTCCCGACGTTGTCGAAGAAGCCCGCCCGGCCCTCGGTGCCGAACCCTTCGGCGAAGGTGACCTGGACGCTCTTGACGTACTGGCGCGACCACAGCGGTTCGAGCAGGGTGTTCGCGAAGCGGAAGGCGAGCAGCCCCTCCACCGATTCCTTGCCGAGGTAGTGATCGATGCGGAAGATGCGGTCCTGGTCGAAGGCGCCGGAGAGGGTTTGGTTGAGTTCCCGGGCGGAGGCGCGGTCGCGGCCGAACGGCTTCTCCACCACCAGACGGCTGCGTTCGGCCAGGCCGGACTCGCGCAGCCCGTCGATCACCGACGGGAAGATCGACGGCGGGATCGCGAGGTAGATCACCGGTATCTGGGCGCCGGTGAGCATGCCGGCCAGCCGGGTGTACGTCTCCGGATCGCCGTACTCGCCGGAGAGGTACTGCAGGCGGCCGAGCAGGTCCTGCAGGACCGCGTCGTCGGTGTCGGCGCCGACGGACTGCTGGATCGCCGCGGCGGCGTACTCCCGGAGGGTGGTGTCGTCCCAGGCGGAGCGGGCGACCCCGATCACGGGGCAATCCAGGCCGCCGTGGTCGGCCAGATGGTAGAGCGCCGGGAAGAGCTTTTTCTTGGCCAGGTCGCCGGTGGCGCCGAACATAACGACCGCGTCGGACCTGGGATTCATGGCTGGCTCCTTGCCGATTCGGGCGGGCCGGCCTCGGCCCGGGACCTCCGCGTACGCCGGGCGTGGCGGCCGCGGGGTGCTGATCATCGTACACAGGGGTCGCTGGTGGGTGATCAACCACCAGTCCAGCAAAGCCCGACCGCAGTCCCCCGCTCGACTCAGATCGTACGCAAATCCGTACCGGAGCGTATTCGAAGGATCCACCGGCGGCCGGTGAAACCCGGCCTGACAAGGGGGGAATATGTGGAGCGAATGACGGGAATCGAACCCGCATTCTCAGCTTGGGAAGCTGATGTTCTGCCATTGAACTACATTCGCAAGCGCGTGGCTGCGCCAGCTTAGCAGACCGCCCGAGACCCACCGAATCCACGAACAAAATCGGGTCCCCCGCAGCCCCCGCGCGGCACCTCCCCCGATAGGGTCTTCCTAGCCGGCCCGCCCACGACCGGGGCCGCCTTCGAGGGGAGACAGGATGTCCGAGCGCGTCAGGAACGCCGCCTTCGCCAGCAAGATCATGTCCGCCGAGGACGCGGCCGCCCAGATCCGGCCGGGGGACCGGGTCGGGATGAGCGGCTTCACCGGCGCCGGCTATCCGAAGGTCGTGCCGGGCGCGCTCGCCAAGCGGATCAAAGCCGCCCACGACGCCGGCCAGGAGTTCACCATCGACCTGTTCACCGGCGCCTCCACCGCCCCCGAACTGGACGGCGATCTGGCCGCGGTCGACGGCATCGGCTTCCGTACGCCCTACCAGTCCGATCCGATCATGCGCGCCAAGATCAACGAGGGCACGATCGACTACAGCGACATCCACCTGTCCCACCTGGCCCAGCGGGTCTGGGAGGGGGTGTTCGACACCCTCGACGTCGCCGTGGTCGAGGTCACCGAGGTCCTCCCCGACGGACAGGTCGTCCCGGCGTCCTCGGTCGGCAACAACAAGTCCTGGCTCGATCTGGCCGACAAGGTGATCCTCGAGGTCAACGCCTGGCAGTCCCAGGAACTGCTCGGCATGCACGACATCTACTACGGCACCGCGTTGCCGCCCAACCGCCGCCCGGTGATGATCAACCGCCCGCAGGACCGGATCGGGCAGACGACCTACAACGTCGACCCGGCCAAGGTGATCGCGGTCGTGGAGACCGACGCACCGGACCGGAACTCCGAGTTCAAGGCACCCGACGAAGCCTCCATCGCGATCGCGAACCATCTGCTCGACTTCCTGGTCCACCAGGTCGAGCGCGGCCGGCTGCCCAAGTCCCTGCTGCCGCTGCAGTCCGGCGTCGGGAACGTCGCCAACGCGGTCCTGATCGGCCTGGTCGACTCCCCCTTCGAACACCTCACCTCCTACACCGAGGTGATCCAGGACGGCATGGTCGACCTGATCGAATCCGGCAAACTCGACTTCGCCTCGGCCACGGCGTTCTCCCTGTCCCCCAAGATGGCCGAGGAGATGAACCGCCGCGCGGCGTACTTCCGGGAGAAGATCATGCTGCGCCCGCAGGAGATCTCGAACCACCCCGAGGTGATCCGTCGCCTCGGCCTGGTCGCCTGCAACGGCATGATCGAGGCCGACATCTACGGCAACGTGAACTCCACCCACGTCTCTGGTACCCGGGTGATGAACGGCATCGGCGGCTCCGGCGACTTCGCCCGCAACGCGTTCGTCTCCGCCTTCGTCACCCCGTCCACCGCCAAGAACGGCGCGATCTCCTGCATCGTCCCGTTCGCCTCGCACATCGATCACACCGAGCACGACACCGCGATGATCATCACCGAACAGGGCCTGGCCGACATCCGCGGCCTGAGCCCCCGCAAGCGGGCCGCGGTGATCATCGACAAGTGCGCCCACCCCGACTACAAGGAACCGCTGCGCGAGTACGTCAAGCACGCCGAGGCGATCAACGCCGGCCGGATGCACACCCCGCACGACCTCGCCCAGGCGTTCTCCTGGCACCTGCGCCTGGCCGAGACCGGAACGATGCAGCCGAGCTGACCCGCGTACGCCGGGGGCCCGATTTGGCGCGCCCCCGGCGGCTGTGGCAAGGTTGATCTCTCTGCGGGCGTGGTGCAGTGGCAGCACGATCCTCTTCCTGAGGAATGACGTTGGTTCGATTCCGGCCGCCCGCTCCAACTCTCGGGGTTCCCCGTGTGAACTGGGGGCCTTCCCCGATGCCCGGCCGGCACCCGACGCGTAGCGTGAAATACATGAGCAGCGCCTATGAACCCAATGATGTCGGGCCCGCCGTGGGCGGCGACCTGCGTGCCAGCGACCAGGACCGCGACCTGGTCCTCGGGGTGATCGACACCGCCTTCCAGGAAGGTCGCCTCACCAAGGACGAACACGAGATGCGCACCGAGGCGGCCCTGCGGGCGATCACCTTCGATGACCTCACCCCGCTGACCCGGGACCTGGTGCCGATGCCCCCGGCGTACCCCTCCCCCGCCCGGCGCGAGACGGCCGGCCCGGTGATCACCCGGTCGACCGGCGACTCGGGCGAGGACGACAACATCGTCTCGATCTTCAGCGGCACCACCCGCAAGGGCCAGTGGACCGCCCGCAAGCGGATCAACATCACCGCGATCTTCGGCGGCTCCGACCTCGACTTCACCGAGGCGATCTGGGAATCCGACGAGATCATCATCAACTCCTTCAACCTGTTCGGCGGCAACGAGATCCGGGTGCCCGAGGGCGTCGACGTCCGCGATGAGAGCGCCGCGTTTCTGGGCGGCACCGACGTCAAGGTCGATCCGGTCCCCGGCGGCCCCCGGATCATCCTGCGCGGCTTCTCGATCCTCGGCGGTAACGAGGTGAAGGGCCCGCGGAAGAAGAAGGACAAGGGCCGCAAGACTTCGTGACGGAACCGGGCCGCGGCGCTACTGTGACCCTTATGAAGACGCGGCCCATTCTCGGTATCGACATCGGCGGCTCCGGCATCAAGGGTGCCCCGGTGGATCTGACGGCGGGCGAGCTCGCCACCGACCGGTTCAAGTTGCTGACGCCGTCGAAATCCACGCCGAAGAACGTCGCCAAGGTGGTCGCCGAGGTCGTCGACCACTTCACCGACCAGGTCGACGCCGACGCCCCGATCGGGATCACCGTCCCGGCGGTGGTCACCCACGGCGTCACGCGGACCGCGGCGAACATCGACCCCGAGTGGCTCGACTGCGAAGCCGAAAAGCTGCTGGCCGACAAGCTCGGCCGCCCGGTCCACCTGCTCAACGACGCCGACGCGGCCGGAGTCTGCGAGGCCCAATTCGGCGCCGCCCAGAACCAGTCCGGCCTGGTCATCGTGACCACCCTCGGCACCGGCATCGGGACCGCCCTGCTGCACAACGGCGTCCTGATCCCCAACTCCGAGTTCGGGCACATCGAGATCGACGGCAAGGACGCCGAGACCGTCGCCAGCTCCGGCGTACGGGACAAGAAGGGCCTGTCGTACAAGGAATGGGCGCCCCGGCTGCAGAAGTACTACTCCACCATCGAGGCGCTGTTCTGGCCCGAGCTGTTCGTGGTCGGCGGCGGGGTCTCCCGGGATTCGGACAAGTTCCTGCCCCGCCTCGACCTGCGTACGCCGATCGTGCCGGCCAAGCATCGCAACAACGCCGGCATCATCGGGGCCGCCTGGCTCGCTGCGCAGACGGCCTAGTTTCCCCGGTCGGTAGGTCAGCCGGGCGGGCCGGTCGGCGCCGATCCCGCCCGCGTCCCGGGGGCTCAGGCGTCCTGGGCGTCCAGCTTGGCGGCGATGTCGGCCGGGAACCCGCCGGTCGCGATCGGGCCCCACCCGGTCGGGGTGATCCGCAGCAGCGACTTGTTCTGCAGGGCCATCGCCTCGCGGTACTCGTCCCAGTTCGGGTGCTCCCCGGAGATGCAGCGGAAGTACTCCACCAGCCCGTCGGTGGACTCCGGCTGGTGCAGCACCTCGCAGGTGCCGTCGACCTGGACCCACGGCCCGTTCCACTCATCGGACTGGACCAGCACCGATACCTGCGGGTGGCGCTCGGCGTTGTTGGTCTTGGCCCGGCCGGGGTAGGTCGAGATGACGATCCGCCCCTGTTCGTCGACCCCGCCGGTCACCAGGGACAGCTGGGGCAGCCCGGATTTGCGCATCGTCACCAGGGTCATCCGGTGGCGGGGCCGGATGAACTCGAGCAGGGAATCGAGATCGACCTTCTTGTTCGTGGCAATCGTGCGAGCCATCGGGATCACATCCGTTCGGGAGCTTCGATACCGAGCAGGTTGAGCCCGGTGCGCAACACATTACGGGTCGCCGCGCACAGCCCGAGCCGGGAGTCCCGGACCGCGCCCTCGGACTTCAGCACCGGGCACTGCTCGTAGAACGTCGAGTACGCCGTGGCCAGCTCGAACAGGTAGGTGCACAGCTTGTGCGGCTGCAGATCGGCGGCCAGGTTGGCCACCACTTCCCCGAACCGGGACAGGGTCAGCGCCAGGGTCTGTTCGGCCGGCTCCGCCAACACCGTGATCGGGCCCACGTGGGCGTCGTCGATCGCCTCGGCGTTGCGCAGCACCTGACAGCAGCGGGCGTGGGCGTACTGCAGGTAGGGGCCGGTGTCGCCGGTGGTCTGCACCATCCGGTTGGCGTCGAAGACGTAGTCCTTCTGCAGCCCGTTGGACAGGTCGGCGTACTTGATCGCCGCCAGGGCGACCGCCGGGCTCGCCTCCTCCTCGGCGGCATCGAGCAGGCTGGACAGCGACGCCGCGGAGCCGTCGCGGGTCTTGAACGGTTTGCCGTCGGTGCCCAGCACCATGCCGTAGCCGACGTGTTCGGCCTGCACGTTGTCGGGCAGGTAGCCGGCCTTGCGGGCCACGGCGAAGACCTGCGCGAAGTGGCCGGCCTGCCGCGCGTCGGTGACGTAGATGATCCGGTCGGCGTGCAGGTCGCGGACCCGGCGCCGGATCGCGGCGAGATCGGTGGTGGCGTACCCGTAACCGCCGTCGGATTTGCGGATGATCAACGGGGCGGAGAAACCCTCGACGAACACGCACAGGGCGCCGTTGTCGATCACCGCGACGCCGGATTCCTCGAGTTCGCGGACCACCACCGGCAGGTCGTCGTTGTAGGTCGATTCGCCGGCCAGGTCGGCGTCGGTGAGCAGCACGTTCAACCGGTCGTAGGCCTCGTTGAAGCCGGCCTTGGAGGTGTCGATCAACTGGCGCCAGATCTCCAGGGACTCCTCGTCCCCGCCCTGGAAGACCACCACCCGGGCCCGGGCGCGGGTGGCGAACTCGGGATCCTCCCGGAACCGGGCCGCGGCCCGCTTGTAGAGCGCGTCGGACTCATCCAGGGTGAGGGTGCTGGCGTCGATCCCCTCGTCGAGGATCTCCTCGATCAGCATGCCGAACTGGGTGCCCCAGTCACCGATGTGGTTCTGCGGGATCACCATGTTCCCGACCGCGCTCAGCACCCGGTTGAAGCAGTCGCCGATGATCGTGGTCCGCAGGTGGCCGACATGCATCTGCTTGGCCACATTCGGGGAGGAGTAGTCGATCACCACCGTCTGCGGGTGCTCGGTGGAGGTGACCCCGGACCGCGGATCCTCGAGGATCTGCGTCGCGGTGCCGGCCAGCACGTCATTGCGCAACCGGAAGTTGATGAAGCCCGGCCCGGCCACCTCGGGGGTCTCGCACAGATCGGACAGGTCGACCTCGGCGACGATCCGCTGCGCGATCTCGCGCGGCGGCTTGCCCTCGCTCTTGGCCAGGCGCAGCGCCACGTTCGACTGGTAGTGACCGAACTGCGGCTTGGTGGCCGCGCGCAACTCGGGATCGATTCCGGCAACGGCCTCGATCCGCGCAGCGAGCTGGGAAGGCAAAGACGACATGCCGCACATTCTTTCACGGTCAACCATCCGCCCCGGCCCGTGTTTGCGGGCAGGTCAGGGGCCCGCAGTGGGCCGATCCTGCCACCAGATGCCCGAAATGGGCCGGATTCGGGCCGAATCGGGCATCTGGTGTCACGATCGGGACACGATCCCGAGCAGCACCGCACGATTCAGCCCCAAATTTCCAGCCTTCCCGGTGTGGAGGTACTTCGACTCACCCAGGACCGAGCGCGCATCCGAGCGCTCCAGCGCAAGGGCGGCCTGATCCGGCTGCTCCCCGGCATCTACTCCGACGAGCTCTCCGCCCGGGCCCTGATCCGGGCGACCGCTCTGAAGGATCCGGACGCGATCGTGCTCGGCCTCGGAGCCCGCTGGCTCGGCTGGCGGGAGCAGGAGCCACCGATCCGGCTCACCGTCGCCAGCCGCCACCGCTTCGGCAGCGACCACATCACCGCGGTGCGCCGGGTCATCCCGCTGGATTTCACCGCTGAGGCGACGCTGCGGTTCACCACGCCGGCCTACACCGCGGTGGATCTGATCCCCGCGCTCGGGGGTGCGGTCGTCGACGAGGTGCTGCTGCACAGTGGCGAGCACCGGGCCGAGCAGGCGCTGGCCCAGATGTGGACCGCCCTTGCCGCCATGCCGGGGCGCACCGGCAACCCGGAGCGGCGGCAGATTCTGCGGGACTCCCGGGACCGGCCGTGGTCGGAGGCCGAGCGGATGCTGCACCAGATGCTGCGCCGGGCCGGAATCACCGGCTGGCGCACCAACGTGCGGGTCTCGAAGGCCGGCTGGGTGGTCGACCTGATCTTTCCGCAGCATCGGATCGCGATCGAGTTCGACGGATGGGAGTTCCATCGCAGCCACCGGGCCTTCATCGACGACCGGACCAAATCCAACGATCTGCAGACCGAGGGGTGGATGGTCATCCGGCTGGCCTGGGAACACCTCGAAGATCGGGCCCTGCCCTGGATCCGGCACGCGCTGGCACTGCGCCGCGGTGTCCCGATCCTGCCTCCAGACCTCGCCGCAGAGGGCAAAGTCGCATGAATTCGCCTTCTGGCGGCAGGATCGGACCAGGAACCGCGCCCGACCGGTCAGCCGGCCCGATGCACCCGGCGCAGCGTGATGATCAGCAGGACCAGGGCCACCGCCTGGGCCACCGCGATCACCACGATCAGCGCCGGCACCGACCGGTCCAGCAGGTAGCCGGCCAGGAAGCCGCCACCGATCGCGAAAACCCCCTGGATCGCGGCGAAGATCCCGTAGGCGCTGGCCAGCGTGTGCGCCGGAACCAGGTCAGCCACCAGCGCCTTGATCGTGGAGTCCTGGATGCCATAGGCCAGCGCCCACACCGCCACCCCGACCAGGGTCACCCCGAGGACCGGCCCGAACGCCAGCGCCGGCACCAGTGCCACCAGGATCGGCACCACGAGCAGCACCCGGGAGCCGAGCCGGTCGAACGCCCAGCCGGTCAGCAGCGCCGCGATCGCCTCGACCAGCATCGCCCCGGCGTACACCACCGGGATCGCGGCCGTCGGGACGCCCTGCCGGCTGAGGTGGACCGACAGCACCGCGAAGGTCACCAGTCCCCCGGTGGTCAGCGCCATCGCGATGGCATAGCCGAAGAAGGCCCCCGGCAGGTTGGCCCCCAGGGCGGCGCGCCACCAGCTCTGCGGTGCCGGCTTCGCCGCCGCGGACGGTTTCGGGTCGTAGACGGTCGGGTCCGGGACCGCGCGCCGGATCACCAGCAGGATGACCAGCGCGATCGCCCCCGGCACCGCCAGCCAGGCCAGGCCGGTCCAGATCGACCCGGTGAACGCGACGATCGCGGCCACCAGCAGCGGCCCGGAGAAGGCGCCGAGCTGGTCCAGCGCCTTGTGGACCCCGAAGCCCTTCCCCCGCCCGACCGAGCGGGCCGCCTGGGCCAGCAGCGCCGACTTCGACGGCGACCGCACCGCCTTGCCCGCCCGTTCGGCCAGGATCAGCAGCGAGCCGACCAGCAGCCCGGCCGCGCCCAGCCGCGGGGTCACCGCGAGCAGCGGGACACACACCGCGGTCAGCCCGTAGCCGACGATGGTGAACGACCAGTGCGCGCCGCGGCGATCGGCGATCGGCCCGGCGAACAGCCGCAGCACCAGCGCCATCGCCTCCCCGGCACCGGTGACCAGACCCACCACCGCGGCACTGGCGCCCAGCGCGAGCAGGGCCGGTCCGTACAGCGACCGGGCCCCCTCATAGACCATGTCGGCGAAGAGACTGACCAGCCCGAACCCGAAGACGACCTGCCATGCGGACCACCGAGGTTTAGTCACGGGCGGCAGGTTACTCGTCCGTCGCGCGCCGAACCATTCGAGCTTGACCGGCGTGATGGGATGGGGGCCATGACTGTTCCTGACCTGGTGCTCAACGACGGGCACACCATTCCGCAGCTCGGTTTCGGCGTGTGGCAGATCTCTTCCGACGACATCGTGCCGGCGCTGCGTACCGCGCTCGAGACCGGCTACCGCCACATCGATACCGCCGCCATCTACGGCAACGAGGAGGGGGTCGGGCAGGCGATCCGGGAGTCCGGGATCCCGCGCGAGGAACTGTTCATCACCACCAAGCTGTGGAACGACCGACACACCGACGCCCCGGCCGCCCTGGCCGAGAGCCTGGAGAAGCTGGGCCTGGACCAGGTCGACCTCTACCTGATCCACTGGGCCGTCCCGGGCACCTACGTCCAGGCCTGGCTGGCGCTGGAGGACCTGCAGCGGCAGGGCCTGACCCGCTCGATCGGGGTGTCGAACTTCCTCGAACATCACCTGACCGACGTGCTCGAGGCCGGGTCGGTGGTTCCGGCGGTGAACCAGATCGAGGTGCATCCCAGCCACACCCGCCCGCACCTGCGCGCCTTCAACGACGAGCACGGCATCCTCACCCAGTCCTGGAGCCCGCTGGGCCGCAATCACGACATCGGCAACCCGCTGATCACCCACATCGCCGAGGAGGTCGGGCGTACGCCGGCCCAGGTGATCCTGCGCTGGCACCTGCAGAACGACCTCATCGTCTTCCCCCGCTCGGTCACCCCGAGCCGGATCCGGGAGAACATCGCCCTGTTCGACTTCGAGCTGACCACCGAGCAGAAGGAAGCGATCGACGGGCTGAACCGGGACAACCGGGTCGGGGGCGACCCCGAGAACCCTCCGGCCTGATCCGGGAGGAGCGTGAACGGGCGGGCACACGGATGTGTGCCCGCCCGCTCAGGTTCGGCTCAGCGTGCGGCGAGGTACTTCGTGATCGCCTCGTTCACGCGCTTGCCGGTCGCCGTTCGGTTCACGATGCCCTGTACCCGATCCTTGAGGCCGGCTTCGCCCCGGGCGGTGTACTCGGCGTCGATCACCGCGGTCAGCCACGCGTCGCTGATTGGGGACGGCGCCCCGCCCTTGTCCGCCCGCAGGTTTGCCGCGATTGCGTCCCCGATCCGGACCACCGCGGCCTCGGTATCCGCCGCGAGGGAGCCGCGACGCTCGGCGGGAATCGTGGCAATGACCTCACGCGCCCGCGCCAGGTCGGCGATCGCGGTATCGATCGCCGCCGACGAGGTCAGGTCGGCGGCCTTGATGCCCGCCAACAGCGAGTTCGCACGGTCGATCGCCTCGCGAATGCGGAGTTCCTCGGCGGCCGCCCTGACAGTTGCGTCGACCGCATCCAGACGCTCGGTCAGGATCGACCGGAACTGACCCTCGGTGAGCGCCGCGACCTTGCCGCGGGCCGCGACCAGGGCGGCCGACGCGGCGTCGACCTTGGCTCGGGTATCGAGTCCCCCCGTCGGCTTGGCGGCCTTCTCGGCAGCGCTGACCGCGTCCCGGGCTGCGATCTGCTCCGGAGTGCTCAGCAGGTCGACCCGGATCGACCCGATGATGAAGGGCAGGTTGTTCGCCCCCACGATCCGCATGTCCGCATTCCCGTTCTGTCGGTTCTGGAACATCGCGCTGTCGAGGTTCACCGAGGCGGTGAGCCACTGATCGACCTGATCGGCGCGGACGTACACCCGTTCCGCGGAGAAGTACGCACTGCCCCGCTCCTTGTTCTCGTACTGCAGCACGAACGAGCCGGCCACCGGCGAGCGGAACCGGAACGTCGCCATCGCGGAGTAGGGACCGCCGGTGACGTAGCGATCATCGACGCTCAGGTAGAGATTGTTGCCGGTGTTGAAGGTGTTCCGATCCACCTGCAGCGCACGCTCCCCGTCGATCGTGATCTCGTGGGCCGGACCCGACTCGTAGGGGATCCAGGTCAGTCCGCTCGGCTCACTCCCGATGACCATCTCCACCGCGTCGACCTTGGGCCCGCTCGGGGTCGCGGGAATCTGCTCGACGTCGATCGTGATCCCGGAGACCGCCAACGGCAGATTCGCCGGAGCGAGCAGCCGCAGGTCCGAGCCATTGTTCTGCCGGTTGTTGAACTTGATGTTCGGCAGTGCAATCGTGGCCGTACGCCACTGGCCGACCTGATCGGGGGCAATATTCACACTGGCCGCCGAGCTGTACGCCGCGCCGGTGGCCTGATTGTCGTACTGCAGGGTGAAGCTGCCCGCGACCTCCGAGCGGTACTGGATCGTCGCAGTCGCGTTGTAGGGACCACCGTTCAGCAGGGCATCGTCGGCCTGCAGGTACAGGTAGTTGCCGCCGCCCCGGGGGTTGGTCAGCAACTGCAGGGCCGGACGTCCGGCCACCGTGGTCTGCTCGAAGGGACCGTCCTCATAGCTGACCGCGCGGAGTCCGGTGGAGGTGCCGGCGGCAGCGTCGAACCCGACGCGCGAGGTGCCCGGCACCGGATTCTGATTTCCCGCCCCCTGCCCCGGGTCGGTCCACGGCGTCCGCTCGGCGACATAGGCCTTGCCGGCGGCGTCCTTCTTCAGAGTGAAGGAGTAGCGGACCGCACCGGCGGTGTCGACGAAATCGGCCTTGAGGGTGTCGGCGGTGATGCTCAGCCGCATGGCACCGAAATGGTCGGCATCGCGGAACTGGCTGCCGGTGGTCGCCCCGAACAACGGGGTGGTGCCGGCCCCGCCATTGCCGGTGATCGCGATATTGTAGCCCTCGGCGGTGGTGATGTGCTCGGCGTGGTGGTCATGTCCGGACAGGACGAGGTCGACTCCGGACTGCATGACCCAGGCCCGGTCGGGGTTGTTGCCGGCCTTGCCGGAGGAGAACACCGGCTGGTGCGCGCCAGTGAGTTGCCACGCCGCGGTCGAGGAACTCACCGCGTCCTGATAGGCACCCAGAATGGCCGGCGCAGCACCGCTTTGGCAGTTCACGTCGGGATTGAGGAAGTCGACGAGGTTCTTCCCGAACCCGGCGACGAACGCCACCGGCACCTTGAAGTAGTCCACGCTCGGCTGGACCGAGGCGGCGTTGCAGCCGTTGCCGTAGTCGTGATTGCCCATGATCGGGAAGAACCGCCCGGCGTCGATGTCGGCCTTGTACGGCGCCTGGGCCTTGACGACTTCCTCCGGGAGACCCTGCTGGTAGGTGTTGTCGCCGGTGGTGAGGATGGCATCGGGGTTCCACGAGTGCACCAGGTCGGCCACCTTGTATTCCTGGTCGCAGGTTCGGTCCACCCCACAGCCGCCGTAGTCGCCGATGACCGCGAGGGTGAGGGTTTCGGCGTCCGTGGCGCGGCCGGGGATCCGCGGCAGGGCGTCGACGGCGTGGGCCGGGATGGTGAGGAGTCCGGTGCCGAGCAACGCGGTTGCCAGCACCGCGACGCTCTTTCGGAGGAGAGACATGGGTCCAGCTTTCTGCAGGGGTTGGGCGTCGAGGACCGTATTCGGGGCAGCTTTCCTGATCATGAACAGCAGGTGTCGCCCCGAGCCCGGGGTTCCTCCGGGGCCGATCACACCGCAGTACCCCCGCCCGACGACCTGCGGCCGATCGGGCGAGGTACTCCCCCTCCGTATCCTTGGGAACGTGACTCTCACCCAGCGCACCACCGGACCGAGCCCGACCCGATCCCCCGGCGACCGAGCGACCCGCCGGCGCCGCACCGGACGCCGGCTGGCCGTCGCGGCCGCGGCGCTGCTCGGGATCTCCGCCCTGGTGATCGGCGGACCCACCGCCTTCGTGCAGGGGACCACCGCCGACAAGCAGTACACCGTCGCCTCCGCGCCGACCCGCCCGGTGGCCCTGGTACTGGGGGCCGAGATCTACCCCAGCGGCCGCCCCTCCCCCTTCCTGGAGGGCCGGCTGCAGACCGCGCTGGAGCTCTATCAGGCCGGCAAGGTGCGGGTGATCCTGGTCTCCGGGGACAACAGCACCCAGTCGTACAACGAGCCCGACGGGATGCGGAATTGGCTCATCCGCCGCGGGGTACCCGCCAGCAAGGTCGTCGCCGACTACGCCGGGTTCGACACGTACGCCTCCTGTGTCCGGGCCAAGGAGATCTTCGGGGTGAACGCGCTGACGGTGGTGTCGCAGCAGTACCACGTGCCGCGTGCGCTGGCCACCTGCCGCGCGGTCGGGATCGACGCGATCGGGGTCGGCGACACCTCCGTCCGGCCCGATTCGCGCACCTGGCAGTGGGGCGAGTTCCGCGAGGTCGGGGCGAACATCAAGATGGCGATCGATGTCCTCACCCAGCGCCGGCCGACGCTCGGCCCGCGGGAGACCTCTGTGGACGAGGCTCTCGCCGCGAGCTGAGCCGCGGCCTCAGTTGGCCCGGTTGTTGAGGTAGTAGCTGATCAGCGCCTTGGTCGAGGAGTCCTGTTCGGCCAGCGCGCCGGCGTCCCCGGCGACGGCCGGGGTGAGTTCCTTGGCCAGCTGCTTGCCGAGCTCGACGCCCCACTGATCGAAGGAATCGATCCCCCACACCGCCCCCTCGACGAAGGTGATGTGCTCATACAGCGCGATCAGTTCGCCGAGCACCCGCGGGGACAGTTCCGGCGCCATGATCGAGGTGGTCGGCTTGTTCCCGGCGAAGACCCGGGCCGGGACGATCTCCGGCGCGGTCCCCTCCGCGCGTACCTCCTCGGCGGTCTTGCCGAAGGCCAGCGCCTTGGTCTGGGCGAAGAAGTTGGCCAGGAACAGCTCGTGCACGTCGGCGTCGCCGTCCTTGAGCGGGTGCGCCGGGTTCGCCACCGCAATGAAGTCGGCCGGAATCAACCGGGTCCCCTGATGGATCAGCTGATAGAACGCGTGCTGACCGTTGGTCCCGGGCTCGCCCCAGAAGATCTCGCCGGTCTGGGTGGTCACCGGGGAGCCGTCCCAGCGCACCGACTTGCCGTTGGACTCCATCGTCAGCTGCTGCAGGTACGCCGGGAAGCGGTGCAGATACTGGGCGTACGGGAGCACCGCATGGGTGTCGGCACCGAGGAAGTTGGCGTACCAGACGTTCAGCAGGCCCATCAGCAGCGGCACGTTCTGCACCGGCGACGCGGTCCGGAAGTGCTCGTCGATGGCGTGGAAGCCGGCCAGGAATTCCCCGAACGCGCCCGGGCCGATGTAGCAGGCCAGCGACGTCCCCACCACCGAGTCGACCGAGTAGCGCCCGCCGACCCAGTCCCAGAACCCGAATGCGTTGGCCGGATCGATCCCGAACTCCGCGACTTTGTCCAGCGCGGTGGACACCGCGACGAAATGCCGGGCGACCGCCTCCCGCGCCGCGTCCTCGCCACCGGCGATCGCGCCCCGGGCGACCAGGCCCTCGACCAGCCAGGTCCGGGCCAGCCGGGCATTGGTCAGCGTCTCCAGCGTGCTGAACGTCTTCGACGCCACGATGAACAGCGTCGTCTCCGGGTCCAGCCCGAACAGGGTCTCCAGGTTGTCGGTCGGATCGATGTTGGAGATGAAGCGGCACTCCAGCCCGAGTTTCCCGTACGGCTTCAGCGCCTCGTACGCCATCACCGGCCCGAGATCGGAGCCGCCGATCCCGATGTTGACCACCGTGCTGATCGGCCGACCGGTCACCCCGCGCCACTCCCCCGAGCGCACCTTGTCGGCGAAGGCGTACATCTTGTCGAGCTCGGCGTGCACCTGTGCGACGACGTCCTCTCCGTCGACGACCAGCTCGGCCTCCCGCGGCAGCCGGAGCGCGGTGTGCAGCACCGACCGGTTCTCGGTGACGTTGATCCGCTCCCCGGCGAACATCGCCCGGGCCCGATCCAGCACCCCGGTTTCGTTGGCCAGGGCCAGCAGCGCGGTCCGGACCTCGGGGGTGAGCAGATTCTTCGACAGGTCGACGTACAGATCGCCGGCGGTCAGCGTCAGCGACGCGGCCCGCTCGGGATCGGCGAACCAGCCGCGCAGGTCGGGCCGGAACTCGGCGGAAAGTGAGGTGAGGGACTGCCAGGCCTGGGTTGCGGTGGGATCGACCGGTGTGCTCATGGTGGCCAGCCTAAACAAGGCGCCGGTACGCCGAGGCCGTGGGTCGCCGCGCCGCCGGGGCGGGTAGGTTCGGGGGTATGGGCGAATCCCCCGCGGAACGTGATCTGGTCGAACTGATGGAGCGCCGAATCGCGCGCGCCATGATCGAGGACGCCAGTTGGACCCCGCACTCGCTCGGCTCGGACTCCGATTTCCGGATCGACCTGGAACGCATCCGGTTCGCCCCGGCCTTCGCCCGCCTCTCCGAGGTCACCCAGGTGGTCTCGGCCGGCGCGACCGGCGAAGTGGTGCACAACCGGCTCACCCACACGATCAAGGTGACCACGGTCGCCCGCTCGCTGGCCGTCGGGCTGGCCGACACCGAGGATCCCGACGAACTCGACCGGCTCGGCGGGCTGGATCCAGTGGTCGCACAGGCCGGCGCGGTCTCCCACGACCTCGGGCACCCACCGTTCGGGCACCTGGGCGAACGGACCCTGGACCGGCTGGCCCGGGATCATTTCGGGCTGAACGACGGGTTCGAGGGCAATGCGCAGACCTTCCGGATCCTGACCAAGTTGGAGGTGTACGGCACCGGTCAGGACGGGTTGAACCTCACCGCGGCGGTCCGCGCGGCAGTGCTGAAATACCCCTGGGGGCGCCTGAGCGTCCCCTCCCCGCATCCGCGGACCTGGCAGGAGCAGCCGCGCGGCGCCGGGCACGGGCCGGACGGGCCGGGCTCGGGAAAGTTCAACGCCTACGTCCCCGACCTGGCCGAGATGATCGAGGTGCTCGACATCATGCAGCTGGAACCGGGTCGGCAGAGCCTGGAATGTTCGGTGATGGATCTGGCCGACGACGTCGCCTACTCCCTGCACGACCTGGAGGATTTCCACCGCTCGGGGGTGCTGCAGTTCTCCCCGATCGCCGGGGAACTGCGCGCCTGGGAGGACCAGCGCAGTTGGCTGGAGAGCCTGTCCGAACGCGAGATCGCCGTCCTGAGCCGCACCCCCGGGATCGGCCTGGAGACGCTGCGCCGGCGGATGGCGGCCAAGGACGGCTGGATCTACAACGACGACGACTTCGCCGCCGCGGTCCGCGCGATCGGGGAGGAATTCGTCTCCGGGGTGCTCACGGTGCCCTATGACGGGTCGATGGCCGCGCACCGGTCGATCTCGCGGTTCACCGGGTCCTGGATCGATCGGTTCTCCTCGGCGGTGGTGCTGACCGGGCAGTTGCTCGGTCGGACGCCGCCGATGCGGGCCCCGCTGGTGACCGTACGCCCGGCGCAGTGGCACGAGATGCAGGTGCTGAAGTTCATCCACCAGTACTTCGTGCTGCACCGCCCGGACCTGGCGATGCTGCAGCGCGGGCAGGCGCACACGATCAGCCAGTTGGTCCGGGTCTTCGACGAGTGGCTGGCCGACCGGATGGATGCGGTGAAGGCCCCCCACCGGCTGATCGATCTGGTCGAGCTGGCCGAGGCGCAGTATGTGGAGGTCCGCGATACCCATCCGGAGTGGCTGGGTGGACGGACCTCCGACACCGAGCTGGCCCGGATGTGGCGCGGGCGCGGGATCGTCGATTTCGTCGCCGGGCTCACCGACGGGCAGGCCCTGGCGTACGCGAACCGGCTCGGCCCGACCACCGGGATGCTCTGGGCTTCCGGCGCACTCTGAGCCCGACCCCGGTGGACCGAGCGCTACTTGGTCAGCGCGTTCCAGGTCTTCGGGCCGATCACCGCGTCGACGACCAGCTTGGCGCTCTGCTGGAAACTCCGCGCAGCCGCGGTGGTCGCCGGACCGAAGCTGCCGTCGATCTGCAGCCCGGCGCCGCGGGCGTTCAGCGCCACCTGCGCACCCTTGACGGCCTCGCCGGTCGACCCGTTGCGTACGGTCACCGCCAGCCGTGGCCAGGTGACCTTGCCGACCACCCCGTCGGCGTCGAGCTGAGCGGCCTTCTGGAAGCTCTTCACCGCCGCCTCGGTCTTCGGGCCGAAGCTGCCGTCGACCTCGACACTGCGCCCGGACTGGCGCAGCAGGTGTTGGACGACCTTGGTCCGGAAACCCCGGTCACCGAGCCCGACGACGGCCCAGACGAACTCCGGCGCGGGCTCGGGTGCGGGCCCGGGATCGCTGCTCAGCAGCTTGGCGACCTCCTGGCGGAACCGGGGCAGGGCGGCGTACAGGGTGTTTCCGGGGCAGGCGGTGGAGGAGCCGTTGACATCGCGGTGACCGATGATCCGGCTGGTCGGGATCCGGTACTGCTGGCAGATGTAGGCGGCGAGCTGGACCAGCGTCTTCCATTGGGCGGCCGGGGGCAGTTCGCTGGTGAACGTGCCCTGGGTCTCGATCCCGATCGAGCGGTCATTGCCGCCGCGGGCGTGAATGCCGATCGGGAAATTCTTGCCGCCGCGCAGTGCGTTCAGCGAGCCGTGCCGGCCCTCCAGGGCGTACCCACCACGGCTGACGCTGAAGTGCTGGCCGGTGTCGCCCCAGCCGTTGCCCAGGTGCCAACTCTGGCAGTCCCGGGCGATCTGGTACGCGGCGGCCTTGGTGGTGGCGACATTGTTCGGGGTCGCCATGTGGTGGATCACCAGGTAGGTGGGCCGGTACTCGCTGAGGTCGATCCTGGTGGTGGCGGGCTTGGCGCCCCACTCCGCGGTCGGGATGATCGTCGGCGGTTTGACCGCGGCGTTGGCGACCTCGGTCACCAGCAGGCTGCCGCCGACGGTGAGTCCGGCGGCTGCCGCCGCCCCCAGGCCCAGTACGCCGCGGCGGCTGAGCCGGCCGGGGAATCCGGAGCGGGCGGCGGGGAGGGTCGGGGCGGGGGTGGCGGGGGCGGATCGGACGCAGTCCGAGCACATGGGAACTCCTCTGGGGGCGGGGAGAATGAGCCACGGTGGCTCACGGGTCACCGTCGATGACACCGTCTTCCCGGCTACAGAGGAAAGGGTTCGGGCGCGGAACTATCCGCCGGAAGTTCCCGCCCGGTGCGGCTCAGTGCCGCGGGTACTGGCGCTGCGAGACCGCGATCAGTTCGTCGCGCATGGTCGACGTCGCGGCGGCGCGGATCACGCGGTTGATCGCGCGGGTGGTGCGGGCGGCATGGTGGCGGGTCCGGAGAGTCTGGACGAGCGACATGGTGAGTGCTTCTCCTCGAGTGGCTCCGTCTGGGAGCTGAGAGTAGGGTACGTACTTTTGAGTACTCACTCAATAATAGGTGTTGTTGAAAGCTTGATCAACGCCGAAGACCCCGACGTGAGGGACTTCACGTCGGGGTCTTCTTCCTGGTCGGACCGGAAATCGATCGGCCCGGTCCAGCGGGGCTCAGCTCACGGACACGTGCACGTGGTCCATGTGGTTGGCGGTGGCCGACCCACGGTCAGCCATGGCGCGCCAGCCCTCGGAGGAGCGCTGGGTGGTCCAGATCTGCTGGTTCCAGATCACCTCGGTGACCCCCAGCGAGCCGGCGTTGGCCCGGACATAGTTGGCCACGGCCTGGCCCAGGGCCTGGTTGGAGACCATCGCATCGATCGCGCGACCGGAGGAGTGGTAACCGCCGTCGGCCTCCCGGACACCGCCGTAGGAGGAGATCGCCGGGAACTGGGCACACAGCGCCTGGTGCACCTTCACCGCATTCGGCTGCAGGCCGGGCAGCGAGCCGCAGCTCGTGGACTGCGGCACCGAACCGCCGCCGCTGCTGCTGGAGCCGGCGGACTGGGAGGAGTTCGAGGAACCGGAGTTGGTCTGGGGAGCCGGGGCGGCCTTGGAGGTATCGGCCTTCGCGCTGCTCGACGTGTCGGCGGCGGGCTTGTCCTTGCTCAGGAACTCCGAGCTCACCCAGCCGGACTTGCCGTTGTAGGTGACTTCGGTGAACCCGTTGGAGGTCTTGCCGGTGCCCTTGACCGCGTCGCCCTTGTTCAGGCTGCCGAGCTGGTCGCTGCTGGCGGAGGCGCCGGAGCGTACGTTGACGGTCTCGGTGGCGTACCAGGTGGTGCCGGAGGCGGCCTGCTGAGTCTGCGCGGAGGCCGAGGTCTTCGACGGGCTCGGGGCGGCCGACTTGGACGCGGTGGTCTCGGCGGGCTGGGCGCTCATCTCCACCGGGCCCTGCTGCTCCTTGGCCTTCTGGTCCTCGGCAGCGGCTTCCTGATCGGTAGTCTGGTCCGCGGTGGGATCCGCGGTCGGCGCGGCCGACTCACTCGGGGTACGCTCACCACCGCGATCAGGGCGACTGGCGAAATCACGCGATACACTCTGCACCGCGGCGGGCTGGGCTTCCAGGTTGCTGGTACCGGGGCCGCCGATGGCAAACGCCACTCCGGCGGTCGCCGCCAGAACTGCCAGGCTCGGCAGTCCGATGCGGCCGGCGTACTTGGCAACAAGCTGACGACGCGTCAGGGCAGCCCGCTTCGGGCCGCGCTTCTTGGGCGCCGGAGCCAGGTGATCAAGTTCGCTCACAATAAATCCTGTTCAATCGAGACCGTTTCGTTATCGTTCCGAGATCACACTGACACAGTGATCCCAAGAAACCAAACCGATTCTCTAAGGGATTTCTAAGGCTTACCCCGGGGTCGTGCCCGGTCGTTCACCCGCATTCGGCGCTGTATCCGTTGCGCCGCAACGGTATCGGCAGATCCGGCCCCGACCACGCTGTCCGCGCGCTGGCACCGCGCTGTGTGACGAACGCCACAATCGTTGTTCCATTCCCGGAAGTTCATCAATCTGTCACCCGGAGTACGCCACAACCCCGATTCCCCCTGGCTGAGCACTGAGAAAGTGCCATGACCCCGTCATCGGACCCTCAGATTGGAATGCAATGACCCGCACTCCCTCCGTGCGTCGCGGCCTGACCCTGGTCGGGCTCGCCGCGACCGCTGCCGTGGTGGCAGCCGGGCTGGCCGCCCCACCGGCCCAGGCCATCTCGAACAATGTCGTCATCAGCGAGCTGTACGGCGGTGGCGGCAACGCCGGCGCGACCCTGACCCATGACTTCGTGGAGCTGTACAACACCTCCGGCACCGCCGTCGACCTCACCGGCTGGGTCCTCGAACAGCGGTCGAACACCGGCGGCGGCACCAACAATTGCACGCTGAGCGGGACCATTCAGCCGAACGGCTACTTCCTGGTCCAGGGAGCCAAGGGCAACGCCGGCACCCAGGCCCTGCCGACCCCCGACGCGGACTGCGCCAACCTGGGCTTCAGCGCCACCAACGCGGTCGCCCGGCTGAAGGACCCCGCCGGGGCGTACGTCGACATCCTCGGCACCGGCACCGCCAGTGGGACCGACAATGTCGAGACCGCCGCGGCCCCGGTGATGAGCAGCACCACCTCCGCGGCCCGCAAGACCCCGATCGTCGACACCGACAACAACAGCGTCGACTTCGCCGTCGGTACGCCGACCCCGCAGAACTCCGGCGGTGGCGCCGAGCCCACCCCGACGCCGACGGCCACCCCCACGGCCACCCCGACCGCAACCCCCACCGCGACGCCGACGGCCACGCCGACCGGGCCCGCGGACGTGACCCCGATCGCGGAGATCCAGGGCACCGGGGACACCACCCCGAAGGCCGGCCAGCAGGTCACCACCCGGGGCGTGGTCACCGCGGCGTACCCCACCGGCGGCTTCAACGGCATCTACCTGCAGACCCCGGGCACCGGCGGTACGCCGAAGTCCGCCGGGCAGGCCTCCGACGGCATCTTCGTGTACTTCGCCAGCGCTACCCTGCCGCAGGTCGGTGAGTGCATCACCGTCACCGGCACCGCCGGGGAGTACAACGGCCTCACCCAGCTGACCGGCCCGCAGGTCACCCCGGCCGCCGACTGCGCCAAGGTGATCCCCACCGAGCTGGCCACGCTCCCGGAGACCGACGCCGACAAGGAGCCCTACGAGGGCATGCTGGTGCTGCCCAAGGGCACCTACACGATCACCAACAACTACCAGCTGAACCAGTTCGGCCAGCTGGGTCTGGCGGTCGGGGACAAGCCGCTGTACCAGGCCACCGAGAAGGTCGCCCCCGGTGCCGACGCCCAGGCGTACGAGGCGGAGAACCTGAAGAAGCTGATCACCCTCGATGACGGCTCCTCCTGGAACTACATGAACAACAACACCGCGAAGAGCTCCCCGCTGCCGTACCTGTCGGCCCAGGAGCCCATGCGGACCGCCTCGCACGTCACCTTCACCAAGCCGGTGATCCTCGACTACCGCTTCCAGTGGAACTACCAGCCCACCGGCCAGGTGGTCGGCGCGACCAGTGAGAACGATCCGGTCCAGTCGGAGAACGACCGGCCGACCGCGCCGAAGAATGTCGGCGGGGACCTGAAGCTCGGCGTGTTCAACGTGCTGAACTACTTCGACGACCTGGGCAAGGACGAGGCCAACTGCAAGGCCTACACCGACCGCGCCGGGACCCCGGTGGCGAGCAACGGCTGCATCGTGCGCGGTGCCTACACCACGCAGGCCTTCGCCGATCAGGAGGCCAAGATCGTCCGGGCGATCAATACCCTGGGCGCCGACGTGGTCGGCCTGCAGGAGATCGAGACCTCCTCGCAGATTCCCTACCGGCAGGGCCAGAACCGTGACAAGGCGCTGAACACCCTGGTCGCCGCGCTCAACGCCGATCCGAACAAGCACGGCACCTGGGCGGCGGTCCCGACCGGTGCCGTGGTCCCGCAGACCGAGGACGTGATCCGCACCGCGTTCATCTACAACACCGAAAAGGTCGAGCTGAACGGCTCCTCGGAGATCCTGCAGGTCACCGCCTTCGCCGACGCCCGCCAGCCGCTGGCGCAGAAGTTCCGGGCCAAGGGCACCGACAAGGAGTTCGTGGCGATCGCGAATCACTTCAAGTCCAAGGGCTCCGGCGTCGATGACGGCACCGGCCAGGGCAACGCCAACCCCTCCCGCGAGGCCCAGGCCGACGCGCTGGTGAGCTGGGTCAACGAGCGCTTCAGCCAGGATGCGGTCTTCCTGCTGGGCGACTTCAACGCCTACTCCAAGGAGACCCCGATCCAGAAGATCGAGGCCGGCGGCTTCACCGAACTGGTGCACGCGCAGGAGCCCGACGCGGCGACCTACCAGTTCAGCGGACGCCTCGGCTCGCTGGACCACGTGTTCGGTAACGCCAAGGCCCGCGAGCTGGTCACCGGCGCGACCGTCTACGACATCAACGGGGACGAGTCGATCGCCTTCCAGTATTCGCGTCGCAACTACAACGTGACCGACTTCCACGCCAACGACCAGTACGCCTCCTCCGACCACGACCCGACCCTGATCGGGCTGAAGACCGCCGGCGGCACCGACCCGGGCGAGCCGAAGCCGAACTTCCCGGTCAAGGGCGCGATCGGGGCGAAGTGGACCGCGACCGGTGGGCTTGAGGGTCCGCTGGGGCAGCCGCTGGACAACGAGCACGACGGTCTGGTCAACGGTGGCTGGTACCAGGTGTTCGAAGGTGGCGTGGTGACCTGGGCTCCGGGGGTCCCGGCCTCGATCACCAAGAACGCCATGCGCGACAAGTGGATGTCCATGGGTGCGGAGAACAGCCGTCTCGGTTACCCGACCACCGATGAGATCTGCGGGCTGAAGGACGGCGGCTGCTACCAGACCTTCCAGGGCGGCTACCTGGTCTGGAGCCCGGCCACCGGCACCCACGTTTCGTGGGGCGGGATCCGCCAGGTGTGGGCGAACAACGGTGTGGAGAACGGCCGCCTCGGCTACCCGACCACCGATGAGATCGCGCTGATCAACGGCGGCTTCAAGCAGGACTACCAGGGCGGCAGCATCTACTGGTCCCCCGCTTCCGGTGGTAACACCGTCTGGGGCGGCATCGGGGATTACTGGAAGGCCCGCGGCGCGGAAACCAGCGCCTACGGCTACCCGACCTCGAGCGAACTGTGCGGCCAGGTGGGCGGCGCACTGCAGTGCGTGCAGTACTTCCAGAAGGGTTCGATCTCCTGGAACGCCCGCATCGGAATCTTCTGATCCCGACCGGCGATGATCCATCCGACGGGGCGTCCCCTTGGGGGCGCCCCGTTCGGCGTTTCCAGTCGCGGCCGGGAGCGCCCGGCCGGCCGGCGGCGGTCGTTACCGGAAGGAAGTGGGCCGATCCTGCCACCAGATGGTGAATTCCGGCCCAAATCGGCGCCCGAAGGCCGACTGGAGTCAGGATCGGGACAGTCCGGTGAAGGCATGACAGCCCCATCGGCCCATCGGGCCCCGCGATCGGGGATGCTTGAGGAACAAGATCGCGGATTGGAGAACCCATGGGCCTGATGGACAAACTGCGTGGCGAAATCGTCGACATCATCGAGTGGCTCGAGGACGACCGCTCGAAGCTCGCCTGGCGATTCCCGAGGTATCAGAACGAGATCAAGAACGGCGCCCAGCTGATCGTGCGCGAGGGGCAGCAGGCCGTCTTCGTCTACCGGGGTCAGTTGGCCGACCGGTTCGGTCCGGGGGCCTACACCCTGACCACCGAGAACATGCCGATCATGTCGACCATCCAGGGCTGGAAGCACGGCTTCAACAGCCCCTTCCGCTCCGAGGTCTACTTCATCAACACCCGCCCGATCACCGACCTGCGCTGGGGCACCGCCAACCCGGTCACCGTGCGCGACCCCGACTTCAAGATGGTCCAGGTGCGCGCCAACGGTCTGTGCGTCGTGCGGGTCGCCGACCCGGAGATCTTCCTGCGCGAGGTGATCGGCACCGACTCCTCGGTGGATTCGGAGGAGATCGCCGAACTGCTGCGCCGGGTGATCACGCTGGCGTTCTCCGACATGATCCTGCAGACCGGGTTGGGCGTGATCGATCTGCAGGGTCGCCAGGTCGAACTCTCCGATCGCCTGCGGGACTTCGTCCAGGAGCGGGTCGACGATGAGTTCGGGCTGAAGATCGACTCGATCACGATGAACATCTCGCTGCCCGAGGAAATCACCCAGGCGATGACCCGGGGCGTGGCGCGGGGTGTCGAGGAGGGCGGCTGGGTGAACAACCTGGGCGACCTGAACCGCTACCAGCAGGCCAAGGCCGCCGACGCGATGACCGCCGCGGCGAACAATCCGGGCGGGTCCGGGGCGATGGGCGACATGATGGGCGCCGGGATGGGGCTGGCGATGGCGCAGCAGATGGGCCAGATGTTCAACCAGCAGCAGCCCCAACAGCCCCAGGGCCAGTACCAGCAGTACCCGCAGGGCCCGGCCGGTGGCCCCCCGCCGCCGCTGCCCGGCGCGCAGTTGTTCCATGTCGAGGTGAACGGTGCCGCCCAGGGACCGTGGAATATGCAGCAGGTCGCCGACGCGGTCCGCGCCGGTCAGGTGACCGCCGCCACCCTGGTCTGGTCGAACGGGATGGCCGGTTGGACTGCCGCGGGCCAGGTACCGGCCCTGGCCAGCCTGTTCAACGAACCCCCGCCGCTGCCGAACCCGGTGCCGCCGCTGCCGAATCAGCAGCCGCCCCAGCAGCAGCCCTGATCGGCCGATTCGAACAACCGACGCCAGCGAGCACACGATGACCCAGCAACCGCAACAGGCCGGTCCGCCACCATTGCCGGGCCGGCAGCCCGAGGCGGCACCTCCGCCGCTGCCGAATCAGTACCCGAGCCCCGCACCCGCGCCGGACTATGCCGGCCCGCCGGCCGGGAACGGGGCGCCCCCACCCCTGCCGCGGGACCAGGGGTACGCCGCGCCGCCACCCCTGCCCCAGCAGCCCGGCCCGGGCGCGCCGCCACCCCTGCCCGTGCAGGATCGGATGCCCGCGCAGAATCCGATGCCGGAGCAGAACCACATGCCGGCTCCCGCCCCCATGCCGAGTCCGGACCCGTTGCCCGATCCGGGCGCACTGCCGGACCCGGCGGCGCTGTACGTGACCGAGTCGACCCGTAACTACCCCTGCCCCAACTGCGGCGGCCAGCTCGTCTATCCGCCCGGGCAAGACTCCCTGCGGTGCCCGAACTGCGGAACCACCGCGCCGATCGCGGTCGACCCGGGGCCGGTGCCCAAGCGCGGTCTGGGCGAGGCGATGCACCAACTCCGCGCCCTGACCGCCCTGCCGGAGACCGCCCAACCGACCTGGGAGAAGGAAATCGTCTGCCAGGCCTGCGGCGGCCACTCCACCTTCGGCGGCACGCTGACCGCGATCCGGTGCCCGTACTGCAACAGTCCGATCCAGCGCGACGACCTGCAGGCTGCGCCGGCCCGGTTGCCGCTGGACGGCGTACTGCCCTTCCGGGTCGGGGAACCCGAGGCGCACGAACTGATCGGGAAATGGATCAACTCACGCCGCTTCGCGCCCAACGCGTTCAAGAAGTACCGCGAGCTCGGCTCGTTCAGCAGCATCTACCTGCCCTGGTACGCCTATGACGCCGACTGCACCACCAACTACACCGGGCAGCGCGGCGAGTACTACTACGTGACCGTTCGCGACGGCGACAACGAGCGCCAGGAACAGCGCACCCGCTGGTACCCGGCGGCGGGGACGGTGTGGAACCGGTTCGCCGATGTCCCCTCGCTGGCCAGCACCGGGATGGACGTCGGCAAGATCTCGGCGCTGGAGCCGTGGCCGATGGAGCAGTCGGTGCGCTACACCCCGGCGTTCGTCGCCGGACACCTGAGCCGCACCTACGATGTCGACGCCGAGGAAGCGTTTCAGACCTCGGCGAAGAAGACCATCGAATCGGGCATTCGGCAGACCGTCGAGCGGGACATCGGCGGTGACACCCAGCAGGTGAACAGCATGAACGTCACCTACAACCGGCTGGATTTCGCCCAGTTCCTGATGCCGGTGTGGCTGCTGACCGTCACCTACAGCAACCAGCCGTACCAGGTCTTCATCAACGGGGTGACCGGCGAGGTCCAGGGCCACCGGCCGTGGAGCAAGATCAAGATCGCCCTGGCGATCCTGGGGGCGCTGATCGTGATCGCGGTGATCGTCTACTTCATCGCGCGGAGTCGGTGACCGGTGGCCGGCGGGGGTGTTCCTCGCCGGCTCCCGGTGTCCGGGTTACAGTCCATCGACCTCGTTCGGCCAGCCCGCGTACGCCTCGGCGAGGTGACGACGACCGGACTCATGGCCGAGCACCATCTCGAGTTCCCCGAGTCGGCGCATCCGGTCGAAGGGATTCTCATCGGGAAGGCTGTGCAGCATCGTGGTCATCCAGTACGAGAAGTTCTGCGCCCGCCAGACCCGCTTGACCGCGATCTCCTCGTAGTCGGCCAGCTTCGCGGGGTCATTGGCCTTGGCCGCCTCGGCCAGCCGGGGCGCCAGGACCCGTGCGTCGGACAACGCCAGGTTCAGCCCGCGAGCACCGGTCGGCGGGACGGTGTGCGCGGCATCGCCGGCCAGGCTCACCCGACCGTGCTGCATCGGCTGCTGGACGAAGCTGCGGAACGGCAGCAGGGTGCGCTCGAAGATCGGCCCGGTCTTGAGCTCGAACCCATCGGGCCCGGCCACCCGGGCCTGGAACTCGTCCCACAGTTGATCCTCCGACCAGTTGTGCATGTCGTCGGACGGGTTGCACTGCAGGTACATCCGCTGCACGGTCGGGGTGCGCTGGCTGATCAGCGCGAATCCCCGATCGGAGCTGGCGTAGATGAGTTCGTCGTAGCTCATCGGCGCCTCGGCCATGATCCCGAACCAGGCGAACGGGTACTCCCGGAAGTACTGCGTGGCCCCGGGGATCAGTGCCCGGCAGATCGACCGGGAACCGTCGCTGCCGACCACGAAATCGGCCCGGACCTCCTGGGTGGTGCCGGCGGCGTCGGTGAAGCGTACGCCGGGATTGTCGGAATCACCGTCGAGCAGTTCGACATCGCTGACCCCGAAGCGGACATCGCCCCCGTCCCGCTCCCGCGCGTTGGCCAGGTCGATGAACACGTCGGTCTGCGGGTAGAGCCAGACCGAGGCGCCGACCAGGTCCTTGAAGCTGATCCGGTTGCTGATCCCGCGGACGCGGATGTCGGTGCCGTCGTGCTCGTAGCCGTCGGTCCGGAAGCGCTGGGAGACGTTCTCGTCCTCCAGCATCCGGACGGCCTTGGCCTCGAGGATGCCGGCGCGATGGGTGTTCTCGATCTCTTCGCGGGTGCGAATGTCGATCGCGACCGACTCCACTCCGCGGTTGTGCAGCATCTGGGAGATCATCAGACCCGCCGGGCCGGCGCCGATGATCAGAACTTGGGTACGGGTGGTCTCTGACATGGTGCGTCCCCTTGCTGTCGTACTCGTCGTTGAGTGTGCAGTTGACGCAGTCTAACCACGGGCTCAGCTAGCGTCGACGGCGGCTGATCGCGTCCACGATGAACAGGAGCACCGCCACCCAGACCAGGGCGAAACCGGCCCAACGGGCGGCCGGCATCGGCTCCCCGAGCAGGGCCCAGCCGATCAGGAACTGTCCGACCGGCGCGATGTACTGGAACATGCCGATCCACGACAGCGGCAGGCGGGCGGCCGCCTCAGCGAACAGCACCAGCGGGATCGCGGTGGCAATGCCACTGACCGCGATCATCACCGGCACCACCCAGCCGCCGTGGGTGAACATCAGTTCCCCGCGGACCCCGATGACGATCAGCGCGATGATCGCCACCGGCGCCAGGATCCCGGTCTCGACGGTCAGGCCGGGCAGGCCCGGCACCGGCTCGAACCCGGGCGAGTTGGTGATGTGTCGCTTCACCAGCCCGTACAGCGCGAAGGAGGTGGCCATCGCCAGGGACATCACCGGCGGGCTGCCGTAGGCGATGGTGATCACGAGGACGGCCACGGCCCCGAAGCCGAGCGCCACCCACTGCAGCGGCCGCAACCGCTCCCGCAGAAAGATGACCCCGATCAGGATGCTCATCAGCGGGTTGATGAAGTACGCCAGGGAGGTCTCCAGGACCCGGCCGGTCACCGTGGCGAAGATGAACAGCAGCCAGTTCACCGAGACCAGCACCGCGGCCAGGGCCAGCCAGGCGGTCGTCCGCCGACTCCGCACGATCCGGAAGAGATCGCTCCATTGCCGGACCAGCGTCAGCAGCAGAATGCAGAACAGGACCGAGACGATCACCCGCAGGGCCAGGATCTCCACCGCACCGAGCCCGGACAACGGGATGAACACCAGCGGGAGCAGGGCCCAGATGCCGTAGGCACCGATCGCGTACAGGGATCCGGAGCGGCGCCGGGCGGCTTCATCGGCGGTCGGGGTGCTGGTCACCGTCGCACCCTACGCGGTCACTTCGGGTTTGGCCCCACCCGGGCCCGCTGCGGCCCGAACCTCACCGCCGGGGCGGCAGCAGCAGGCAGGAATCGCCGAATTCGTGCCAGGCGTACCCGGCCGCGAGCGCCGCGTCGTACGCCCGCTGGGTCAGGTCCGGCCCGGCCACGGCCTCGACCAGCAGCAGGTGCGACGCATCGGCGTTGTGCCAGCCGGTGAGCAGGCCGTCGATCACCCGGGGCGGGTCCTGCGGGGTGATCACCCGGGTGGTCCAGCCCGAGCGGGGCTGCACGGTGTCGCCGGTCACTGCCGACTCGGTGGCCCGGGTGGCGGTGGTGCCGACGGCGATGATTCGCCGCCCGGCGGCCCGGGCCTGGTTGATCACCCGGGCGCTGTGGGCCGGCAGTTCGAACCACTCGGGCAGCGGCGGCTCCCCGGCCTCCTGGGAGGAGAAGGCCGTGTGCAGCACGACCGGGGCGAACTGGATGCCCCGGGCCAGCAGCGACAGCACGATCTCGGCGGTGAACGGGCGACCCGCCGAGGCCATCTCCGCGCTGCCCGGGACCCGGCCGAACACGGTCTGGTACGCCGCCAGGGGCCAGCGCCGGTCGAGATAGCCGTACGCGATCGGTCGCCCGCGGGTATCCAGGCCGCGCCGCAGATCATCCCCGATGCTGGCCGACCAGATCCGGTTGCCGGTGCCGGTCGGTGAGGCGAGCTCGGGATAGGGGGCGGTAAGGCGTACGGCTGCGGGGAGTTCGGGGAGTTCGATCAGGTCGCCGGGGGCAGCGTCCAGGATCGGGTGGGCCGCGTTCGGGACGGTACGCAGTTCCACGATCCACTCCCGGGGACCGGGCGCGGCCGCCAGGTGTGCCACGACCGGGCGTCCGCCGCCGGAGCCGTACCAGATCGCGTCGGCCTCGCCGGGCACGGTGGCGGAGGTGTTGACGACCAGGACGTCGCCGGGGTCGAGGGCATCGACGAGGTCGGGGAAGGCGGCGTGCCGCAGCGTATCGTCACCGGCCACGAGCAGGCGGACGTCGGCGCGGCTGCCGGTGTCGGCCTCGACGGGGTGGGCGGCGAAGTGGGGCTGCTCGGTGCCGAAGCGGGTGTGCGGGCGCGGCAGGGTGGTGGTCATCGGGTTTCCTCGGTGAAGTCGGCGGCGCGGTAGCGGCCGCTGGGTGGGGCGTTGTCGAGCAGGGCGAGAATTCCGGGGACGGCGATCTCCTCGGGCAGCGGCCGGTCGGAGATGTCCTCGCCGGGGAAGGCCGCCTGGTGCATGGCGGTACGCATGTCCCCCGGGTCGATGGCGTACGCCCGCACACCGGGGTTCTCCGCGGCCCAGGTGCCGGCGAGGTGGTCGAGGGCGGCCTTGCTGGCGCCGTATCCGCCCCAGCCCGCGTAGTGCTCGATCGCGGCGTCGGAGGAGATCGTGACGATCGTTCCGGCGGCCCGGTGCAGGGCGGGCAGCAGCAGCGCGGTCAACGCCGCGGGGGCGACCACGTTGACCTCGAGGATCTGCCGGAGCTGCTCGCTGCCGAGTCGCTCCAGCGGGACCAACGGGCTGGGTCCGAGCAGGCTGGCGTTGTGGATCAACAGGTCGAGTTCGGGCCCGACCGCGGTGGCCAGAGCGGCCCGGTGGGCAGGGTCGGCCACGTCCCCGGCGATCAGGGTGGCCTCGGGCAGTTCGGCGTGCAGGGCGGCGAGTCGGGCCGGGTCGCGGCCGGTCAGGATCAGCTCGTGCCGGCGCGTGGCCAGGGCCCGGCCCAGCGCGCGGCCGAGCCCGGCGCTCGCGCCGGTGATCAGGGTGCGGGTCATCGGAAGTCCTCCTCGGGAGTGGCATCGCCGGGTGCGGCGATACCCCCACGATCGGACTTCAAGTTAAGTTGAAGTCAAGAGCTTCACGGGGCACACTCGGAACATGGCCGAGGAATGGACCATGTCCGAGATCGTCGCCCGCTCCGGCGTCAGCGCCTCGGCGCTGCGCTTCTACGAGGAGCGCGGCCTGATCGCCGCCCACCGCTCACCGACGAACCGGCGGACCTACGGGCGCCACACGTTGCGTCGCCTGGCGGTGATCCGGGCGGCCCAGGCGGTGGGCCTGTCGCTCGGCGAGATCGCGGCCGCGCTTGCCCATGTGCCGCTGGACCGGCCGGTATCCCGGCAGGAGTGGGAGGAACTCTCGGCCTCCTGGCGCGCCCAGCTGGAGTTGCGGATCCGGGCCCTGACCCAGCTGCGGGACGGGTTGACCGGCTGTATCGGCTGCGGCTGCCTCTCCCAGACCAAGTGCCCGCTGTGGAATCCGGAGGATCGGCTGGCCGCCCAGGGGCCCGGCCCACGGATTCTGGACGCCGTGGTCGAGTTGGAGGAAGGCGCCGAGCCCCGGTCCTGACATCTCACCCCGGGGCCGAGTCGAAGATTGACAGGGACGCGACTCTCGTTGCCCGAAAACGCCCAAAAATGACACTTTTCACGCACTGGCGCCGGCTCCCTGTCAGTTGAGGGTCGAGCCCCGGCCCACCGAGCCACTAACTTGAAATTTCAAAAACAGGGCTCCCGGAACCTTGTCCAGCCCCGCCGGTAGCGGAAGGATTCATGGTGCGCACTCCGCGCACCTCAGTGTTGGCGCGATCAGGCGCCACCCAAGGAAGGGTTCCCTCAGATGAGTGACGACATGGTTTCGAGCAACCTGCAGGGCATGGACGATCTGGATTTCGACGGGTGGAACAAGGCGGACTGGACCGGTGTCTTCGCCCACCATCACACCGACGACGTGCTGGTCGATTGGAAGGGGCAGCCGGTCACCCACGGCGTCCAGGATCACATCGACGCGATGAAGGCCTTCGTCGAGAGCGCCGGTGGCACTCCGCCGCAGATCACCGCGCATCCGATCAAGTTCGGGTCCGGCGAATGGACCTGCGTGGTCGGGGAGTTCGAGGGCGGCGGCCGCATGGTCACCGTCGCGCGCTGGGTGGATGGGGCCATCGCCGAGGAGTACATCTGGGCCTGAGGCCGGCGGCGCGGCATGACCCGGGGCGGCCCCGCAGCCGCCCCGGAACCACCGCCGGTTCAGGGTGCCGGGGGCGGCCCCTGCCGCACGGCCGCCGCCCCCGGATCCACGCTGGGCGGGATCGGCAGGTGCAGCGAGTCGAGCAGCGGCGCGAAGTGCTCGGACTGCTCCAGGTGATGACCGATATCGGCGGAGAGCACGATCTTCATCAGGAAGCCGCGCGCCAGGAAATCGCGGATCTCCGGGTAGCCGGCGCCGGTCTGCCGCAGCAGCGAGATGATCTCGTCCATCTGCGTCCGCGCCTCGACCCCGATCGGCTCGCAATAGGCCCCGGCGAAAGCTTGGAAGATGATCATCAGTTCGGCGCGATGGGTCCCCATCAGCTCCAGGTAACCCCGCCCGATCCGGCTGGCGTCATAGGGCGGATGCGCCCGCGGCGCCAGATAGTCCTTCACGACCTGGGCGGCGTACCGGTGCGCCTCGATGAAGGCATTCTCCTTGGTACCGAACACCTGACTGATCCGAGGCTGCGTCACATGGGCCTCTGCGGCGATATCGGCCAGGGTCGCGCCGCTGTAGCCCCGCAAGCTGAAGGCGCGGACAGCGGCCTGAACCATCTGATCACGCCGGTCACTCCGGGCTCGTTCCAGCCCCTCGGAATCTGTCACGGCCTCACCTTAAGCCACTTTCATATCCATACACAGTCGTATGCCCTTGACCTGTTACCGATGAGTAGCTTACTCTTGTTGTGACCGAGGCCACAATCATCCAAGGAGGCGTGTCATGGCTGCCACCGGCTCGCATTACCACTCGAATCTTGCCGACATCCGCTTCAATCTCTTCGAGGTCTTCGACCGCGGAGCCTTGCTGGGTACCGGTGCCGCCGAGGACATGGACACCGAGACCGCGCTCGCCGCACTGCAGGAGATCGACCACCTGTGTCGGGAGAAGATCTCCGCGCCGTTCGCCGATGGCGACCGCAATCCGCCGATCTACGATCCGAAGAATCACTCGGTGACCATCCCCGAGAGCACCAAGGCGGCGTTCAAGGCGTACCAGGATTCCGACTGGTGGCGCCTGGAACTGCCGGCCGAACTCGACGGCCAGCCGACCCCGCCCACGGTCCGCTGGGCCGCGATGGAACTGGTGCTGGCCGCCAACCCCGCCCTCTACATGTACGCCGCCGGGCCGAAGTTCTCCCAGGTGATGTACTACAACGGCACCGAGCGGGACAAGAAGATCGCCAAGATCGCCGTCGAGCGGCAGTGGGGCGCCACGATGGTGCTGACCGAGCCGGACGCGGGGTCGGATGTCGGGGCCGGCCGGACCAAGGCGTACCCCCAGCCGGACGGCACCTGGCACATCGAGGGCGTCAAGCGCTTCATCACCTCCGGCGACCAGGACATGACCGACAACATCCTGCACTACGTGCTGGCCCGCCCGGTCGGCGTCGAGGGAGTCGGTGGCCCCGGCACCAAGGGGCTGAGCCTGTTCATCGTGCCGAAGTTCGACTTCGACCCCGAGACCGGTGAGCTGACCGGCCGGCGCAACGGCGTCTACGCAACCAATGTCGAGAAGAAGATGGGCCTGAAGGTCTCCGCGACCTGCGAGCTGACCTTCGGTGACGGCGAGCCGGCCGTCGGTTGGCTGCTGGGCGAGGTCCACGACGGCATCGCGCAGATGTTCCAGGTGATCGAGCACGCCCGGATGATGGTCGGCACCAAGGCGATGGCGACCCTGTCCACCGGCTACCTCAACGCCCTCGAGTACGCCAAGACCCGCGTCCAGGGCGCCGACATGACCAATCCGGCCAAGGACGCCCCGCGGGTCACCATCACCCATCACCCCGATGTCCGTCGCTCGCTGCTCACCCAGAAGGCGAACGCCGAGGCGCTGCGGATGCTGATCACCTACTGCGCCTCCTTCCAGGACGCCGTCTGGGAGGCGCGCAACCGCGGCGAGCACGACCAGCTGGCCGAGCGGATCAACGATCTGCTGCTGCCGGTGGTCAAGGGCTACGCCTCCGAGCGGGCCTGGGTCCAGCTGGGTTCGGAGTCGCTGCAGACCTTCGGCGGCTCGGGCTTCCTGCAGGACTACCCGCTGGAGCAGTACGTCCGCGACGCCAAGATCGACACCCTCTACGAGGGCACCACCGCCATCCAGGCGCAGGACCTGTTCTTCCGCAAGATCATCAAGGACCAGGGGGTGGCGATCGGCAAGGTGTCCGGCGACATCCAGGCCTGGCTCACCAGCGCTCCGGCCGCGCCCGGCTTCGAGAACGAGCGCGCCCTGCTGGGCAAGGCGCTGGCCGACGCCGGGGCGATCATCCAGCTGATGACCGGGCACGCGATGGGCTCGATGGGTGACCCGAAGAAGTCCTACCTGGTCGGGCTGAACAGCACCCGGCTGCTGATGGTGCTGGGTGACGTGGTGTGTGCCTGGCTGATGCTGCGGGCCGGTGAGGTCGCGCAGGCGACCCTGGACGGCACCCGGACCGGGGCGGAGTCGGCGGACTTCTACCGCGGCAAGGTGGCGGCGGCCAAGTGGTTCGCCCAGCAGTACCTGCCGGGGGTGACCGCGGAGAAGAAGAAGGCCGAAGCGGTCAACCTGGACGTGATGGAACTGCCGGAGTCGGCTTTCTGAGTCCGGCCTGAACCGGAGCACGGTTTCCCGGGACGCCCGGCGATTGCACCCGCAGTCGCCGGGCGTTCGCGTTCGGGGCCGGACGGGGTGTCGGTCGGCCCTCCCCCGGGCCTCCCCGCGCGCTCCGTTCCGGCATCCGGCCTTGCCAACGGCGATCCCGGCCCTTATGAGGCGAACAGAAAGCGAACTTCAGGCAACATCCCTTGCGCGTCCCTTCCGGAAACCGACAGGGTCACCCTCGGTACACGTCTGTCATTTTCCTGAAGGAGAGCCATGCACGTCCCCCGCTGGGTCAGTGGCATCGCCGCCGCGAGCGTACTCGGCCTGTTTGCCGGCCCGCTCGGAGTGGCCCATGCTGCCCCGACCGCAACTCCCACCGTGACCCCGTCGGCCGATGCTTCGGCGACTCCGTCGGCCACCCCGACCAGCACGCCGACCGCGAGCGCGACCGCGACCCGGTCCGCCCAGCCCGGGGCGACCGCGGTGCCCACCGTGGACCCGAAGGCCGCGCAGTGCTCTCCGAACACCCTCACGCTGCTGAACTTCAATGACTTCCACGGCCGCATCCCCGTGAAGAACTTCTTCGGCACCCTGGAGGCCGAGCGCACTGCGGCCGGGGACGCCAACTCCCTCGTGCTGTCGGCCGGCGACAACATCGGTGGCTCGACCTTCGAGTCCGGCTCGCAGGCCGACAACCCGACGATCGACATCATGAACAAGCTCGGCCTGAACGCCTCGGCGGTCGGCAACCACGAGTTCGACCAGGGGTACGCCGACCTGCGCAAGCGGATCGACGGCGGCGACGCCTCCCGGGTGCAGGCGCAGTTCCCCTACCTGGGTGCGAACGTGTACCAGAAGGGCACCCAGACCCCGGCCCTGAAGGAATACGAGATCTTCGAAAAGGCCGGCGTCAAGGTCGCCGTGATCGGCGCGGTGACCCAGGAGACCACCAGCCTGGTCTCCCCCGACGGCATCTCCGGCCTCGATTTCGGCGATCCGGTGGACGCGGTCAACCGCGTGGCCAAGCAGCTCACCGATGGTGATCCGGCCAACGGCGAGGCCGATGTGATCGTGGCCGAGTACCACAACGGTGCCGCCGGCTCCGGAACGCTCGCCACCGAGACCGCGGCGAGTGCGGCGTACAAGAAGATCGTCGAGCAGACCGACTCGCACGTCGCCGCGATCTTCACCGCGCACACCCACCAGACCTACGTCCACAACGGCGCGATGCCCAACGGCAACGGCACCCGTCCGGTGATCCAGGCCGCTTCGTACGCCGAGAAGATCGGCAAGGTACAGCTCAGCGTCGACAAGGACACCAAGGACGTCAGCTGCTACTCCGCGGAGATCCTCACCCCGCGGGCCGTGGCCCCGAGCGCCCCGATCAATGACGCCATCGACGCCGCGGTGCGCCAGGCCGATGTGGTCGGCAGCCAGGTCATCGGCAGCGCCGGACGCGCGCTGACCCACACCACCGGCGGCCGCAACGAGGAGTCGGCGCTGAACAACATGGTCGCGCAGATGTTCAAGGACCAGCTGGGCCAGAACAACGCCAACTTCATCGGGGTGCAGAACCCGGGTGGTACGCGAACCAACATCGACGCCGGGGACATCACCTACAAGGAAGCGGCGCTGGTGCTGCCGTTCGCCAACTCCCTGATGACCACCGAACTGACCGGTGCCCAGGTCAAGCAGATGCTCGAGCAGCAGTGGCAGCCGGCCGGGACCTCCCGCCCCTTCCTGTCGCTGGGTCTGTCGAACAACGTGACCTACACCTACGACGAGTCCCGCGCCGCCGGTGACCGGATCACCGCGATCTACGTGGCCGGCAAGCCGATCGACCCGGCGGTGAAGTACACCGTGGGTTCGGGCTCGTTCCTGATCGCCGGTGGCGACAACTTCACCGTGGTCGGTCAGGGCACCAACCGCAAGGACTCCGGCCGCGTGGACCTGGAGGCCTGGGTCGACTGGATCCGGACCAACTCCAGCCCGACCGCGATCCAGCCCGATGAGGTCCGGCGCGGCGTCTCGGTCTCGCCGCAGACCACCGCGCTGACCCCGGGCACCGCCACCGAGGTCAAGGTCGGGGTCCCGGTCACCGGCGCCCCCGCCGCGACCAACACCAAGCTGGACGTCTACCAGGGCACCCCGAACACCCAGCTGGTGGCCCGCCTGTGTGCGCCGGGCACCGAGAGCACCTGCGCCGCCAACGGCCCCCAGATCGGCACCGCGACCGTCACCAACGGCCAGGCCACCATCGGCCTGACCGCGCCGGCCGACTACACCGCGAAGACCGGCACCGTCATGCTGGTCGCCTCCCCGACCAACACCGTCGCGGCCTTCGCCGTCACCGTCGGGGATCAGACCCAGGAACCGACGCTCAACTTCCCGGTCAACGGCGCGATCGGGGCGAAGTTCTACGCCACCGGCGGTCTGAAGGGCCCGCTGGGGCAGCCGCTGGACAACGAGCACGACGGTCTGGTCAACGGTGGTTGGTACCAGATCTTCGAGGGCGGCGTGGTGACCTGGGCTCCGGGTGTCCCGGCCTCGATCACCAAGAACGCCATGCGCGACAAGTGGATGTCGATGGGTGGGGAGAACAGCCGGCTGGGCTACCCGACCACCGATGAGATCTGCGGCCTGAAGGACGGCGGCTGCTACCAGACCTTCCAGGGTGGCTACCTGGTCTGGAGCCCGGCCACCGGCACCCACGTTTCGTGGGGCGGGATCCGCCAGGTGTGGGCCGACAACGGTGTGGAGAACGGCCGTCTCGGCTACCCGACCACCGATGAGATCGCCCTGGCCAACGGCGGCTTCAAGCAGGACTACCAGGGCGGGAGCATCTACTGGTCCCCCGCCACCGGTGGCCACACCGTCTGGGGCGGCATCGGTGACTACTGGAAGGCCCGCGGCGCCGAGACCAGCGTCTACGGCTACCCGACCACGAGCGAGATGTGCGGGGATGCCAACGGTGTCGCGCAGTGCGTGCAGTACTTCCAGAAGGGTTCGATCTCCTGGAATGCCCGCATCGGGATCTTCTGATCGCACGGAACTGATCCGGATCGATTGCTGATCCGGACCCAACCAGGCGGGGCGCCCCCTTTGGGGGCGCCCCGTTCGGCGTTTCCGGGCCGCGCCGGTCGTTGGCGGAGACGAGTGGGCCGATCCTGCCACCAGACGAGGAAAACGGGCCGGTTTGGGGCCTTCGAAGGCATCTGGTGGCAGGATCGGCCCACTGCCCGCTCGAGCCGTCGGCTCGGCGACCTAGGCTGGAACGATGAAGGGGCTCAATCCGGTGTCCCGGGCTCGGCGGGCCCTGGGGCGCACGCTGCGTTCCCGGGTGGCCGGGGCAGATGCCGATGCGCGGGCTCAGGTGATCTGGGGCAGCGCCGGACCGCGCTGGTTCACCCGGGCGGATCCGATCTGGCGGGTGCACGAGGACTCCGCGATGTTTTCCGGTGGGATCGCGGCGCTGCTGCTGCAGATGCTGCATCCGATGGCGATGGCCGGGGTCGCCGGACACTCCGGGTACCGCAGTGATCCGTGGGGCCGGCTGCAACGCACCAGCAACTACCTGGCTTCCACCACCTACGGCACGATCGAGCATGCCGAGGCCACCATCGCCCACGTGGCCGCGATCCACCGGCGGGTCCGTGGCAAGGACGCGCACGGGCGCCCCTACGGGGCCGACGATCCGCACCTGCTCACCTGGGTGCATGTCGCCGAGATCCACTCGTTCCTGGCGGCGTTCCAGGCCTACGCCCGGCGCCCGCTCACCCCGGCCGAGGCCGACACCTATGTCGCCCAGGCCGGCGTCGCCGCGGGTCGGCTCGGGGTGCCGGCACCCCCGCAGAGCGTGACCGAACTCCGCACCGTGCTCGAGTCCTATCGTCCCGAGTTGGAGCTCACCCCGGCCGCCGCCGACGCCGCGGCGTTCCTGCTGCACGATCCCCCGCTGCCGTGGCCGGCCCGCCCCGGGTACTGGGCGCTGGCGGCCGGGGGCGTCGGCGTCCTGCCGGACTGGGCCCGGCACCTGCTCGGCCTGGACCACCCGGCCGGACACCTGCTGGCCCGGCCGCTGGGGCGCGGCGCCACCGCGACGGTGCGGTGGGCGATGTCACCGACCTCGCGCAGCCGCCCCCGCCCACTCTCCGCTGCGGGCTGACCCGCCCCTACCGCGGGCTGACCTGCCCCCCGGTCAGTCCGGCAGGCAGGTCAGTCCGGCAGGCAGTCAGCCCATCGGCACGCCGGTCAGCCCGGCAGCAGGAACCCGGCGAAGAACTCCCCGAGTTCGGCGCCCCCGTCCAGCGGCAACACGTGCGCCACGTACTGATCGGGGCGCACCACCACCATCGCGCCGTAGACCCGGTCGATGCCGCGGGCATCGAAGATGTCCGGGCCGCGCTTCACATCGGTGCAGAAGACCTTTTCGTAGTCCTTGAGCCCGAACGGCCCCTTCCGCGGGAGCAGGAAGTCCGGCACGTGCTCACTGCGCAGTACCCGATGCCCCTGCTGGAAGATCGCCTTCACATCGAAGACGGCGTCCGGATCGGCCCCCGTCGGGGTGAACCGGCGCACCGGGGACGCGTCGTCCTCGGCGAGGAATCGGCACGCCGCGGCCAGCCGCGAATCCGACTCGGCCGGGTCGGCCCCGTCGGCGAACAGGTAGATCCGCCAGCGCCCGTCGGCGACGGCCTCATGGCCGATCTCCACGGGCTTCCCATCGGCCAACCGCACCACCGGAGCGGAGTGGAACCGTTCCCCGATCGGGAACCCGGTGGCCAGGTGCTCGTGGGTGTCGTGCCCGACGATCAGACTCGGCTCGTAGTCGGTCGCAAAACCCGCGGTGAATGTGCCGCCCTGGGTGAAGACACTCTGGCGCTCGGCGGGGTCCATGCCGGTGGAGTTCGGATCGCTCGGATCCTTCGGCTTGGCCGCCATCGCGGTGGACCACTTCAGATCGAAGTCGATCAGGGCCTGGGCGATGTCGCGACGTTCGTCGTGGTAGGTCTGCAGCAGTTCGGGCTTGGCGCGCCCGGTCAGGACCGCGGCGAGCTTCCAGCCGAGATTGAAGGTGTCCTGCATCGACACGTTCATCCCCTGGCCCGCCTTGGCGCTGTGGGTGTGGCAGGCGTCGCCGGCGATGAACACCCGCGGAATCCGGTCCCCGCCGCGTTCGTCGTTCGGCACGTTGTCGAAGCGCTCGGCGATCCGCTGGCCGACCTCGTAGACCGACCACCAGGCGATGTCGCGGACGTCGAGGCTGTAGGGGTGCAGGATCTTCTGCGCGGCGGCGATGATGTCGTCGGAGTTGAACATCGTCCGCTTGGTCGGATCCGGGTCGATGTCGCCCATGTCCACATAGAGCCGGACCAGGTAGCCGCCCTCCCGCGGGATCAGCAGGATGCTGCCGCCGCTGCCGGACTGGATGGCCGCCTTGAACCGGATGTCGGGGAAGTCGGTGACCGCGAGCATGTCCATCACGCCCCAGGCGTGGTTGCGCGCGTCGCCGATCATCGGGATGCCCAGCGACTGCCGGATCGGGGAGCGAGCACCGTCGGCGCCGACGACGTACTTCGCCCGCACCGTACGCGGCTCGCCGAGGTATTCCATGTCCGGGCCCACCGGCTGCAGGGTCACCGTCGCCGGGTACTCACCGGAGTCGGCCACCTCGACCCCGGTCGCGTACAGGCCGTAGTTCGGCTCCAGCCGGGTGGGCGAGTCGAGCATGTGATCGAGCAGGAACTGCTGCATCCGGGCCTGGTTGACGATCACGTGCGGGTACTCCGAGAGGCCGTCGGCGACGTCCTGGATGTGCCCGGTGCGGGTGATCCGGCTCGAATCCTCCGCGCTCGGGCCCCAGAAGGTGGTCTCGTTGACCCAGTACGCCTCCTTGACCAGGTTCTCGGCCAGGCCGAAGGCGTTGAACATCTCCACGGTGCGACAGGCCACCCCATCGGCCTGGCCCAGCTGCAGCGGGCCGTGGCGACGCTCGACGATGCGGGTGGTGATCTCGGGGAACTGCGCCAACTGCGCCGACATGATCAGCCCCGCGGGGCCGGTGCCGACGATGAGCACATCGACCTCGTCGGGGAGGTCTTCCCCGGGAGCCATGGCGTTCGGGGCGGCTTGCTGAATCTTGGGGTTACCGGGGCGATATCCGTCGAGGTAGAACTGCACAACAACTCCTTCGTTGAGGTGTGGTCAGGGGGTTCAGCTGTCCTGGAGGCCGAGCAGGCCGGCGGCGGTGCGACCCAGGACGAGTTCTGCGGCGTCCTTGCCGAGAGCCCGGGTCACGAAGCCGACCGGATCCCATTCGGCCAGGTCGAACGGGAAGTCGGTGCCGGCGAGGACCTGTTCCGGACCGACCATGGCGACCAGTCCGCGCAGCAGTTCCTCGTCGAACACCGCGGTGTCGTAGTAGAGCCGATCCAGATGCTCGCGCGGATCGGTGTCAATGGTGTGGGCCTGCGGTTTGCGGTCCCAACCCATCGACAGCCGGCCGCGCAGCGAGGGCAGACAGCCGCCGCCGTGGGCCAGACACAACGGGAAGGGATGCCGGGTGGTGACCCCGGCGAAGATCAACCGGGCCACGGCCAGGGCGGTCTCCATCGGGTAGCCGACCAGTTGCGGGAACCAGAAATCCTTCGTCCGCGCCGGCGCCGGGGAGGCACTGGGATGCAGGAAGGTGAACACCGAGCGCTGCGACAGCAGCGCCCACAGCGGCTCATTGACCTCCGCGTCGAGATCCTGGCCCGCGCCCTGGGAGCAGATCGCGATCCCGGCCATGCCGAGTTCGTCGAGGCAGCGCGCGGCCTCGGTGGCCGCCTCACCGGTGCCCAGCGGTACGCCGCCGAGCGCGACCAGCCGATCCGGCGCCTGGGCCACGTACTCGGCCAGGGCGTCGTTGCCGCGCCGGATCACCTCGCTGACCAGCGCGGAGTCCGCCTCGGAAGCGATCGGAAACGTCGTCGCCATCAGGAACGGCGGCAGCGAGACCGCATGGACGTCCACCCCGGCCTGATCCATCTGCCCCAGTCGGACCGAGACATCATGCATCGCCGGCGGCAGCGGCAGCGGCGCGCCGGGGCCGACCCCGCTGACCCGCGGATCGAGCCGGACGATCCCGTCCGACAGACCCGACAGGTCGGCCAGCCCCTGCTCGACCAGCCACTCCAGGATCGGCAGCGGCATGGCATGGGCGTGGACGTCGACGACCCGACCGGCCTCGCCGCTCATGCGGGCCCCGCGGCGTACTGGCCACCGGGGGCGAAGATCGACGCCGGGGTCGCCGGCCCGGCCGAGCCGACCACCTCGTGCAGCGCGACGCCCATCCCGTTGATCCACTCATAGATCGGCTCGTACGCCAGGGCGGTGGTCTTCGTCGGCGGCCCTCCCGCGGCCGGCGACATCGCACCGGCGACGGTCACCCAGGCGCGGATCTCCCCGGTCCCGTTCCCGGCCAGCATCAGCTCGTCATTGGGGATGTCGAGGAGCTCGTCGGGACAATCGGCCTCCATCATCCGCAGGAACCACAGGTCGAAGTCGATGTCGATGTCTCCGACCCGGGGCTCGCCGACGAAGTGCGAGGGCCCGCCGGCGCCGACCAGTAGCACCCGCTCCAGTCCGGTGAACGCGCGGATCGCCTGCCCCAGGGAGACCCCGAAGTTCCAGCAGTGCCGCAGCGTCATCAGCGGTGGGAACGTGCAGTTCATGATCATCGGGATCAGCGGCAGTGTCGACTGCGGGCTGAGCCGGTTGTAGACGGTCATGAAGCCGTGGTCGACGGTCAGCTTGAAGGACAGCCCGGGCATGTGCTGCCGCTCGATCAGCCCGCCCAGGATCGCCTGGCCGAGGTCGGGGGAACCGGGGACGATCACCCGGTCGATGCCGAGCCACTTCTCCACCGGCCCCAGGTGGGTCTCGCCGACACCGACGCTGACCTGCGGCAGGTTGTCGATGAAGAAGTTGCTGAAGTGCTCGCCGGAGACCATCACCACGGCCTGCGGGTCGAGGGCCGCGGCCTTCGCGGAGGCGACGTCGAGGGCCCCGAAGAACCGCGCCGCCATGTCGTCGGGGGCCGAAGCCGGGTTCGCCGACATCATCGGGGCATGGGCCGTGCTGTACGCCATCACGATGTCAGCCATCGCGCCTTCCTTTCCGATCGCATGCTGTCCGCCAGTCCCTCGGGAAACAGGACGGCGTAGTCGGCCTTCTTCCAACCGTTGGCCCGGCAGAAGGCGTTGATCAGCACCGGATGGGTGCCGAGCAGATAGAGCTGGCCGACATCGGGTTTGCTCAGGGCCGCCAGTTCGGCCTCGGTCAGTTCATAGCCCTCGGTGCGGATCTGATCGGCCGGGACCTCCTGGTCCGGCGCCTCGAGCCGGCGCAGATGATCGAAGATCGCACGCTGCATTCCGTACGTGGACACGCCTCACCTCCTTGTGAATGGCTCGAGTCTTCCCGCTCGGGAACCACCCGGTCAAGGGTCAGCTTGTTCGCAGATAACCGAGGGGGTTCAGAACTCCCCGTGGGCCCACAGCGTCCCGGACCCGGTGAGCAGTTCGACCCGGCGTACCCCGCCGGCCGGCAGGTCGACCAGCCAGGTGCCCGAGGCAGTCTCCTGCCCGGCGGACGCCTGCAGCGCCCAACTGCCACCACTGTGCCGGACGCCGTCGGGGGTCACCAGCACGCAGTCGTACGCCACTCCCGGCCGGGCGCGGAGCACGGTGACCAGCAGCTGGTCGGTCCCGGCCACCCGGACCCGCCCGGCGGTACCGATGATCGTGCCGCTGTGATCGAGCAGGGCCACCGCGGAACTGGCCGAGGCCGCCGCGGGGGCCACGGTCGGCGCCGGGGCCGGTCCCGGTCGCGCAACGATCAGGGTCCCGCCGATGCCCAACCCCAGCCCGACCACCAGGGCCGCGACCGCGGCCGCGACCCCGACCCACAGCCGCCGGCGGCGCAGCGGAATCACCGGCGCGGGTGCGGCCTCGGCTGCCTCGGGCAGCCCCAACCGGGCCAGCACCCGACCGGAAAAGCCCGCCGGCGGCGCCACCGCGGGCGCGGCGGGAAGGGTGAGTTGCACGGCCTCCTCGAGCCCGGCGTACTCGGCGCGACAGCGGGCACAGCCGGCCAGGTGCGCGCTCAGTTCGGCCCGGCGCTCGGGCCCGAGGTCGGCCAGCGCGAGCGCGACCAGGTCGTCGGGCTCGGGATGGGTGCGGGGCAGGTCAGTCATGATTCACCTCCATCGCTGCGCGCAGCCGCCGCAGTCCGGTCCGGATGCGGGTCTTGGCGGTACCCAGCGGAATACCCTCGTGGTCGGCGACCTGCTGGGCGGTGTTCCCGCCGATCACCGCGAGGATCACCGCGCGGGCCTGGTCGCGGGGCAGTTGGGCCAACCGGCTCGCGGCCTCTTCCGCCGCGGCGGGTACGCCGGGATCCTCCCGGCCGGCGGTACGCAGGGTGGTGGCGACCAACTGTTCCAGGATCTCGGTGTCGATCGGGGTCGGCCGGCGGGTCCGCAGCAGGTCGATCGTCCGATTCCGGGTGATCGTGAGCAGCCAGGTCAACACCGAGCCGCGGCGCTGGTCGTAGGTCCCGGCCGCCTTCCACGCGCGCAGGAAGACGTCCTGACTGATGTCCTCGGCGAGGCCGCGGTCCCGGGTCAGGGAGAGGGCCAGGCCGAAGACCGGGCCCTCGAACCGGCGTACGAAGGCCACGGTCGCGGCCTCGTCGTTGACGGCGAGCCCGGCGACCAGGGCGGCATCGGGGGCCCGGTCGGTGAGCGAGAACATCGTCACATCAGCAGATACGTCGGTACGCCCGCCAGGGATTGCGCCCCGCCGGTATTGCGTTGCCGACTTTCGGGCGCGCCGGGGCAATCTTTCGCCACCCCGGGTGCGTATCACCTGTATCCCCCATCCGGTCGGGGCCGTCCGGCACCGGCAAGTCGAGCAGGAGTTGAACATGATTACCAGCCAACGAGCATCGGTGCGTCAAGTCTCCCGCGTCCGACGGCGGGTCGGAAGCATTGCCGCCGCCGCCCTGGTCGCCGGCCTGCTGGCCGGCTGCGCGGGCGGCGGAACCTCCTCGGGCTACGGGGCCGCACCGACCGGAAATCCGCCGGTCACCGCGCCGACCACCCCCACCGCCGCCCCGCCCACCGCAGTGACCGGCCAACCGGCGACCGCGGTGCATCTGGCCCAGTCCAGCCTGGGGATGATCCTGGTCGACGGCCGCGGCATGACGCTGTATCTCTACACCAAGGATCAGCCCAACAAGAGCAACTGCGAGGGCCAGTGCCTGGCGAACTGGCCGGCGCTGGTCGGTACGCCGACCGCCGGCGACGGCGTGGACGCCACCTTGCTGGGCACCATCACCCGGTCCGACGGAACCGTCCAGGCGACCTACCACGGGTGGCCGCTGTACTACTGGGTGGGTGACCACAAGGCCGGCGACACCACCGGGCAGAACGTCCAGCAGGTCTGGTACGTGCTGAACGCCGCGGGCGACCCGATCAAGTAGCCGGCCATGCACATTCTCGGGCTGCCACTGCATCCGCTGATCGTGCACGCGGCGGTGATCCTGATCCCGCTGGCTGCGGTCGGGGCGCTGCTGATGGTGTTCTCGACCAGGCTGCGGGAGCGCTACGGCTGGCTGACCGTCCTGGTGGCGGTGGGGGCGACCCTGGCGGCCGGCGCGGCGGCGCTGACCGGGCCGTTGCTGGCCGCCGAGCTCGGGCTGACCGGGTCACCCCGGGTGGCCGGGCACCAGTTTCTCGGGCAACTGACCCCCTGGCCGGTGCTGGTGCTGACCCTCGCCCTGGCGGGGTTCCGCTACCTGACCGGGCGTACCTCCGCGCGCACCCCGGCGGTACTGATCACCGGGATCGTGACCGGCCTGGCGGCGGTGGCGGCCCTGGTCCTGGTCGGCCTCACCGGGCACGCCGGCGCGACCGCGGTCTGGGGGTGAGGCCGGCCGATCGGGCACAGACAGCAGCACGCGCAGGCCGTCCTTGGCCTGCGCGTGCTGCAACCCCCTCAGTGGGGCCCAAGTCACTTCTTCTTGTTCTTCTTGGACTTCTTGTCCTTCTTCTTGTCCTTCTTCTTAGCCATGAAGCACCTCCTCAGTTCTCTTCGTCAACGCTTGCTTGACGTGAAGTCAACCATGAGTTGACCCGTCCGTCAACTCTTCGTTGCCACATTGCTGCGACGGCAGCGCATTAGGATGTGCTCGTGCAGCACGACACCCGCGTCCAGGACGTCACCGAGGCGATCGCGGCGCTCCGCGCGGCCGACGACGCGCTCGCGGTGGTGGATGCCGCCCGCCGGGTCCGCGAGGCCGCCGAGGCGCTGGAGGAGGACGCGATCCGCTCCGCCCGCGCCGACGGTGCCTCCTGGTCGAAGATCGGTGCCAAGTACGGGCTGACCAAGCAGGGCGCCCAGCAGCGTTTCGCCAAGCGTGGGCTCGACGCGCGGAAGAAGAGCGGGCCCGATCCGTCGGCGGTGACCGAGGGCTGATACATCGGACCACGGTCTCTGGCGGGGCGCCGAGCGGGGTGTCTAGGCTGAATTGCCGACCCCCGTTCGAGGCGGCGCATCCCGACAACGACGCCGGCGCCGCATCCGCGGATCCTGTGCCGAGGAGGAGACATGGCACAACCACCAGCAGCGGGGTCGCGGACCTTCCGGGCCGGGGCCGAGGCGTACGACCGGTTCATGGGGGTCTACTCCCGCACCCTCGCGCCGTTGTTCGCCGATCTGGCCGAGCCGCGTACCGGCCAGCGCGCTCTTGATGTCGGCTGCGGCCCCGGGGCCCTCACCGGCGAACTGGTCCGGCGCCTGGGCGCCGATCACGTGGCGGCCTGCGATCCGACGCCGGGTTTCCTCACCGCCTGCCGGGAGCGCTATCCCGGGGTCGATCTGCGGGAGGGCCGGGCGGAGTCGCTCCCCTTCGACGATGGAGCGTTCGATCTGGCGTACTCCCAGTTGGTGTTCCACTTTGTCGCCGACCCGGACGCCGCGGCTGCCGAACTGCGTCGAGTGGTCGCGCCCGGTGGCCGGATCGCGATCTGTGTCTGGGCCGACGACATGGCGCTGCTCAACCAGTTCTGGCAGGCGGCCCTGGCGGTGGACCCCACCGCACACCGGGATGTGGAATCGCTGCGCTTCGGTAACCCCGGCGAGATCGCCGGCCTGCTGACCGGGGCCGGACTGGCCGACGTGACCGAACACCTGCTGGAGGCACCCCGGGAGTACGCCGACTTCGAGGAGTTGTGGGGGAACTTCGAGTTGGGGGTCGGACCGGCCGGGACCTATCTGAATGGCCGCTCGCCGCAGCAGCAGGCCGCGGTCCGGGAGGAGTTGTACGCCCGACTCGGCTCCCCGACGGGGCGATTCCCGCTCCCCGCCCCGGCCCGCGCCGCGGTGGCCCGGGTGCCCTGAGCGACCCTCAGTCGGGGGGATGTTTCAAGCGACGAGGTGTTGCCGGCCGCCGGAGCGCTCGGCGATCTCGGCGGCAATCCGATCCACCGGCTGGCTCAGGTCACTGACCCGGAAGGCCATCGCGACCGGGCCGCAGATCAACTGCGGCTCGGCATCGTCGGTGAGGAAGAACTGGGCGCGCTCCCAGGGCACCGGTTTGCCCGCGAACCACACCCCCCGCTCGGTCAGCGCGAACGCCAGCGGGGCCGTCTGCGCCCGGGCCCGCGCCCGCCGCCAGTTCGCGTACCCGAGGTACGCCCCGGCCAGCCCGCAGGCGATCACCAGGATGCCGGCGGCCAGACCCCCGGAGCCGGGCACCGCGGCGATCAGGATGATGCCCATCACGGTGATCAACAGCGGCGGGCCGACCAGCACCAGCAGTCCGGTCCGTGACGCCCAGAACTGCCGGCGCCGACGCGCGTCGGCCGAGCTGACGTAGACCTCGAAACCGGGCGGGTCCGCCGCCGTGGTGGCCGGATCGGGCAGCTCTGGCGCGGGCGGGGACGTCTCGGACACGCCGCCAATCTACGACACCCGACCCCGCCGACCCCAGTCGTGACCGAGCCGGTCCTCCGCTTCGATGACCCCGGGCCGGCCGGATTCGGACACCGGCGCCCGTATCGTGATACCCATGACCGCGCCCCAGCCCCCCTTCGGACCTCCCCCGGATCACCCCGCCGGCCCGCCGCAGCAGCCGGGGTCCTGGCCACCGCCGCAGCAGGCGTACGGCCAACCGCAGTATCCGGCCGGGTCCCAGTACCCGGGCGGCCCGCCGCAGTTCACCCCCGCCCCGCCCGGGCCGCAGCCGGGCGGCCAGCGGACGCTGGCACGCAAGAAGCGGCTGCTGGTGCTGCCGATCGTGGTGATCGTGATCGCGGCCCTGGTGACCGCATTGATCCTGGTGCTCGGGCTCTCCTCGCCGCAGGGCTGGGTCGCGCTGAGCTTCACGACGATCTCCGCCGTGGTCACCGTGCTGATCCTGTTCTGGATCGATCGGTGGGAGCCAGAGCCGCCGCTGCTGCTGATCGCCGCCTTCGGCTGGGGTGCGGCGATCGCGCCCCTGCTGGCGCTGCTGTTCACTGCGGCGCTTCCGATGTTCAGCGGAGATCTGTTCCTCAGTACCGCCGTCCGCGCGCCGTTGACCGAGGAAACGGCCAAGGGGCTGTTCTTCCTGGTCGTGCTCATGTCGACCCGCCGGGGGCGGGCGGAGTTCAACTCCCTCACCGACGCCCTGGTGTACGCCGGCCTGATCGGCGCCGGGTTCTCCTTTACCGAGGACATCCTCTACATCTCCGGCACGGCCAACGTGGGCGATGCCATCCAGCTCTCGGTGATCCGGGTGGTGTTGGGCGGCTTCGGGCACATGCTCTACACCGGCTGCGTCGCGGTCGGGTTCTGGCTGGCCATGCGCAGTAGAGGCGTCCTGGCCAAGGTGGCCTGGATCCTGGCCGGCTGGCTCGTCGGGATGCTGCTGCACGGCCTGCACAATGCGGCAACCGCGGTGGGCGCGCTCTACTTCCTCGTTCTCGGCTTCGACTTTCTGGTGTTCGTCGCGCTGGTGATCGCGGCAATCTGGTCGAGCATCCGCGAGGGCAAGGTGGTCGCGCGCCAGTTGCCGGCCATGGTCGACCACGGCTGGATCCATGCCTCCGACGCCGGCTGGCTGGGTAGCACCGCGGGCCGCAAATCCCGCGCAAAGATCATGAAGCGCACCCCCGGCGGGGACCGCCAGCGGCTGCGGGACTGGGTCGAGGCCGTCACCGAACTGGCGTACGTGCGGGAGCGGCTGGACCACCAGCAGGGCAATCCGGACCCGCACCTGCTCGACCAGCACCAAGAGTATGTCGACCGGATTCTGCAGTCCAAGGACTGGGTGACCCAGACCCTGGCCGGCGCCGGAGCGGGGGCCGGCGGCTGGCCGGCGATCGCGGGACAGCCCGGTCCGCGGTACGCCGTGGGTGGCTACCCGCCGCCGCAGGCCCCGGGTGGCTACCCGCCGCCGGGTGCGGGCTATCCCCCTCCCGGTCGGTGAATCCCGGCCGCGGCGCGCGGCTCATGTAGATTCTTCGCCGTGATCACCGTTCGTCGTATCCAGACCAAGCGACACCTGGACTTCCTGCGCGGCCTGACGGCCCCGGCCGGGGAGTACGGGTGGACCAGTTTCCTGCAGACTCCGGCCTGGGCCACGGTCAAGTCCGAATGGGGCTCGGAGTCGCTGGGCTGGTTCGACGACGGTGAACTGGTGGGGGTGGGCCTGGTGCTCTACCGCCAGTTGCCGAAGGTGAAGCGCTACCTGGCGTACCTCCCGGAGGGCCCGGTGCTGGACTGGACCCGCGACGACATCGGCGACTTCCTGGATCCGATGGTCAAGCATCTCAAGGATCAGGGCGCCTTCGGGATCCGGATCGGTCCGCCGGTGATCGAGCACGCCTGGAGCGCGGACACCATCAAGGACGCGATCGCCGATGAGAACATCCACCGGCTGTCGGAGGCCACGCCCGACGAGACCGGCCGGGCCGGGGCCCGCGTACACAATCTGCTGCGGCAGCGGGGCTGGATCCCGCCGCGCCCCGAGGGCCCCGACGGGTTCGCCGCGGGGCAGCCGAAGTTCAACTTCTGGGTACCGCTGGCCCAGCCCGACGGTACGCCGAAGTCCCCCGACGAGGTGCTCAAGGGGATGAATCAGCTGTGGCGGCGCAACATCAAGAAGGCCGCCAAGGCCGGGGTCGAGGTGACCCGGGGCGGGCGTGACGAGCTGGCGCAGTTCCACGAGGTGTACCTGGAGACCGCCGAGCGGGACGGGTTCACCGGTCGGCCGCTGGCCTACTTCGAGCAGATGTGGGACGCGCTGAACGGCGAGGATCCCGACCGGATGCGGCTCTACCTGGCCCACCACGAGGGCGATCTGGTCGCCGCGACGACGATGGTCCGGGTCGGTCATCATGCCTGGTACTCCTACGGCGCCTCCACCACCGAGAAGCGGGAGGTGCGCGGGTCGAACGCCGTCCAGTGGCAGATGATGCAGGACGCGCTGGCCGCCGGGTGTCTGGTCTACGACATGCGCGGCATCACCGAGGGTCTGGAGGCCGACGATCCGCACATCGGGCTGATCCAGTTCAAGGTCGGCACCGGTGGGCGGGCCGTGGAATACCTCGGCGAATGGGACCTGCCGATCAATCGCCCGCTGTACGCCGCCTTCGACGCGTACATGAATCGGGCGGCGATCAAGGGCCGGGCGACCCGCCTGCTCGGTCGCGCCCGGGCCGCGGTACGCCGCTGACCCGGTGCGGCGTACGCGGCTGAAGGGGTTCGGCGTACGCGGCTGACCCGGATCGGCGTACGCCGAGGTTCGCGCGCCGGGTCTGCGGTCCCCCGCTAGAGTCGGCACCATGACTGGCGTGACACTGCGAATCGACACCGCTCGATGGCGAAAGCACCTCCAGCAGGTGGCCGAGCGGGTTCCGGGCATGGTGCCGGTGGCCAAGGGCAATGGCTACGGGTTCGGCAACAGCCGGCTGGCCGATGAGGCGACCCGGCTGGGCGTGGACACCATCGCCGTCGGCACCCCGGCCGAGGCGCACTCGATCCGGGATCACTTCGCCGGCGACATCGTGATGCTGCTGCCGTGGGATGCCAACGACCCCAATGCGGTCGAGCTGGCCCGGGATCCGCGGATGATCGTCACCGTTTCCCAGCTGACCGACCTGGAGATCCTGGCCAATCTCGGCGGGCGGAAGCCACGGGTCCTGGTGGAGGTGCTCACCTCGATGCGTCGGCACGGCATCCCCGTGGAGGACCTGCCCGCAGTCCAGGCCTGGCAGGAATTCCTGCAGATCGAGGGGTGGACCATTCACCTGCCGATCCAGTCCTCGACCGCCGATGAGGCCGAGCGCCTCGGAAAGCTGGCCCAGCAGGCGCTGGATGTGCCGCTTTGGTACTCCCATGTACCGCTGCTGGACTACGTCCGGATCGCCAAGTCGCTCGGCGAGGGCCGGACCCGGTTGCGGGTCGGTACCCAGCTCTGGCTCGGTGACCCGGGCGCGCTGACCACGACCGCGACCGTGCTGGATGTGCACCCGATCAAGCGCGGCGAGCGCCTGGGCTACTGGCAGCGCGCGGCTCTGCAGGACGGGTTCGTCGTGGTGGTCTCCGGCGGTACCGCCAACGGGATCGGCCTGGAGGCGCCGAGCTCGGGTCGATCGGTGCGCTCGCGGGCAATCTCGCTGGCAACCGGCGGGCTGGAGGCGGCCGGGTTCGCCCTGTCGCCCTACACCATCGCCGGCGGGAAGCGGTGGTTCGTGGAACCGCCGCACATGCAGTCGTCGCTGGTCTTCCTGCCGGCCAAGCTGACCCCGCCCACGGTGGGTGACGAGGTACCGGTCGACGTCCGCAACACCATTGCCACCTTCGACGAGACCATCGACGACTGATCCCGGCCCATTGCGGGCGCTCGGGTTTCGCGGGCGGTCGTGGGGTTTCGTGGGGTTTCGCGGGCGGTCGTGGGGTTTCGTGGGGTTTCGCGGGCCCTGATCGGGATTCGCGGGCCCTCGTGGGGTTTCGCAGGCCCTCATCGGGTGTCGCGGGCCGCCATCCGAGTTCGCTGGCCCTCGTAGGGTTTCGCAGGCCCTCGCAGGGTTTCGCAGGCCACCATGGAGTTCGCTGGCCCTGCAGGACCCGCGCACACCACGCCGACCCGCGACCCGCATTTCGACCCGTGACCCGCACGTCGACCCGCGGACCGGAGGCACAGCGGCCACGTGGGCGGATCCTGCCACTACTGTGCGTTCGAACCCCGAAATCGGCCGAAACGACCCGACTGGCGGCAGGATCGGACCACCGGATCAGCGCAACCCCGCCGGCCCACCCAGGCACCACCACAAGGCCGGCCCACCCAGTCACCACCACCGGGCCAACCCACCGGTCACCACCACAAGGCCGGCCCACCCAGTCACCACCACCGGGCCAACCCACCGGGCCACGACCACCGCGCCGGCACAGCGGGTCAGCTTCACGCGGTCGGATTCACCCTGCGCACTGGCGAGACCAAGCGCGTGACCGCGGCCCTCATAAGGTTTCGCGGGCCGTCATGGGGATTCGCCGGCCGCCATGGAGTTCGCTGGCCCTGCAGGACCCGCGCACCGCACCGCGCCCTGCGAACCGCACGAAGACCTG
>NZ_AUHH01000023.1 GCF_000423085.1 Granulicoccus phenolivorans DSM 17626 = NBRC 107789 = JCM 15570 | reverse complement strand
GGACTAACCTCTGGTGTGCCAGTTGTTCCGCCAGGAGCATCGCTGGTTGGCTACGTTGGGAAGTGATAACCGCTGAAAGCATCTAAGCGGGAAGCATACTTCAAGATGAGGGTTCCCACCCGTATGGGTTAAGGCCCCCGGAAGACCACCGGGTTGATAGGTCGGATGTGGAAGTACAGTAATGTGCGGAGCTGACCGATACTAATAGGCCGAGGGCTTGTTCCTACAACAAACAACAAATATCTTTGACAATTTTTTTTGGTGTGAAGGTGCTACGCGTCCACTGTGAAGCTCCCGAGGTACAGTCGGGAAACATCCCCCTTGGGGGGTGTGCTCGTGACAACTCGATAGAGTTACGGTGATCATGGCGAAGGGGAAACACCCGGTCCCATTCCGAACCCGGAAGTTAAGCCCTTCAGCGCCGATGGTACTGCACGCGATAGCGTGTGGGAGACTAGGACGTCGCCGGACAACTTTTTCAGCCTTTGGGGTGACCATCTTTGTGTGGTCACCCCAAAGGCCATTTTTGCGTTCAAAACCTTTTCGTCACACGTACGCCGGGGCGGCCGTCAGTACGCCGGGGCCGGCGTACCCCGGGGGAGACAGCACAGGAGCACCGAGCCCGACCGGCTCGATGCTCCTGCTGAGGAATCCGCGGACCGGTCCGAGCCGGCCCGGGGTCAGTTGTCGACGGGCTCGGCGCTGTCGCTGACGCGCAGGAAAGCCGACTTGACCAGATCCAGCTGGGCCTGGGTCATGTCCTGCAGGGCCTTCGGAATGGTGTGAGTGATCTCGGTCTGGGTGTGCTTGGCCAGATCCGAGGAGAACTGACTGAACTGCTGCGGGAACTCCTTGGAGGTCGGGTCCAGGTCATGCAGCTTCTGCATCCAGGTCTGTGCGTTCTCCAGGTTGCGGTTGGCCTGCTCGAGGTAGGCCTCTTCGGCTGCCTCATGGGCGCCCAGGAACCGCTCGAGGCTGCCCATGGCGGCCTTGCGCCCCGACTCGTTCGCCTTGGCGACCTTGTCGAGCATCTGGCTCAGCATCTCGTGCTGGGCCTTGACGATGTCGAGCACGGCGTCGCTGGCAGCGTTGGCGGCGTTGGCGGCGTTGGAAGCACTGTTGGTGGTCATAAACGTTCCTCCCGATCGTGTACTCGCGATCGACGCGCAGCGTCGCGCGCGAGAGAGCAGTACCCTCACCGTAGGGGACACAGCGCCGACTGGGAAGAGTTGTTTCTCAGACTTCGCCGCCTGCCGGGATCCCGAGCCGGCCACACCCCGTGCCGCTGCCCGGTCGGCCGGGGGAGTCCGCCGGCGCGATCCGGGCGCACGGACCGGCCGACGGGCTAGACTCAGGCAGAGCTTGGCGTGGACAGGGGGGGTGGGCATGGACTTCTGGGTGGTGATCCTGCTCATCCTGGCGCTGATGATTGTCGCGGCCGGTGTCACCGCCCTGGTCCTGTTGATCGGGCGGCGCAATCGGGAGTCCGCGAAACCGCAGCCACCCGGCGTACCCCCGGGACGCGCAGCGGCGTACCCACCGGCACCCCAGGGCCGCTACGGGACGCCCCCGGCCGGATCCGCGCAGTCCGGCGGGTACGCCGGCTCGCCCGACACCGGCTCCTTCGCCCGGTACCCGGCCGCGCCGGGACCCGTCCCACCACGCCCCACCGGTACCTACCCGCACCGCAGCGCCGCCACTCCACCCGCGGGCCCGGCGATGCCACCCTCGCACGCCTCGGCCTCCCCGGTGGTGGCCTCCGCCCCGGTCGGCGGTCCGTCCCAGCTGGGCGAGGTGCTCCCGGTGGCCGTACGCCGGCGGATCACCGAACTCGTCACTGCCGGTGACCGGGCCGGGGCGATCCAGGCGTACGAGGACGCCACCAGCGTGCCCCGGCACATCGCCGAACAGATGATCGACGCGTGGCGGTGACCGAACCCGACGACCACGGCATCCCGTGGGCCATGCAGATCGCCGTGCGCTACGAACGCGCGGACCCCGCCGACCACGTGAGCACCTGTGAGGTCGCCGCCCGGGCGGTCGTGGCGCTGCTCGCCTCCGAGGACGCCCAACACGGCGCCTGGTCCGAACCGATCCGGATCTGGCGCGATGCCGCCATCCGCAAACTCGTCCGGCGCGCCCGCCCGGCCCCCTGGCTCGGCGTCCAGCACCTGCCCGGGGTCACCGTGACCCAGGGCAAGGCCGCGGCCCGGGCATTCGTGCCCGCTCCGGTCCGCCCACTGCCCCCCGAACTGGCGAAGCTCCAGGTCGAGGGAACCGAACTCCCGCGGACCGGGCCCAGCAGCACCGTCGGCGCCTATCTGCTGATCGCGCTGAACCCGCACATCGAGATGACCACCGGGAAGGCAGCCGCCCAGTGCGGCCACGCCGCCCAACTGTCCTGGGAGGCGATGACGCCGCAGCAACGGGCCACCTGGGCCGCCGATGCCTACCGGGTCCGCGTCACCACCGCGACGCCCGCGCACTGGGCGAGGCAGCCGGGACAGATCCATGTCGTCGATGCCGGGTTCACCGAGCTCGACGGCCCCACCGAAACCGTGCGGGCGTGGTGGCCGCCCGCGCACTGGCCCGACTGGAAGCAAGCATGAGCAGACTCGTCCCCGATCCCGAGGTACCCGGCGCGTACTACGTCCGGATCAACCGAACCGACCATTCCTGGATCGATCCGGACGAACCCACCCGACTCGAGTTCGACTACATGCAGCGCATCGCCGACGCCCTGGACGTGCACCGGCCCGAAGGGGAGCGGATGCGGGTGGTGCACATCGGCGGCGCCGGGATGAGCCTGGCCCGCTACGTCGCGGTGTCCCGCCCCACCTCCCCGCAGATCGTGCTCGAGCCGGACGCCTCCCTCACCGAGGAGGTACGCCAGGCCGCTCCGCTGCCCCGCAACTCCGGGATCAAGGTCCGGGCCACCGACGGGCGGACCGGGATCGCGGCGATGCCCGGTGAGTACGCCGATGTGATCATCCTCGATGCCTTCGCCGAGGCCAGTGTTCCCGCCGACGTGACCACCGTGGAGTTCTTCACCGACATCTCCCGGGTGCTCGCCGCCGACGGAATGCTGCTGGTCAACGTCACCGATCGCGGACCGCTGCACTACACCCGCCGGGTGATGGCCGGCCTCGCTCAGATCTTCCCCGAAACGCTGTTGGAGGCCGAGCCGGCCACCCTCAAGGGACGGCGCTTCGGGAACCTGATCGCCCTGGCGGCCCGGGCCACCCCACCGGTCCAGGCGCTCACCCGCCGGGCGGCCGCGTCCCCGTTCCCGTACCGCGTGCTCTACGGCACCGAACTGCGCCGCTTCGTCGGTGGGGCCGCGGCGTACACCGACCAGGACTGCGAGCCGTCCCCGCCGCCACCGGTCGGGGACACGGTCTTCAGCTGAACCCGCCGGTTACCGGCGACTGGGTACGGTGTTCCGGGAGGTTGCCATGGCAGACGACGAGACGGGGGACGCCATGACCGAACGTGCGTCGGAATCCGGCCGCATCGGGTACGGGAAGGGCCGCGCCCTGCTGATGACCGTGCTGGTGGCCATCGTGATGGGGCTGCTGGTCGCGCTCGGGATCGGTCTGGCCGAGACGCTGCTGGTCGGCCTGTGGCGTTGAGCGGCGGTCAGGGCTGCATCTGCAGCCCGGCGACAGCCGTCTCCACCCCGGCCCGGTAGTGTGGATGTGAGTCCGGCACCGACCCGAGGAAGCCGGCTGACTCCCGACCGTTGCTCACCACGATGATGGTGGTCTGCTCCGAGGTGGTGTTCAGGTCGGGGATGTCGAAGGTCGCTGTGACATCGATCCGATAGCCCGGTTGGCCGCTCACCGTGATCGGGCCGGCCGACCGAGGGTGGAAGTCCATCGGATGGCCGAGGAACACCGAGGCGGTCAGACACGCCAGGATCCGTTCGGCGCCCTCCTGCGGCTCGAAATAGCCGTCCCCGGCACTCAGCGTGGCAACGCCGATCTCGGCCATCCACGACGGGGAGGTGTCGGTGACGATCCGTTGATGGATCGCTCCCTGGCCGTACGGCATCCGCGGCTCGTAGCGCGGCGCCTCCCACGGCCCCGGCAGTTGCGGGAAGGACAACGGGCCGGCATGGACCCGGCCATCGCTCGGCTGCGGCAGCGGACTGCTGGTGTCGCGGCGCGGGCACGGTTCCCGCGTGGGCCGGCCCCCCGCCGGATCACGCCGGGGCCGATCGGTCGGCTCGGCTCCACCGGTCAGCCACCCCACCCCCACGACGATCAGAACCAGGACCACTCCGATCACGATCACCGGCACCACCGGAAACCGACGGCGCGCGGTCGCGGGGGAGCGAAACCGGTCCGACCAGCGGGTGCCGTCCCAATAGCGTTCCCGGCTCGGCTGCTCGGGATCGGGATACCAACCGGGGATGCTCACCTCAGCAGGGTATGTTCCGCCCATTTCGACTTGGGAACCGGCCCGACGCGCGGCAAGAATGACCCCCATGGCACAGCGCTCGCGTGGGAAGAAGAAGCTCTCCCCGTTCACCGTCCTCGGCGTGTTGCTCCTGGTGATCGGGATCAGCGCCCTGGGCTGGCTGGGGTATCAGTATTTCGGCACCAACGCCGTGTCGCAGCAGGCCTTCCAGGAACATCGCAGCGAACTGCGGTCCAAGTGGGACCAGGAGGCCGGACAGCCGAGCAGCCCCAACGCCCCGAGCAGCCCCGCGCGTACGCCGGCCGCCTCGGCGCAGCCGACCACCGGCAAGGCCGACTCCGGCAAGCCCGACCCGAGCACAGCGAGCGCGGGCAAGCGGATCCCGGGCGAGGCGATCGCGCTGCTGCGGATCCCGCGCTTCGGCGCCGACTTCGAGGTGCCGATCCTGACCGGCACCGACACCGACACGCTGACCCGGGGAGTGGGCTGGTACGAGTCCTCGGCCGCCCCCGGCCAGGTCGGCAACTTCGCCATCGCCGGCCACCGGGTGACCCACGGGGAACCGTTCGCCAAGCTGCTCGAACTGCGCAAGGGCGACCCGGTCATCGTGGAGACCCGCGACAAGATCTACACCTACACGATCATGGTCGAACCCAAGGACCTGACCGTGCAGGACCACGACACCTGGGTCCTCGACCCGGTGCCCGGCGAACCCACCAAGCAGGCCGCCAAACCGCTGCTGACGCTCACCACTTGCCAGGACCTGTTCCGCTCCGCCGATCGGTCCATCGGGTTTGCCGAACTGACCAGCCAGACGAACAAGAACTGACCCGCGCTAGACCGACCCGGGCAAGAACCGACCCCGGGCGAGCGATCAGCCCGTAGGGTTGCGCCCATGAGCGACTCCCACGCCGAGGACCGGGCAGCCCTGATCGCGCAGATCACCGAGCTCGCCGTCGTCCACCAGAAGGTCATTCTGTCCTCCGGCCGCGAGGCCGACTATTACGTCGACATGCGCCGGGTGACCCTGGACGGGTACGCCGCCCCGCTGGTCGGTCGGGTCATGCGGGCGCTGGTCGCCGATCTCGACTTCGACGCGGTCGGCGGGTTGACGCTGGGCGCGGATCCGGTCGCGACCGCGATGCTGCATGCCGCCGCGGCGGCCGGGGAGCGGCTGGACGCCTTCGTGGTCCGCAAGTCGGAGAAGGCGCACGGGCTGCAGCGCCGGATCGAGGGGACCGACGTGGCCGGCCGGCGCGTCCTGGTGGTCGAGGACACCTCGACCACCGGCGGTTCCGCGCTGACTGCGGTCGAAGCGGTCCGCGAAGCCGGCGGTGAGGTGATCGCGGTCGCCGGGATCGTGGACCGCGACACCGGTGCGCGGGAGGCGATCGAGCAGGCCGGCCTGCCCTATCGGTACGCCGTCAGCGCCGCCGAACTCGGCCTCGGCTGAGGACCGCTCCCGCGCCGATCAGTACGCCCGGGCGCTCATCGCCCGGGTGATCTCCAGATCATCGAGCTCGGCCGCCGGCGCGATTCGGGTCAGCTTGCCCTCGCGGATCATCGCAATCGTGTCGCACCAGTCGAGCAACTCGGTCGGGTCGGAGGTGAACAGGATCGCCGCATGCCCCCGCTCGGTGTGCTCGGCGAGCATGGCGTAGATCTCGCGCCGGGAACCGACGTCCAGGCCCCGGGTGGGTTCGTTCAGGATGACCAGTTCCCGCTGCTCGGTGACCCAGCGCTGCAGGGCGAGCTTCTGCCGTTGCCCCTCGGAGAGGATGGCGACCTCGGCGTACAGGTGCTCCTCCTGCAGCCGCAGCCGTTCGGCGACCTGTTCGGGGGTCTCCGGATGCCCGGATTCGGCCAGCTGCTGGGCCACGGTGTGCTCGGCGTTCAGGCCGTCCTCGTGCCGCTGGTCGGAGAAGTACGCGATCCCCAGCTTCGCCGCATCCTCCGGACTGGCCAGCCGGACCTCCCGACCGTCCCAGCGGGCCTGCATGGTCGCCTTCTCGGCTGTCCCGGACAGCGCCAGCGCGACCTCGCGGACGCCGCTGCGGCGCGGCCCGACGAACCCGAGCACCTCGCCGCGGTGCACGGTGAAGTCGACGCCGGAGAGCTTGTCGCCGACGGTCAGCCCGCGCACCTCCAGCAGCGGTCGGTCGGTCGGATGACCCGCCCGGTCGTGCTCGGGGGTGGCGTACCCGTCGGGGAGCATCGCGTCGGCGATGTGGTCCGGGGTGACCTGGTCGGCATCGAAGATCACGTCGATCTGCCCGTCCAGCATCACCGCGATCCGGTCGGACAGGTCGTGCAGTTCCGTGAGCCGGTGGGAGATGTAGATGATGCTGCGGCCCTGGGCGGCGAACACCCGGGCGATCCGGTGCATCGCCGCCAGTTCGCCGGCATTCGCGGTCGCGGTGACCTCGTCCATGATGATCAGCCGGGCCCGCTCGGCGTACAACCGGGCCGCTTCGACCAGCGCCTGTTCGGCCGGATGCAGTTCGGCGATCCGCTGGTCGGGGCGAAGCTGCGAACCGATCGCCTTCAGCGCCCGCTCGGCCGAGCGGGTGGCGTCCTCCGGGGTGTGGCGCAGGTGCGGGGAAGTCCGCAGCACTGCCTCGCCGACGGTCAGTTTGGGATCCAGGTGCAGCGCCTGATGGATCATCCCGACGCCGAACTCCTTGGCCTCAGCCGGATTCCGCGGATGGTAGGGCTCCCCGTCCAGGATGATCTCGCCGGAGTCGGCGGTGTACTCACCGGCCAGGATGCGCATGAAGGTCGACTTGCCGACGCCGTTCTCGCCCACCAGGCCGAGAATCTCGCCGGCGTACAGATCGATCTCGACGCCCTTGAGGACCGGCGGACCTCCGTGGCTCTTGGTGAGATTCCTGATGCTGACAGCAGGAGCGCTGGTCACAACAGGATCGGCAGTCACAACAGCATCCACACTCGGCTCCCTTCGGTACGTAGCGGCCGTGGCCAGGCGGCGCTGTTGATTGAGCTTAGCCGAGGCCGCCCCGGCCACGACATCGCCGCGTTGGCCAACGGGATCAGCAGCGTTAGCCAACCGGAATCATTCGGGATCGGGAAGTTGGTGTCCACTCGGTAAACTACGGACAACCTGCAACCGCTCGGGCGGAGGAAACCGTGAACTGGATCATCGTGCTCGTTCTGATCGTCCTGATCGTGCTGCTGGTCGCCGGACTCGCCGCGATGGTCGCGTACACGAACTTCCAGTACCAGCGCACCGCGATCAAGGAGGCCTGGAAGCGCGTCGACGGCCGCCTCCAGGGGCGCTACGACGCGATCGCCGAGCTGACCCGGCTGGTTCGCCGGTACGCCCCCGCCGAGACCCGCATCACCGACGAGGTCGACGCCCTGCGGCAGGCCGCCCAGGAACTGTCGATCACCGAGGGCACCGCGCCGTCGGACCGACGCGCGGACGCCGAACGGGAGCTGACCGTGGCGGTCCGCGGTCTGCTGTCACTGGGGTACGCCTACCCCGACCTGGCCGGCAACCGGAACTTCCTCGCCGCCCAGCAGACGCTGGCGCAGGAACAGAAGCAGCTGTCCAACAATCGCAAGCAGTACAACCAACTCGTCGAGGCGTACAACGGCGGGCTGGAGCAGAACCGCGGTACCCGGTGGGTGGCGCACTACTTCAAGTTCTCCCCGGCGATGCCGTTCGGCACCTCCGCGCCCGCGCAGCCCCCGGTGCCGGCGGGCGCCGCGCCGCACCCTGCGCAGGTGCGTCCGGAGCAGGCCCGCCCCGAGCAGGCCCGGCCGGCGCAGCCGGGTCCGGAGCAGACGCGCCCGGCGCAGACGCGTCCGGTACCGGTCCGGCCGGCCCCCGACGCGGCAGGCCCGACCCGACCGCTCGTACCCCAGCAGACCCCGGCGGCCGCGCCGACGCAGCCGGCCCGGGCCCCGCGCCCGCCGCAGTCGCCGCCGGTCCATGCGCCCCAGGTGACCCACAATCCGCCCCGGGCACTGCGGCCGACCGCCGCCGCCCGACCCGGGCGCAGCTGACGCCGGGACGTCTGCCGAGGCCCGAGCAGCCGCCGGAACATTCCGATTCGGTGAGCCGGGAGGCGGGGTACGCTGACCCCGCCCACCCCCGGAGCGCCCAAGGAGTCGACCGTGCGTCCTGCCGCGTTGCGCGATGCCACGCGCCCGAAGCTGATCGCCGCCGTGGTCGGCGTCGCGGTGATCGTGCTCGTCTCGGTGATCATCCTGGTGGTCACTTCCGGGCAGGACGGACAGGCGGCAGACCCTGACCCCCACGCCACGGGACCGATCAGTACGCCGTCGGCGACCGCGGCACCCTCGGCGGCGCCGACGATGCCGCCGGAGCATCGCGAGGATCTCCCGGCCAACGACACCCAGCGCACCCAGATCCAGCTGGCCAACGACTACATCGACGCGTTCCTGGCGGCCGGCTCCACCGAGGCGCGCAAAACGGCACTGCAGGGACTGGCGACCCCGCAGAACCTGGTCGACATCGCCGAGATCGACCAGTCCCGGGTGCCGGCCGCGACCCGGGTACCGAACCGCGACGCCGCGCTGGATCCCAGCGCGGGCACCGCGACCCGCGCGTACGCCCATGTGCAGCTCACCGATGACTCCTGGTGGGGGATGTGGCTGGTGCAGGACGCCAACGCCCCCCGCGGCTGGGCGGTGGCCTCGCTGGAGAAGTTCGGCCACTGATGCCGCGCCCGGTCGGCCTTGCCCAGCAACTGCGGTCCCGGCTGGTCGTCGTCGAGCGGCGACCCCGCACCGGCCGCGGGGCGCCGCAGCGGAGGTCACCGCGGGGCCCGCTGTGGCTGGGCCTGCTGGGGGTGCTGGCCGTGGCCGCCGTGGTGACCGTGCCGATGTCGATCGTCAGCCTGGTGCCCGTTCCGGTGCCGCCGCGTACGCCCGGGCAGGCCGCGACCAACTGTCGGGTGGCGACCCAGCAGCCGATGCCGCCGGGCGGAGTGTCCCCGCAGCCGATGACGACCCCGAACCCGGGCGGGCCGCCGGTCCGCAACGCCCACTGGTACGCCCCGACCACCATCGACACGCTGAATGAGACCCAGCTGCGCAACGCGACCGCGATCGCGACCGCGGCCCGGGAGTTCCACGCCACCGATCAGGAAATCGTGCTGCTGTTCATGGCCGCGATGGTGGAGACCCGGCTGTACAACCTGGCCTCCGATGCGCCGACCGAGGCCGACTCGCTGAACTATCCCAACGACGGCGTCTCGGTCGATCATCGCTCGGTCGGGATGTTTCAGCAGCAGCACTGGCACGGCACCCCGGCCGAACGGATGGATATCCGGCGGGCCACCTATCTGTTCCTGGAGGGCAAGGAATCCGGGGACCCGCCCGGGCTGCGGGACAAGCCGAACTGGCAGCAGATGGATCCCGGGGCGGCCGTGCAGTCGGTCCAGCGCTCGGCGTTCCCCGGCCGGTACGCCGAGTTCGAGCACTTCGCCCAGCAACTGCTCGCCCGGATCGGGCCGAGCATCGGAGTGGCGGCGCCGAACCTCGAGGTGGCCGGGGTGCCGATCGGGTGCGGGCCGCGGGCGTACGACGGGGCGGTGAATGCCCCGGCCCCCGACTGGCTGACCGCGATGCTGCCCGGCGTCCAACCCGACACGATGCTGGTCGCGGCCGCGGTCGCCAACAAGTGGCCGGAGATCAAGGTGTACGGCGGGGTGCGGCCCGATGCGCTGCCGTACCACCCGTCCGGGCGCGGCCTGGACATCATGATTTCCAGCGCTCTCGCGGACTTCAAATCCCCGGCGGGGGTCAAACTCGGCACCGATATCGCCGAGTTCATCCGGGCCCACGCCGATGCCCTCGGGGTCGACCACATCATCTGGAACGCCCAGATCTGGTCGGTCGGCCGGGCCGCGGAGGGGTGGCGGCCCTGCGGGCAGGCCAGCTGTTACGCCGGCCCCGACGACACCGCCGCGCACCGGGACCACGTCCATGTGACCACTTTCGGGAATCGGGGCACCACGATGCCGACCCAACCGGTCGCCCTCCCGGCGGGCTCGGGCGGGGTCGTCGCGCCGCTGCCGGCGGGGACGTACAAGGTGAACAACTCCTTCGGCCGGCGTGGGGCGAACTGGTCCAGCACGCACACCGGGGAGGATTTCTCCGCGCCGACGGGGACCCCGGTGTTCAGCGTGATGGACGGCACCGTGTTGCCGCCGATCAAGCAGGCCTGGGCCGGGCTGAACGTGGTGGTGCAGCATCCCGGCGGACACATCACCGTGTACGCCCACCTGTCGGCGATCACCACGCCACCGGGGACCCGGGTCCGCGCCGGGCAGGAGATCGGCAAGCTCGGCTCGACCGGCAACTCCACCGGCCCGCACCTGCACATGGAGTATCACCCGCCCGGCGTCGGGCCCGAGGACATCTACGCCGCGACCGATCCGGTGGCCTGGTTGCGGGCCAACGGCGTCCAGATCTGAGGTATCGGCTCAGCCCGGCAGCCGACCGCGCAGCCAGCGCAGGTTCCACAGCGCGCCGAGCAGCAGCGGAAGCCCGACCCAGGCCCCGTACGCCAGGGGCCACAGATTCGCCACCCCGGCGGCGTACCGCAGCGGGTTCCCGCGGACGGTCAGGGCGTACCCGACCAGCCAGCTGGCGACCCCGATCAGGACCAGCCAGCAGCACCCGACCAGGCCCAGGATCAGCTGTCGGCGGCGTCGACTTCGGGCCACGGGGGCGCCCCCTTCGGGTAGTAGCGTGAGCGCAGCCAGTCTGCCACCGGCCCACCCCGGCCGACGACCGGTCGAAGGAGACACCATGTCCGGCACCGCCCCGCCGCCCCCGCAGCAGGAACCGCACTACGGGCCGACATCGACACCGGTGGGGGAGCCGGCGTACCCGCCTTCGGCGACCGGCGAACCGGCGTACGGGGCGCAGCAGCTGGAGTGGCAGATCACCGAACAGGTACCGGGCGACCCGTTCACCGCCGAACTCGTGGTGTGGCCCGGGGATGCGCTCGACGGGATCGCGATTCCGCTGCAGGGGAACCTGCTGGAGGCGGTCAGCGACGTGCGGCGGCGACAGGGTGGCGCGTTCGCGATGGGGAATGACGCGATGGATCGCGATACCCTCGATTCGGAGGCGGAGGCATCCGATTCCACGGAGGGGCAGCGCCCGCGGACGCCGCTGCTGGCTCGGCTCAGCCGGTCCACCGGGGCGGATCAGGCGGACCGCTGGCTGTCCAACATTCCGGTGAAATATCAGATCGGGGCCGCGGCTGCGGTGCTGGTCGTCTTCCTGCTGATCATGCTGATCGGCTCGCTCCGGTGAGCGTGTTCGGCCCGGTCACAGCGGTGGAACGAGAGGGACGAGTTGTCTGAGCAGCAGCCGCCGACGGGGAATTGGCCGCCGGCGCCGCCCGGCGCGGCCCAGGCGTGGTATCAGCCGGATCCCGACGAGGTGCGCTGGGCACCGCCCGGGCAGATCCCGCCGCCGAACGGGCAGGTCCCGCCGCCGAACGGGCAGCAGCCGGCGGACGGGGCGCCGACGCTGGCTTTCGAGGGGTACGCCGCCGCGCTGCACCCGCAGCAGCCGCCCGCCTCCCACCCGTCGGCACCACAGCCGCCGGCCAGTCCTCAACCGAGCTATCCCCAGGCGGGCCACCCCCAGTCGGGCCACCCGGCGCAGCCCGGGGCGGGGCCGACCACCGCGCCGCCGTCGGTCGGGCCGGGACCCCAGGGTCCCGTCGGCCGCCCGCCGCTGCATCACGCCGATCAGCCGGCGTACCGGCCCGAGTCGTTCCCGCAGCAGCCGTACGCCGGACCCGACGCGTACCCCACGAACCAGCCCGCACCCTCCGGGCGGCCGGCCGCTGCACCCGCGCCCGCCCCGACCGCGGCCCCGAGCCCGGCGCAGGACGTGGCGCCGGCGCAGGACGTGGCTCCGGCGTCGACCCCGGAGCCCGGGATGGCGTTCGGGATCCGGGAGCCCCGGCCCCAGCCCCGGCCGCGGCGCAAGGGCCTGTTCGGCCGGCGCGACATCGAACCGCAGGGCCGGTTCACCCCGCAGGAGTGGGAGGCGATGCGCGACGTGATCGACACCCCGGTCGATTCGCACCGGATCACGGTGTCCTCGCTCAAGGGTGGCGTGTCGAAGACCACGACCGTGCTCGGGCTGGGGACCGCGCTGTCGCTGTACCGCCGCGACTCGGTGACCGCGATCGACGCGAACCCGCACCGCGGGACGCTGGCCGAGCGGCTGGGCGAGGAGCACCCGCGGACCGTACGCGACCTGCTGACGAACCTGTCGAACATCCACACCGCGTCGGATTTCCGGCGCTACACCTCGATGAGCCGATCGCGGTTGGAGGTGCTGGCGTCGGAGAAGGACCCGGAGAAGCAGATCAGCTTCTCCGCCCAGGAGTACCAGGCGGCGCTGCAGGTGATCCTGACCTTCCGGCCGCTGGTGATCACCGATACCGGGACCGACCTGCTGCTGCCGCTGATGCGCGAGGTGTACAACTCCACCGACACCCTGGTCGTGCCCGCCACCACGGCTGCCGACGGTTGGCGGCTGGCGACCGAGACCCTGGACTGGTGGGAACAGAAGTCGATCCACGGGCCGGAACTGGTGCGCAATGCGGTGATGCCACTGGCCCGGATCCAGACCTTCACCCTGCCCGATCAGTCGAACCCGCCCAAGGGCCGCAAACTGCGCGCGATGATCGAGGAGTTCGCCGCCGAGCAGGAGGCCCACGAGGCCGAGATGCGCCGCGGGCTGGCCGGCCGGGTCCGCGCGGTGGTTCCGATCCCGCACGATCCGCTGCTCAAGGCCGGGCACCACTTCGTCTGGGACCAGTTGCTGCCGCAGACCCAGGAAGCGTTCATGGAGCTGGCGTACGAGGTGGCCAAGGGCTTCGGGGAGCAGCAGACCCGGGGCTGATTCGGCCGGGACGCGGCCGTACGGTCATCCAGCGTCACTCCGGGAAACCCAACGTCCGGGCGCCCAGAAGCTCGGTTGCCCACAGTGACGCTCGATGGCCCGGGCGAACGCTGCCGTGGTGTTCGAGCCAGGGTCCAAGGCGTCGAGCGTGCCACCCGACGGCCTCGGGTGGCACGCTCGTACATCAAGCTGCTCGAGATTCACCGAGTTCGGACTTGCTGCGCACAAATTCACGGAACTCTTCGATCAAGCCGTGTCCGCGCCCTAGCGCACGCAGGAGTGATGGCAAGGTGAGTCTTTCCGCCCTGGTTGCAGATCTGGCGGCACCTTCAAACGGTCCTTCGGAATCCTTTCAAAAATTCTATCTGGTCAACCGGCGTGAAGCTGATGTCCAGCCAACCCGGCGGCACCGGCTGATTCGGCCGGGACGCGGCCGTCCGGTCATCCAGCGTCACTCCGGGCAACCCAACGTCCGGGCGCCCAGAAGCTGGGTTACCAAAAGTGACGTTGGATGGAAATCCTGAAGCTCGATGGGATTCAGGCAGGTTTCTATCCGCATTACCGCCGGATCACGACTTCGACATCACGATCTTCTGGGAAGTCTCGAATAGGCCCTCCCACCCCGGCGCGGCGCCTGCCCGCCCAGTGGCCTTCGGCTCTGGCGTACGTGCTGGCGGTGCTGCTCTGGCCCTTCGCCGCAGTCCTGGTCGTGCTGATCTGGAGCGCCTTCGCCCCGGAACCGCCGGGGTCCCGGTCAGTCGAGGGTCCGGATCGTGGCGACGGTGGCCCCGAGCAGCCGGACCAGGTCGCCGGGGGCGATCTCGAGCTTGAGTGAGCGCTTGCCGGCGGAGACGAAGATCGTCGGGTGGTCCAGCGCCGAGTCGTCCACGACGGTGGGCAGCGGGGCGCGCTGACCCAGCGGGGAGATCCCTCCCACAACGTAGCCGCTGGAGCGTTCGGCGGCGGCGGGGTCGGCCATCTGGGCCTTCTTCGCCCCGACGGCGCGGGCGAGGGCCTTCAGATCGAGGTGATGGCTGACCGGCACCACGCCCACCACGAGCCGGCCGGAACAGTCCGCGATCAGCGTCTTGAACACCCGATCGGGGCTGACGCCCAGCTGCCGGGCCGACTCGGGTCCGAGCTCGCCCTCGGCGTGCATGTCGACGGCGTGCTCGTGCAGGGTGTGGGCGATCCCGGCCCTGACCACCGCCTGCAGGGCGGGGGTGCCGGTCGCCTCGTGGGGCTTTCGGGAGCGCTTGGCCATGGGGACCATCTTCGCACCGTCGATACCCCGGCAGGCATCTGCCCGGACGGGGATACTGGTGCTGACGGAGGGGGAGCCGACGATGCCGCGTGTCCTGGTGGTGGACGACGAAGCTGCGATCCGTGACGTGCTCCGGGGTTATCTCGAGGCGTCCGCGTACGAGGTGCTCGAGGCAGGTGATGCCGCGACCGCGATCGACCTGGCCCGTCGCCGCGGACCCGACGTGGTGCTGCTCGACCTCGGCCTGCCCGACCGGGACGGGCTCGAGGTGATGCGTGACCTCGCGGCGTCAACGGAGGCGTACGTCCTGGTCGTCAGCGCCCGCGCCGAGGAACTGGACCGACTCGTCGGACTGCGACTGGGCGCCGATGACTACATCACCAAACCGTTCAGCCCGCGCGAGGTGGTGGCACGGGTCGACGCCGTGCTGCGCCGCGGTCGCCGGCCGGCGCCGGTCGATCCCCCCGACGACCGGCGGGAGTTCGACGGACTGGTGATCGACCCGGGGCGGCGCGAGGTGCAGGTGGACGGTCGGGCGGTGGAGCTCACCGCGCTGGACTTCGACCTGCTCGCGGCACTGGCCGACGCCCCGGGGCGGGTCTTCTCCCGCCGCCAGTTGCTGGAACGGGTCTGGGGCGGGGACTTCTTCGGCGACGAACGGATCGTCGACGTGCATATCCGCGCCATCCGGGCCGCTCTGGGCGACGATCCGGGCGCGGCGCGGTTCGTGGGGACCGTCCGGGGCGTGGGCTACAGGTGCGTGGCGACACCGCGATGAGACGCCTCCTGGACCGGTTGAGCACCCGGCTGCTGCTGTCCCACCTCGCGGTGGCCGTGGTCGGGACCGCCGTGGCGTTCGTGGTCGTCCGGCTGCTGGCCCCGGCAGACTTCGCCCGCCGCGCCGGCCTGGGACCCGGGCCCGGGGCAGGATCGGGGCTCGGTGCCGGGACGGGCGCAGGGACGGGGGGCGGCTCGGCCGCCACCGGCCGGGGACATACGCTCCTGGCCGCGTTCGATGCGGCGATCAACCAGGCACTGGTGGTCGGTCTGGTGGCCGCCGTCGTCATCGCGGCAGTGCTGGCCTGGCTGGCGGTGAGCAGGTTGTTACGGCCGTTGGAGCGGGTCCGTACGACAACCCGGGCGCTCGCCGGCGGGGACTACACGACCCGGGTGGAGGTGCCCCGGGAACTCGAGCTGGCCCGCCTGGCCGAGGACATCAACGCCCTCGCCGGCGCGCTGCAGGAGTCCGAAGCCCGACGGGTCCGCTTGATCGGGGAGGTGGCGCACGAGATGCGCACGCCCCTCACCGTGATCGACGGCTACGTCGAGGGGATGATCGACGGGGTGTTCGAGCCGACGCCGGACCGCCTGTCCGCGGTGTCCGAGGAGGCCCGGGTGCTGCACCGGTTGGCCGAGGACCTGTCCGCGCTGTCGCGGGCGGAGGAGGGACGACTGGCACTGGCCCCGGCGGACTTCGACCTCAGCGGACTGGTCGGCGACGTGGCCCGGCGACTGCGCCCGCAGTTCGACGACGCCGGGGTGACCCTCACCGTCGCGTCGTCCCCGTCCCTCACCGTCACCGCCGACCGGGACCGGATCGGCCAGGTCGTCACCAATCTGCTGGGCAATGCTCTGCGCGCCTGCTCGCCGGGGGACACGGTGACCCTCGCGGTGGCCGAGGAGGCCGGACAGGCCGTCGTCACGGTGTCCGACACCGGACGTGGACTGGCGCCCGAGGACCTGGCCCGGGTCTTCGAGCGGTTCTACCGGGTGCCCGACAAGGAGACCGGGACGCGGGCCGGGACCGGCTCCGGCATCGGGTTGACGATCTCCCGCAGCATCGCCCGTGCGCACGGCGGCGATGTGCTGGCGTCGTCGCCCGGTGCCGGGCTCGGGGCGACCTTCCGCCTGGTGCTGCCCCGGTCGCCACGGGCGGGCGCGACGACCGGGGCAACGGTCAGCCGTTGAGGCAGCTCCCGTCGCGCAGGCCCTGGCGGTTCATCTGGCCCTGACCGTTGGGGCCGAGGGCGGCGGTCCCGCCCGGGCCGGCGGCGAACGCCTTCTGGTGCTGCTCGGAGGCGGTCAGCAGGTGGCCGTACACCTGGTCGAGGTCGGCGTTGTCGGAGGTGTCGATCGCGGTCCGGAGGTCCGCGATGTCAGCGGTCTCCAGGTCCACCCCCACCTGGTACGCGGCACTTTCGGAGCTCCGTCCCTGCTCGAGCCAGCTGTTGTAGAGCTTCTGGACCTCGGCGTTGTCGTACGTCCCTGCGGTCGACGAGGGGTGGGTGAGACCGTAGCGATCCAGCAGGGCCATCACGCGCTCCTCGTGGCGCTGCTCGCTGGTCGCGATGCGGCTGAAGGTCGTGGCGTCGGGGTATGTCTGCGCCAGGGTGGTGTAGAGGTCCTTCGCCATCCGCTCCTCGTCCGCCATCCGCAGCAGGTCGGCCTTCTCCGCGTCGGAGAGCGGCGAGGCCGCCGCGAGCGAGGCGCCGACCCGGGGTGCGGTGCTGGGTGGGGCAGCCGTCGCGAGGCCGGTGGCGGCGACTGCGAGCCAGCCACCCCCGACGGTGAGCGTGGCGATCGTGAGCCCGGTGACGATGCGTGTCCTCGTCATTCGTGTCTTTGTCCTGCGTGGGGTTCTCATCGGAGTCCTCCTGTGTGGTTCCTGACTCCATGTCACCGCGCGGGTGTGGAGGAGGTCGGGGCTCCACCGTGAAGATTCCGTGAAGGCGGGTCCTTCTCAGTGCAGCCGGGCGACGATCTCGACCAGTAGCGGTGCGACCACCAAGGCCGGCAGCAGGTTCGCGACCGGCACCTTCCGGGCGTTGAGGATCCGCAGGCCGAGCCCGACCAGGATGCCGTGCCGGTTCAGGCCTGTCGCGTCGGCCAGAACTGCACGCCGACCACCCACGCCAGGCCCAGGATCGCCCCGGCGGCGGGGGAGTAGACCATCACCCCGACCGCCACGACCGACCCGAGCAGGCCCAGGAGCGTACGCCGCCGGCGCAACGACGCAACCCCACCCACGGCGTTGCCGAACACCCAGGGCGCCACCACTGCCGCCGGGCCGAGCAACCACCCGGGCAGGGCTACCCCGACCGGGTCCTCGGCCGCCAGCATCGAGCCCTGCACCACCACGAACAGATACAGCCAGTAGGCCAGCAGTAACCCGACCCCCAGCAACGCCGCCGGGACCGGGCCCAACCGGCCCGCCGACCCGTCCGCCGGTTCCCGGTTCATCCGGCGCCGCCCGCCTCGTCGGCCTGCCGGTCCGCCTCCCGCGACACTCGCGTCCGGTTCTGCACCAACACGGTTGCCTGCTCCAGGGCGACCGATGCCTGCCGCGCGGTCCGGCGGGCGGAGTCGACCTGCTCGTCGGTCGCCTGCCCCTTGGCCCGCTGCCCGCTGACCAGCTGGAACTCCCGCGCCGCCTTGTCCCGCTCGACCACCGCGCGACCGTGCTCCTGCTGCGCGGCGACCAGTTGCTCCCGGAAACTCGTGGCGCGCAGTTTGGCAGCGATTCCCGGGGTCATCGGGTCCCCGGAGGAATAGCCGTTTGAGGACACCCCGCGGCGGCGGTACTCCGCCTCCATCCGGCGGGCCTCGTTCGCCAGCTCGCGGGTCTCCGGCGCCGCGGACCGGTTGATCGTGCCGCGCCGGATCCGGTTCCCCGGCCCGCTCAGCCCGGACCCGGAGCTCCCACGGGCCGCCCGCTCCGGCGGCTTCGGTCGATCGGTGCGCAGGAAGTTGTAGTTGTTCGTCGTGTGGTTGACCGTCGGACCGGCCGCCGCGGCCGAGGACGCACCATCGGCTCCGGCGGCCGATTCCGAGCGGTCCACCTGCCCGGCCCGCTCGGCCGCCACCTGATGCTTGGCCGCAACGGCTTCCCGGCCGCGCCGATCATTGCGGACCGCCGCCCCCAGCGCCGCCGATCGGCGCCGGGTCCCGGTCCGGGCGGTGTCATCGACCACGCCCTGGCTGCGCAGCAGGTCCTCGCGTACCCGCACCCGGGTCCGCTCGTCCATCGGATTGCCGTGCTCGGCGACCCAGCGTTCCTCGGCCTCGGCCAGCAACGCCGACAACTTCGCCTCGCGCCGCTTGCCCGGCGTACTCAACGCCTGCGGATTCGTCCGCGCCACCCCCGGACCCCGCGACGCCGCCGCGGTCACCGGATTCGCCGTCGCCCGCGCAGTCCCGGCCGCCGTCACCGCCGGCATCGTGATCGTGTTCACGTTCACCCGGGAGGTGTCGGCCGCCTTCGCCTCATGCGCCGGGGTCTCCGCGCGCGCGGTCACCGACATCTCGTTGCGGGTGAACCCGATCACCTTCCACAGCGCCAGCAGCATGATCAGCAGCAGCGCGGCCTTCATCCCCATCCCGACATTGGGCAGGCTGAGCGCGGCAGTCACCATCAGCATCGCCAGCGTCTGCCCCAGCTGGAACACGAAACTCAGCCCCAGCGCCTTCAACCACGTGGTCAGCCAGGTTCGGAAGATCCGCTGCGTCGGCGGGAAGAGCCCGGCCAGCGCCAGGATCGGCAGGAAGAAGAACAGCACGACCAGTACGCAGTTCCACAACAGCAGCAGCGCCGAGGTCACCACCACGAACGCCCCGACCAGGATCGACAACAACAGCGCGAAGAACGCCAGATTCACCCGCTCCCCGGCGTTGGCCCCCTGCCAGGTCGGATAGTGCGGGTTGTAGTGGGTCCACATCACCTCCCGCACCGCATTCCACTGGCCCTGGCGCTCCTCGGGTTTCGCGTTCGCCAGATCCTGCGGATTGCCCGCCGGCCGCGGCCCGTGGGCCACCTCCGAAGCGGTGTACCCCTGGGTCCACAACTGCACCAATCGCAGATCCGACTGGCCCTGCTCCGCGGTCGGGATCACCCCGTCGACGGTCGCGCCGAACTTCGCCAACCCGTCACTGCGGACCGGCATCGGCTCGGCCAGGTCGGTGCCGAACTGCCCGTTCGCCCACGGCTCGAAGACCATGTTCTGGTACAGCAGACAATCGAAGGTACGCCGGGCATCGTCGGAACTGCAGTACGCACTCGAGGTCTTCGGCAGCAGCGTCGAGGCCAGCGCCTGATTGCCGGAATTGATGGTGTTCAGCGCCGACGTGGTCAGCCAGTAGTAGTTCGGTTTGCGCTCGTTGTGCTGGGTCGACGGAATCACCAGGAACGTGCCGATCAGCATGAACACGCCCACCCCGAGCAGCGCCTGCAGGGTTTCCCGCTGCCGGTTCCGGTTCCGCAGCGCCCCGGTCAGCACCACGTACGCCCCGGTCAGCATCACCATCACCACCGACATGCCGAGGAACAGCTGGGTGGAGATCTGGTTCACCGGCGCCACGGCCTGATCGAACAGATTCACCACCAGTTGCGGGTTCGCCGCCAGCGACCGGAACGAGATCGTCCCGGCGGTGATGAGTTTCGCCAGGTCGAACATCGAGTTCGCGACCATGTTCAGCGTGCTCGGCAGGTACGCGCAGGCCCACTCCCCGGCACCCTCCTGGCCCCCGGTGAACCCCTGCTGCTGCACCACCTTGGTGCTCGACCAGGTCGCCCCGGACATGCCCATCGCCTGGTACAGCGTGAAACCCTGCGCCGGACGGCCCTTGGCGGTGTCCCAGACCTCGACCTTGTCCTTGGGGTCCAGTCCCGGCTCGACCGCCATCAGTTGGGCGGCGTCCTTGGCGTACGGCTGATGCGCGGAGAACATCGGCAGCGGCGCACACTCGGCGGGCTCGGCGGCCTGCGAGGTGTTCGCCGGCAGGACGATCAGCGCCGCGGTGACCACGAAGACCACCGCGAGCAGCACCCGCACCGGCCCCCACCGCCGCAACCGCGGCCGTGCTCCCGGACGCCGGCTCATCGCCGGGCCCCGAGCTGATCCGGCCCGAGCTGACCCGGCCCGAGCTGACCCGGTGTCGCCACCGGCGGCAGGGTCGCCTGTTCGGCGGCGAGTTCCTCCTCGGCCTGCTGTTCGGCCTCGGTGATCGCCGCCTCCCGGTCGTCGTTGGTGATGAACTCCCACTCCCACGGATCCGGGGAGATGGAGTGTCGTTGCGACATGCTGCGGGTCGCCGGGTTGGTGTCGGAGGCGCGCAGCAATTCCTTGAACAGCAGGTCGATGTCGGTCAGCGCGACATGGAAATCCAGGTCCCGGAACAGCGCCCGACCGGTCTCCAGGTGCCCGCCCATGCCGATCGGCAGCAACGCCTGCGCGATCGTCTCCGAGTTCTGCCCCCGGGTCAACAACGGCGCCACCGAGCGGGCATCGTCATCGGAGCGCTGCAGGAACGCGAACACCGACTGCACCTGGTTCGCCGACGGCCCGTCGGAGTCCCGGCCGGAGGACTCGATCTGCCCCAGCCGCTTGGCCAGCTGATCGATCAGCACAGTGATCAGCCCGTACGAGCGACCCTGCGCCAGCGTGGTCAGCAGCAGTTCCCGCCCGCCCTTGGTCGAGGTGACCAGGTAGGACTCGTCGACGAACAACATCTTGGGCTGCACCCCGCTGCGCCCGGTCTCCGGATTCAGGATCACCTTGTTGTCCAGCATCTGCGCGGCGTACTTCACCAGCACGTACATGATCGCCGAGGCCAGCCGTTCCTCCTTGGACCACATCTCCTCATCGATCTGGCCCTTCGGCAGTTTCATCCCGCGCAGGGTGAACACCGTGCGCCGCTTGCGCAGCCGGGCGAACCCGTGCGGTCGCTCCGCGAAGGCCAGCGAGGCGTACGGCAGGCCCAGCAACTGCCGCAACTGGATCGCGGCCCGGGTCAGTTCCCGTTTCGACTCATACGGCACATCGGGCAGCGCATCGACCCGCGCCGCCTCCTCCTGGACGACCTGGACGACCTCCCACAGCGTCGGCATCGGCACGGTCGCCGCGACCTGATCGGCCACCCGGGCGCGGTCCCGCTCGTCCACCGGCTGCGCCTGCAGGTACGCCCGGACCGCCGCCTCGACCCGCAACTGATACCGCTGCTTGACCGTGTCGATCGCCGGGACCACCACATCGTCGAGCCGGTCGCGGACCCGCTTGCCGAGGAACATGGTCAGCATCTCGTCGGCCAGCAGCGCCCCGGCCTCGAGGTTCCCCTCGACCTGCCACGGATCCAGGACGCCGGCCGGCGAGGCGACGATGTCGATCACCTCGGTCTCGGCCCAGAACTCCGGATTGACCGGGGTGAACCGGGATCCGGGCTGCCCGAGCGTCCCCGCCGCCGCTTCGACCCGGAAGTCGGGATGGTTCACCTGCGCCCCGAAGGACAGGTAGTAGCAGAACTGCGCGAAGTCGGTCTTCGGGTCGAGCACCACCGACTGGACGCCGGACTCGGAGGCCTGGAAGAACATCAGCAGCGCCAGCGACGACTTCCCGCCACCGGAGCCACCGACGATGAACACCCCACCGCCGGAGTTCCGCGCGATCCCCGAGTGCGGGGAGTGGAACACCGGTACCCCCTGGGACTCGCCGATGTAGTTGCCGACCCAGCCGAGGGTGTGGCCGTCGGCGGCCCGGGTCACTCGGTCGCCGATCACTACCCCGGCGCGCGGGAAGCCGATCCCGAAGGTCTCCGGTTCGGTCAGCCGGACATAGGGAACCGCCGGCAGCGCCGGACCGGTCCCGGGCAGGAAGGACTCCAGCATCCGCCACTGGTACCGGCTGGGCCGGACCAGGATCGTGTCGTTCAGTGCATTCTTCGCATTGATGATCAGCGCCTCGACCCGGGCATTCAGCTCTTCCAGCGTCGGCGCGGACACCTGGATCATCACCTGCCCGTTCACCCCGGGCTTGTGCGTCTGCCGGGCCCGGTTGACCGCCTCCTGGGCCCGGGACTGCTCATCGACCACCAGCACGTCGGTGACCCCGCCGCCGGTCGCCGCGCCCATGTTCTTCAGCTCCGAGCGCAGGTTGTTGTTGATCTTCTCCAGTTCCTCGCGGAACTTGCGCGGCGGGAGCAGTTCCATCCGGTAGGAGACCTCGACCCCTTCGCCGGCGAAGTGCCGGATCCAGTCGTTGTTGGCGTTGGTCTCGGAGTGCTCCGGCCATTCGGCGACCGCCAGGCAGGCGGTATAGGAGTGCAACTGGTCGGAATCCTCGTTGCGGTCGGCCTCGGTGACGTTCTCGTTCAACGTCTCGATGTGCAGATACTGCCGCTTGTTCTCCGCGGTGAAGTCCACCCACAGCGCGAACTCGCCCTCGCCCCACGGCTTGGTCCGCGGGAAGTCGTTCATGCTCGGCGCGAAGTGTCCGGCCAGCGGTTTGCGGATCAGCCACATCCGGTCTTCCCGGCCGATCGGCTCGATCGGGCCGAGGCTGGTCACATTGCGCATCACTCGTTGCGCGGTGATCTCCCATTTCGCGGCCAGATCCGGCGGGATGAACTCGTCGTCGGAGCCGAGCAGCGCCGCGTTCGCCGAGCGCCGGATCTCACTGAGGCGGCTCGGTTCCAGCGTGTCGATCTGGACCAGCAGGTACGCCACCGGGCGTACCGTCTTGGTGTGCCGCAGGAAGAACGCGGTCGCATCCAGGTAGCCGCGGTACAGCTTCGAGGGGTGCCAGGAGTTGGCCAGCAGCTGCTGTTTCCACTCATCGACGTTGAACGGCTGGTGGGTCAACCGGAACTGCACCTGCACCGGATCGGCGTCGACCGCACTGTTCACCAGCGCCTGGGTGGCCTGATTGGCCAGCGCCTCCACATCGGTGGCCGACAGGTACATGTTCCCGACCGGCTCCAGTTTCACCCCGGTCCAGACCGTGTTCCGATGGACGAATACCGCGCCGGCGTCGTAGCGGTAGCCCAGCCGCAGATCCTCCCCGCGCCCGGGCTGCTGCCCCCGCGGACCCGAACTCTTCGGGCCGGGGCCCCCGCCGGTACGCGGGCCGGGTCCGGAATTGCGGCGCCCGTTCACCGCGGCGATCACCACCCCGACCGCGACGACGGCCGCGATGACCAGCAGGACGTACAGGATGATCCGCATCATCGTCGCCCCGCCGTCCCCGGCCACGCCCACCCTGACGCCTCCTGCTCGGCGATCGCGCGCTGGAGGTAGTGCCGGGCGTAGACATCATGGGTGGTCCACCAGTCCGCGTCGGTGGGTTCCCACACGATCGCCTGCCAGTGGATCCGGTCCGGCTCGACGTCGCGGCTGAAGCCGCTGATCCGCCGGGGCTGGGAGAAGACATAGTCGGCGAACACGGCCGCCTGCTGGGGCAACGTCATCCGGTCGCTGCTGGGCCGCCCCGCCCAGACGTACGCCAGCACCGCCACGATCGCGGCCAGGACCATCCCGCCGACGGTCAGCAGCGGCGCCTTCGCCAACTGCCCGATGATTGCGACCAGGGCCGCCCCGGCCACGAACACCCCACCGGCGATCCCGGCCCGGATCGTGGACAGGCCGCCGGGAATGGCGATCCCGCCGAACTCCCAGAGCTTGTTCTCCCGCTGTTTCAGACTGGTGTAGTCGAACGAACGCACAGCTTCCTCCCGGGCCGGCTCAGGCCCCGAGGGCCTTGGCCATCGCCTGGATCGCGCCCACCAGGACGCCGGCGGCCCCGATCAGCATCAGGCCGAGGAAGATCACCCCGCCACCGGAGAGCACCTCGCGCAGCCCGCCGCCCTTGTTGAAGGTGACGATCGCCTTGATGCCGAGCAGGATGAACGCCAGGGTGGCCAGCGCGCCGCCGATCGTGGCGACCTGGTTGGACAGGTTCTGAATGATCTCGGTCACGGTTCACTCCTCAGCTCGGGGAAGGGGCGGGATGGCTGGGCACCTCGGCGAGGCCGCCCCGGATGTCATGGACCAGCCACTTGCCGCCGGCCTGCTTGGCGATCACCCGATAGGTGGCGAACGCCGGGTCGCGCGGGCGGCCGTCGGGGCCGCGGGCGGTCGCCCGCAACTGCACCTGGATCTCGACCGGAACATTCTCCGGATAGCGGAAGGTGCTGCCGCTGCGGGTCGCCTGCTCGGGCGGCAGCACGGTGACCCGGGTGATCTCCGGACCGCTCAGCGCCTGCGCCAGGCCGCGGCGCGCCGAGTCGGTCGCGTCCGGGCTGAGGTACTGATCCACCCCGTCGGATCGCATCCAGGCCTCGAAGAAGCCGGGCAGGAAGGAGGTCTGCAGCGTCCGGGCGGTCTCCACATCGGTGACCGGGGGGTCGGCGCCGGGCCGGTCGGGGCGCGGTTCGCCACGCGGGACACTGGGCAGCACCCCGAGGAAGCCCGCGACCCGGGGGCCGGTGCCGGCGACCGGATCGTCCAGGCTCACCGGCACCTCGTACGCCAGCGGCCCACTGGTGGTGTCGATCGTGAAGCCGAGATACCGGGCGCCGGAGATCCCCGGGACGGGGGAGTGCTGTCCGTTGTACTCCACCCGGGAGACCGCTCGGGCCTCGATCTGGCTGCCGGCCGAGTCCCGACAGGCGGGATCGGGCACGGTGCTCATCGCGTCGGCGGCCCGTAGCCGGGAGTCGTCCTGGGTGCGGTCGGCGTACCGGTTCAGGCACCAGGTCAGGTACCGACTGGCGTAGGTCGAGGCGGCCGGGAAGTTGAAGGTGTCGGCGGCGACCGCCCCCGAACCGGCCGCGCTGTTCGTGCTCCGGGTGAGCAGGACCGCGGCGAAACCGCCCGCCCCCGCAGTGAGCAACAGCCCCAGGACCAGAGCGCCGATCGCCAGGCCGCGGCCGAGCCGGGCCGAACTGCGCGCATCGCTGAGTCGGTGGCCGGGCATCGGGACGACCAGGTCGGTGCCATCGCCGGTGCGGACCCGGTGGTGTTTTGTTCGGGTCCGGTCGGGACGGGTCTGGGCACTGCCGGGGGAGCCGGGTTCGGCGCTGCCCGGGGAGCCGGGTCCGGCCTCGGGGTAGTCGTCGAGCAGGGAGCGCAGGTCGGCCGCCTTCGGGGGCTCCTGCCCGGCGGCGGCCCACTGGCGGTCCCGGTGGGCTGCGGGGCGGGGCTCGGCAGTCGGCTGGGCGGTGTACGGGTGAGGAGCGGGCAGCGACCCGGGCGCCGGCTGGGCCGGGGCCGACTGGGCCGGGGCGGCCGAGGCCCGGGCCTCCTGCTGCAGCCGGGCGCGCTCGGCGGCCCGGGTCTGCTCGGTGGCGCGGGCGTGGGCGGTGGCGCGGGCCTGTTCAGCGGCGCGGGCCTGCTCGGCCCGCACCAGATCCGAGCGCAGCATCGTGGCGTCCTCGGCCGGCTCGGGCGGTGTGCCGGGGTCGAGCGGCGGGGTCGGGCGTACCTGCTGCGGGGACCCGAAAGTGGGCCTCGAGAAGCTGTTCGGTCCGCCGTTCATCGGTCAACTTTCCGGATCTGGTCTGCTGGTCCTGCGGTCCCCGGGGTGGGCACTCGATGTTCCTACCAGACGAGGGGGACACTTCGGTGACGGCAGCGGGGTGACTGCGAACCGGTGATCCTGGGCCGGTGAATTGTTGGTGAACTCGGGATCGGACGCGGCCCCGGTGCAGTGATTACTGCACTACCCACATGAGGCCAGGTCACGACCACGAGACCCCGCGGCCGGTGTCTCGCCGGCCCAGACCCGGGGTACCAGGCGGATGTGGGCGGATCCTGACACCAGAGGCCCCGATTCGGGCCGAACCAGCCCATTTTCGTCGTCTGGTGGCAGGATCGGCCCACCAGTCCGGGTCCAGCTGCCCCTTCGCGGGCCCAGATCCCCACCCGGTGCCGGACGCAGCTCCTGGCACCCATGCGCGGGCCAACACGCCCATCCGCGGGCCCACATGCCCATCCGCGGGCCCAGATCCCGTGCGCTGGCCCTGCACGGCCAGCGCCACACATGTCAGCCCGCGAAACCACGACTGCCTCGCTGGTTGCGACCCCGAACCCCGATGCCGGGCGCGGGCCCGATCCCGCAGCCCGAAGGCTCCTTGCGCGTCATCACCCCGGCGACACCGGCTCGCCGGTGCTCCTGCTCAGCGGCGCCGGCAATAACAACATTTCACTCAGCTGGCGGCGCGCGATCCCGGTGCTCGCCCGGACCCACCGGGTGTAAGCCCTCGACTGGCCGACCCGCATGCGCGTTATGAACTGATCGAAGGGGCCGGGCATTGGTCGACCCGGCAGTGCCCCGACCGCGTCAACAGCCTGATCGACGAGTTTCTGAATCCCTGATCCGACCGGAAACCCGGCGGCGGCTGCGCGGTCAGGGCTGACTCAGGGCGAGGACCTGCTCGAGCGACCAGTGATCGCTGGCGTGGCGGCCGTAGTGCGCGTGTCGCACCACGGCGTCGGGCCCGATCAGGAAGTCCGCCGGGAGGCCGAGCTCGTCGTTGTCGCCGGCCGAACCGCGGATCCGGCGGGCCCGGCGTTCGCGTTGCCTCACTCGCGAGGCCTCGGGCTGCAAGGGGGCGACCCAGGCTCGCGGGTGCAGCACCGCCAGCAGCGAGCGGCCGACCCCGAACTCGGCGTACAGGATCCGCTCCGGGTCGGCGATCGCCGAGAACGGCAGCGCGCCCTGGTGAGGTCGCATCTGCTCGACGGTGGAGTGGAACACCACGATCTCGTGCACCCCGACGGCCTGCAGTTCGGCGTACCGGGTGACGAAGGTACGCAGGTGGAGATTGCAGATCGGGCAGGAGGCGAATTGCCGGAACTGCAGATGGGTGATTCCCTCCGGGGCCGGTAGGGGCACGGGGGCGCCATCGATGGCCGTCAGGATTCGGGGGCTGATCCGGGCCCCGGCCGCCAGCTGTCCGGGGTCGGGCTGGGGGGGACATCGGGCCTCCGAACTGTGGTTCTCAGCAAAAGATGGTTCCCATCCATGGTGCTCTTCGCCGGTGAGGAGCCGCTGTCGCCCGGTGTGCTGGCCACCCCTGCCGAACCGGCCGGAGCCGCCGAAATCCGCGTACGCTCTGCGGGTGAGTGACGACCAGACCGAGAACGTCCCCGACCGGGTGCCCGCCGAACACGTCCCGGGGGTGGGGCCGCACCCGCAGCCATGGCCCGATGATCCGCGCCTGGACCCGGAGCTGCTGGCCGCCGGGGACACCCGCAACGTGCTGGATCGCTACCGGTACTGGACCCTCGCGGCGATCCGCGCCGACCTGGACACCCGCCGACACCCGCTGCGGATCGCGATCCAGAACTGGTCGCACGATTTCAACATCGGCTCGGTGGTCCGTACCGCGAACGCGTTCAACGTCGCCGGGGTGCACATCGTCGGCAAGCGGCGCTGGAACCGCCGTGGCGCGATGGTCACCGACCGCTACCTGCACGTGCTGCACCACGAGTCCGCCGCGGAGCTGGCCGCATTCTGCGCCGAGCACGGCTACACGATGATCGGGATCGACAACCTGCCCGGGTCGGTCCCGCTGGAGACCGCCGCGCTGCCCGAAGCGGCGATGCTGGTGTTCGGCTCGGAGACCTCCGGGCTGACCGACGAACTCGCCGCCGCCTGTACGCAGCTGCTGGCGATCACCCAGTACGGCTCGACCCGGTCGATCAACGCCGGGGCCGCCGCGGCCATCGCCATGTACGCCTGGGCGCAGCAGTGGGCCGATCCGGGGTCGGGGGTGGCCCACCCGGGCGGCAATTAAATCGGTGGGCCGCCCGGCCCCGGAAACCTAGAATTCATCGCATGTCCGACCATTTCGGCGTGACACCTACCCCGGACGTCACCGCCGAACCCCTGGCTGACCCGGCCGCAGTGAACCGGGCCATCCGACCGGCGCCCGCGCGGATGCGTACCTTCACCCACGTCCTGATCAACACCGGGTTGGCCGGCATCACCACCAGCTACCTCTGGTTCGCGTTGACCTTCTGGATCTACCTCCGGACGCGCAACGTGATCGCCACCGGCGTGGTGGGCGGCGCCTTCATGCTGCTGATGGCGGCGACCAGCATCAGCTTCGGCACCCTGGTCGACCGGCACCTGAAGCTGGTGGTGATGCGGGCCTCGGCGTTGGTCACCCTCGGCTGCTTCCTGGCCGCCCTGCTGATCTACCGGCTCGGTGGGGCGGCGATGACCTCGATGACCCAGCCCTGGCTGTGGCTGTTCGCGGTGGTCATTCTGCTCGGCGCCGTGGTGGAGAACCTGCGCAACATCGCGCTGGCCACCACCGTCACCATCCTGGTCGACCCCGATCGCCGGGCCAACGCCAACGGTGCGGTCGGCACGGTCCAGGGCGTTGCGTTCATGGTGACCAGCCTCCTGTCCGGGCTGTCCATCGGCTTTCTCGGGATGGGCGGCACCCTGGTGGTCGCGGTCGGTCTGGTCGCGCTGGCGTTGGTCCATCTGCTGGCGCTGCGGATGCCCGAGGAAGTACGCCCGGCAGCCACCGACGCCACCGGTCACTTCGATCTGCGCGGATCGATCCGGGCGGTGCGTGGCGTGCCGGGGCTGTTCTCGTTGATCCTGTTCTCCACGTTCAACAACCTGCTGGGCGGAGGCTATCTGGCCCTGTTGGACCCCTACGGCCTGGAAATGTTCTCCGTGCAGGTCTGGGGGACCGTGTACGCGGTCACCGCGACCGGGTTCATCGGCGGGGGGATTCTCGTGGCCCGCGTCGGCCTCGGCCCCAATCCCTTGCGGACCATGCTGCTCGCGGTGGTCGGGATGGGGCTGATCGGCGTACTGTTCACCCTGCGCGAGTGGCCGTGGCTGTTCATCGCCGGGATCTGGGTCTACATGATGCTCACCCCGGCAGTAGAGGCCGCCGAGCAGACCGTGATCCAGCGGGTGGTGCCGCTGGCCCGGCAGGGTCGGGTCTTCGGCTTCGCCGGCGCCTTCGAGGCGAGCGCGGCACCGATCACCGCTTTTCTGCTCGCGCCGCTGGCCCAACTGTGGATCATCCCCTGGGCGGCCGGACCCGAGGGGGCGCGGACCCTGGCACCGCTGCTGGGGTATGGCGCGGCCCGCGGGATTGCGCTGATCTTCCTGGTCACCGGGCTGCTGATGATGCTTGCCGCCGCCCTGGCCCTGCTCAGTCCGGTGTATCGCCGGGTGTCCGCGGCGTACCGGGAGCTCGCCGCGGCGCCGGACCCGACCGCGCCGGGCACTGGCGGGGATCCCCAGCGGGCCTGAGCGCCGACGGGATCGGCCGGGGCTTCCGGCGTACGGCAAGATGGGAACCATGCAGTCAACCCGCGTCGAGGACCAACTGGCCATCAGCTTCGATCCGGTGCCGGCGCGCACCCGGGCCTCCGGCGCGCTGGTCTCCCTAATCGTCGCGGTCGCGTTCGGGCTGTTGTCGACCGCGGTGGTGCTGGTGGTGTGGCTGCTGGTTGGGGCGTCCTCGCTGCTGGTCACCCTCGCGCTGGTCGGGATCGTCGCCATCGCCTCGATCGCGCTGCGGATGCTGTGGTGGGTACGCCTGCGCGCCGACGCCCAGGGGGTGGGGGAGGGCCTCGCGCTGATCCTGTCCCGGGCCGGCGTGGCCACCGCCGCCGGGCAGATCCCATGGGCGAACATCGACCGGGTCGCGGTCACCGGGAACGGGATCGGCCGCAGCCCGCGGCTGCAGTTCACCCGGGCCGAGCCGGGCGAGGCGACGCAGACCCCGATCGATGTCCCGTTGAACGGCCTCGACGTCTCTCCCGCGGTGGTCGACTCGGCGGTCCGGGCGTACTCCGGCGGGCGCCTGGGGGTCGATCTGCGCCAGTTGGACGACTGAGGCGATCCCGCCGGCAAACCCGGTGTGACCCGCGCAACAGCCGCAGCCCCGCCGCCACGGGCCGGCCCGTGAGATGCCAGACTTGGGCCTACACGAGACTTCCACTAAGGAGCGGACATGCCCATTGCCACACCCGAGGTCTACGCCGAGATGCTGGACAAGGCGAAGCGGGAGGGCTTTGCCTACCCGGCGATCAATGTGTCGTCGTCGCAGACGCTGAACGCCGCGCTGGCCGGCTTCGCGGAGGCGGGTTCGGACGGCATCGTCCAGGTCTCCACCGGTGGCGCGGACTACCTGTCCGGCCCGACGGTCAAGAATATGGTCTCCGGGGCGACCGCGCTGGCCGAGTACGCCCACATCGTCGCCGAGAAGTACCCGGTGAACGTTGCCCTGCACACCGACCACTGCCCCAAGGACAAGCTGGAGGGGTTCGTCCGCCCGCTGCTGGCCATTTCCGCCGACCGGGTGAAGAACGGACAGAACCCGCTGTTCCAGTCGCACATGTGGGACGGCTCCGCGGTGCCGCTGGCGGAGAATCTCGAGATCGCCAAGGAACTGCACGCGCTGTGCCAGGCCGCCAAGATCATCCTCGAGGTCGAGATCGGGGTCGTCGGCGGTGAGGAGGACGGCGTCGCCAACGAGATCAACGAGAAGCTCTACTCCACCCCCGAAGATGCCGTGGCGACCGCCAAGGCGCTCGGGTACGGCGACCAGGGCTACTACATGACCGCGCTGACCTTCGGCAACGTGCACGGGGTCTACAAGCCGGGCAACGTGAAGCTGCAGCCGTCGGTGCTCAAGGCCGCCCAGGAGGCCGTGGTCAAGGAGTTCAACCTGCCGGAGGGCTCCAAGCCGTTCCACCTGGTCTTCCACGGCGGGTCCGGCTCGCTGCCCGAGGAGATCGCCGAAGCCGTGTCCTATGGTGTGGTGAAGATGAACGTCGACACCGACACCCAGTACGCCTTCACCCGCCCGGCCGCCGCGCACATGTTCACCAACTACGACGGTGTGCTGAAGGTCGACGGGGAGGTCGGCAACAAGAAGGCCTACGACCCGCGCTCGTGGGGCAAGGCGGCCGAGGCCGGGATGGCCAAGCGGGTCATCCAGGCCTGCCAGGACCTCGGCTCCGCCGGCACGCACGCCTGATCGCTGCCTTGGATCAGTCCTGAGTCACGGATGGCCCGCTCCTCGGAGCGGGCCATCGCTGTCTTCGGCGCAGCCGGGCCGCGTCCGGCACCCGGGTCGGGATCTGGGCTCGCGGACGGGCCCGGGTCCGGACTGGTGGGCCGATCCTGCCACCAGACGAAGGAATTGGGCTGGTTCGGCCGAATCGGGGCCTCTGGTGTCAGGATCGGCCCACATTGGCCGGGTACCCGGGGCCCAATGGGACATCCAGCGAGGCAATCGTCTTTTCGCGGGCTGACATGTGTGGCGCGGGCTGTGCGGGGCCAGCGCACGGGATATGGGCCCGCGGGTGGGCATGTGGGCCCGCGGATGGGCTGGTGAGCCCGCGCATGGGGCCCGGAGCCGCGTCCGGCACCGGGTGGGGATCCGGGCCCGCGATTGGGCAGCTGGACCAAGAGTGGTGGGCCGATCCTGCCACCAGTCGACGAAATTGGGCTGGTTCGGCCGAATCGGGGCCTCTGGTGTCAGGATCCGCCCACATTGGCCGGGTACCCCGGGGCCCGGGCCGATCGGAGCTCATTACCCTGGTCCCCAGGGAGGGCGGATGGCGGGCGCGTGGAGCGAGGATGAGGTCGAGCACACCATCGACACCTACTTCGCCATGCTCGGGCTCGAGTTGGCCCACGAGGACTATGTGAAGCGGGAGTTCATCCGCGCCCTGGCGCAGCAGGTGGATCGCTCCCGGGGATCGCTGGAGTTCAAGTTCCAGAACATTTCCGCAGTCCTCGACGATCTGGGCGCTGCGTGGATCCCCGGCTACAAGCCCCGCAGCAATGTCCAACAGCTCCTGCGGGACCGGGTGCGGGAACGCTACGACGCCGACGTCGATCTGCGCCGAGACATGATCCGGGCCGCCGATGCCAGCGCCGATATCGATGTTCATGTGCCGCTCGGGGAGATCCAGATCGCGCCGAGTACCCCGGTCGGCCATCGGTCCCGGGCCCGTTTCGGCCGCCACATCGACTACGCCGCCCGGGAGGCGGCGAACCGGTCCCTCGGCCTGGCCGGTGAGCTCGCGATCGTCGACTTCGAGCGGCGAACCCTGCGCGCGGCCGGGCGGGACGACCTGGCAGCGCAGGTACGGCACGTGTCGGTCGAGGACGGGGACGGGCTCGGCTACGACATTGCCTCCTTCGATCCCGGGACCGAGGCGCCGCGCTACATCGAGGTGAAGACCACCCGCCTCGCCAAGGAACTGCCCTTCCACGTCACCCGCAACGAGGTCGACTTCTCCGCCGAAGTGGGCGAGGCGTACTGCCTGGCGCGGGTGTACCAGTTCGGCCCACCCTCCCGCACCCGCGTGCCGGAGCACTTCCGGCTCACCGGGCCGCTGGCCGACACGCTGTGGCTCGATCCCGCGAGCTACGTGGCCGGACCGCGCTGAGGCGCCGCTTCCGGGCCCGCACCCGGGTGCGGCGCCGTAACCTGCCGTAACACGGGGTTCGTATAGTGCACGCCATGGCCCTTTTCGCTGACTATCCCCGCCTTGCGGCATGGGACGAAATGCTCGCCGGCGATGGCCGTACGCGCAGCCAGTACCAACCGATCCGCGACACGCTGAACCGGATGGGCGGGGAACTCGAGCACCGCGCGGATGCGTTGGCCCGCAGCTACCTCGACCAGGGCGTCACCTTCGACTATGCCGGGGAGGAGCGGGCCTTCCCGCTGGACCTGGTGCCCCGGATCATCACCGCCGACGAATGGGATGTCATCGAGTCCGGCGTCGCCCAGCGGGTGAAGGCGCTGGAGGCCTTCCTCGCCGACGTCTACGGCCGCGAGGGCAGCAGCCTGCCCCGGGTGGTCGAGGCGGGCCTGCTGCCGGCCCGGATCATCCGCAACTCCCCGCACTTCCATCGCGCGGTCGCCGGGATCCACCCGCACAACGAGGTCCGCTGCCACGTCTCGGGCATCGACCTGATCCGCGACGCCGAGGGAGTCTTCCGGGTCCTGGAGGACAACGTCCGGGTGCCCTCGGGGGTCTCCTACGTGATCTCCAACCGACGGGCGATGACCAACGTGCTGCCGGAAATCTTCGAGAACCAGCATGTCCGCCCGGTGCACGACTATCCGCGGACCCTGCTGGAGGCGCTGCGGGCCGCGGCTCCGGACGGGAACCCGGATCCGACCGTGGTGGTGCTGACCCCCGGGGTGCACAACTCCGCCTACTTCGAACATGCCCTGCTGGCCCGGCTGATGGGCGTCGAACTGGTCGAGGGACGCGACCTGGTCTGTACCGGCGGCGCGGTCCGGATGAAGACCACCGACGGCGAACAGCAGGTCGATGTGATCTATCGCCGCATCGACGACGAGTTCCTCGACCCCGTGCAGTTCCGGCCCGATTCACTGCTGGGCTGCCCCGGCCTGGTCGACTCCCAGCGCGCCGGCAAGGTGGCCATCGCCAATGCGATCGGCAACGGGGTCGCCGACGACAAGCTGGTCTACAGCTACGTCCCCGACTTCATCCGGTTCTACCTCGAGGAGGATCCGATCCTGCCGAACGTGGACACCTATCGCTGTGTGGAACCCGCGGCCCGCGATCACGTCCTGGCCCATCTCGACGAGATGGTGGTCAAGCCGGTCGACGGGTCCGGCGGAAAGGGCCTGGTGATGGGCCCCAAGGCCAGCGGGGCCACCCTCGATGCACTGCGGGAGAAGCTGCTGGCCGATCCTCGGGGCTGGATCGCGCAGCCGGTGGTGCAACTGTCGACCGTGCCGACCCTGATCAACGGCGAGTTCCGGCCCCGGCACGTCGACCTGCGACCCTTCGCGGTCAACGACGGCAGCAATGTCACCGTGTTGCCCGGCGGACTGACCCGGGTCGCGCTGCCGGAGGGGCAACTGGTGGTGAACTCCTCCCAGGGCGGCGGGTCCAAGGACACCTGGGTGCTCGCCCCCGAGACCGACGCGGAGGAGACCGACGAGCCCGGGCTGCCCTCGGCCGAGATCATCGTGATGACCCCGCCGGAGATGGCCGACGAGGACGACTGGCAGGATCAGCAGGAACAACAACAGCAACAGACGCAACAGACGCACCAGGGACCGGGGGCCGGAGCATGCTGAGCCGCATCGCCGAATCGCTGTTCTGGATCGGCCGCTACGTCGAACGCGTCGACGGGACCGCCCGGATCGTCGACGTGGTCCGGCTGAGCATGCTGGAGGGACCGGCGCACGCCCGGGAAGCCTCCGCCCAACTGGTGCTCAGCGCCATCATGGGCGGTACGCCCGGCGGCGGCGTCCGCTACGACGACCTGCGCGACCGGCTGGTGTTCGACCAGTCGAACCCGTCTTCCATCGCGGGCTCCTGGTACGCCGCCCGGGAGAACGCCCGCCGCGCCCGGGAAACCCTCTCGGTCGACCTGTGGGAGGCGATCAACACCGCCTGGTTGCGCTGGCGCCAGTTGGGTACGCCCGACCGCACCGCCCGCCACCTGCACTGGGCCCGGGAGCGGGCGATTCTGGTCGCCGGGATCGCCGACTCCACGATGAGCCACGACGACGCCTGGAACTTCCTGTCGGTCGGCCGGTTCCTCGAGCGCGCCGACATGACCGCCCGGATGGTGAACACCGGCACCCTGCCCATCGTTGGCCTGTCCTGGCAGTCGGTGCTGTCCTCCTGCGGCGGCCAACAGGCGTTCCTGCGCAGCAACTCCGGTCTGGCCACCGACCGGCGGGTCGCGGCGTTCCTGGTGCTGAACCGGCAGTTCCCCCGCTCGGTGCTCTACGCCCTGCGCAAGGCCGAGGCGTGCCTGACCCGGATGGAACCGCACCAACCCGCGATCGGGTTCGCCGACGACGGGCGACGGCTGCTCGGGCAGATGCGGACCGCGCTGGAGTTCTCCACCGAGGATGACGTCCTGGCCGATCTACCGGTGCAGATGCGCCGGGTGCAGCGGGCGGTCTCCCAGGTCTCCGAACACATCGCGGGGCGGTACTTCCCGAGCACCCCGCTCACCTTCTGGACCGAGGGGGTCTCGTCATGAATCCGGCCGACCGGGACCGCTCGAGCGTACGCCGCTACCAGATCGCCCACCGGACCCATTTCAGCTACGCCGGCACGGTGACCGCCTCGCACAACGAGGTCCGGATGACCCCGCCGACCACCACCGGGCAGACCTCGCTGGAGTCCCGGCTGCGGATCCGGCCGCTGTCGTGGGGCCACACCTACCGCGACTACTTCGGCACCTCGGTGACCGCGATCGAGGCGACCGGCCCGCACGGCGAACTCGACATCGAATCGATCTCCACGGTCGAGCGCTACGAGACCGAGCCGCGGGAGGTGACCATCACCTGGGACGAACTGCGCGATGAGAACGAACGCGACCGCCGCTCGGAGTGGCTGGACCCCCGCCCGCGGACCACGCTGGCCCCGGAGGTCTTCGCCTGGGTCGAACACCAGGTCGCGGGAATGACCCCGCAGGAGGCGGTGAAGCGGGTCATCGACATCACCTGGGAGCAGCTGCACTACCAGGCCGGGGTGACCGGCGTACGCTCCAGCGCCCAGGACGCCTGGGAGGCTCGCAAGGGGGTCTGCCAGGACTTCTCCCACGTGGCGATCGGCCTGCTGCGGCAGCTGGGGATCCCGGCCCGGTACGTGTCGGGCTACCTCACCCCGAAGAAGGACCTCGAGGTCGGCCAGGAAGCGATCGGGGAATCCCACGCCTGGGTCGAGTGGTGGGGCGGATCGTGGCTCGGGGTCGATCCGACCAACCTGCGGCGGGTCAGCCTGGACCATGTGGTGGTGGCCCGGGGCCGCGACTACGACGATGTGCCGCCGTTCAAGGGGGTCTATTCCGGGGCACCGCTGGAGCGGCTCAGCGTGGAGGTGTCGATCACCCGGCTGGCCTGAGTGCCTGAACTGCGAGTTCCCCGGCCACAGGTCCGGTCCCACCGTTAGGCTGGCCCTTGTGACTGATTCGACGCGTGAGAACCTGCTGGCCTCCCAGGGCACCGTGGCCGCGACCAAGCTGCCCGAGGACCCGGCTGCCGCCGAGCTGAGCGAACGGGGCGCCGCCGGGTTCCTGGAGATCGTCACCCGGCACCCGGAGTCGAGTCTGTGCTGGGCGCTGCTGGCCGAGGGCGCGCTGCAGCAGAACACCCCCGACCTGAACATCACCGCGTACGCGTACGCCCGCACCGGCTACCACCGGGGCCTGGACGCGCTGCGCCGGGCGGGCTGGAAGGGCTCGGGCCCGGTGCCGTGGGAGCACGTGCCGAACCGTGGTTTCCTGCGCTGCCTGTGGGCACTGGCGGTGGCCGCGCACCGGATCGGGGAGGAATCGGAGGCCAAGCGCTGCGCCCAGTTCCTGCGGGACTCCTCGTTCACCGCCTACGACGAATTGACCGAAACGCTGCCGATGGAGGCTCCCGGCAAGGCCGGCGAGTAGAGGTTTCGGGCATCGGTTCGGATAAGGTGAAGCGTCAGAAGGTCTGCGATCGGCCCCCGAGGCCCACCCTGTATACCGTCGCCCTCGGTCGTCCGGTGCGGCACGGCGGGGGTCGGGACGGAGCCGGTGTCGGGCCTTTGTCCATGAGAGAGGCGAGATAACTCAATGCCCGGCATCATCGTTATGGGTTCCCAGTGGGGGGACGAAGGCAAGGGCAAAGCCACCGACCAACTCGGTGACCGGGTCGACTTCACCGTCCGCTATTCCGGCGGGAACAATGCGGGCCACACCGTGGTGGTCAATGGCGAGTCGTACGCGATGCACCTGCTCCCGGCCGGCATTCTGAACGAGAAGGCCACCCCGGTGATCGGCAACGGCGTCGTGATCGACCTGTCGGTGCTGTTCGAGGAGATGGACGCCCTGATCGAGCGCGGCGTCGACGTCTCGAACCTCAAGGTCTCCAGCGCCGCGCACATCATTGCGCCCTATCACCGCACGATGGACAAGGTCACCGAACGCTTCGCCGGCAAGCGCCGGATCGGCACCACCGGCCGCGGCATCGGCCCGACCTATTCCGACAAGATCAACCGGATCGGGATCCGGGTGCAGGACCTGTTCGACAGCCGGGAGAACCTGCACGCCAAGGTCGAGGCCGCGATCGACCAGAAGAACCAGTTGCTGGCCAAGGTCTACAACCGGCGCGCGATCGAGGCCGACCGGGTGGTCGAGGAACTGCTGTCCTACGCCGATCGGCTCAAGCCGATGGTCACCGACACGCCCCGGCTGCTCAACGAGGGGCTCGACGCCGGGAAGGTCGTGCTGTTCGAGGGTGCCCAGGCCCATCACCTCGATGTCGACCACGGCACCTACCCGTACGTGACCTCCTCCAACCCGACCGCCGGCGGCGCCTGCACCGGGACCGGCGTCGGCCCGACCCGGATCGACCGGGTGATCGGGATCGCCAAGGCGTACACCACCCGGGTGGGGGAGGGGCCGTTCCCGACCGAGCTGAACGACGAGGCCGGGGAGTGGCTGCGGACCACCGGCGGCGAGTTCGGCGTCACCACCGGTCGGCCGCGACGCTGTGGTTGGTTCGACGCGCTCGTGGTCGAGGCCGCCGCGGTGGCCAACGGGTTCACCGACATCTTCCTGACCAAGCTGGACATCCTGTCCGGGCTGGACACGATCCCGGTCTGCGTCGCCTACGACGTGAACGGGGTCCGCCACGACCACATGCCGATGAACCAGCGTGATCTGGCCATGGCCACGCCGATCTACGAGGAAGTCCCCGGCTGGCACGAGGACATCTCGGGAGCCCGCTCGTTCGAGGATCTCCCGATCGCCGCCCGCGACTACGTGAAGCGGTTGGAAGAGCTGTGTGGCGCACGAATTTCAGGGATCGGGGTCGGTCCGGGCCGCGAACAAGCGGTCATGATCAACGACCTGCTGTGAGGAGCGAAGAATGAAGGTACTGGTCATCGGCAGCGGCGGCCGCGAGCATGCGCTGGCCGACACCATCGCGCGCGACCCCGAGGTCCGTGAGGTGCACGCGGCCCCGGGCAATCCGGGGATGGAGTTGGTCGCCGATCTGCATGAGGACATCGACATCATGGACGGTGCCGCGGTGGCGAAGCTGGCCACCGAACTGGGTGTCGACCTTGTTGTCATCGGCCCGGAGGCCCCGCTGGTCGCCGGGGTCGCCGACGCGGTCCGCGCGGCCGGGGTCGCCTGCTTCGGTCCGACCAAGGAAGCGGCGATGATCGAGGGCTCCAAGTCCTTCGCCAAGGAGATCATGGCCGCCGCCGGGGTCCCGACCGCCGCGTCGGTCGTCTGCGCGAACCTGGACGAGGTCAAGGCCGCGATGGAGCGCTTCGGCGCCCCCTACGTGATCAAGGAGGACGGGCTCGCCGGCGGCAAGGGCGTGCTCGTCACCAACAGCCCCGAGGAGGCGCTCGCGCACGCGGAGAAGTGTCACAAGGTGGTCGTCGAGGAGTACCTCGAGGGTCCGGAGGTGTCTTTCTTCGCGGTGTGCGACGGGAAGCTGGCGTACCCGATGCTGGCCTGCCAGGACTACAAGCGGGTCGGCGCCGGGGACACCGGCCCGAACACCGGTGGCATGGGGGCGTACACCCCGCTGCCGTGGGCCCCGGCCGACCTGAACGACCGGGTGATGAAGACCATCATCAACCCGGTGATCGCCGAAATGGCCAAGCGCGGGATTCCGTTCCAGGGCCTGCTGTACGCCGGGCTGGCGCTGACCGCCGACGGGCCGAAGGTGATCGAGTTCAACGCCCGCTTCGGTGATCCGGAGACCCAGCCGCTGCTCACCCTGCTGGAGTCCCCGCTGGGCCAGCTGCTGTACGCCGCCGCGCAGGGCCGACTGAGCTCGGTGGAGGCGCCGAAGTTCCACAAGGGTGCCGCGATCGGCATCGTGGTCGCCGCCGACGGGTATCCGGAGCACAACGAGACCGGCGGCCGGATCCCGCGCCGGCAGTTCCACACCGGTCAGGTGAAGCTGTTCCACTCCGGCACCCGCCGGGCCAACGACGACAACCATCTGGAGATCGCCGCCGGCCGGGTGATGTGTGCGGTCGCCCGCGGCTCCAGCCTGAAGTTCGCCCGGAACATGGCGTACGCGACGCTGAACTCGCTGTACCTGCCGGGCACCTTCTTCCGCCGCGATATCGGTGAGAAGGCCGTGCTCGGGGAGATCCGGGTGCCGCAGCCCGGGGACGAGAAGGCGACGAAGGCGTGAGCGTTCCCAACGTCCTGGCCAACCGGTACGCCTCCCCGCGGATCCGGGAGATCTGGTCCCCGGAGTACAAGATCGTCGCCGAGCGGAAGCTGTGGCTGGCGGTGCTGGCCGCGCAGCGCGATCTCGGCGTCGACTTCGGCGGGGATGATCCGAATGCGGTGATCGCGGCGTACGAGCGGGTCGTGGATCAGGTGGAGCTGGCCTCGATCGCGGATCGGGAACGGATCACCAAGCACGACGTCAAGGCCCGGATCGAGGAATTCAATGCCCTGGCCGGCTTCGAGCACGTGCACAAGGGCATGACCAGCCGCGACCTGACCGAGAACGTCGAACAGTGGCAGCTGCGCGAATCGCTGCTGGTGCTGCGGGAGAAGACCGTCGCGGCGCTGGTCCGGATGGCCCGACGGGCCAGCGAGTACGCCGACCTGGCGATGGCCGGCCGCTCGCACAACGTGGCCGCCCAGGTGACCACGCTGGGCAAGCGGTTCGCGACCGCGGCCGATGAGCTGCTGGTCGCCTACCGACGGCTGGACGAGCTGATCGCGCGCTACCCGCTGCGCGGGATCAAGGGCCCCGTCGGGACCAGCCAGGACATGCTCGACCTGCTCGGCGGGGACGCGGCGAAGCTGGCCGAGCTGGAGGCCCGGATCGCGACCCACCTGGGCTTCGAGCGGACCCTGACCTCGACCGGTCAGGTCTACCCGCGCTCGCTGGACTACGACGTGCTGACCACCCTGGTCCAGGTCGCCGCGGGCCCGAGCGATCTGGCGCTGGCGATCCGGCTGATGGCCGGCAACGAACTGGTCACCGAGGGCTTCAAGCCGGGCCAGGTCGGGTCCTCGGCGATGCCGCACAAGATGAACACGCGCTCCTGCGAGCGGGTCAACGGGTTCGTGGTGCTGCTGCGCGGGTACGCCTCGATGGTCGGCGAACTCGCCGGGGGGCAGTGGAACGAGGGCGACGTGTCCTGCTCGGTGGTCCGCCGGGTCGCGCTGCCGGACGCCTGCTACGCGCTGGACGGGATGTTCGAGACCTTCCTGACCGTGCTGGACGACTTCGGCGCCTTCCCCGCGGTGATCGAGGCGGAACTGGAGCGGTACCTACCGTTCCTGACCACCACCAAGATCCTGATGGCCGCCGTCCGCGAGGGCATCGGCCGGGAACAGGCCCACGAGGCGATCAAGGAGCACGCGGTCGCGGTGGCGCTGGAAATGCGCGAGACCGGATCCCGGACCAATGATCTGTTCGACCGGCTTGCCGCGGATCCGCGGCTGGGACTGAGCAAGGAACGCCTGCAGAACCTGGCCGGATCGCCGCTGGAACTCAGTGGCGCCGCCGGGGCGCAGGTGGCGCGGATTGTCGAGCAGGTGGCGGTGATCGCGCAGGCACATCCCGAGGGGGCGGCGTACGCCCCGGGCGCGGTGCTCTGACACCCGCGTACAACTGACGGCAACGGCCGCATTCCCCACTCGGGAATGCGGCCGCGTCATTTCCCGACCCGAACCTTGGGCGGAGTTTGGGTTCGCGGGTTGAGTTCGCTGGTCGCGGGCGGAAGTTCGGGTTCGCGGGTTGAGTTCGGGTTTGCTGGGCCTGCAGGGACCGCGGGTGGTACGCCGGCCAGCGGATGGCAGTTCGGCCCGCGAACAGCGGGAAAGCGGGGTAGGGCGGGGCAATGCTGGGTCCTTCTTGGCGGCTCCGCGGGGCTGGCCGGGGGACCGGGTCGGTCCATTCGGCGGACCGGTCCGATCCCCGGCACGCTCTGCTCGGCCGATGGTGGCCGCGTGCTCTGTACTGATGCCGCAACAGCAACAGGGCACGGGCGCCGGCTGGATTGGCTCTCCCGTGGCCACTGACAACGGAGAGTCAATGGAGACCAACATTCACAAGAAGGCGTGGTGGCAGGTCGGCTGGTCCACCGTCGCGATCACCGCCAGCGTTTCGTCCCTGGTACTGGCGCCGTTCAGCGCACTCATGGTGCCGATCAGCGAGGAGTTCGGCTGGTCCCGCAGCCAGACCTCGGGTCTGGTCAGCATCTTCGCCCTGCTGGCCGCTTTCGTCGTCCCCGTCGTCGGGAAGCTGCTGGACAAGTACGGCACCCGCAAGGTCGCTATCCCCTGCACCGCACTGACCGCCGTGGGCCTCGCCCTGCTGGCCTTCCTGCCGAACCACTACGGCATCTGGATGGTCGTGATGGGTCTGCTCGGCCTGATCTCGGCCGCGGTCAACGGGATGCCGCTGATCCGGCTCGGCGCCCGCTGGGTGGATCGCCGCCGCGGTCTGGCGATCGGCATCATCGGCACCGGCCTGGCCCTGGGTCAGGCGATCAGCCCGCCCCTGGTCGGCGTACTGACGGCCAACTTCGGTTGGCGGGCCTCCTTCATCGGTCTGGCCATCTTCGCGGTGCTCGTGGCGCTGCTGCCGCTGATCTTCGTGCTGCGCGAGCCGACCGCTGCTGAGAGCGCCGCCCTGGGCGAGCAGGAACTGCACGAGGAGCGGGACCTGCCCGGCCTCACCCTGGCCCAGGCGGTCCGCACCCGGCCCTTCTGGATCCTGCTGATCACCACCGCCATCGTGGGCTCGGCGATCCCCGGCGCCCTGGTGCACCTGGCGCCGATGCTGACCGACAAGGGCGTCCCCCAGGCTCAGGCGCTGGCCGCGCTGTCCTTCTTCGCGATCGCGGCGATGGCCGGCCGGATGGTCGGCGGCTTCCTGCTGGACAAGGTGCACGCTCCCTACGTGGCCGCGGTGATCTTCGTGCTGCCGGTGCTCGGCTTCGTGATGATCGCCTTCGGCTCGGGCCCGGTGCCGCTGCTCGGGGCCCTGCTGATGGGCTTCGCGATGGGTGGCGAGTCCGACCTGGTCGGCTTCATGGCCTCCCGCTACATGGGCATGAAGTCCTTCGGCACCATCTACGGCCTGTTCTACGGCATCCTGGCGCTGGGGTACTCGATCGGCCCGGCCGCCTACGCCGCGGCCTACGATCTGGGCGGCAACTACAACGGGGCCTTCCTGGTCTTCGGCATCCTGCTGCTGGTCACCATCGGCCTGATCCTGACCCTGGGCAAGTACCCGTTCCCGGCCTCGATCGCCCTGCCGGGCGGCAAGGACCCGGATCCGGAGGACGCCCCCCGGGTGGAGCAGATCAACCTCTGACCGCGGCACCGCACGTGTGCCTGCCGGCCCGGACCTGTGGTCCGGGCCGGCGCTGCGTACCGGGGGAGTGTCCCAGCTTGGGACGGTCCCCCGGGTTCACCCGCGGCCGCGCCGACGCTGTGGGAGGGTGGCCGCGGAGAGGAGCCATGATGAAACAGCAGAAGAGGCGCCGGTCGATCGCCATGACGCCGGAGGAACTGGACACCTTCCTGGCGCAGGCGTGGACCTGCCGATTGGCCACCGTCGGCACCAACGGGCAGCCGCACGTCTCCCCGGTGTGGTTCCTGTGGCACGAGGGCGCGATCTGGATCAGCTCGGTCACCCGCAGCCAGCGCTGGCGCGACATCGAGCGCAATCCGCGGGTCTCGCTGACCGTCGATGAGGGGCAGGCGTACGGGGAACTGCGCGGGGTGACGATCGAGGGCCGCGCCGCGGCGGTCGGCGACGTGCCCCGGGTCGGGGCGGAGGTTCCCGAACTCGAGGCGCCCGAACGCCTGACCAACCAGAAGTACCGCGCGGGGGAGGAGTTCGAGCCCGACGGCTACCACGCCTGGCTGAAGGTGACCCCGGACAAGATCTCCAGCTGGGATTTCCGCAAGCTGCCGCCGAGCTGACCCCGGCCCGGCAGGGCGTCAACCCCGGGCAACTACTGTGGACGCCATGAGCGAGACCCAGAGCCATGCGGAGTACTGGCGCCAGTTCGTCAATGCACACCTGACCGCCGACGACGCCGAGACCCGCGGGCTCGCGCTCGACATCCTCGCCCTGGCGGCCCAGTTGGATGTGCTGCACGAGGCCGATCCGCGCTGGCAGCAGGTCGGGACCGGCCTGGGCCAGGCCAAACAGGCGATCGAGACCCCCTCGGCCGGGTCGGCCGGGATCGCCCGGATGGCTCTGGCCCCGCTGCTGGGCGCCCGCGCCTATCCGGGGACGCCGGTGCGGCACAGTTTCGCGTACCGGTCGATCGACACTGGCTGGTCCCGCACCGGCGAGGCAGCGGTGCGGCACAGCCTCGAGGCCGTCGCGGAGACCGTCGACCTGGTCGAACGGACCCCCGGACTGACCGTGCTGATCGACAACGTCCAGGCCCTGGACTGGGCCGGGCTCGATTCGGCCCTGGCCCGGCGGCTGCACGATCTGGTCGGCAAGGGCCGGATCATCCCGGGGAGCACCTGGGTCGGCGCCGACCAGACCCTGGCGTCGGCCGAGTCGCTGAGCCGGCAATTCCTGGCCGCGGCCTCCTGGGCCGGCGAGCTGGCCGGCGGCGACGAGGTCTGGCTGAATCCGGCGGGCGGCTTCTCCCCGGGCTACCCGGCGATCGCCCGGGCCGCGGGGAAGCAGAACGTCCTCGGCCTGGCCACGGCCGGCTGGATCGACGGGGCCGACGGGACCCGGCTGGTTTCGGTGCAGACCGTCCGTCCGCAGACCGTCGTCGAACTCGCCGCCGAGACCTCCGCCGATCTGGTCGCGTACGCCGCGGTCCCCGATGTCGCCGGACTGGCCCAGCGCTGGGCCGATCTGGAGGGGCGCAGTCCGCGGCTGCTCCCGTCGCGGCCCGACGTGGCCGCCGTCTCGGCCCGACTCGGGCTGGCCGAGACCGACCTGGCCACACCCTGTGAACTGACCGTCCCGGCCCGCCCCGGCCCCTGGGCCGGGCAGCGCGCCCGGGCCTGGAACCGGCGGTGCGAGTCGCTGCTGCGCGAGGCCGAGCTCTGGTCGACCGCGGCCACTGTGCAGCGCGACTTTCCCTATCCCGACCAGGCGCTGGATCGGCTGTGGCGTACCGTGCTGCGGTTGCAGCAGCCCGCCGACCGGGCGGAAGGGGCCGACCCGGCCGCGGTCGCCGACGCGGACCGGGCGTACGCACGCACCGTCAGCGAACTGGAGACCCTGATCGCGACCGCGACCCAGGCGCTGGTCGGGGCCGGCGGGGCGAAGATCCTGCTGAACGCCTCCCCGTTCCGCGAGCGCGGGGTGGCCGCGTACGCCGCCGGCCGCGGGGAGCCGGTCGACGATCACGAGGTCGAGGTGGCCGGATCGCACTACCGACTGGCCCAGGGACGGTGGGCGGTCCGGCTCGACCTCGCCGGGCAGCTCACCTCGGCCCGCTGGGCCGGCCGGGAGTTGCTCGCGGCGGCGCCGGGGCTGGTCCTGGTCGACCCGGCCGATCCCAGCCGGCGGACCCCGGTGACCGAGATCGACAAGCTGGGCAACACCCGCGAGCACGTCAGCGTGGAACGGCGCTTCGGTGACTCCTGGGTGGGGGAGACCTATCGGCTGACCGACGACCGGCTGGAGATCCAGTTCGACATCGACTGGCACGAGCCGGCCGAACTGCGCTTCGACCTGCCGCTGGACCTGCACACCACCAGCGCCGCCACCGAATGCGGCTTCGGTTTCGTGACCCATCCCACCCGGGCCACGGCCGGCGACCCGGACGCGACCCAGTACCCGACCGGACGCTGGGTGCACGTCGCCGAGACCGGCTTCGGGGTCGCGCTGGCCAACGATTCCACCTATTCCCACCGGATCCAGCGGCAGGGCCATCGCACCGTGGTCAGCCCGATCCTGCTCGGCCCGGCGGATCAGGGTCGGCATCGGCTCCGGTTCGCCCTCACCACCGGTGGGGTCGATGCCGCGATCCGCGCCGGGTACCTGCTGAATCTCGGACATCGGATCATCCGGGGCGGCCAGGATGTGCCGCCGGTGGTCGAGGTGGTCGGCGAGGGGGTCGCGGTCGAGGCGATCAAGATGGCGGCCGACGGTTCGGGGGATGTGATCATCCGGCTCTACGAAGCCTGCGGCGGCCGGGCGCGCGGGAGCGTCGAGGTCGGCTTCCTGGCCGATGCGATCGGGCGCTGCGACACCCTGGAACGGCCGATCGGGGATCCGGTCGAGGGGACCGCGCACCTGCTCGACCTGCGGCCCTTCGAGGTGATGACGCTGCGCGCGTACCGCTGACTCGGTGGGCTGACCACCCATCGGTCAGGGGCGGTGGGCGACCGCCTCGATCATGAACCGGGGACCCTCGCCGGGGCGACCGAAGTCGCCGGCCTCGATCGCCGAGCGGGCCGGTCGATGGGCCCCGAACTGTTCGGTCCAGACCTCGTTGAACAGCGGTCGATCCCGCTGCAGGTGCCGCATCACGATGCGTACCTGGACCACGTGGTGCAGGTCGGCGTCGGCAGCGGCCAGGACGGCCCGAAGGTTGGCGAAGATCTGTTCCGCCTCGGCGCGGGCGTCTGCCGGGAGGGCCGCCTCGCCCGGAGCTTTCCCGAACAGGGCCGAGACGTAGATCCAACCGCCCGATTCGACGGCCTGCGGTACCGGCCCGGTGTGGCCCGGGGCATCCGGAGTCACGATCTCCCGCATGACAGCCCCTTCGCGCTCACCGGGTTAAGTTCAGCCTGATTCTAACGCTGTCGGCCTCTCCGACCCGCTCCTAGACTCCCCAGGGTCAAACAAAAAGCTATAGATCCATTCTGAAATCTGATAGCTGAGGAGAGAAGGAGGTCGCGATGGCTGCCACCCAGGCCAACCCGGACGTAGCGGTGAAGCCGGATCAGGCCCTGACCCCGGGCGTGGATGATCGCCTGCGTACGCCCCGAGCCAAGCGCGCCAACCGCTGGGGGCTGGGCCGCCTCATCGGACCCCTGCTGGTGCTGATCGCCTGGGCGGCGGTGACCTGGGGCGGGCTGGTGGACTCTTCCGTCCTGCCCTCGCCCAGCGAGGTCGGGGCCGCCGCCGGCCGGCTGCTTGCGGCCGGAACCCTGCAGCAGCACCTGCTCATCTCGCTGAGCCGGGCGATGATCGGCCTGGGCATCGGCGTGGTCGCCGGCACCGGGCTGGCGCTGGTCGCCGGACTCTTCCGCTGGGGCGAGAACCTGGTCGACGCGAACATGCAGATGGCCCGCGCGATGCCGATCCTGGCCCTGGTGCCGCTGGCGATCGTCTGGCTGGGGATCGGCGAAGAGGTGAAGATCTTCCTGGTCGCGCTGGGCGTCACGTTCCCGATGTACCTGAACACCCATGCCGCGATCCGGGCGGTGGACGCGCGCTACCTCGACCTGGGCCGGACCCTCGGACTGTCCCGGCTCGAACTGATCCGCACCGTCGTCCTGCCCGGCGCCCTGCCCGGCTTCTTCACCGGCCTGCGCTTCGCGGCCTCGGTCTGCTGGCTGGTCCTGGTGGTCTCCGAGCAGATCAACGCCTCCAGCGGCATCGGCTACCTGATGACCCAGGCCCGCGGCATCAGCGCCACCGACGTGATCGTCGTCGGCCTGATCGTGTACGCCCTGCTCGGGCTGCTCTCCGACACCCTCGTCCGTTTCCTCGAAGGGAAGGCCCTCGCATGGCGCTCCACGTTTCAGTACCGCTGACCACCGACCGGGCCGCTGCGCCGGCACCGGAACAGCCCGTCGTCGCCGAACTGGCCGGGGTCAGCCGCGCCTTCGACGGCCGCGGCGTCCTGTTCGACATCGATCTGCAGATTCACCGCGGCGAATTCGTCGCCCTGCTGGGCCGCTCCGGCTCCGGCAAGTCGACCCTGCTGCGGATCCTGGCCCGGCTCGACGCCGACTTCACCGGCACCCTCACCGGTCCGCAGCTGCCCTCGGTGGCCTTCCAGGACTCCCGCCTGCTGCCCTGGCGGCGGGTCCTGGCCAATATCACCCTCGGCCTGCGCGGCACGGACTCCCTGACCCACGCCCGGGAACTGCTCGCCGAGGTCGGCCTGGCCGATCATGAGCGGGCCTGGCCGAAGACCCTCTCCGGCGGCGAGGCCCAGCGGGCCGCCCTGGCCCGGGCACTGGCCCGCAAGCCCGAACTGCTGCTGATGGACGAACCGTTCGGCGCCCTCGACGCGCTCACCCGGATCCGGATGCACCAGCTGGTCCGCCGACTCTGCGACCGCTACCGGCCCGGCGTCCTGCTGGTCACCCACGACGTCGACGAGGCAATCCTGCTCGCCGACCGGGTGATCGTGCTGACCGAGGGACGCTTCTCCCTGGATCAGCGCATCGACCTGCCGCACAGCGGCCGCCGCCACCTGCCCGAATTCGTCCAACTCCGCGGCCGACTGCTCAGCGAACTCGGCGTCGTCGACGACGACCAATGATCGCCCCACCTCCCCACTGCTTCACCCGAAGGACACGACTCCCATGAAACGAATCGCTCCCGTGCTGCTCGCGCTGCTCACCGCCCTCGGCGTCCTGGGCCTGTCCGGCTGCGCAAATGCCGCCGCCGGCAGCGGATCGAAGGTGACGATCAACTACGGCCAGCTCGGCTCGGCCAAACTGATCGAAGCCCTGCTCGAGGCCTCCGGCCAGACCCCCACCGACTACCGGGTCGACTACAAGCTGTTCCCCGCCGGCCCCGGCTTCCTGGAGGCGGTCGCCAGCGACTCGGTCGATGTCGGCATCACCGCCGACACCCCCGCGATCTTCGCTCAGGCCAACCAGATCCCGGTCAAGGCCGTCGGCGTCGCCCGGACGGTACGCGAGGACCGGGCGTACGTGACGGTGCTGGCCCAGGGCGGCTCGGCGCTGCAGTCGGCGGCCGACCTGCGCGGGAAGAAAGTCGCCACGACCGAGGCGACGATCCTGCAGTACACGCTGATCCAGGTGCTGGCCGGTGCCGGCCTCACCCTCAACGACATCCAGGTGGTGAATCTGCCCCCGGCCGACGCCCTGGCCGCCTTCCGGTCCGGTGACGTCGACGCGATCACCAGCGTCGATCCGCAGCTGTCCCAGCTCGAACTGAGTGGGGCTCGCAGCATCGCCGACGGCCGTGGCGTCACCTCCGGCTACAGCTACGTCCTCGCCACCGACAAGGCCCTGGCCGATCCGGGCAAGACCGCCGCGATCGAGGACCTGCTCCAGCGGATCCGACGCGGCTACGCCTGGGCCCACGCCAACCCCGAGGCCTGGGCCACCAAGTACACCGCGCTGACCGGACTCAAGCCCGAGGTCGCCCGGGCAGTCCTGGCGCGGGAGAACTTCACCTTCGTCCCGATCGACGACGCGGTGATCGCCGAACAGCAGAAGCAGGCCGACGTCTACCACGCCCAGGGCCTGCTCAGGGCCAAGCTCGACGTGAGCGCCGAATACGACACCCGCTTCAACGACACCCTCACCGGAGGCAACTGATGACTGAAGCCAACCCCGCCCTGCCCGGGTACGCCCGTGGGTACGAGAACTGGCCCGCCCGGATCGGGCGTACCGTGGGCGACTCCCAACGCGCCTGGCCCAGGCCGAAGCGGGCGCCGGAGGGCTCGCCCAACGTCGTGGTGATCCTGGTCGACGACCTCGGCTACAGCGACATCGGCCCGTTCGGCTCGGAGATCCCCACCCCGAACCTGGACCGGCTCGCCGCTGCCGGACTGCGGTTCACCAACTACCACACCACCCCGGTCTGCTCCCCGGCCCGGGCGGCCCTGCTGACCGGGCTCAATCCGCACCGGGCCGGCTATGGCTCGGTGGCAAACTCCGACCCCGGCGTACCGGGGCTGCGGCTGGAACTGGATGAGGACGTGGTCACCCTGGCCGAGGCGCTGCGCGGGCACGGGTACGCCACCTACGGCGTCGGCAAATGGCACCTGACCCGCGATGCGCTGATCAACGCCGCCGCGCCGAAGCACACCTGGCCGATCCAGCGCGGGTTCGACCGCTACTACGGATCGCTGGAGGGGCTGAACAGCTTCTTCCACCCGAACCAGCTGATCCGGGACAACTCGGCGGTCGACATCGAGGAGACCCCTGACGGCTACTACCTGACCGACGACTACACCGATCAGGCGCTGGCGATGATCAAGTCGCTGCGCGCCAGCGACACCACCCGGCCGTTCTTCCTGTACTTCGCGCACACCGCGATGCACGGGCCGCTCGGGGCGAAGCCGGAGGACCTGGCCGCTCAGCGCGGTCGGTACGCCGCAGGCTGGGACCGGATCCGGGAGGAGCGCTTCGGTCGCCAGCTCGCCGACGGCCTGTTCCCCGCGGGCACCGAGTTGGCCCCGCGGAACTGGGAACCCGGGCTCGAAGTGGACGCCTGGGACGATCTCGATGCCGAGACCCGCGACCGGTACGCCCGCTACATGGAGGTGTACGCGGCGATGGTGACCAGCGTCGATGACAGCCTGGGCCGGATCGTCGACCTGCTGGAGACCCTCGGCGAACTCGACAACACCCTGATCGTGTTCACCTCCGACAACGGCGGCACCAATGAGGGCGGGGCCGAGGGGACCCGCAGCTACTTCAGCCGCTTCGCGCACATCCCGAACCTGCCGGTGGACTGGGAACCCGATGTGAACCGCGACCCGGACCTGATCGGTGGGCCGCGCTCGATGGTGCACTATCCGCGCGGCTGGGGGATGGCGTCGAACACCCCGTTCCGGCTCTACAAGGGGCAGACCTTCGCCGGCGGCGTCCGGGTTCCGTTGATCGTGTCCTGGCCGGCCGGGCTGCCCCGGGCCGAGGGGGATACCGGCGTCCGGGAGCAGTACCAGTACGTCACCGACATCCTGCCGACCGTGCTCGACCTGGCCGGGCTGGAGCATCCGGGGCAGCGGCACAATCTGCCGGCCAAGGAGATCGACGGGGTGAGCTTCGCGCCGGTGGCCCGGGAGAATGCGCCGAGCACCCACCCCGAGCAGTACGCCGAGTTCGGCGGCAACCGGGGCTACTACGCGGACGGGTGGAAGATCGTCACCCGGCACGCGCCGGGGGCGGACTTCGACGATCGCGAATGGGAGCTGTACCACGTCGCCACCGACCCGACCGAGCTGCACAACCTCGCCGCCGCCGAGCCGGACCGGGTCGCCGAACTCGCCGCGGCCTGGGAACGGGCCGCCTGGGCGAACACCGTGTTCCCGCTGGACGCCGGGGTCGGGGGCGTACGCCGACCCGACGAGGCCCAGCACCTGGGGAGCGCGGTGACCCTGTTGCCGGGAACCCCGCGGCTGGAGCGCTACCGCTCGGCGGCGCTGATCCAGTTGCGGGCCTGGCGGGTGCTGATCGACGTCCACGTCGCGGCGGGAGATGCGGGCATCCTGCTGGCCCATGGTGACCAGAGCGGTGGGTACGTGGTCTGGGTCGCCGACGGGCAGCTCCGGGTCGCCTACAACGCGTACGGGGAACTCTCCGAGCTGGACCCGATCGCGATCGGCGAGGGAGAGCACCGGATCAGCCTCGAGGCCACGCCGGAACCGGACTTCCGGACCGAACTGCGGGTCGGGGTGGACGGGGTCGGGGCGCCCCGCCGGACGGGGCTGTGGCAACTGGTCGGGATGGCCCCGTTCAGCGGGATCTCGGTCGGCCGCAACGCCGGCGGCCCGGTGCATTGGGATCTCTACGCCGCGCACGGCACCTACCCCTACACCGGTCGGCTGCACTCGGTGCGCTATGAGCCGGGCGATCCGGCCGAGTACGGCCAGCACGCCGCGGCGGCCCTGGCGTACGACACTGCGGTGTTCTACGACTGAGCCACTTCTCCTGGGCGTGCGTCCGTTCCCTTTCACCGGGTCGGGCGCATGCTCAAAAACTGTCGGTGGGCTCTGGCAGTATTGAAACATGAGTTCGATAACGGATGTGGAAGTCGTGCACTCTCCGCCGCGCCATCTCGGAGAGGCCCTGGCTGCGCTCGATCACGGTGTCGCCCAGGCGCGGGCCGGCGAGATTGCGCAGATCCTGGCCATCGCCGCAGCCTGTGACCTCTATGACGTGGATCGAACGGTCCTGCTCAAGGGGTGCGAGCAGGTGTACGCCGGCGGCTCGGACGGAACGCCGATGATCGGGGAATTCCTCGCCCACGAACTGGGGCCGAGGTTGCGGGTCAGCCCTCGGAGGCCGCGTCGCGGATCGCCTTCGTGCTCAATCTGCGACATCGGCACCCCCACCTGTGGGCACGGGTGATTGCCGGTCATGTGGCGCCGTGGCAGGCGCGTATTGTGACCGACCGGGCTCGCGATCTGAGCCGGGAGGACTGTGCCGTCATCGACGAGCCGGCGGCCGCCGCCCTGATCGGGTTGTCGTGGGGTCGCGCACAGCGCGAGGTCGATCGATTGATCCTGCTGGCCGATCCCCACCTGGCAATGCGCAAGATCGAGGATGCGGCAGCGTTCCGCGAGGTCCGCGTGTCGCGGATCGACCGCGGTCACGTCGATGTCTGGGCCCGACTGGGGGCCGCCGACGGCGTCGCCCTGGACACCGCGCTGGACCGGATTGCCGACGCACTCCCGGCGGGAGACCGGAGTACGGTCGGGCAGCGTCGGGCCCGTGGGCTGGGCCTGTTGGCACGCAATGCGCTCGGCGTTGCGGCGCTGCCCGAGCAACTACCATTGGGGCCGCCCGAAACCTTCGATCACCTCCGGGCCGAGGTGACGGACCACCTTCCGGATTCGAGCCGCGGTGTCCGGCGGCCGCGGTCGGTCGAGCTCGTGGTGCACCTGGCCGGTCGGGCCGATCCCTACTCCGGGGAAGTGAATCTGGCTTCGACGGCAGAGCTGGACCGGTACGGCCATGTGCTGACCAATCAGCTCGCCGAGCTGCTGCGCGGTTGTCGGGTCAAGGTGCAGCCGATCCTTGATGTGGCGCGGGCCGAACCGCAGGACGGCTATCGGGTGCCCACCTGGATGGGGCGGGTTCTGGAGGCGCAGATGCCCTATGACATGTTCCCGTACGCGACGACGCCGGCCCGGCGGTGTCAATGGGATCACACCGTTGCCTACGACCACGAGCGGCAGCGCGGGGCGGGGCAGACCAGGCTGGGGAACCTGGCGCCGTTGGGGCAGCGGTCGCATCGGGTGAAGACTCATGGTGGCTGGCTGGTAGAACAACCCGAGCAGGGAGTGCTCCACTGGGTTTCTCCGCTCGGCTATCGATATACCGTGACCGGCAATGGCACCACGGCTCATCCGCAGCACGTTACTGCCGACAGCCCGGCGACCCAGCTGTAGCCGCCCGGCCGAATCGCTCCACCCCGCCCCGCCGACGGCAAGTCAGCGGGGTCCGAAGGGTGTCCACAGGCGGGTCATCGCTTCCACCCTGGTCGCCGGGGCCACCCACGGAGACCCCCACCCGGGGCGGGTCGCTTGGGGCACTGGCCGCACTCGCCCTCGACCGACTGGATAAGCTGCCCCGGTGAGCACGTTCGAAGCCGCCCTCGGTCTGCCCCTGATTCACGCCGGGAAGGTCCGTGAGCTGTACGCGGTGCCGCCGGTCAATGACCGCGACGCCATCCTCATCGTCACCACCGACAACATCTCGGCCTTCGACTGGGTGCTGGACTCCCAGATCCCGGACAAGGGGATCATCCTCACCCAGCTGTCGCACTGGTGGTTCGCTCAACTGCACGACCTGGTCGACAACCACGTCCTGACCACCGAGGTGCCCGACGTGGTGGCCGGGCGGGCCGCGATCTGCGAGCAGTTGGAGATGATCCCGGTCGAATGCGTCGCCCGGGGCTACCTCACCGGGTCCGGGTGGGTGGAGTACCAGAAGACCGGCTCGGTCTGCGGGGTCGCCCTGCCCGAGGGGCTGAATGACGGGGACCGGCTGCCGGCTCCGATCTTCACCCCGGCCACCAAGGCGGCCCTCGGCGATCATGACGAGAACATCTCCTTCGACCGGGTGGTGGAGCTGATCGGGTTCGATCGGGCCGCCGCGATCCGCGATCTGACCCTGGCGATCTATGCCCGCGCCGAACGGATCGCCCGGGACCGCGGGATCATCCTCGCCGACACCAAGTTCGAGTTCGGCGTACGCCCCGACGGGTCGATCGTGCTCGCCGATGAGGTGCTGACCCCTGATTCGTCGCGGTTCTGGGACGCCTCGGCCTGGCCCAACTCGCTGGAGTCCTTCGACAAGCAGTATGTGCGCAACTGGCTGCTGCACGAGTCGGGCTGGAACAAGGACTCCGACACCCCGCCGCCGCCCCTGCCCGACAGCGTGATCGCCGCGACCCGGGCCCGGTACGCCGAGGCCTACGCCCGGCTCACCGGCGAAGTGTTCGGCGACCAGGAGTACTGACCCTGACGCACCCGGACTCGACGGCCGGTCCCTTCCGGGGCCGGCCGTCGGTGTTTTCGGACTCTTCCGGGGTCGTGAGATCCGGTCTGTGGTCCGATCCTGCCGCCAGCGTGCCGAATTCTGCTGATCCGGGGCAATTTCCGGTGTCTGGTGGCAGGATCCGCCCACCGTGCCCACGCAAACCCGGGCCGTTGCGTCCCGGACCGCCGCGGCTCGGGTGCTCCGGGGTAGGTCCGATCGCGGGTTATCTTCGGGTGCGCGGGTTGAGTTCGGGCGCGCGGGTGCTGCAGGGGCCGCGGGCCGGATGTGGACCGGCGAGCAGTCAGGAGCGCCCGCGGACCCGCCGGAGAACCCGCGGACCCGCCGGAGAACCCGCGGCCCAGGAGCGCCCCCCCCGAGCCACCACTCCACAAGCCTGGACCGAGCCCGCCGGACCGACAGCACGGCGTGACGCAGCAGTGCCCGCCGGTGGTCCGGCTGCTGCTCGGCGGCCCTGTGTGGTCCGATCCTGCCGCCAGCGTGCCCAATTCCGCTGATCTGGGGCAATTTCCGGTGTCTGGTGGCAGGATCCGCCCACTTTCCGCAGTAGCCCGCCGTCGAGTTGTCGCGACCCCTTGAACCTCAGCGAAATATCAGTAACTATTATGCGCATAGTTATCCTGTTGGATCGTCGAGAAGAACAAAGAGGTTCGCTCATGACTGCAACTGACATCAGCCCCACCACTGTCGGCGTTCGCACCGTCGACGTCATCGTGATCGGCGCCGGTTTCTCCGGCATCGACATGGTCGCCCAACTCCTCGAGCAGGGCCGCAGCGTTCAGGGGATCGAGGCCGGCTCCGGAGTGGGCGGCACGTGGTACTGGAACCGCTACCCCGGGGCCCGCTGCGACTGCATCAGCCTGGAGTACCAGTACACCCGGTTCCGTCACCTGGTCGAGGAGTTCCGCCCCAGCGAGCGCTACCCGGCCCAGCCGGAGATCCTGAGCTATCTGCAGAACGCGGCCGACAAACTCGGGGTCACCGAACACTTCCGGTTCAACACCCGGGTCACGTCTGCCACCTACGACCAGGACGCCAACCGCTGGCTGATCCGCACCGACCGCGGCGAGGAGTACCGCTGCAAGTGGTTCATCCCGGCGGTCGGCTGCCTGTCCACCGGCCAGATTCCCGACTTCCCCGGCCTGGCGAACTACCGCGGCGAGACCTACCACACCGGCACCTGGCCCAAGGGCGGCGTCGACCTGGCCGGCAAGCGGGTCGCGGTGATCGGCACCGGATCCTCCGGCGTGCAGGTCATCCCCGAGGTCGCCAAGCAGGCCGCCTCGCTGACCGTCTTCCAGCGCACCCCGGCCTTCTCCCTCGACTACGGGCCGCTGCCGATGGATGCCCAGGTGCGCGACGAGTTCGTCGCCAACTTCGATGATTACGTGCACAAATCCCGCACCACCCCGGCCGGCCAGTACACCGAACCGCTGCCGCACAGCGCCCTCGAGCACTCCGAGGAGGAGCGCAACGCGGTCTATGAGGAACGCTGGAACCGGCACCGCGCGATCGACCTGATCGCGGTCTACCCCGACCTGTTCACCAACATGGACGCCAACCACACCATCTCGGAATTCTTCCGGGGCAAGATCCGTTCCAAGGTGACCGACCCCGCGCTGGCCGAGACGCTGTCCCCGCGCACCTACCCGCTCGGCGCGAAGCGGATGACGCTGAACACCGGCTACTTCGAGACCTACAACCGGGAGAACGTACGCCTGGTCGACCTGCGCCAGGACCCGCTGCTGGAGTTCACCGAGACCGGGATCCGGACCGAGTCGGGGGAGCACGAGTTCGACGCGGTCATCTTCGCCACCGGCTTCGACGCGGTCACCGGCTCCTGGCTGAAGCTCAACATCACCGGACGCGACGGTGCGAAGCTGGCTGACGCCTGGGCCGACGGGCCGGAAACCTACCTCGGCCTCATGGTTTCGGAGTTCCCGAACATGTTCATGATCACCGGTCCCGGCAGTCCGAACGTGCTGACCAACGTGGTCTGCGCGATCGAGCAGCATGTCGACTGGGTCGCCGAGGCGATCGCCCATTTCGAGGAGCACGACGTGCAGACCGTCGAGGCCGACGAGACCGCCCAGACCGAGTGGACCGAGACCTGCGCCGAGATGGCCGCGTACACCCTGTATCCGGAGGGGAACTCCTGGTACACCGGCGCGAACATCCCCGGCAAGCCCAAGGTGATGATGTCGTACGTGGGCGGCCTGGACGGCTACCGCCGCATCTGTGACGACGTCCGCGACGACAGCTATCGCGGCTTCATCGTCAAGTGATCTCACTCGTCAAGTGATCAGATTCGTCAAGTGATCAGCGGCTGACCAGCGAGGTCAGATCGATCCGGACGGTGCCGCCGGGGGCGGGGAGGACCGCGTGGTCGCGTACGACTTCACGCGAACGGTACTCCTCCCCCTGGGGGTCCCGATGCCAGGTGATCTGACGACTCTCCAGCTCGACCACCCAGTAGAGCGGGATCCCCGCCTCGGCATACTCGCTGCGCTTGGTGATCCGATCGGTACGCCGGCTGCCCGGCGAGACCACCTCGACGGCCATCAACACGTCGGATGCCCGGAGTCGGACGGGGTCGCCGGCCAGCAGCTCCGGGCGGATCAGGACCAGGTCCGGGGTCCGGATCGTCAGGGGCACCTCGCTGAGCAGTACGTCGACCTCGGGCGCGACCAGGCAGTCGGCCAGCTGGTCCTGCAGCAGGCGCGCCAGCCGCAGGGCCGCAACCTGATGGCCCAGGCGCGGTGAAGGGTTCACGACAAGGACTCCTTCGCTGCACTCCAGACGGAGTCCCGCATCACTGGGGAGCGCCTCCCACTCCGCGAGGCCGATCGGACCGGAGGGCCACAGGGACGTCACCAGAGCGGACATCTCAGCCTCCTCGGGTCCGATCTCCTCAATGCTAGTCCGCGGTCACTCTCCCTCGGTGCGGACGGCGTGCCCACCGAACTGGTTGCGCATCGCGGCCACCATCTTCATGGTGGGGGAGTCGTCCATCTGGGACACGAAGCGGGCGAACAGGGCCGCGGTGATGGTCGGCACCGGCACGCCCATGTCGACCGCGGCGTTCACCGTCCAGCGCCCCTCACCGGAGTCCGCGGCGTACCCCTCGATCTTGTCCAGATGGGGGTCGGCGGCCATGGCACGCACCATCAGGTCCAGCAGCCAGGACCGGATCACCGTGCCCTCGCGCCAGGAGTTGAAGACCTCCGGCACATGGGTGACGATGTCGGCCTTCTCCAGCAGCTCCCAGCCCTCGGCGTACGCCTGCATCAGGCCGTACTCGATGCCGTTGTGCACCATCTTGGCGAAGTGCCCCGCCCCGTGGTCGCCGGCGTGCACGAAGCCCGAGTCACCGGCCGGCTTGAGTGCGTCGAAGATCGGCATCACCGCCTGCACCGCATCCTCCGGCCCGCCGCACATCAGGGCGTACCCGTTCTCCAGGCCCCACACCCCGCCGGAGACACCGCAGTCCAGGAACCGGATCCCGCGGGCCCCGAGCGCTTCGGCGTGCCGCGCATCGTGGGTCCACTTGGAGTTGCCGCCGTCGATGACGATGTCCCCGGCCGAGAGGTGCTCGGCGAGTTCGTCGATGACCCCGTCGGTGACCTGGTCGGGCACCATCACCCAGACCACCCGCGGGGAGTCGGTCAGTTGCGCGATCATGTCCTGCTGACTGGTCGCATCGGAGATCTCGGGGTTGGTGTCGAATCCGATGATCGTGTGGCCGGCGCGGCGCAGGCGCTCCCGCATGTTCCCGCCCATTTTGCCGAGTCCGATCAGGCCCATCTGCATGCTGTTCTCCCTCGCCGTCGCGATTCCCGAGCGCCACGCTACAGGCGCCCACGAACCCCGCGCAGTGTGGCCCCACCGCCGCCGCTGAGTCGGTCAGCGGGAGAACAGGCCGGTCATTCCGCCGGGCTCCCCGGTGTCGCGCCCCCGCTCGTCCCGGTGGTCGAAGGCCGACTTGAGCATCGTGTACTCCCCGGCGCCCTGTTCGGTGCCCCGGGTGCGCTGCAGGAATCCGAGGACCCGGTCATCCTCGGCATCGGGCAGCATCGCCAGCGAATGGGCCGCGCCGAGAGCGAGCTGCTCGTCGTGGGCGGCCTCCCACAGCAGTTGCCCGCAGTCCAGGGGTACGCCACGCCCGAGCGCGGCCCGGCAGGCCTCGTCGATCTCGACCATCGCAGCGGCATGTTGATTGCGTACCGTCACCACCTGGCGGGCGTGCCCGCGGCCCTGCAGCACCCGGGTGAGGACCAGGATCAGCGCGATCACCAGCCCGGTCAGGACCGAGATCGCCAGCACCGCGGCGAACGGAAATGAGTCCCCGGTCACGAAGGTCCCGATCAGCCAACCCGCCACGGCCCCGACGACCACCCCGATTCCCAGCGGGACCACGATCTGCAGGGCCCGAACCCGCCGGTCGCCGGGCGCGTACGCCAGCCCCACCACATTCCAGTGCCGGGCGGGCACCTGCGGAGAACAGATGGTGTAGCGGGTGTCGCCGGGCAGCCCGCGGTGGATCCATCGGGAGCGGGCCGGGAACCGGGTCGTCGGAGTCAGTGCCGCACCCCCGGTCGCCCGCAGGGCCGCGATGACCGCCGGGTCGTACAAGGTGGTGCCTTCGTTCACACAAATGAGCCTACGCGCGCCGGGGGCAGCATCCGGCTAGGATCACCCCCATGGCACGCGTAGTGGTCGATGTAATGCCGAAGCAGGAGATCCTGGACCCCCAGGGCAAGGCGGTCACCGGGGCGCTCGCGCGTCTGGGTTTCGAGGGCCTGTCCGTGCGGCAGGGCAAACGGTTCGAGATCGAGGTGGCCGGTGAGGTGACCGAGGCGGTGCTTGCGCAGATCCGCAGCGCCGCGGAGAAGTTGCTGGCCAACACCGTGATCGAGGACTTCACCGTGTACGCCGCCCCGGCGCCGGAACAGGGCCGCACCCCGCAGCAGGCCGCCGCTCTCCAGCAGTCTGCTCCCCAGCAGACCGCACCCCGGCCCGCCACCACGCCGCGCCCGGTGCCGACCCAGGGGACCGCGCCGCAGCCCCGCCCGGTCCAGCAGGCGCCGCGGCCCGGCACCGGGGGGCAGCAGCAGTGATCCCCCGGATCGGAGTAGTCACCTTCCCCGGATCCCTGGATGATTCCGATGCCCTGCGCGCGGTGGAGTTGGCCGGGTTGAAGCCGGTCCCGCTGTGGCACGGCACGGACTCGGTGCAGGGCGTGGACGCGGTCATCCTGCCCGGCGGATTCTCCTACGGCGACTATCTGCGCTGCGGCGCGATCGCCCGGTTCTCCCCGGTGATGAGCGAGATCATCAAGCGGGCCGACGCCGGGATGCCGCTGTTGGGGATCTGCAACGGGTTCCAGATCCTGTGCGAGGCGCATCTGCTGCCGGGTGCCCTCACCCGCAACGCCGGGCGTACGTTCGTGTGCACCGAGCAGCGCCTGCGGGTGGAGAGCATCGACACGGTGTGGACCAACACCTATACCCCGGGCCAGGAGATCACGATCGTCCTCAAGTCCGGCGAGGGCAACTATGTCGCCGACGAGGAGACCCTGCGCCGCATCGAGGGGGAGAACCAGGTCGTCTTCCGTTACGTCGGCAACCCCAACGGGTCCGCGCGTGACATCGCCGGGGTCACCAATGAGCGCGGCAACGTGGTCGGCCTGATGCCGCACCCCGAACACAACGTCGAAGACCTCACCGGCAACACCGACGGAAAGCCATTCTTCACCAGCGTGCAGGCCTTCCTGGCCCGGGCGCTCGGCTGAGCGAGGAGAGTCGTGGCAGACACAGTCAAGAACGCAGCCGAGACCCCCGACGTCGTCCAGCCCTGGGCCGACCTGGGGCTCAATCCCGATGAGTACGCGCGGATCCGCGACATCCTGAAGCGCCGCCCGACCGCCTCGGAGTTGGCGATGTACTCGGTGATGTGGTCGGAGCACTGCTCCTACAAGTCCTCCAAGGTGCACCTGCGCAAGTTCGGCGAACTCGACCAGAACACCCCGCGCGGCCCGATGCTGGCCGGAATCGGCGAGAACGCCGGCGTGGTCGACATCGGCCACGGGTACGCGGTCACCTTCAAGATGGAGTCGCACAACCACCCCAGCTACGTCGAGCCCTACCAGGGCGCGGCCACCGGGGTCGGCGGGATCGTCCGCGACATCCTCGCGATGGGCGCCCGCCCGATCGGCGTGATGGACCCGCTGCGCTTCGGCCCGATCGACGGCCCGGACACCCCGCGGGTGGTCGAGGGGATCGTCGCCGGCGTCGGCGGGTACGGCAACTGCCTGGGCCTGCCCAACATCGGCGGTGAAGTCATGTTCGACCGCACGTACGCCGGGAACCCCCTGGTCAACGCGCTGTGTGTCGGCGTACTCAAGCATGAGGACCTGCATCTGGCCCACGCCACCGGCGTCGGCAACCAGGTCATCCTGTACGGCGCGGCCACCGGCGGCGACGGCATCGGCGGCGTCTCGGTGCTGGCCTCCGAGACCTTCACCGAGGGCGGCCCGACCAAGCGCCCCAGCGTCCAGGTCGGCGACCCGTTCATGGAGAAGCTGCTGATCGAGTGCACCCTGGAACTGTTCGCCGAGAAGCTGGTCGTCGGCATCCAGGACCTCGGCGGCGGCGGACTGTCCTGCTCCACCTCGGAGCTGGCCAGCGCCGGCGACGGCGGCATGCGGGTCGAGCTCGACCGGGTCCCGCTGCGGGACCCGTCGCTGAGCCCCGAAGAGATCCTGATGAGCGAATCCCAGGAGCGGATGATGGCCGTGGTCGAACCCGGCCAGGTCGAGCGCTTCATGGAAATCTGCCGCAAATGGGACGTCCAGGCCACCGTGGTCGGCGAGGTCACCGACGACGACCGGCTGGTCATCACCTGGCACGGCGAGGTCGTGGTCGACGTCATTCCGGAGACCGTCGCCGCCGACGGCCCGGTCTACCAGCGCCCGTACGCCTACCCGGCCTGGATGGACCGGGTCCACGCGAACGATGCGAACAAGCTGCCGCGGGACAACTCGCCGGTGGCGATCACCAACCAGCTGCTGCGCCTGGTGGCCGCGCCGAACCTGTGCGACAAGTCTTGGGTGACCCGGCAGTACGATCGCTTCGTCCGGGGCAACTCGGTGCTGGCCCAGCCCGAGGACGCCGGCATGCTGCGGATCGACCCGAAGACCAATCTGGGCATCGCGCTGTCGACCGACTGCAACTCCCGGATGGCCTATCTCAACCCCTACCTGGGCGCCCAGCACGCGCTGCTGGAGGCGTACCGGAACGTGGCGGTCACCGGCGCGCAGCCGGTCGCGATCACCGACTGCCTGAACTTCGGGTCCCCGGAGGATCCGGCGATCATGTGGCAGTTCGTCGAGGCGATCCTGGGCCTGAAGGACGGGTGTGCCGCGCTGGGGCTGCCGGTCACCGGTGGGAACGTGTCCTTCTACAACCAGACCGGGGACACCGCGATTCTGCCCACCCCGACCGTCGGGATGCTCGGGGTGATGGACGACGTCACGCTGCGGATCCGCTCCGGCTTCGCCGAGACCGGCGATGAGGTGTGGCTGCTCGGGGAGACCCGCGAGGAGATGTCCGGCACCGTGTGGGCCGATGTGTTCCACAACGGCCACCTCGGTGGGATGCCGCCGGTGCTCGACTTCGAACACGAACAGCGGCTGGCCGCCGCGCTGCAGCAGGCCGCGACCCAGCAGACGCTCTCCTCGGCGCACGACCTGGCCGACGGCGGTCTGGCCCAGGCGCTGTTCGAGTCCTGCCAGCAGGGTGGCTTCGGCGTCGAGGTGACGCTGCCCCAGGGGGCCGAGCCGACCGTGGCGCTGTTCTCCGAGAGCGCGGGCCGGGTCCTGGTGACCGTTCGCGCGGGCGCCTCGGCCGCCCTGACCGCACTGGCGAAGGAGCACCGGCTCCCGCTGACCCGGCTGGGCACCGTCACCGCCGGGGGAGCTGACGCCACCTTCCGCGTGGCCGGGCTGGTTGACCTGCCGTTGAGCCGTTTGCGGGAGGCCTGGCAGGCGACCCTGCCGGCCGCGATGGCCTGATCTTGGATCACCGACTCGGCCGGTGGGCCCGCTGGTTACCCGTACTGGTCGTCATCGTCTGGTACGCGGTACTGGCGTGGCAGCGCCGATGGATGTCGGATGACGGGTTCATCAACGTCCGGGTCGTGATGGAGTTGCACGCCGGCAACGGGCCGGTGTTCAACCCCGGCGAACGGGTGGAGCTGACCACCAGCACACTGTGGTTCTACCTGCTCGCGCTGGTGTCGTGGATCGTGCCGGCCGAGATCTCGGTCACCGCGGTCGTGCTCGGCTGGATCTGTGCGGTCGCGGCGTTCGTGTTCGCCGCCCTCGGCGCGGTCCGGTTCGCCCGAGCGAGCGGGCAGGCCGACGGCTTCCCGCTGCCGGCCGGGCTGCTCGTGGTGGCGGCGATCCCGGTGATGTGGGATTTCGCGACCAGCGGCCTGGAGCCGGCGATCACCTTCGCCTGGCTGGCGATCTGCTTCTGGGGGCTGGCCCGGCGGCTGCCGGTGCCGGGGGTCGAGGGGCCGAAACCCGAACCCCGGGCGGCCTGGGATCCACTCTGGCTGCCGATCGTGATCGGCCTGGGGTACCTGGTCCGGCCCGATGCGGCGCTGTACAGTGTCGGGTTCGCGGTGGCTCTGCTGTGGCAGTCCCGCCGCTCCTGGAAGGGGTGGGTGGCCGCGGCGCTGCTCGCGGTGGCGCTGCCCCTGGCGTACCAGATCTTCCGGATGGGCTATTACGGCATCCTGGTGCCCAACACCGCCCTGGCCAAGGGGGCCGGGAATGCGCTGTGGGGGCTGGGCGGCAACTATGCCTGGCTGTTCCTCAACGGGTTCGCGCTGTGGCTGCCACTGCTGATCGGCGGGCTGCTGCTGGCGTACCGGCTGCGGCACCTGATCGGGCAGCGGAACCGGGCGGCGATCGCCCTGGTGGCCGGGACCGTGGTGCCGGCGCTGGCGCACGTGGTCTATGTGATCCGGGTCGGCGGCGACTTCATGCACGGCCGGTTCCTGCTGCCGCCGCTGTTCGCGCTGATGCTGCCGATCGGGGTGCTGTTCGTCAACTGGGCGCCAGCGCGGCGGTGGCTGGCGGTTTCGGTGGCGATGCTGGTGCTGTGGGCGATCTACCCGGTGGCGCTGTACCGGCCGGTGATCGCGCTCGGCCACGGGGTCACCGACGAGCGGCTGCACTACACGACCTATGTGCCCAGCCATGAGACCGTGCACATCGCCGATTGGCAGGGGCACATTTTCGCGGTCCGCGGGGCCGAGGCGCGGCGGGATCTCGAGGCCGGGCGGCGGTACTACCGCACTGAGCACAACGTGTTCTTCCCGGCCGCCGACGGCATCCGGGTCGCGCATGCCTTTCCGTCGATCGGCGTCTATTCGGTGGTGGCCGGGACCGATGTGATCATCGTGGACACCCTCGGCCTGGCCGACCCGATCGCCGCGCGGATCCCGATGCCGACCCAGCCGGAGAAGATCGGCCATGTGGAGCGGCCCGAACATTGGCGGGTGGCCCGGTACGCCGCCCCGTCGGCGAAGGACACCGACGACGATCGGGCCGCGCGGGAGATCATGCAGTGCGCGCCGCTGCGGGAACTGACCGCGGCGATCAGTGCCCCGATGACCCCGGCCCGCTTCGGGGCGAATCTGGCGGCGTCGGTACGCCTGACCACGCTCAGCATCGCCCCCGATGTGGCGACGGCGCGCGCCGAACTCTGTTGATCAGCGGTCGGCGGGCGGGTCGGACCAGACGTCCTCGTCCTCCTCGAGCCAGCTCTGATACTGGTTGCGGGTCTCGGATTTCTTGCCGTGCCCGCGGCCGGTCAGCGGCATCATCGGGGTCATTCCGCCGGCACCGGTCGAGGTCCCGCTGGTTGGGGTCCCGCCGGCGGTCGGGCTCCCACCGGGGCCGGCCAGGCTGCCGACGTTGCCGGGGCTGACCATCGGTCGGCCGCCGGGACCGATCAGGAAGGTGCCGCCGCTCTTCGGTCGGGTGCCCGGGGTCGGGGTGCCCGGGGTCGGGCTGCCCGGGGTCGGGCCGGTGAGGTTTCCGGGAGTGAGCTTGGCCGGATCCTGTCGGGTACCTGCTCCGGGCTGCCCGGTGCCCGGTGCGGTGCGGGAGTCGGCGGGGGTGCGCGAGGTCAGGCCCGGGGCGAGGGCGAGCGGCAGGGCGGCTGACATCGTGGAGCCGCCGGGAAGGTGATTGCTGAAGGTGCTCGGGCCCGGTCCGGGGGTCGGCGTCGGCGCTGCTGCCCAACCGGGGGCGGGGGCGCCGGGGGTTCCCGCTGCCGGGGTGGTTCCGAGGGCGCCCGGATCGGCGAGGCCCGGGGTGCCGGGGGCGTACGGGGTGTTCGGGGCGTACGGGCTGCCGGTGCCGGGGTGGCCGGGGCCGTTCGGTGCCGACGGGAGCCCGGCGCTGCTGGTTCCCGGGGCGTACGCTCCCGGAGCGAAAGTTGCTCCCGGACCGGAGGGGCTGCCCGGGCCGGAGGCGCTGCCCGGCGCGGCGTACCCGGTCGAGGGCGCATACCCGGCCGAGGGCGCATACCCGGCCGAGGGCGCCGGGGACCCGGCCGCCCCCGGATCCGCGGAGTTCGGATAGTGCGGGGCGACCGCGTTGGGCCGGTAGCCCGGGGTGCCCGGAATGGCGCCCTGCGTACGCTGCTGCGCGGTCGACCCGTCGGCGAAGGTGGCGTACTCGACCTCGGGCGGGGAGTAACCGCCGAGGGCAGTATTGGTCCCGGTCGCGGAATTCGACACGTTCCCGCGCGGCGTGGTGTTCATGTTCAGCTGCTCCATCAGCCGGTCGAAGCGATGGGTTTCGCCGCTGATCGGGAACTGGGTCGCCCGGTACACCGCGCTGGCATTGCTGACCGGGGTCTGCTGCAGCATCGCCTCCCACTGCGGCTTGGGAATCTGCTTCAGTACCGTCTGGCGGCCGTTCATCAGTTCGTAGGGTTGTTCGGCACTGCGTCGGGCCAGGTCGTCGTCGTCGCCGGTGACCACCTCGTCGAGCCAGCCGAAGAAGGTCTGGTCGGGCCGGTGCCACACCACCTGCCACTGCACGTCGCGATCCCAGGGGATGTCGTTCTGCTCGGCGACCGTGGTGGTGTGGGCCAGCGATTCCTGGAGTACGCCGACCCGGCCGGTCAGCTGTCGGGCCGCGGTCGACTGGGTTGCCAGGACCTCGAGCAGGTCGGTGGTGAGCACCTTCCGGAAGGCGGCCGCACCCGGCCCGGTCCAGCCGCCCTCACCCAGCAGGGTGTTCAGTCGGCTGAGTACCTCGGTCCGCAGTTCCGCGGTCCGGGTCGCCACGTGGTCCCAGGTATCGCGATGGGTCGTGATGCCGGGGCGGTCCGGGGAGGCGACGGTCACCTGGATCTCCCGCTGGGTCTGTCCGCCGAAGACCGAGCCGCCCCCGCCGCCGTCGTGTTGGGTCAGCATCAGCGCTGCTCCGACCGGTTCAGTTCGGTGGTGATGGTGTCGGCCAGGGCGTTGTTGAGATCCTCCAGGTCGGCGTACTGCCGCGAGATCGCCGCGGTGCCGGAGGCGAGTTCCGCGCACCGTTGCCGTAGCGCGACCACGTTCGCGGTGAGGACATCGACGGTGCCGGAGTGCTGGGTGCGTACGCGCTCGGCGGCGGGAAAGACCCCGAAGTCCAGCGGCTTGGCCGGCAGCGGCAGAACCTGCTGCTCGAGCAGGGCGAGTTCCTCGCTGACCGCGTCGAGGAAGCGGGCGAAGTCCCGGACCCGGCCGGGTTCGACGGACACGGACTCATAGTCGGGGACCGGTGCGCGGTTCGACACGGGAGGCTCCTCGCAGGCGTGGGAATCGCTTGTCATTCAAGCAGAGCGGTCGGCGCAGTTCCTCCTGGCGAATGGGGAAGATTCCGGCGCCGGGGAGTGTGGGGCCGGCGGGGATGGAGCGAAGGTTCGTGTCGGGCAGCGAGGTCAGCAGTGGGAGCTGCTCGGGGTGTTGCTTCGCTGGACGAGGGCGGGGCTCGC
>NZ_AUHH01000022.1 GCF_000423085.1 Granulicoccus phenolivorans DSM 17626 = NBRC 107789 = JCM 15570 | reverse complement strand
GCGGAATGAGACCTCGCGATTCGGGTTTGCGGGTTGGGTTCGGGTGCGCGGGTTGGGTTCGGTCGCGCGGGTCCTGCAGGGGCCGCGGGCCGGATCCGGACCCGCGAGACGGCACCAGCACCCGCGCACAGCGGGGACGGCCCGCGGACCGCCACGGACCCCGCGGTGGACCTGCCGACCAGCACCCGCGAACCGAACGAACACCCGCGAGACGGCACCAGCAGCCGGGAGGGCCCGCGAACCGCCACGAAGCCCGCGACGGACCTGCCGACCAGCACCCGCGAATCCGGCGAACACCCGTGCAGCGTCCGGAGCCGACGGCCACCGCGGTGACGGGATGAAATGTGTCGCATCGCTGGGTCGGGCTCCGTAGACTCGGCATGTGCTGCAAACGATTGATCTGCGAGGCCGGCTGGCTGCCGGCGAATCTGTCGACTACGTGAAGGTCGTGCCCCGCGCCGAGTTCGACGTCGCCCGGGCCATGGAGATCGTCGCCCCGCTGTGCGAGGACGTGGCCACTCGGGGCGAGCCGGCGCTGCGCGAACTGTCCGAGCGTTTCGACAAGGTCGTCCCGCAGCAGCTGCGCGTCGACCCGCAGACCCTGGCCGAGTGCGCCGAGCAGCTGGATCCCGAACTGCGCGCCGCCTTCGAGATCGCCATCGATCGGCGGCGCCGGGTGTCGCAGGCCGAACTCGGGGAGCCGCAGGTCCGCGTCGAGCTGGCTCCCGGTGCGGTGATCTCGCAGAAGATGATCCCGGTGAACCGGGTCGGGCTGTACGTGCCCGGCGGCCTGGCGCCGCTGGCCTCCAGCGTGATCATGAACGTGGTTCCGGCGCAGGTGGCCGGGGTTGGGTCGATCGCGGTCACCTCCCCGCCGCAGGCGGACTTCGGCGGGCTGCCGCACCCCAACATCCTGGCGCTGTGCCACATCCTTGGCATCGACGAGGTGTACGCCGTCGGCGGTGCCCAGGCCGTCGCGATGTTCGCCTACGGGGTGGACGGGCTGTGTCCCAAGGTGGACATGGTCACCGGCCCGGGCAACATCTATGTGGTGGCGGCCAAGCGGCTGCTCAAGGGCCGGATCGGGATCGATTCCGAGGCCGGCCCCACCGAGATCGCCATCCTCGCCGATGATTCGGCCGACCCGGCGTACGTCGCGGCGGATCTGCTGTCCCAGGCCGAGCACGATCCGATGGCCGGCTCGGTGCTGGTGACCGATTCCGCCGAGTTCGCCGCGCAGGTCGAGACGGCGCTGGAGGCGCAGGTCCGGGCGACCAAGCACGTGGAGCGGATCCGGACCGCGCTGAACGGCACCCAGTCCGGGGTCGTGCTGGTCGACGATCTGGAGCAGGGCCTGGCCGTGGTCGACGCGTACGCCGCCGAGCACCTGGAGATCCACACCCGATCCGCGCACGAGATCGCCGCCCGGGTGACCAATGCCGGCGCCATCTTCATCGGCCCGTACGCCCCGGTCCCGCTGGGGGACTACTCGGCCGGCTCGACCCACGTGCTCCCCACCGCCGGTGCCGCAGCGCACAGCTCCGGACTGAACGTGAAGTCGTTCCTCAAGCAGGTCAACCTGATCGACTACAGCCAGGCCGCGCTGGGGGAGATCGCCGAGTCGGTCGCGGTGTTCGCCGAGGCGGAGGATCTGCCCGGGCACGCGGCCTCGATCCGGGTCCGATTCGCGTGAGTGGTGCCGAGACCACCGCCGGAGCGGGGCGGATCAGCCTGAGCGAGTTGCCGCTGCGTCCGGAACTGGTGGGGGAGGAGCCCTACGGGGCACCCCAATTGGACGTGCCGGTCTGCCTGAACGTCAATGAGAACCCGTACGCCCCCAGCGACGCGGTCCGCGCCGACATGGCGGCGGCGGTCGCCTCGGCGGCCGGCGCGGTGAACCGGTACCCCGACCGGGAAGCGACCCTGCTGCGGGAGAAGCTCGCCGGGTACCTCGGACACGGCCTGAGCGCGGCCAACATCTGGGCGGCGAACGGGTCCAACGAGGTGATGACGCACCTGCTGCAGGCCTTCGGCGGCCCCGGCCGCACCCTGCTCACCTTCGCCCCGACCTACTCGATGTATCCCGAGTACGCCCGCAACACCCACACCGAGTACCGGACCGTCGGGCGCGGGGACGATTTCGCGATCGATCCCGCGGCGGCGGTGGCCGCGGTGCGCGAACACCGCCCGGACGTGATCCTGATCGCCACCCCGAACAATCCGACCGGTACCCCGACCCCGCTGGCCACGATCGCCGCGATCTGTGCGGCCGCGCCGGGGATCGTGGTGGTCGACGAGGCGTACCAGGAGTTCGCCCGGCCCGGCACCCCCTCGGCGCTGGAACTGCTGCCGACCCAGCCGCGACTGGTGGTCAGTCGGACCATGTCGAAGGCGTTCGCCTTCGCCGGGGGCCGCCTGGGCTACCTGGCCGCTGCCCCCGCGGTGGTCGATGCCTGCCGGATCGTGCGGCTGCCGTACCACCTCTCGGCGATCACCCAGGCCGTCGCGGTGGTGGCGCTGGAGCATGCCGACGAAATGCTGGCCCAGGTGGCCGCCCTGCGGGAGGCCCGCGACGACATCGTCACCTGGCTGCGGGACCAGGGCCTGACCGTGGCCGACAGTGACGCGAACTTCGCCTACTTCGGTCGATTCGCCGACCGGCAGCAGGTCTTCGCCGACCTGCTGGAGCGCGGCGTGCTGATTCGCGCGACCGGCCCGGACGGCTGGCTGCGGGTCAGCGCCGGCACCCCGCAGGAAATGAAGGCCTTCAAACAGGCCCTGCTCGAGGTGCTGCCCAGCGCCGAGCGGGTCGCCGACACCGGTGCAGGAAAGGAACAGCGCTGATGGCACGTACCGCGACGATCGAGCGGGGCACCTCGGAGTCCTCGGTCCGGGTGGAGGTGAATCTGGACGGCACCGGCCGCTCGGAGATCTCCACCGGGGTCGGCTTCTACGACCACATGCTCACCTCGTTGAGCCGGCACTCCCTGATCGACCTGACCGTCGCGACCACCGGCGATGTCTGGGTCGACGCACACCACGTGGTCGAGGACACCGCGATCGCGCTGGGCGATGCGATCCGGCAGGCGCTGGGGGACAAGAAGGGGATCCGTCGCTTCGGCGATGCCCTGGTGCCCCTGGACGAGACCCTGGCCCAGGCCGTGGTGGACGTCTCCGGGCGCCCGTACGCCGTCTGCTCCGGGGAACCGGACGGGCAGATCTACGCCCTGATCGGCGGTGGTCCGACCGCCGACGGCCGACCCGGAACCCCCTACGCCGGCTCGATGACCCGGCACGTGGTGGAGACGTTGGCCCACCACGCGTCGATCTGCATTCACCTGACCCTGATCACCGGCCGGGATCCGCACCACATCGTCGAGGCCCAGTTCAAGGCGCTGGCCCGGGCCCTGCGCGTGGCGGTGGAGCCCGACCCGCGGGTCACCGGGATCCCCTCCACGAAGGGAGCCCTGTGAGCGCTTCGATCGCGTTGCTCGACTACGGTTCGGGCAATCTCCGCTCGGCCTACCGGGCGCTGCTGCGTACCGGGGCCGAGGTCACCCTGACCAGCGACCCGGCGGTCGCCGCCGCGGCCGACGGTCTGGTCGTGCCCGGGGTCGGGGCGTACGCCGCGTGCATGGCGGGGTTGGCCCAGGTCGGCGGAGTCGAGGTGATCCGGGACCGGGTGGCCCACGGACGGCCGGTGCTGGGGATCTGCGTGGGACACCAGGTGCTGTTCGAATCGGGGATCGAGCACGGGGTGGCCGCCGCGGGGGTCGGCGTCCTGCCCGGGGTAGTCGAACAGTTGCAGACGCAACGGCTGCCGCACATGGGGTGGAACGAGGTCGATCCGCCGGCCGGGTCGATTCTGTTCGCCGGAGTCGCCGACCAACGCTTCTACTTCGTGCACTCCTACGCCGTCCGCGCGGCCGATTTCGGTGCGGCGACCGACGGCATCACCTGGGCCACCCACGAGTCGGATCGCTTCGTGGCCGCGGTGGAACGCGGCCCGATCTGCTCCACCCAGTTCCACCCGGAAAAATCCGGTGATGCAGGCGCCGTTGTGTTGGCGAATTGGGTCTCCACAGTGCAGAGTTAGGCCCGGCTTCGATCCCGCGCACGGGGCCGGTGACTCCTGCGGGGTTACCGGCACGGGGCATGATTTCTTGGGGCAAACCGCTACGATCGGTTGCCCAGAGGATCGGTTAGAGTACGCGTGGGCGACGCCTGAGCGCGATAGGGATCCGGAAGGATATGGGTACTGACCGTGGAGACAGCGAAGAAGAACGGACTGATCATCTGGGGGCTCGCCGGGGGCGTGTCCCTGGCGCTGCTGGTCACCGGTGCCGTTGCCTTCACCGGTGGTCCCACCGAACAGGGTGCCGAATCGCCCAGTGCCCAGCAGTCCGGCCGCAGCAGTTCGTCGGCCCCGCAGAGTCGGTCGAGTGCCCCCAGCGCCAACGGAACCACCCCGGCCCCGCAGCCGGGTGACCCCACTCCGACCGCCGCTCCCGAGGGCCCGCAGACCGACCCGACCTCCGATCCGGGAACCGCGGGACGCAACCCGGCCGAGGCGGCGACCACCGGTGAGCGGAGTCTGGATCCCTCCGGACCCGAGGCCGGAGCCTCGATCGGCAGCCCCGGGCGTAATCCTGGCGATGTTGCCGGACCTCCGGCGCAGCAGCCTCCGGCGGGCCCGACCATCGCGCCGTCCACCGAGGCCAACCAGGCCCCGCAGGGTTCGACCGACGCCCAACTGACCGCGCCGCAGCCGGCGCCCCAGGGCCAGGGCGGCGTCGGCGGGGCTCAGCCCGGCGTCCAGCCGACCAGCAGCACCGCACCCACCACCGGCACCCAGCCGGGTGGCGAACCCACCGGGGGCACCGGCACCCAGCCGGGTGGCGAACCCACCGGCGGCACCGGGACCCAGCCGCAACCCACCAGCGGCATCACCCTGCCCCCGCCGACCAGCCCGACGACGCAGCCGACCGCTACGCAGCCCGGCGGGGAGCCCACCGGCGGCACCGGAACCCCGAGCACGTCGCCGACCACGACCACCCCGAGCCCGTCGGCCTCTCCGACGACGACCCCGGAACCGAAGGCGTCGGCGCCGAGGCTGACCGTCGATGGCGACGGCAACTTGGCCGTCTCCTTCGACGGTACGCCGAGTGCGGGCACCTACACCCTCCGACTGAAGATCAACGGCACCGACCACGAAGTTAAGGTCACGATCGCGGACGAGACCGGGGGCCAGAAGTACCAGATCAACGTTGACGGCGTCTTGAAGGACGACTTGAAGGACGACCAGGGTCGGGTGATCATTCCGCACGAGTTGTTCCACCAGGGTGCGTTCGGTTCCGGTGAGCTCATCACGGGTGACTGGGAGCACAAGGGGACCGACGGAAACACCGCTCCGGCGCAGATCCAGTCTGACGCTCACGGGCCGGCGACGACTCCCCCTCCCACGCCGACACCGACGCAGTCTCCTGAGGCGTCCGGGGACCCCGCCCCTACGACCACCCCGAGCGAGTCCGCGCCGAGCACCGAGCATGCTCCGGCTGGCGAGCAGGCTCCGGCCCCGGCGGAGACTCCGAGCACGCAGCCGCAGGTGAGCGTGAGCCCGTCGGCGACCGCGGAGAAGAACATCACCGACCCGGCGACCCCCAGCGCCGACGCGACTGCGGGAACCACGGCTACCGCGCAGCCCCGCCGGGCCGAAGCGACCAGCCAGCCCTCCACCGCGGCTGCCCCGACCAGCGCCACCCCCCGGCATGCGGTCACCACGCCCGGCCCGCAGGTGTCCCGCAGCGCCGCCCCGACGACGTCCTCGGCCGCGGCGACCACCGCGCGTACCCCGGAGCCGTCGGCCCCCAGCCAGGACGCCGCACCCAAACGTGCGGCCGAGGACGGCACCCCGAAGCGGGCCCTGCCGGACCACCAGGATCAGCCGACCACTCCCGCCCCGAGTGCCCCGTCGTCCCAGAAGGCCATGCTCCAGAGCGCCCCGCGACGGGCCGTGCGTTCGGTGGCCAAGCGCAGCAAGTGACCATGCAGCGTACTGAGGAAGGCTGCGCCGGATGAGGGTCCCCGATCCACCGCGGGAACCCGACGAAGAGCCGTCGCAGCCCCTTGACCCGTTCCGGCGTCCGGGGTTCGTCCCGCTGGCACAGCGGGATCCCAATGTCTTCGATCTCGAGGCCGCGAACGATCAGGCCGACGTCGCACCGGGTGCGCCGGGGTCGAATCGGGCGGGGTCGAATCGGGCGGGATCGGACCGGGCCGCCGGGGAACGGACCCATATCGCCGCACCGGGTCCGGATTCGACCCGTACCTCGGGCGGGTACGCTACGGCGGTGCCGACCGATCCGTCATCCGGTCCCCGCCGGGGGATGCCGCCGCAGGCCGATGACCGCACAGTTCCGGCCGCCCACCTGCGGGGTCCGGTGCTGCCCGGACAGCCCGCCGCGGCGCCCGGCTCGCAGGGCTCCGCACCGCTGTCGGCCGGCTCTGCGCCGACTGCGCCGGGTTCGTACGGCTCTGCGCCGGCTGCGCCCGGTTCGTACGGGTCCGCTCCGGCTGCGCCCGGTTCGTACGGGTCCGCGCCGGCGGGCTCCGGCGCTCCGCGCCCCGGTACGGGCGGGGACCGGTCCGCCTGGCAGCGGCCCGCGCCGCAGCCGATGCGGCCGTCCGGTGTCCCGGAGCCGCGGCAGCCGGGCCCGTTCCCGCAGCCGGGTTCGGTCCCGCCCCAGGTGTCGGGTCCGCCCCGAGCCACCGGTCCGGCGACTCGACCACTACCGCCTCCGGGGAATTCGGTGCCGCCTCCGGCGGGGAATCCGGTGCCACCCCCTCCGGCCAACCCGGCACCCTTCTGGGCACCCCCGGCCCGGGCCGTCCCCCCGCGACCCACCGGTCAGCCCGGGACACCGATCCCACCGCCGGCTGCGCAGCCGGGGTATCCGCCCGGATTCCTGCACCCGAGCGGACCGACGGCCTATCCGCCGTCCCGGCCCGCCCCTGCGGGCCCGCCGCACACCGGCCCCGCGGCGCCACCCGCGACGAACTCGCCGGTGCTGCCGGCCGGCGTACCGCTGCAGGTCGGGCCGACCGCGTCCCCGGGCACCCCCTCGATCAACGATTCCGGGGGTACGCCGGCCGCCCCCCGGTTCGACCTCCAGGGCCCGCGGACCGACCCCGCCCCCGGGAACCGACCCTCCGGACTGGCGGAGTCCGCCGTGCCGGACGCGTTCGACTTCGACGCGTTCGACCTCACCGGGGAAGGCCCCCGCTCCGGCGCGGACCCCAACGCCCTCGAGGGCCACGGCTCCGCAGCGAGCAGGTCGAACGGCGCCACCCCGGCGCCGGCGTCGATCTCCTCCCCGGACGCGGATCCGTTCGGCTCACCCAGTTCCGGCCTGACCGCGGCCGAGCCCGCCGGCCGGTTCGATCCGTTCGGCAACCAGCCCGCTCGACCCGCCATGCCCGCCCCCCGGCCGGGTCCGCAGGCGTACGCACCGGCCGATCCGGACCAATACCCGGGGAGCGATCCGGCCGGGTACCCCGGGAGCGAACCGGCCAACTCCGCCGATGAGTCGGTTCCCGAGCCCGGCGTCGCCTACCCCGACGGGCACCCGTCGGCGGCGTTCCAGCCGACCCCGTCGGCCGGGAGCCAGGCGACCCCGCCGCCGCCGCCCAAACAGTGGAAGCCGGCCGGTACCGGGCAGGCGCCCCAGCCGAACGGGCCGAACACCACCGCCAAGATCGTGGCGCTGATCGCGGTGATCGCGGTGGTTGTCACCGGCGCCATCCTGATCGGGGTAAATCAGCTGGGGAGCGGCGGCCAGAGTGCCCAGTCGACCGCCACCTCGGCGGCCGCGGTTTCCCGGCCCGTGCCGCCGGGCTGGACCAACCAGTTCGCCTGGTCGACCGCGATCGAGCAGGTCAACGAGATCGCGGTGAATCAGAACCGGATCGCGCTGTTGCAGGGCAACCAACTCGTGGTGCTCAACGCCGACAACGGCGCCGAGGTGTCCCGCTCCACCGCGACCTTCTCCCCGAATGCGAAGCCGTTCATCGCGATGGCCCAGAACGTCCCGGTTGCCGGGATCATCGATGGGTCGAACCTGCTGGTGTGGCCGTTGAACGCCCCCAGCGGCACCCAGCCGAAGCAGATCACCCTGTCCCGGGGGGCCAAGATGAACCAGGTCGGGTTCGGCCTGATGGTGGCCACCGGCTCGGAGAACTGGATGGTCGATGCCAACCTGAACCTGGTCGCGGTGACCATCCCCGGCGACCACGAGGCGCTGGGCGTGACCGCCGACGGGGAGATGGTCTCCGCGCCGACGACCAGTTCGTGGCAGTTCAACCCCGCCCATCCGGGCAATGCGCCGCGCACGGTCCGGGTCTCGCAGAACGCGCCCGACACCGTCGGCGAGATGACCATCGCGTGGCTGTCCCGAGGCGTGGTGGCGGCCTGGGGGCGTACCGCCGACGACGCGGTCCGCACCGTCGGCCTCTACGACGTCAACGACGGCCGGCTGCTCGCCTCGGGCAAGCTGTCCACCGACCAGGTGAACGCCGGGATGCCCCTGACAGTCTCCCCGGGCGGGGAGTTCGCCGCCGCGGGTCCGTTGTTGGTCCGGCTCGCCGACGGGACCTCGAAGGTGGTCGACCGCTGGTCCACGATCAAGGCGGACGCCAAGAACATCTACGGCACCCGCGACGGGATGAAGATGGTCTGGACCGGCCAGGGCGACCCCCAGGAACTGCCGGCCGATTCGGTGATCCCCTGGGGGATGTCCGATCAGCGGCTGGCGATCGTGCTGGACGCCCACCCCAGTGACAACACCAAGTTCCTCCTCGGCGGGCTCAAGGGCTGACCCGGCTCAGGCGCCGCGCAACCGGTCGCCGAACCGCGCCTCGACCTGCTTGGAGATCCCGTACGCCGACCGGGCCGCCCGGCGTACCAACGGCATCGCCCGGGTGGTGAGCGTACGCCGCCCGCCCGGCAGTTCCAGGCGGCCGAGCAGCGCCTCGGGGAAGAAATCGGGGTAGTCGGCCCCATGCGCGGCCAGCCATGCCGCCACCCGGGGGCGCCGCGCCGCCAGCAACAGCGGCTGCATGCAGAAGCCGACCGCTTCGACCAGGCCGGCCACCTCACCGGCCGGGGCGCCGGGCCGCCGATCGGGCCCCGGGTACCGGGCGTCGACCAGCACCAGCGGGATCCGATTGCTGTTCGGGTACGGCTTCAGCCGCCGGATCAGCGGTCGGGTGCCGACGCGGATCACCGGGATGGCGTACAGCTCCGCGGCGGTGGCCAGGGCCGTGGAGAAGCAGCCGACCACCAGGTCGGGACGGGCCCGGGCGTACAGGACCTCGGCCAGGACCGGCTCGGCGAACACCCGCACCTCGGCGCCCAGCGCGGCGGCCCGCTCCAGCAGGGCCCCGGTGAGTTCGGCCGGGGCGCTGGGATGGGGTTTGAACACGATCCGCCGGGCCCCGGCCCCGACCGCGGCCGCCAACAGGTCGGCGTGCAGTTGTTCCTCCTCGCCCGCGCTGACCAGCCCGAGCGGGGACAGGTACTGGCCCAGCAGCAGGGCGACCGGGCCCTCGCCGGCCGGTGGCTGCGGCAACGCCTGACCCTGCGCCAGCCGGTCGATCACCGCGGTGAACGCGGCGGTGTCGATGACGGTGCGCGGGGTGGCGAACTCGGTCAGCAGCAGCGGATCCAGCCCCGGCACCAGATCCAGATGCAGCAGCCGGTCGATCCGGGCGCCGATCTCGGAGACCACCCGGGTCCGGGTCGGCGACCAGGTCATCAGCCCGTCGGCGTACACATCGATCCCGGCCTGCGGGAAGACCAGGGCGAGGGTCTGCGCGGGGGAGACCTGAATGGACTCCACGATGAGCTGGACCGGCGTGTCGCCCAGGTCCCACAGCAGCCGGAAGTAGCGCTCCCACAGCGGGGCCTCGGCGTCGGAGGGGCGCCAGCCGCTGGGGTGCAACGGCGCGATCGCGGCGTTGTAGGAGACCACCCGATCGAACGGGGCGGCCAGCTCGGCGAAGCCGGGGGCCTCGGTGAGCGGGGCCGCACTTTCCGGGGCGGCCGAGTTGTTGGTCAGCAGCAGCACCCGCAGCCCGGTCCCGCCGGCCTGCTCGAACAGGCCCTGGTCGAGGGCGGCCCGCACGGTCGCCAGCCCGTACAGGGTGGACACCTCGAAGATCTGGGTACGGACCGGCGCGGCTGGGACGGCTGCGTTCATCGGGACTCCTGGGGCGTGTGTTCGGCGATCAGCCGGGTGAGTCGGGACCGGCGTTCGGGCGCCAGCTCGGCGAGCACGTCGTCGAGGGCCGGCTGCGGGCAGCGGGCCAGCGACCCGCCGACCAGCCCGAGGAAGCTGCGGCGCAGCGGCCGCGGATAGCGCGACAGCAGGCTCAGGTGCCGCAGGGTCAGCTCGCAGTAGCGGCGCAGCACCTTCGGCAGGAACCGGTCGGCCTCCGGGTCGGCGAGCACCAGCGCGATCGCCTGTTCCATCGCGGGGACGAAATCGAATTGGCGCGAGTCCACCACCCGGGACAGCGATCCCGGGAGATCGCGTCGATAGAACAGGCCCACCGGCTCGGCGATCGCCATCTGCGGCACGGCCAGATGCAGCCGCCAGATCCACGGCCGGTCCTCGGCGGTGTGCAGGTGCTCATCGAAGGTCAGCAGGCCCGCCTCGGCGAGTTCGCGGTGGTAGATCCCGGCCCAGGCGTACGGATGGTCGATGGAGGTCTGCTGGGCGGCCGGCAGGATCTGGGTCCGTGGACTGCCGGTACGGCCCTGCCGCAACTGCGACGGGATCCGCCGGATCACCCGGTCCCGGCCGGTCACCACGACGTGGTCGCAACGCAGCATCGGGACCGCCTTCGCGGTGATGTCGTCCAACAGGGCGCCGAAATAGCCGGGCGCGACGTAGTCGTCCCCGTCGAGAAAGGTCAGGTACGCCGTCTCGGTCTCGGCGACCCCGCGATTGCGGACCGCGGAGGCACCCAGCGGATGGTCGTGGCGGATCATCCGGGCCCCGGGCAGCTCCCGCGCGGCGCGGGCCAGCAGGTCGGGGGTCCGGTCGCCGGAGCCGTCGTCGATCAGCAGCACCCGGACGCGCGCATCGATCGCCCGGCCGATCGAGGCCAGGGTCGTGGGGGCAAGGTCGGCCAGGTTGTAGAAGCCGACGATGACGGTGAGGCCGGGGTCAGCCATGCCGAACCTCGGGGACTGCGGCGGGGCCGGCCGGCAGCGCGGCGAGCAGCCGGCCCGCCCGGCGTACCGCCCCGATCGCCTGGGCCCGGGGCTCGGGCATCGACGCCACCGCCTCGGCCAGCACCGCCGGATCGGCGGCGTCCAGGATCTGCGCCGCCTCGCGATAGAACCGGGCCCGCAGCGCGGGGGAGAACCGGGCCCGCAACGAGTAGTGCCAGGAGATCAGCCCGCACTGGTTCTGCACCAGCTTGAGCTCGAAGCGCTCCGCCTCGGGATCGGCGTGCACGATGTCGGCGATCTGCCGCAGCGCCGCCAGGAACGCCAACTGCCGCACGTCCCCGGTCCGGGTCAGCGAACCGGCATTGTCCCGGCGATAGAACACCCCCACCGTCCGCGCGATCGTGAACGCCGGCACCTGCAGGTGGAGCTTCCAGATCGCCGGCCGGTCCTCGGCGGTGCGCAGCTCGGCGGGGTAGTGCACGATGCCCGCCTCGGCCAGCTCCCGGTGATACACCCCGGACCAGGCATGGGCGAAGTCCACCGAGGTGGTCCGGGCGCCGGTGATCGAGTCCCGCGGGACACCGATCCGCCCGGCCCGGTTGCGGTCGGGGATCCGGATCAGGGTACGCCGGGTGCCCTCGGTCTCCACGTGATCGGTGCGGACCCACGGGACGCCGGCGGCGAGCACCTCGTCGAGCAGGGCGGGCAGGTATCCCGCCGCCAGGTGATCGTCCCCGTCGAGGAAGGTGAACCACGGCGTGTCGAGCAGTGCCAGCCCACGGTTGCGGGCCTCGCCGAGGCCGACATTGTCCGGCAGGGCGAGCACCTGCGTACGCGGCAGGGTCCGGGCGGCGGTTTCCAGCAGGTCGCGGGTGTCGTCGGTGGAGGCGTCGTCGACCAGCACGAACCGGATCCGCGGGTCGGTGTTGCGGGCCAGGCTGCGCAGCGCCGGCACCGCATCGGTCCCCAGATTGTAGAAGTTCACGATGACGGTCAGCGCCGCGGCGCGGACGTGCGCGCGTTCCGTGGGCGGCACCGAGGCTGCGCTGCGGAACGAGGTCATGGGGGCCACCCTAATCGGGTGCTAGCCTGAGCCCGACCTAGGGGGTTTGAATGAACGCTGCGCAGGGACCAACCCGCCAGATCGGAAGCCGCACCGTCGGGGCGGGCCATCCGGCCTTCATCACCGGTGAAATCGGCATCAACCACAACGGCGACATCGAGAACGCGACCAAACTGATCAAGATCGCCGCCGAAGCCGGCTGCGACGCGGTCAAGTTCCAGAAGCGGACCCCGGAGATCTGCACGCCGCGGGACCAGTGGGACGTCATGCGGGACACCCCGTGGGGCCGGATGCCCTACATCGAGTACCGCCACAAGGTCGAGTTCGGCGAGGACGGCTACGCCGAGATCGCGAAGACCTGCGCCGAGCACGGCATCGAGTGGTTCGCCTCCCCGTGGGACGAGCCGTCGGTGGACTTCCTGGAGAAGTTCGACGTCCCGGCGCACAAGGTCGCCTCGGCCTCGCTGACCGATGACGGGCTGCTGAAGAAGCTGGCCGGGACCGGCAAGACGATCATCCTGTCCACCGGGATGTCGACGATGGAGCAGATCGAGCATGCGGTGGAAACCGTCGGGACGCAGAACCTGATCCTCGCCCATGCCACCAGCACCTACCCGGCGCAGGCCGAGGAACTCAACCTGCGGATGATCAACACCCTGGCCGCGAAGTACCCCGAGGTGCCGATCGGCTACTCCGGGCACGAGACCGGGCTGCAGACCTCGCTGGCCGCGGTCGTGCTGGGGGCCTCCTTCCTGGAGCGGCACATCACCCTGGACCGTGCCATGTGGGGCTCCGACCAGGCCGCCTCGGTCGAGCCGGGCGGGCTGGAGCGGCTGGTCCGCGATATCCGGGTGGTGGAGGCGGCCCTGGGTGACGGGGTCAAGAAGGTCTACGACTCCGAACTCGGCCCGATGAAGAAGCTGCGCCGCTTCCAGGGCGAGCAGCAGTCCTGATCCACCGGCCCGTGCCCGATCCCGGACCGCAGCCCCGCCCGGCGCTGGCGCTGGTCGAGTCCCCAGCGCAATTGCTGAACGCGATCGAGTGGGCGTACCACAGCGGTACGCCCACCACCGCGGTCGTGCTCGGACCCACCGATCCGACCACCCGGTGGCAGCTGCACCGGGTCGCGGAGTTGGCGCCCGATCCGGTCGCGGTGCAGTGGGCCGAGGTCCGCTCCGGTGCCCGGGCGCCCGCGCTGGCCCGGGTCGCGCGCGGCGTACGGGCGGCCGGGACGGTGGTGATCGGTGACCCGTACTCCGGGATCATCCACACGCTGCTGAATCTGGTGGGTACCGACCCGCGGCTGGTGGTGATCGACGACGGCACCGCCACGATCCGGTACGCCGAGCAGTGGGCCACCGGCGTACCGCTGAACCGCTGGCACCTGGGGGCGACCGACGCCCGGGTACACCCGCTGCGCCGGCGCGCCCAGCGCCTGCTCGGCCACCGCAGCGCGGCGGTGGAGCTGTTCACCGCCATGCCCCTGCTCACCGGGACCGCCCCCCACACCGGGACCGGCGACACACCCACCGGCGACACCCCGCCGGTGACCCCGAACACCTACGCCTGGGTCCGCGACACCTTCGGTCCGCCCCGCGTCCTGGCCGGCACCGACCTGATGGGGACCTCGCTGGTGGAGAGCGGCCTGATCTCCGAGGATGCCTATCTGGCCGGGATCGCCGGCCTGGTCGCCGGCCGCAGCGTCGCCCGGTATCTGCCGCACCGCAAGGAGTCGGCGGCGAAGCTGGCCCGGATCGCCGCGCTCGGTCCGCAGTTGGTCCGCCCGGCCCTGCCGATGGAGCTGTATGCCCGGATCGGGCCGATCGGGCGCACCCTGCTCAGCTTCCCCTCCACCGTGCTGCACACCCTACCGCTGGTCCTGGCCGGGACCGGGGTGGAGATCGCGGCCCTGTCGGTGGCGGACTCCTGGTTCACCGGCACCGCCGCCGCCGACCAGCGGGACTTTGTGAACCGCATCACCGGCTGACGAAACCGGTTGGGGTGCCCAGCTGTGGGCACGGTAGGCTCGCCGGGTGGATTCTCTGACTTTGCTTCCGGCAGTGGACGTACGCGGCGGGCAGGCCGTGCAACTGGTGCAGGGCGAGGCGGGCTCCGAGAAGGTCTTCGGTGACCCTCTGGAAGCCGCGCAGCGCTGGCAGGACGCCGGTGCGCACTGGATTCACCTGGTCGATCTGGACGCCGCGTTCGGCCGGGGTTCCAACGCCGAGGTGATCGCCGAAGTGACCTCGCAGATGAAGTTGCAGGTGGAACTGTCCGGCGGGATCCGCGACGACGCCTCCCTGGAGCGGGCCCTGGCCACCGGCTGCGCCCGGGTCAATATCGGCACCGCCGCCCTGGAGAACCCGCAGTGGTGCGCCGAGATCATCGCCCGCCACGGCGACCGGATCGCGATCGGGCTGGACGTGAAGGGCGATCGACTGGCCGCCCGCGGCTGGACCCGGGAGGGCGGGGACGTGTTCGAGACCCTGCAGCGGCTGGACGAGGCCGGTTGCGCCCGGTTCGTGGTGACCGACGTGAAGTCCGACGGGATGCTCAGCGGCCCCAACTTCGAGCTGCTCGGGGCCATCTGCGCGCGGACCGACAAGCCCGTGGTCGCCTCCGGCGGAATCTCCACCCTGGCCGACATCCGGCAGCTGGCCGGGCTCGTCCCGATCGGGGTCGAGGGCGCCATCATTGGCACCGCCCTGTACGAAGGCCGGTTCGCGCTGTCGGATGCCCTGCGCATCGCAGCCGGCGAGGAAACCGACGCCACGGCATGAGCGAGACCACTCCCGTCGTCACCGGGGTCCGGGGCGGCCGCACGCTGGACGGTCGGATGGCCGACCTGCTGGCCGGCAAGAAGATCGTCATCACCGGGGTCACCGGCTTCATCGGCGAACAGCTGTTGTGGAAGTTGCTGACCTCCCTGCCCGACACTCGCGCCGGCGTTCTGGTCCGTCGCAAGGGTTCGGCCACCGCCCGGGCCCGGGTCATCCAGCTGCTGAAGAAGCGCATCTTCAAGGATCTGCGGGAGGCCGCCGGCGGCCCGGAGGCCCTGATCGAGCAGCGGATCGACGTGATCGAGGGTGACCTGCCCAACGTCCCGGACCTGCCGCACGACCTGGACGTGCTGGTGCACTGCGCCGGTGACGTGTCCTTCGACCCGCCGATCGACCAGGCCTTCGCGACCAATGTGATCGGCACCCGGGCACTGATGACCAAGATGCTCGAGGCGATGACCGTCGACGGCAAGCTGGCCAAGATCCCGCACTACGTGCACGTCTCCACCGCCTACACCGCCGGCCGGCGGCGCGGTGCCATCCCGGAGGCCCCGCACGAGCACGAGGCCGACTACATGGTCGAGACCGAGGCCGCGCTGGCGATCGCCGAGCGGATCCGGACCGACTCGCGTACCCCGGAGCGGCTGGGCAAGCTGCGTCGGGAGGCCGAGCGGGTGCATCGCCAGGCCGGGTACCTGACCACCGCCAAGGACATCGAGCGCCGCCGGGTGCAGTGGGTGCACGACGAACTGGTCCGGGCCGGGACCGAACGTGCGCGCTCCCTGGGCTGGACCGACGTGTACACCTTCGCCAAGGCGATGGGGGAGCGGATCGTGGCCGACCTGGGCCGCGAGATCAAGGTGTCGATCGTCCGGCCGGCGATCGTGGAGTCCTCCCTGGTGCATCCCTACCCGGGCTGGATCGAGGGCTTCAAGATGGCCGAACCGATCATCCATGCCTACGGCAAGGGCCAGATGCCCGAGTTCCCCGCGTCCCCGGACTCGGTGATCGACATCGTGCCCTGCGACCACGTGGTGAACTGCATCCTCGCGGTGTGCGCCACCGAGCCCGAGGTCGGGACGCCGGAGTTCTATCACGCCAGTTCCGGCGCGCGGAATCCGCTGACCTTCCGCCGGGTGTATCACCACATCCGCAACTACTTCACCGAACACCCGATGGCGACCGGGGCCCGCTCCACGCCGTTGGCGACCTGGAACTGGCCGGGATCGGCCAAGGTCGAGCAACTGCTGACCACCTCCGAGCGGGCCTCGAAGGTCGCCAACCGGCTGCTCGATTTTGCCCCGCGCAGCCGGCGGACCCGCAGCCTGGCCGAGCAGGTCGACAAGCTGTCCAGCCGGACGGTCTTCATGCGTCGCTACCTGTCGCTGTACGGGGAATACCTGCGCTCCGAACTGCACTTCATGGACGACCACACCCTCGCCCTGCACCGTTCGCTGCATCCCGACGATGTCGCGACCTGGGCGATGGACACCGCGGTGATCGACTGGCGGGAGTACATCGAGGAGATCCACACCCCCTCGGTGACCGAACCCGTCCGCCGGATGGATCGGCTGCGCCGCCGGGCCGGGACCCGGGCCAGCACGTTCCGGGACCTGTCGAAGGTCAAGGACGATCCCAGCACGGTGATCGCGGTCTTCGATCTCGACGGCACCGTGATGAGCGGCAACGTGGTGGAGACCTACCTGTGGGCGCGGCTGCCGGAGTTGTCGAACCGGGAGAAGCTGTCGGAGGTGACCGCCCTGCTGGGGTCGCTGCCGGCGTACCTGCGCGCGGAGCGGACCGATCGCGGCACCTTCCTGCGCGCCATTTACCGCCGCTACGCCGGGGCGGACCTGGCCCAGTTGGAGGCGGCGATCGACGGCCATGTCGGGCGTCGGATCCTGGACCGGCTGAGCCCGGACGCGATCCGCCGGGTCCGCGAGCACCGGGCCGCCGGGCACACCACCATCCTGATGACCGGGGCGATCCGGCCGCTGACCCGCCCGCTGGCACCGCTGTTCGACCACATCGTCGCCGGCGAACTCGACGTCGACGCCGACGGGCGCTGCACCGGGTTCCTCACCGGACCGCCGATGGTCGGGGAGTCCCGGCCGGCCTGGCTGAAGCGGTTCGCCGAGACCCACGGGATCGACCTGTCGAAGTCCTATGCGTACGCCGACTCCCACGCCGACCTGCCGATGCTGGCCGCGGTCGGCAACCCGGTCGCGGTGAATCCTGACCTCGGCCTGATGCGGGCCGCCAATTCGAATTCGTGGACGACCGTCGAGTGGGACGCCATGGCGCAGACCCCTCGCTGGTCGGTCCAGTCCTGACCGGCTAGGAGAACCGACATGTCCCGTCCTGGATTCCTTCTCGAAACCGACGAGCGCACCCCCGAACTGCTGGTCCCCGCCGGTCCGGGCGTCCGGATGCAACGGATGCCGCGGGGGACCGAGGTGCTGTACCCCAGCGAGGCACTCGACCGGGTCCCCGATTCCCTCGAGGCCATCGACAAGGCCCTGGCCACCCCGCTCGGCTCGGCGCCGCTGCGGACCCGCCTGGCCGGGGTACGCCGGCTCGCCCTGGTGGTCACCGATTCCGCGCGGCCGGCTCCTGCGATGGCCGGCTCCGACATCCGCGCCACCGTGCTGGAGCGGATCCTGGAACTCGCCGCCACCGCCCGCGTCGACGAGGTGACGGTGCTGCTGGCCAATGGGCTGCGGCGCAAGATGAGCGGCTCGGAGCTGCAGCAGCTGACCGGGGAGCGGGTACACCGTTCCTTCTTCCACGACGGCAAGCTGTTCAGCCATGACGCGACCCAGACCCGCAGCCTGACCACGCTCGCCGACGGGGTCAGCGTCAACGAGGCGGTCGGCCAGGCCGACCTGGTGATCAACCTCAATGTGACCGGCGAACTCGGCCACACCAACGGCCGACAGCTGACCCGAGGCATCACCGGGCAGCAGACCGCCTGGGCCCAGCTCGGGCTGGATCCGGATCCGGCCACCGAGGACCGGGTGCTGGCGGAGATCACCAGCGCGGTGCCGGTGTTCGCCGTCGATGTGGTGCTCAGCCCCGGGGTCTGGACCGGTCCGCTGCGCTTCCTGAGCAAGCGCGAATGGGAGTGGCAGCTGCAGGATCGGGCCGCGGCCGCCGCGGTGCAACGGGCCCTGACGATCGCGCCGCGGCAGACCCGGCGCCGCCTGTTCGCCGGCGCCACCCAGGACTACGGCGTCCTGGCCGTCCATGCCGGGGGCATCGCCGAGGTGACCGGGCGTACCACCGAACTGCTGAGCGCCCAGCAGAGCGTCGAGGTGGTCGGGCAGTCCGATGTGCTGATCACCGGGCCCGCCTCGACCACCGAGCACAACGTGGACGCGGTGATGAACCCGCTGGTCGCCGCCTGGGACTGCCTGGCCCACAGCTTCGGCAGCCACGCCGGCACCCCGGCGGTCCGCCCCGGCGGGGTGATGATCTGCTTCGCGCCGCTGGCCCAGGCCTTCAGCGCGCGCTTCGACACCGCCGCCGCCGACTTCTTCGCCGAAGTGCTGCCGGAGACCACCGACGCCACCGTGATCCGGGACCGGTTCGAGGCCCGCTTCGCCACCGACGAGTGGTACCGACACCAGTACGCCACCCAGGGCGCCCACCACGGCCTGCACCCGCTGGAACTGTGGTACGCGATCCAACCCGCGGTCCGGCACTGCAGCGACATCATCTGGGTCGGTGCCGACCGTGCCGCCGCCGCTCGGCTCGGCTTCCGGGCCGCCAGCACCCTCGCCGATGCGCTCGAGATCGCCTCGGCCCAGGTCGGCCGGACCCCCCGGATCCGCCTGCTGCACACCCCGCCGGTACGCGTCCAGGTCACCGAGGCCACGGCATGAGCGGCATCTGCCGGGCGGGCGCTCGGGGCGTGACCTGGTACGGCACCCAGCGGGTGCCGCGCGGGGGCGCGGTCCTGGTGTCGAACCATCCCACCGATCACGACGCCCGACTGCTGGCGGGGGCGGTTGCCGGGCCGATCCTGGTGATCCGCCAACTCGGGGATCGGGTGGGCCGGTCCTGGGGGGTGCGAGCGATGGACTTCGACCACCCCGGCGCCCAGGCCGACCTGATCGTGCTCGCGCTGAAACGCGGCCTGAAGGTGCTCACCTTCCCCGAGCAGGAGCCCGGGCCGACGCTGCGCCGCTTCCACGAATATCCGGCCGAACTGGCCGAACGGGCCCGCGTCCCGCTGGTGCCGGTCGGGATCCGGGGGGCGTACGCCGCGGCCACCGACCCCGACATCCGGATCCGCTTCGGCGAACCCATTCCGGCCGGGACGCCGAGCACCACCACCGTCGCCGCGCATGCTGCGGTGATGGATCTGCTGGCCGAGGACTCCACCAGTTGGTGGCAGGTGCAACAGGTGCGCGCCCGCGGCGAAGATCCCTCCGAGGCCGTGGAATCGGGCGCGAACTGGCTCCGGGTCTGGGCCCAGACGGCCGCGCCCCGGTTGGGCCACACCCCACCGACGCGACGAATATGGCGATAAGTCGATAGATCACCTTCTGGGAACACGGCGTCGGCCGGTCCGGGCCTGACTATGCTTGAGAAGTTGGCAGTGGCGCCGTGACCTCAGGAGGTGGGTATGACGCACGTCCTCGATGACGTGACACCGTTGACCTGGTCAACTCCGACCCAGGCGGATATGTCCGATGTGATCGGCCTGGTTCACGGGATCTACTACTTCGACAACTCGGCCGAACGGATGAGCGAGACCGAGATCATCGAAAGTTTCCCCAGCGGACACCCCGAGCTCGTCATCGCCGGACGGGCCCAGGACACCCTCCTGGCGGTCGGGTGGAACATCCCCTGGGACGCCGGTCAGGACTCCCCGATCGGCCGGGTGAACCTGCGCGGCGGCGTCCACCCCGCGTACCGGCACAAGGGCATCGGCCGGCACCTGCTGGAGTGGCAGATGCAGATGACCCGCCGCTGGTGGTGGGAGAATCGCGGCCCGCTGGAAACCGACCTGGAGATGTACACCACCGCGGACGCGCACCTGACCACCCGGCGCCGGATGTACGAGCACGCCGGCTTCCAGGAGTACCGCTGGTTCTTCGATCTGCACCGCGACCTGGTCCACGAACTGCCCGAGCGCTGCGCGTGCGGCGCGGGGCTGCGGCTGGTGAAGTTCGGCCCCGAGCTCAGCGAGGCCACCCGGCAGGCGCACAATGCGGTCTTCGCCGACGCGTTCGGGGCCGAGGAGATCAGCGCCCAGGAATGGACCGAGTCGCTGGCGCGGCCGAACGCCCGCCCGAGTTGGTCCTGGGTCGTGGTCGACGCCGAGGACACTGTGGTCGGGTACGCCCTGAACTCCTGCAACGACCCCGACAGCCGCTTCCCCGAGGGCTGGACCGACCGGCTCGGCGTACGCCCCGACTACCGGCACCGGGGGATCGGCCGCGGCCTGCTGGTGGAGTCGCTGCGGACCTTCGCCGAGGTCGGCATGTCCAGCGCCGGCCTCGGTGTGGACACCCGACCCTCGGCTCACGTTGCGGGGGACACCGAGGAGACCGAGCTGGCGCTGTATCGTTCGGTCGGATACGAAGCCACGGACACGATCGTGCAGTACCAGCGCACCGAGTGCCTGGAGCACGTCCGCGAGCAGATCAAGGGAAAGTGAGGTGCCCGGTGTCGGGACACTCCAAGTGGGCAACCACCAAGCACAAGAAGGCCGTCATCGATGCCAAGCGGGGCAAGCTGTTTGCCAAGCTGGTGAAGAACGTCGAGGTCGCGGCGCGGCTCGGCGGAGGCGATCCGGCCGGTAACCCGACGCTCTACGATGCGATCCAGAAGGCCAAGAAGTCCTCGGTACCCAACGACAACATCGATCGCGCGGTCAAGCGCGGAGCCGGTGAGGGCGCCGACGCGGTCAACTACGAGACCCTGTTCTACGAGGCGATGGCCCCCGGCGGGGTCGGGCTGCTGATCGAATGCCTCACCGACAACCGCAACCGCTCGGCCTCCGAGGTCCGGGTCGCGGTCACCCGCAACGGCGGCTCGATGGCCGATGCCGGTTCGGTCTCCCGTATCTACCAGCGCAAGGGTGTGGTCGAGATCGCCAAGCAGCAGGACGGCCGGACGGTGACCGAGGACGAACTGCTCGAGGCCACCCTGGAAGCCGGCGCCGAAGAAGTGCTGGATCAGGGCGAGGGCTTCACCATCCAGTCCGATCCCTCCGATGTGGTCGAGGTGCGCAAGGCCGTCCAGGCAGCCGGGATCGACTACGAATCCGCCGAGGTCTCCTTCCTCCCGGACTACGACACCGACGTGGACGCCGAGACCGCGGAGAAGGTCGAGCGGATCATCGACGCCCTCGAGGACTGTGACGACGTCCAGAACGTCTTCGCCAACTACAACGCCCCCGACCAGCCGGAGGACTGACGGTCCGGATCGGGTCCCGGACGTGCGCGAGTCGCTCACGTGCTTGATGTCGCTCGCGCGAGTCGCTCACGTGCTTGATGTCGCTCGCGCGAGTCGCTCACGTGTTCGAACGGGAGCGCGGGCTAGGCTGAACCGGCTTGACCCGGCCGCGTGCGTCCCGCCGGGGCCGATCGAGGTAAGGGGTGGTCGCCGGTGCGCGGTGTCATGCGGGTCCTGGGCATCGATCCGGGCCTGACCCGATGCGGGGTAGCCGTCGTCGAGGGGCGGCCCGGCCAACCGCCGCAGCTGCTCCAGGTCGGGGTCATCCGCACCGACGCCACCCTGGACACCCCGCGCCGGCTGGTCACCATCGAGGCCGAGATCGACGCACTCGCCGCCGCCTGGCTGCCCGACGTGGTCGCCGTCGAGCGGGTATTCGCCCAGCACAACGTGAACACCGTGATGGGCACCGCCCAGGCGGCCGGCGTGGCGATGCTGGTCGGCGCCCGGCGGGGGATGCCGGTGGCCCAGCACACTCCCAGTGAGGTCAAGGCCGCCATCACCGGCTCGGGACGGGCCGACAAGGACCAGGTCGGCAGCATGGTGGCCCGGATCCTGCGGCTGAGTGAACCCCCGAAACCGGCCGACGCCGCCGATGCGGTCGCGCTGGCCATCTGCCAGGTCTGGCGCGGGGGCACCAGCAATCGGTACGCCGAGGCCATCGCCAAGCAACAGCGGGCCAAGAACACCCGGGCCGGAGGACAGTGATGATCACCCATCTGCACGGCACCGTCTGCGCGGCCGGGGCCACCTGGGTCGACCTGGATCTGCAGGGGTTGGGGTTCCGGGTGCTGTGTACGCCCGCCACGGCCGCCGGCGTACGCCTGGGCGAGGCGACCCACCTGCAGACCCATCTGGTGGTCCGGGAGGACTCGCAGACGCTCTACGGCTTCGCCACCAGCGAGGAGCGGGACTGCTTCGAGCTCTGCCTGGGCGCCTCCGGGGTCGGGCCCAAGCTCGCCCTGGCGATCATGTCTGTGCTCAGCCCCGGCGAACTCGCCGCAACCGTCGAGGCCGGCGACCACAAGACGCTGACCCGGGTCCCCGGCATCGGCCCGAAGGGCGCCCAACGGATCGTGCTGGAACTCAAGGGCAAGGTGATCGGCTTCGCCGGCACCGGGCCGGCGGCGGTCGCGGCGCCGGTGAGCGAACCCTGGCGCGAGCAGGTCAGCACCGGGCTGCAGGGGCTCGGCTGGTCCACCAAGGATGCCGAGGCCGCCTGCGACCGGGTGGCGCCGCTGGCCGAGACCGAGGACAACGTCGCGGTGCTGATGCGCGCGGCCCTGCAGACCCTGGCCAAGTAGCTCGCCGAACCCGGGGCCCGGCCCGGACCCGGGTACCCTCGACCCGGCGGACCGCTCGCCGGTCAGGAAGGATCGTGGATGGAACACTCACCGGTGGACCCGCACGCGGACCCGGCCGAATCGGCCGAGGAAGCAGCACTACGGCCGGGCACCCTGGCGGAATTCCGGGGCCAACCCCGGGTCGCCGACCAGCTCGGCCTGGTGCTTGCCGCCGCCCGGGGCCGCGGTCAGGTACCCGACCATGTCCTGCTGTCCGGACCGCCCGGACTGGGCAAAACGACCCTGGCGATGATCATCGCCGCCGAAATGTCGGCACCGCTGCGGATCTCCTCGGGCCCGGCCATCCAGCACGCCGGCGACCTGGCCGCGATCCTGTCCGGCCTGGTCGAGGGGGAGATCTTCTTCCTCGACGAGATCCACCGGATGTCGCGACCGGCCGAGGAAATGCTCTACCTGGCGATGGAGGACTTCCGCGTCGACGTGGTGGTGGGCAAGGGCCCCGGCGCCACCGCCATTCCGCTGGAGATTCCCCGCTTCACCCTGGTCGGGGCGACCACCCGCGCCGGGCTGCTGCCCGGACCGCTGCGGGACCGCTTCGGGTTCACCGCCCAGCTCGACTACTACCGACCCGCCGACCTGATCGGCATCCTGCGCCGCTCGGCCGGCGTACTCGGGATCCAGCTGGCCGAGGACGCCGCCGCCGAGATCGCCGGCCGCTCCCGCGGCACCCCCCGGATCGCCAACCGGCTGCTGCGCCGGGTCCGCGATTTCGCCGAGGTGCACGGCGACGGCCGGGGCGATCTGGCCACGGCCCGGGCGGCGCTGGAGTTGTACGAGGTGGACGAACTGGGCCTGGATCGACTCGATCTCAACGTGCTCACCGCGCTGTGCCGCAACTTCGGTGGTGGTCCGGTCGGCCTGGGCACCCTCGCGATGGCGGTCGCCGAGGAGGCCGAGACCCTCGAGGAGGTGGCCGAGCCCTTCCTGGTGCGGCAGGGCTTCCTGATGCGTACGCCGCGCGGCCGGGTGGCGACCCCGGCGGCCTGGGCACACCTGGGCCTCACCCCACCCCAGGGATGGGACCAGGCGGGGCTGTTCGGGGCCCGCTGAGCCGGCACCGGGTACCGGGACCGCCGGCGCCGGGGGTGTCGGGAGTCGGGGTTTTGCCGGATTCGTGGGTAGACTCCGGCAGTCGGCGCATGCGACGGATCCGACAACGGGTCCGGTGGGCCGTGAGCGAAGGGAAACTCAGTGGACGCATTCACGATTGTCCTCATCGTGGCCATGGTGGCAATCTTCTACTTCATGGTCCTGCGGCCGAACAAGAAGCGGCAGGAACAGCAGAAGCGGACCATCAATGAGCTGACCGAGGGCACCACCGTGCTGCTGCAGAACGGCTTCTACGCCACCTTCATCCGGCGCGAGGGCGAGAACGCCGTGGTCGAGCTGTCCGAGGGCGAAGAGGTCCTGGTGCTGAACCAGTTGATCGCGCGCCCGACCCCGGATGTCAAGCTTCCGCATCAGCAGATCGACGACCTGAACGAATGGCCGGTGCTGGATTCCGACCCCGGGCTGCATGATGACCGGATCGGGGAGTTCCCCCACGCCGAGCAGGACGATCTGGACCGGCGCCTGAACGAGGCCGCCGAGGCGTCCGACACCGATCCGGCCGCCCACGCCGATCCCACCGCGCAGGCCGAGGCCACCCCGCACTCCGATGCCACCAAGCCCGGCGACAGCGCCCCCGACGCCAAGCCCGGCGAAGGTGCCCCCGGCACCGACGAACCGGGCGACCCAAAGGCCGATCCGAAGAAGAACTGACCACCCACCCCGGGGAGCACGAAGACAGTGGCAAAGTACGGTCATCCGATCCGCACCCTGGTGATTTTCCTGGTGGTGCTCGCAGGCCTGTTCGTGACGATGGCCGTCCAGCACACCTGGTCGCCCAAGCTCGGTCTGGACCTGCGCGGCGGCACGACGATCACCCTCACCGCGCGGACCACCGACGGTGGCGCACCGACCGCGGAATCGCTGGAGCAGGCCCGCACCATCGTTCAGAACCGCGTCGACTCCCTGGGCGTGGGCGAATCGGAGGTCACCACCTCCGGTGACCGGGAGATCCAGGTCAGCGTTCCCAACGTCCAGCAGGACGAACTGGTGCGCATGGTCGGCCAGACCGCCGTGCTGAGCTTCCGGGCGGTCAAGTTCGCGCTGCCGACCACCCCCGAGCCCGCGACCAACCTGCCGCTGGCCCCGGCCAAGCCGCTGGCCGACATCCCGGCCGAACAGAAGCTCAGCTGGGACCCCAGCGCCGACCAGCAGATCCAGACCGAGTTCCTCAGCTGGACCTGCAACGACAAGTTCGTCGAGACCCCGAACGCCCCGCTGTTCTCCTGCAACCGCGAGGGAACGATGAAATACCTGCTGGGTCCCACCATCGTCTCCGGGCAGGACCTCAAGACCGCCACCGCCGGGATTCCGCAGGGCCAGCTGCAGTGGGTGGTGAACCTGCAGTTCAACGACCAGGGCGCCAAGCTGTTCGAGGACGCCACCCGCACCCTGTCGGCCAACGTGCCCCAGTCCCAGTACGCCCCGACGAACTCCTTCGCGATCGTGCTGGACGGCAAGACCATCTCCGCGCCGACGGTGAACGAGGCGATCCCGGGCGGTCAGGCCCAGATCTCGGGGTCGTTCAACGAGGCGTCGGCGAATGAACTCGCCAACGTGCTCAAGTACGGCTCACTGCCGCTGGCCTTCGATGTCAGCTCGGTCGACAACGTCTCGCCGACCCTGGGTGGGGACCAACTGCGGGCCGGCATCATCGCCGGCATCATCGGCCTGATCCTGGTCGTCGCCTTCGCGGTGCTCTACTACCGCGGCCTCGCCCTGCTGGTGGTGCTCTCGCTGGCCGTCGCCGCGGCCGCCACGTACGCGATCATGGTGCTGCTGGGGCAGAACGTGGGCTTCGCGCTGAACCTGCCCGGCATCGCCGGCGCCATCGTGGCGATCGGGACCACCGCGGACTCCTTCATCATCTACTTCGAACGCATCCGCGATGAGGTGAGAGAGGGCAGATCCCTGCGCTCGGCGGTGGAAACCGGCTGGAAACGCAGTCGCAGTACCATCCTGATCTCCGACGCGGTGAACCTGCTGTCGGCGACGGTGCTGTTCATCCTGGCCATGGGCGGCATCAAGGGCTTCGCGTTCACCCTCGGCCTGACCACCCTGATCGACGTCGCGATCATCTTCTGCTTCACCAAACCGCTGATGTCGCTGCTGGTGCGTACCAAGTTCTTCGGCGAGGGCCGCCCGTTCTCCGGTCTGGAAGCCGACCGGTTGGGCGTACGCAGTCTCACCGGCCGGTTCGCCCGGCGCGGCTCGCGCAGCAGCGCGGTCAGCGCCCGTACCCGCACCACCCCGAAGGAGGCGTGATGGCCAGCGAATCCCGCAAGGCATCCGGCCCGGCGAAGGTCCGCGGCACCGAGGAGCCCGGGTCCGCGCCCAGCCCTGCTGAGGCCAGCGAGGACAACATCTCCCACGAGGCCGCGGGCGGCCTGGCCCACCGGCTGTACACCGGCAAGACCAGCTACGACTTCGTCGGCAACTCCAAGCGCTGGTACAAGATCTCCGCGGTGCTGCTGATCATCTGCGTGCTGGGCATCGCGATCCGCGGGCTGAACCTCGGCATCGAGTTCACCGGCGGCGCCGACTTCCAGGTCCCGACCAAGGTCACCAGCACCACCGTCGCCGACTTCAGCCGCGCGGTGACCGAGTCCGGCGTACCGGATCTGGACCAGGCCCAGGTGACCACGCTGGGCGACAACACCGTCCGGATCCAGACCCGCACCCTGGATTCCAACACCGAGGTCCCGCTGGTCCGCCAGGCCCTGGCGAATGAGGCCCGGATCCAACCCGACCAGGTCGCCTACAGCCTGATCGGCGCCTCCTGGGGCAAACAGATCACCCAGCAGGGGATCATCGCCCTGGTGGTGTTCCTGGCCCTGGTGATGGTGCTGATCTGGGTCTACTTCCGGGACCTGAAGATGTCGCTGGCCGCGATCACCGCACTGCTGCACGACCTGGTGATCACCATCGGGATCTATGCGATCGTCGGGTTCACCTTCACCCCGTCGACGCTGATCGGCATGCTGACGATCCTCGGCTACTCGCTCTACGACACCCTGGTGGTCTTCGACAAGGTCCGGGAGAACACCGGCGCCCGGATGCGGGAACGTCGCCAGACCTATGGGGAGGCGGCCAACATGGCGCTGAACCAGGTCCTGGTCCGCTCGGTGAACACCACGATCATCGGCGTGCTGCCGGTCATCGCGCTGCTCGTCGCCGGCATCGTCGTGCTCGGTACCGGCCCGCTGAAGGACCTCGGCCTGGTCCTGCTGATCGGCATGATCGCCGGCGCGTACTCCTCGCTGTTCATCGCCACCCCGATGCTCAACGACATGAAGCGCCGCGAGCCCGCACTGATCGCGTACCACAAGTCCATCGGGCGGACCGACGCCCTCCCCGGGGCCGCGGGCCGCAGCGCGAAGAAGCGGAAGAGCGAGGACGCGGCGACCGCCGACGAGGCGGACGCGACCGAGACCACGACACCGCCGCCGGACTCGGCCGACCCTGCCGATACCGTGGGTTCGGTGGAGGCCACCAGCGAGTCCGAACCCGGCGACGCCGAGTCCGCGGGCAGACCCAATGTCGAGATCCGGGTGAGCCAGGTGCACACCCAACCGCAGCGGTCCCCGCGGCAGCAGCCCCGCAACCAGCCCCGTAGCAAGCGCAGGAGTTGACGATGAGCGCGTCCACCACCGAGCTGATCTCCGGCCTGATCCGCGACGTGCCCGACTTCCCCGAACCCGGGGTCACCTTCAAGGACATCACGCCGCTGCTGGCCGACCCGGAGGGGTTCGCGGTCGCCACCAGGGCGCTGGGGGAGGCGTTCCCCGGTCCGGTGGACGCGGTGTTCGGGATGGAGGCCCGCGGGTTCATCCTGGGCTCGGTGGTCGCGCGCGAACTGGGCTGCGGCTTCGTCCCGGTCCGCAAGCCGGGCAAGCTGCCGCGGGAGGTGCATTCGGAGGACTACCAGTTGGAGTACGGCTCGGCCACCCTCCAGGTGCACGCCGATGCGGTACGCCCCGGCGCCCGGGTGCTGGTCGTCGACGACATCCTGGCCACCGGCGGCACGGTGGGCGCGGTCGCGTCCCTGGTGGCGGACCTGTCGGCCGAACTCGTCGGCGTCTCGGTGCTGCTGGAACTGGTCGGCCTCGGTGGTCGGACCCGGCTCGCCGATGCCGGCGTCACCGACATTTCGGCGATCCTCACCGTCGCATGAGCAGTCTGATTCCCGATCCGCTGGGCAACATCGGGAGCACCGACGAAGCGATGGTGTCGCTGCCCAGTCAGCAGAAGCAGTCCCCGACCAAGCAGTTGCTGATGCGCGGCGCGATTGGGCTGATGCTGCTGGTGATCACCACCCTGATCGTGTGGCTGGACCGGGGCTCCTACCGGGACAACACCAACGGTGACGGGATCTCGCTGCTGGACGCGTTCTACTACGCGACGGTCACCGTCACCACCACCGGCTACGGCGACATCACTCCGGTGGCCGAGCATGCCCGGCTGATCAATGCGGTGGTGATCACCCCGCTGCGCATCATCTTCCTGGTGCTGCTGGTGGGAACCACCCTCGAGGTGCTGGCCACCGAGGGCCGTCGCGTCATGATGGACAACCGTTGGAGAAGGCGGATGCGCAATCACATCGTCATCATCGGCTACGGCACCAAGGGGCGCTCGGCCCTGCGTACGCTGGAACGCCACGGCAAGGACCTGACCCGGATCGTGGCCATCGACAGCGCCGCGCAGGCCATCGCCGACGCGAACGCCGACGGCATCGCCGCGATCCAGGGCCCCGCCTCGCGCCGGGAGACCCTGCAACGCGCCGAGATCTCCAAGGCCAGGGAAGTGATGGTCACCCTCGACCGCGATGACACCACCATTCTCACCTCGCTGATGATCCGGCAGCTCAACCCGACCGCCCATCTGGTGGTCGCGGTCCGGGAACGGGTCAATGTCGCCCTGTTGCGTCAGTGCGGGGCCGACGCGGTGATCACGTCCTCGGCCGCGGTGGGCCGCCTGCTCGGCCTGGCCGCGGTCAGCCCGGCGATCGGATCCACCTTCGAGGATCTGCTCACCTCCGGGGTGGGCCTGGAGGTGGGCGAGCGTCAGGTGGCCCCCGAGGAGGTCGGCAAGGCACCGATCGACATCACCCCGGAGCGGGTGGTGGCGGTGGTCCGCAATCGCACCCTGCGCCGCTACTACGACCCGGTCGTGGCACGACTGGAGGCCGGCGACAAGCTGGTCGTGGTCCGCAAGGCCGATGCGCCCAAGGAGGTTCGCGACATCGAGGAGCGGGTCGTCTTCGAACGCGACCGGGGCAGCCTCACCGACGACTGAGTCCGGCGGATTCGCCGCTGCACCGAGCCCCTCCCACAGCCGCTGGCTGGGCAGTACACTGGGCGCACTTCAGTCAGCCCACAGTAGTGGCACGCACCCTCGAGGAGCCCGTTGAGCGAATCCACGAACACCGGTTCCCGGACTCCGGTACGCCCGGAGGAGCCTGCTGCGAGCACGCCGTCGATGCCGGCCGCCGGGCACCAGCTGGATCGCTTCTCCACCGGACCCGAACAGCCCCGGATGTCGATGCGGCACCGGCTGGCGCGCCTGGGTGCGCCCCGACAGCCCCAGGCGGCGGTGCTGGAACCCCTGTTCAAGGTGCTCAAATCGAATCACCCGAAGGCCGACACCGCCGTGGTCGGCCGGGCGTACCGGACCGCGGAGCACTATCACCGCGACCAGACCCGCAAGAGCGGGGACCCCTACATCACCCATCCGCTGGCGGTCGCCACGATCCTGGCCGAACTGGGCATGACCGAGCCGACCATCGTGGCGGCGCTGCTGCACGACACCGTCGAGGACACCTCCTACACCCTGGAACAGCTCACCGCCGACTTCGGCACCGAGGTGGCGACCATGGTCGACGGGGTCACCAAGCTGGACAAGATCACCTACGGCGAATCCGCCCAGGCCGAGACCATCCGGAAGATGATCGTGGCGATGTCGCGCGACATCCGGGTGCTGGTGATCAAGCTCGCCGACCGGCTGCACAATATGCGGACCCTGCACTTTCTGCGGCCGGACAAGCAGGTCCGCATCGCCAAGGAAACCCTGGAGATCTTCGCCCCGCTGGCGCATCGGTTGGGCATGAACGCGATCAAGTGGGAACTGGAGGACCTCGCCTTCTCCACGATGCAGCCCAAGGTGTACGACGAGATCGTGCAACTGGTCGCCGAGCGGGCCCCGCGCCGGGAGAAGATGCTGCGGGAGGTGACCGAACAGGTCGAGGCCGACCTCAAGGAGGCCCACATCAAGGCCTCGGTGACCGGGCGACCCAAGCACTATTACTCGATCTACCAGAAGATGGTCGTGCGCGGTCGCGACTTCACCGACATCTACGACCTGGTCGGGATGCGGATCCTGGTCGAGAACACTCGCGACTGCTACGCCGCACTCGGCGTCCTGCACGTGCGCTGGAACCCCCTCCCGGGCCGGTTCAAGGATTACATCGCGATGCCGAAGTACAACATGTACCAGTCGCTGCACACCACGGTGCTGGGGCCCTCGGCCAAGCCGGTGGAGTTCCAGATCCGTACCTGGGACATGCATCGGCGTGCCGAGTACGGTGTCGCCGCCCACTGGAAGTACAAGGAGCGGCCCAAGGGCACCTCGTCGGTGAGCAGCGACGGAACCGATCTCAGTTGGGTCCGCTCGCTGACCGAATGGCAGCAGGAAACCGTCGATCCGAACGAGTTCCTGGACACCCTGCGCTATGAGATCAACACCGGTGAGGTGTACGTGTTCACCCCCAAGGGCGATGTGCTGCAGTTGCCCCAGGGTGCGACGCCGGTCGACTTCGCGTACGCCATCCACACCGAGGTCGGCGAACGGTGTGTCGGGGCCCGGGTGAACGGGCGGCTGGTGCCGCTGGAGTCCGAACTGCACAACGGCGATGTGGTCGATGTGCTCACCTCCAAGGCCGAGGGGGCCGGCCCCAGCCGGGACTGGCTGAACTTCGTCAAGAGCCCGCGGGCGCGGAACAAGATCCGGCACTACTTCACCCGGGAGCGTCGCGAGGAATCGATCGAACTCGGCCGCGAGGAACTCGCCCGGGCCGTCCGCAAGGCCGGGCTCGGGCTGCAGCGGATCCTCACCGGAGTGCACCTGACCGAGGTGGCCAGCCATTTCCGGTTGGCCGACATCCCGTCGCTGTACGCCGCGATCGGCGAGGGCACGGTGAGCGCGCAGGCGGTGGTGCAGCGGCTGGTCCAGCTCGAGGGCGGACCGGAACAGGCCGCCGCCGAGGTCGCCGAACGCAGCAGTCGCGGATCGCGCCGCAAGTCCGGCAACGCCGACAGCGCCGGGATCGCCATCGAGGGCGATGCCGACCTGTGGGTCAAACTCGCCAAGTGCTGTACGCCGGTCCCCGGCGACGACATCATCGGCTTCGTCACCCGGGGCTCTGGCGTCTCGGTACACCGGCGCGACTGCACCAATGCCGCCGAACTGATGACCCACCCCGAACGGCTGGTCGAGGTCTCCTGGATCCCGAACGTGACGACCTCCTTCATGGTCAACGTGGAGGTGGAGGGCCTGGATCGCAAAGGCCTGCTCACCGAGGTCACCCGGGTGGTCACCGAGCATCACGTGAACATCACCTCCGCCACGGTCAACACCAGCCGCGACCGGATCTTCAAGGCACGCCTCGGCTTCGAGACCCCGGGCACCAAACATCTGGAGGCGCTGCTCAAGTCGATCCGCGCCATCCCCGGGATCTACGACGTCTACCGGGTGACCCAGTAACCGCCCGCGGCGCCACGGCGGAACCGCTCGGGCGCACGGCCGGACAACACACTGCGGGGCGCCGATCGGCTCGATCGGCGCCCCGCGGGGGTGTTCGGGAGTGGGTGGTGAGAGTCAGCCGCGGTAGTCCTCGGCCGCCTTCTTCGCCGGCGCCAGCAGCGCCCGGTAGGACTCGGCGGAGGAACGCAGCTCGGCGGCCTTCTTCGCGTCCCCGCGGCCCTCGGCCTTGGCCGCCTTCGCCTCGAGTTCGTCGATCTTGGCCTGGAACTTGTTCGCGGTCCCCTCGGCCAGCTCGCGCGCGGCCGGATCGGTACGCCGCCACTGCTCCTGCTCGGCCTCGTTCACCGCCTGCTCCAACGCGCGCACCCGGTTGTCGATCGGCCGCATGGCATCGCGGGGGACCTTGCCGAGCTCGTTGAACTGGGCCAGGAAATCCCGGAACCGGGCGCGCCCCACCTTCGGATCCCGCACCGGCAGGATGGACTGCTCGGCCTCGGCCAGCAGCTTCTCCTTCGCCTCCTGGTTGCCCCGGAACTCCGAATCCTGCTCGGCCATCGCCGCGGTCCGGGCCTGGAAGAAGGTGTCCTGGATGCCCCGGAAGCGCTGCCACAACTTCTCATCGACGTCGCGCGGGGCGGGCCCGGCCGCCTTCCAGCGCTGCATCAGGTCGCGGAACCCGCCGGCGGTGGGGCCCCATTCGGTGGAGGAGGCCAGCACCTCGGCCTCGGCGATGATCTTCTCCTTGACCGTCTTCGCCGCCTCCCGCTTGGTGGCCTGCTCGGCGAACTGGGCCTTGCGGCGCCGGGTGTACTGCGTCCGGGCGGAGGAGAAGCGGTGCCACAGGGCGTCATCGGTGGATTTGTCGATGCGGGGCAACTGCTTCCACTCATCGAGCAGGGTCCGGAACCGGGTGACCCCGTTGCGCCAGTCGGTGCCGGCGGCCAGCTTCTCCGCCTCGGCGACCATCTTCTCCTTGGCCGCCCGGGTCTCTTCGTTCTGCTGGGCCTTGACCGCCTTGCGGGCCTCGGCCTGTTCGCTCAGCAACGGTGCCAGGGCGTCCAACCTGGCCTCCAACCCCTTGAGGTCACCGACGGCGTTCGCGTCCACCACGGCCGTGCGGGCGGTGGCGATCGACTTGCGTGATTCGTCGGGAGACAGTTTGCCGGCGCGTACCCGTGCTTCGAGCAGGCCGACCTCAACCTCGAGGGCCTCGAACCGCCGGACATAGAACGCCATGGCCTCATCGGGCGTGGCGTCGGGGACCTGGCCCACCATGCGCTCGGTGTCGCCGACAGTCACATAGACGGTGCCGTCAGCCTCCACCCGACCGAACGAAGTGGGATTGGGGCTTTCACTCATGCGCTCCATCTTGCACCATTCCCGGCGGCAATACCGGCGAGAACACCGAGTGGCACCCCGCGGTCGACTCCGAGCGCGGGGGATCGGCACGCTAGACTCAGCCGCTGTGCTGATCGCCTCCTTTCCCGCCGGTGCCTTCCAGACCAACTGCTATCTGGTCGCCGAGGCCGCGGGAACAGCGTGTGTGATCGTCGATCCGGGGGTGGGTGCCGCCGAGCCGGTACGCCGGATCATCGCCGAGCAGCGGCTGCGGCCGGCAGGCATCGTGCTCACCCACGGCCATGTCGACCACATCGCCGCGGTGGAGGAACTGTGCGCCGAGTTCGATCTGGCGGTCTGGATCCATCCGGCCGACCGGCACCTGCTCAGTGACCCCGGCGCCGGCCTGGGACCGCAGATGGCCGGTCAATTGGCCTCGCTGGCCGGGCGCGCCACGTTCGCCGAACCGGCTCGGGTGCACGATCTCACCGGCGAGGTGGTGGAACTGGGCGGCTTTCGGATCGGCCTGGCGCACGCCCCCGGTCACACCGCGGGCTCGACCCTGCTCCGCTTTCCGTACGCCGACCCGGCCAACCCGGCGATCAGCGAAGTGATCTGCACCGGGGACGTGCTGTTCCAGCAGTCGATCGGGCGCACCGATCTGGCCGGGGGAGACCCGGCGGCGATGACCCGTACCCTGCGCGAGGTCGTCCTGGCGCTGCCCGACAGTGCCGCCGTCCTGCCCGGACACGGCCGGCAGACCTCGATCGGCGCCGAACGCGCCCACAATCCCTACCTGCGTCCGGAGGCCCTCGGGCTCCCGATGCCGGCGAACCACGATGCGAAGAAGGATGAGCGATGAGCCGACCCCGGCCGATTTCCGGCTACCCCGAATTCCTGCCCCGCGGCCGGATGGTCGAACGGCGGGTGTTGGAGGTGCTGGTCGAGACCTTCGAACTGCACGGCTTCGCCGAGATCGAGACCCGGGCGGTCGAACCGATCGAGGTGCTCAGCCGCAAGGGTGAGATCGACAAGGAGATCTTCACCGTACGCCGGCTGCACGCCGAGGACACCGACGCCGCCGACATGGCGTTGCACTTCGACCTGACCGTCCCCTTCGCCCGCTACGTGCTGGAGAACTCCGGCCACCTCGACTTCCCGTTCCGGCGCTACCAGATCCAGAAGGTCTGGCGCGGGGAGCGGCCCCAGGAAGGGCGCTATCGCGAGTTCCGGCAGGCCGACATCGACATCGTCGGCTCGCAGACCCTGGCCGCCCACCACGACGTGGAGATCCCGCTGGTGGCCCTGGAGGCCTTCGAGCGGCTGCACACCGAACTCGGCATCCCGCCGGTGCTGATGCACGTCAACAACCGCAAGCTCTCCCAGGGCTTCTACGAGGGCCTGGGCATCACCGACACCGCGGCCGTGCTCCAGCGGGTCGACAAGTACGACAAGATCGGCCCGGCCAAGGTGACCGAACTGCTGGTCACCGAACTCGGGCTCGCCGAATCGGTCGCCGCGCAGTGCGTGGCGCTGGCCGACATCCGCAGCGCCGACGCGTCCTTCGTGGAGCAGGTGCGGGCGCTGGGGGTGACCTCCGACCTGCTCGAGGAGGGCCTGGCCGAGCTGGCCCACCTGGTCGAGGCGGCCGCCGCCGCGGTGCCGGGCCGACTCGTCGCCGACCTGAAGATCGCCCGCGGCCTGGACTACTACACCGGCACCGTCTACGAGACCGAACTGGTCGGCCACGAATCGATGGGCTCGGTGGCCTCCGGCGGCCGCTACGACTCGCTGGCCTCCGACGGCAAACAGACCTATCCGGGGGTCGGCTTCTCCTTCGGGGTCACCCGGATCCTGGCCCCGCTGATTTCCAAAGGCCTGTTGGCCGCCGATCGCAGTGTCCCCAGCGCAGTGCTGGTCGCGGTGGATTCCGAGGAGACCCGGGACGCCGCGGTGGCGATCGCCCAACAGCTGCGGGCCCGGCGGATCCCGACCGAGGTGGCGCCCAAGGCGGACAAGTTCGGCAAGCAGATCCGCTATGCCGATCGGCGGGGCATCCCGTTCGTCTGGTTCGGGGCCGATCAGGTCAAGGACATTCGCTCCGGGGACCAGGTCGCGGCCGATCCCGCCACCTGGCAGCCGCCGGTGAGCGACCTGCGGCCCGGCGTACGCCCGAGCGAGTAAACCGGTACCGGCAGGGGCTCTGGGTCAGTCGTCGGAACTGTCGCGGGCCCGGGCATGCCGGATCGGCAGCAGCCGGTGCGCGATCAGGGCGAGCTCCCGGTCCGCGCCGTCGGCGGTCCGGGCCAGGGCGGCCAGGGAGACCTCGTCGGTGAGCTCGCCCAGCGCCATCACCGCGGCGATGGCGATCTCGGTGTCCGGGTCGTCCAGCTGCACCGCGATCGCGGCCGCGGCCGGATCCGCCGCCGGTCCGCCGAGTCCGGCGAGGGTCTCCAGGGCGTGCAGGCGTACCCGGGGACGGGGATCGGCGGTGGCGGTGATCAGCCCCGGCACAGCGGCGGTTCCCAGTAGCACCAGGTTGCGGGCCAACTGGTCGCGCTGAACCTCCTCGCCGTCACCCAGCCGGGCGAGCAGCGGCTCGATCACCTCGGCACGACCGGTCGCGGCCGCGGCCCGGTACGCCCGGATCGCCACCATCGGCTCGGTATCGGCGATCAGCGGCACCACGAACGGGGCCACCCGCGGCTCGCCGATCTTGGACAGCACGTGCAGGGTCTGTGCCCGCACGGCCGGGTCCGGGTCGCCCAGTTGACCGATCAGCTCGTCCATCGCATCCTCGGCGTGCTGCACCGTGGCCCAGGTGAGCATCTCGCGGACCCGGGCATCCTCCTCCGGGCCCAGGGCCCGGGCCAGTGCGGGCCCGATCGCGGCGTCCCCGCGGGTCCCCAACTCCATCGCGGCGCGATAGCGCACATTGGGGTCCGGATCGGCCAACTGGGCGATCGGGTCGGCCGATTCCGAGTGCTGCGGGCCGGTGCTCATAGAAGGTCCTCTCGACCCGATGAGACTAGCGCCCGCGGGCGCGCACGGCACCCGCACGGTTTCTGGCTAAGATTCGGGAAGTCTTCGCCGCGCCGGTAGGGCGCACCGGGCCGCACCGTCTATGCGGACCGGTCGGGCGAGGCAGACAGAGAGGAATATCGTGATCCGTACCCATGATGCCGGGACCCTGCGTACCCAGGACATCGGCAGCACCGTGACCCTGGCCGGCTGGGTGGCCAAGCGACGCGACCATGGGGGAGTGGCCTTCATCGATCTGCGGGATGCCACCGGAACCTGCCAGGTGGTCGTCCGCGACGAATACCTCGAGTCGGCCGGGATCCACGATCTGCGCAACGAGTTCTGCGTCAGCGTCACGGGCGTGGTCGACGGGCGTACGCCGGAGAACGTGAACTCCAACATCCCCACCGGCGAGATCGAGGTCGCGATCCGCGAGCTGATCGTGCTGAACCCGTCGGCGCCGCTGCCGTTCCAGATCGACGAGCACACCCAGGTAGGCGAGGAGACCCGGCTGAAGTATCGCTACCTCGACCTGCGCCGTCCGCAGTCGGGCAACGTCCTGCGACTGCGCTCCAAGGTCAACCAGGCCGCCCGCGCGGTACTCGGCGAGCGCGACTTCGTCGAGATCGAGACCCCCACGCTGACCCGGTCCACCCCGGAGGGGGCGCGCGACTTCCTGGTCCCGGCGCGGCTCTCGCCGGGCAACTGGTACGCCCTGCCCCAGTCCCCGCAGCTGTTCAAGCAGTTGCTGATGGTCGGCGGCATGGAGCGCTACTACCAGATCGCCCGCTGCTACCGCGACGAGGACTTCCGCGCCGACCGGCAGCCGGAGTTCACCCAGCTCGACATCGAGATGAGCTTCGTCGACCAGGAGGACGTGATCGAACTCGGCGAGGCGATCGCCAAGGCCGTCTGGGCGATTCAGGGGGTGGACCTGACCACCCCGTTCCCGCGGATCACCTATCGCGAGGCGATGGACAAGTACGGCTCGGACAAGCCCGATCTGCGCTTCGAGAACCCGATCGTGGAGGTCACCGAGTTCTTCGCGAACACCCCGTTCCGGGTCTTCCAGAACGAGTACGTCGGCGCGATCGTGATGCCCGGTGGGGCCGACCAGCCCCGGCGTACCTTCGACGCCTGGCAGGAGTGGGCCCGGCAGCGCGGGGCGAAGGGCCTGGCGTACGTGACGGTGAGCCCCGAGGGCGAACTCGGCGGCCCGGTCGCCAAGAACATCTCCGACACCGAGCGGGCCGGGTTGGCCGAGTTCGTCGGCGCGAAGCCGGGAGACTGCATCTTCTTCGGGGCCGGCAAGCGCAAGGGCGCCCAGGAACTGCTGGGTGCCGCCCGGGTCGAGATCGCCCGGCGTACCGGCATGATCGACGAATCCGCCTGGTCCTTCCTGTGGGTGGTCGACGCGCCGCTGTTCGAACCCGCATCCGAGGCCGTGGCCGCCGGTGACGTCGCCGTCGGCGAGGGCGCCTGGACCGCGGTGCACCACGCCTTCACCTCTCCCAAGCCGGAGTGCCTGGACACCTTCGACACCGATCCGGGCAGCGCGCTGGCCTATGCCTATGACCTGGTCTGCAACGGCAACGAGATCGGCGGTGGCTCGATCCGTATCCACCGGCGCGACGTGCAGGAGCGGGTCTTCGCGGTGATGGGGATCAGCCAGGATGAGGCCGAGGAGAAGTTCGGCTTCCTGCTCGACGCGTTCTCCTTCGGCGCCCCGCCGCACGGCGGCATCGCGTTCGGCTGGGACCGGATCGTGGCCCTGCTGGCCGGCGTGGACTCCATCCGTGACGCGATCGCCTTCCCGAAGTCCGGTGGCGGCTACGACCCGCTCACCGCGGCCCCGGCGCCGATCACGGCCAAGCAGCGCCGGGAGGCCGGCGTCGACTTCAAGCCGAAGCCGGAGGACGCCAAGCAGGACCCGAAGGCACAGGCGGACCCGAAGGCGCAGCAGGCCGCGAAGCAGCAGGACACCAAAAGTTCATCTGCCGGCGACAACTGATTCAGACGTAAATAGTTGAACTTTGAACTTGATCCGTCTAAGATCTAGTTGAAAGCTGAACAACACACAAGGAGCTTCATATGACCGACCTGCAGTCGCTCACCGGTACCTACGCCATCGACCCGTCGCACTCCAGCCTCAGCTTCACCACGCGTCACGCGATGGTGACCAAGGTCCGCGGCAGCTTCAATGACTTCACCGGCACCATCGTGGCCGACGGCGCGAACCCGGAGAACTCCTCGGTCGACGTCACCGTCCAGGTCTCCTCGGTGAACACCCGCGACGAGGGCCGGGACGGCCACCTGGTCTCCGGCGACTTCTTCAACGCCGAGCAGTTCCCGACCATGACCTTCAAGTCCACCAACGTGGCCTACAACGGCAACGTCTTCGAGATCACCGGCGACTTCACCATCAAGGGTGAGACCCACCAGCTGACCCTGCCGATGGAGTTCACCGGCGGCGCCAAGGATCCCTTCGGCAACGAGCGGATCGGCTTCGAGGGCGAGCTCGACGTCAACCGCAAGGACTTCGGCCTGACCTGGAACGCCGCGCTGGAGACCGGCGGCGTGCTGGTCTCGGAGAAGGTCAAGCTGATCTTCGACATCTCCGCGATCAAGCAGGCCTGACCCACCGACCACCTCGGCGGCAGCACTGGGCGACCCGGACACCTCGGTGTCCGGGTCGTCTGCTGTTTCCGGGGTGGATCCGGGACCCGGCCCGGCGGCGCGGCTACTGCGCCGGCAGCTCGAAGGTGCCCTGCAGCGTGGCGCGGCCGATCGAGTGGAAGAACAGGTTGAACCCGAGCATGTTCGGGGTGGCCGAGGCGGGCAGGCCCAGCGACTCCACATCCACCGCATGCACGACGAAGAAGTATCGGTGCGGGCCGTGGCCGGCCGGCGGAGCGCAGCCCAGGTAGCCGGGGAAGCCGGCGTCATTGTTCAGCGCCAGGGCCTGTTCGGGCAGCAGGTTCTTCTCCGGGTTGCCCGCGTCGGTGGGCAGTTCGGTCACCGCGGCCGGAATGTCGCAGACCGCCCAGTGCCACCAGCCGCCCTGGGTCGGGGCGTCGGGGTCGTACATGGTCACCGCAAAGGACTTCGTTTCCGCGGGGAACCCCCACCAGCTCAGTTGCGGCGAGACGTCCTGGCCGCCGGGGATCTGCATCCGACCGGACAGGTAACGCCCGCTCAGCGGCTGCCCGTCGGCGATGTCGGAGCTGGTCAGCTGGAAGATCTCGACCTGATTCAGGTTGGCGAAGGGGGAGTTGGTGAACTGGGCCATGGGTCCTCTCCTGCGGTGGGGCGGCGGGTGCCGGTCCCGGTCAGTCTAGGAACCCCGCGGTCGGCCCGGCAGGCCACCCTCCGGCCCGGCGGCGTACGCTGACGCCATGCGCGTCCACATCGCCACCGATCATGCCGCCTTCGATCTGAAGGAGTACCTGGTCGAGCAGCTCACCGAACACGGGTACGAGGTCGTCGATCACGGTGCGACCAGCTATGACGCCGACGACGACTACCCCGACACGGTGATTCCGTGTGCCGAGGCGGTCGCGGCCGGCGGCGAACTCGGCATCGTGCTGGGCGGGTCCGGCAACGGCGAGCAGATCGCGGCCAACAAGGTCAAGGGGTGCCGGGCGGCCTTGGCGTACAACGTCGAACTGGCCCGGTTGGGCCGGCAGCACAACGACGCCAACGTCGTCAGCCTGGGTGGGCGGATGCAGACTCTCGACGAGGGCTGGCAGATCGTGAAGGCGTTCCTGGAGACCCCGTTCAGCGGCGAGGAGCGACACGTACGCCGGCTGGCGAAACTGGCGCACTACGAGGAGACCGGCTCCCTGGAGTAGGCCCGCGGCGGCGCCGGCTCAGGCCTGTCGCAGGGCGGCCGGCAGCTTTTCGCGCGGACACCCCAGGTTCAACGAGATCTCCACGGCCGCGGCCAGCAGTGCGGTCACCTGTTCGGGGTGCGGCTGCTCGGGAATCACCCCGCCGGGGGCGACGATCGCCAGCGTCCCGGCGATCAGCCCGTCGTGTCCCAGGACCGGCGCGGCCAGGGCATTCATCCCGTCGAAGGTCTCGTTCGGCGCGGTCGCCCAGCCCCGGTAGCGGGCCTCGGCAACCTGGGCCCACAGTTCCTCCGGATCGGTGATCGTGGCCGGCGTACGCCGCTCGTCGGTGAGCCCGGACCACCGGGCCTTCTGAGCGGCATCGGCGAAGGCGAGCGCCACCTTGCCCTGGGCCGAGGAGTTGTACGCGAAGTTCGTGCCGGGCGGAAAACTGACGCCCAGGGTGGAACTGCTGCTGAGGGTCTCGGTGACCACGATGCCGGAGTCGGTGACCTGGGAGAACACGATGGTGTTGCCCACCTGTTCGCTCAGCGTCGCCATCACCGGCGCGGCAATGGTCACCACCGGGGAGCGCTGCCCGATGGTGCGGCCCATCAGGATCAGTCGCCAGCCCAGGCCGTAGCGGCGGGTCTCGGCGTTGCGGGACAGGTAACCCGCCTCGGTGAGCAGGGTCAGATGGCGGTGCACCCGGCCGCGGGCCAGCCCGAGTTCGGCCCCCAGTTCGGAAACCCCCCAGTCCCCGTCGCGGCGCAGCATCACCTCCAGCAGGCGCAGGGCCAGCAGGGTCGGCGAGTTGGACGCGCCGGTCTCGGGGGAGTCGGGGGCGGGCGGGCTGCCGGGGTCCGGGGTGTCCGGATCGGTCGGGGCGGCGCCGCCGGTGTCGGCGGGGGAGGTGGTCACAGCTGGTTCCTCGGACGTCTCGGATGCGGGGAATGCGGGGACAGGCAAGGGTGGCCGGTCCAGGGTAGTCGGGCTCAGGCGTCCATCGCGTACTCGGCGAGGACCCGGTAGCTCTGGGTGTTCGGCTTGGCCCGGTCCTCGGCATGGACGGTGCGCAGGGAGCTGACCCCCTTCAGTTGGGCCGGCAGGGCGAAACAGCGGGTGAAGCTGGTGGCCTCGTGCGGCGTGGTCGGCGCCAGGACCGGCAGGACGCCGAACTCCGCCCAGGGGTCCCCGGGGCCGTGGGTGCGGGTGGTGCCGTCGGTCTCGATGGTGATCTCGCCGTACCGGGTGATCCGCAGGCCGGGGCCCTGGTGCAGGTGCGTCCAGGCGACCCCACCGGCGGGGAAGGTGACGGTGTCGCAGCGCAGCAGCCAGTCGTAGCGATCGTCCAGGTCGAAGTCGACGGCCAACTTGAGTTCGCTGGTGGCCTGCGGGGCCGACCGCAGCGCGAACGCCTCGTCGGCCAGGTCGGTGCCGTCGGCCAGCTCGAAGCGCCACAGCACCGCGGCCAGGCTCTCCACCTCGAGGGTGAGCTGATCGTCGCCGGCGTAGGCCAGATCGGCACTCAGGTACTGGTGCGTGCTCGGGGTGACGAAGTGGGCGGCGCCCTCGCGTACGAAGATCGCGCGATCGCCGTAGGGGAGGTAGATCGGCTTGGCCCCGGCTTCGATCCGGTCCTCGAACAGCCTCATGGTGCGGACGGTCATCTGGTGCTTCCTTTCGGCGCAGCGACTCCACTGACGGGTCGTGTCTCAATGAACAGTACACAGGTATCAACCAAAAGGACAACCGCTTGAAGTCTTCCTGGAAATCTTGCTACCGTCCCTCTGGATCACGATGGACATGACACATGTCCTGATGAACAGAACAATCAAAGGAGATACCGGTGACGCGAACAGTGGATACCGACCGCGAGCCGTGGTGGCGCGGGCGCACCCGCCAACAGTGGAACGTCTTCGCCGCAGCCTTCCTGGGCTGGGCGCTGGATGTGATGGATCTGATCATCTTCTCGATGGTCATCGGCTATGTGATCAAGGAGTTCAACTCCGACCGCGGCATGGCGGGGCTGGCGGCCTCGTTCGCGCTGGTTGCCTCGGCGGCCGGTGGCCTGCTGTTCGGATTGCTGGCCGACCGGATCGGGCGCAAGAAGTCGATGGTGCTGTCGATCCTGACCTACTCGATCGGCACGGTGCTGTGCGGCCTCAGCACGAGTATGGGCATGCTGATGGCCTTCCGGATCGTCGTCGGGATCGGCGTCGGCGGCGAATGGGGAGCCGGTGCCGCGCTGGTCACCGAAACCTGGCCGGCCAAGGTCCGGGGCCGGGTGATGGCCTGGGTGCAGAGCGCCTTCGCCGTCGGCTATGCCCTGGCCGCGATCGTGGTCGCGATCTTCGCACCGACCCTGGGCTGGCGCTGGGCCTTCTTCTTCGGGGTGCTGCCCGCCCTGCTGACGCTGTGGGTCCGCCGCCACACCGATGAGTCCGAGGCCTGGGAGAAGGCGGAGAAGCTGACCGTGCGGCAGGCCTTCGCGAAACTGTTCGCCACCGGTTATGCCAAGCCGTTCTTCATCTGCCTGGCCTTCACCACCGCCGCCATGCTCGGCTACTGGGGTCTGTTCACCTGGATCCCGAACTACCTGGGCACCCCGGTCGCCGAGGGTGGCCGGGGGATGGACCTGATCGGGTCGACCCTGTGGATCGTGATCATGCAGGTGGGGGCCTGGTTCGGCTTCATCAGTTTCGGCTATGTCGCCGACCGGATCGGCCGGCGCAAGACCTTCATCGCCTACTTCGTGATCGCAGCGGTCTGCGTGCCGATCTTCATCAACCTGCAGAACCCGGTGCTGGTGATGATCTTCGCGGTCATCATGGCGCTGTTCGGGACCGGCTTCTACTCCGGCTTCGGGCCCACCTTCGCCGAGCTGTTCCCGACCGAGGTGCGCGCCTTCGCCCAGGGCTTCATCTACAACGGGGCCCGGGCGATCAGCGCGACCGCACCGGCCATCGTCGGCTTCGCCTCGGCGAGGTTTGGGGTGGGCGGGGCACTGACCATCACCGCGGCGTTCTACCTGCTGGCCGCGATCATCGTGTTCTTCTGGCTGCCGGAGACCAAGGATCGCGAGCTGACCGAGGTCGGCCACGATCCCGCCGAATCCCGCCAGGGTTGAGCCTCGAGGTGTCCCGATCCTGCCACCAGCCGGTCCGAATCGGCCGAAATCGGCCCTTCCGGGCCTCCTGGTGGCAGGATCGGGACACCGTCGCCGGGTGAGTTACCCTCTCCCGGTGACTGAGGACCTGTTCGGCATGGTGCCCCGCCCCGAGCCCGCCCTCGGCGGGTCCCTGGCCGATGTGGACCGGCCGGATGCTCCGCTGGCGGTCCGGCTGCGCCCGCGCACCATTGACGAGATCGTCGGTCAGCAGCACCTGCTGGGCGCCGGCGCACCGCTGCGCCGGCTGGCCAGCGGTGAGGCGGCGATGTCGGTGTTCCTGTGGGGGCCGCCGGGGGTCGGGAAGACGACCATCGCGTCGGTGGTGTCGCGATCCAATGCGGCCAAGTTCGTCGAGATCTCCGCGGTCACCGCCGGGGTCAAGGAGGTCCGGGCGGTGCTCGAGACGGCCCGCCGCGATCTGGCCCGCGGGCAGAAGACCGTGCTGTTCGTCGACGAGGTGCACCGCTTCTCCAAGGCCCAGCAGGATGTGCTGCTGCCGGCGGTGGAGAACCGGATCGTCACCCTGATCGCGGCCACCACGGAGAATCCGAGCTTCTCGGTGATCTCCCCGCTGCTGTCCCGGTCCCTGCTGCTGACGCTCAAGCCGCTGAGCGCCGCCGACATCGACGTGCTGATCGATCGGGCGCTCAGCGATGCCCGCGGCGTGCATCCGAGCGCGGGTGGGGACTTCACGCTGACCGAGGATGCCCGCAGCACCATCCGGCAACTGGCCGGCGGCGATGCCCGCCGCGTGCTCACCTACCTCGAGGAGGCCGCCGCCGGGGCCGAGGCCATCGGCTCCGACACGATCGACACCGCCGTGGTCGAACAGGCCGTCGACCGCGCCGCGGTCCGCTACGACAAGGGCGGCGACGAGCACTACGACGTGACCAGCGCCTTCATCAAGTCCGTGCGGGGCTCCGATGTCGATGCGGCGCTGCACTATCTGGCCCGGATGATCAGCGCGGGGGAGGACCCCCGGTTCATCGCGCGGCGGTTGATCATCCTGGCCAGCGAGGACATCGGCACCGCCGACTCCTCGATCCTGCCGCTGTGCGTGGCCACCGCCCAGGCCGTGCAACTCATCGGAATGCCCGAGGCCCGGATCAACCTGGCCCACGCCACCGTCGCCTGCGCCATGGCGCCGAAATCCAATGCGGCCTACCTGGCGCTCGACCGGGCCACCGCCGATGTGGCGGCCGGAAAATCCGGCGTGGTACCGCCGCATCTGCGCGATGCGCACTATCCGGGAGCGAAGGGGCTGGGCCACGGCAAGGGCTACCGCTATGCCCACGATCATCCGCACGGCGTGGCCCGGCAGCAGTACCTGCCCGATTCCCTGGCCGGGGCCCGCTACTACGAACCGACCGATCACGGGCAGGAGGCGGCCCTGCAGCAGCGGCTGACCAGCCTGCAGCGCCTGCTCGGCCGCAACGAGGACTGAGCCACCGCCCCGAGGACTGAGCCACCGACGCGCGACTGAGCCACCGCCCCGAGGTCAGTCCACCAGGGCGCGCCGCGGCGCCGGGGCGTCCGCGGGAATCCCGCTCATCGGCGGTACGCCGGCCCCGGTGGCGATCCGCTGCGGCGGCGGCGCGGGATCCAACCCGAACCGGCCCATCTCGGCGATCCCGACCACGATGGCCGCCGCGACCCCGACCCCGAGAATCTGGCTGCCGATGGAGGCGAAGCTGTCCAGGTCCCAGCCGAAATCGGGCGCGTAGGCCATCAGCACCGCCGCGCAGGCCGTGACCAGGGCGTAGCCGCAGAAGACCAGCACCCGGGCGGTCCGGTTGAACCGGCGCCCGTCCACATTGGCCCACTCGCCCTCGGTCAGCAGGCGCCAGAGCAGACCGGCGATCAGGACGCCCAGGGTGGAGAAGCCGAGCAGCGCCGACAGCGGCTCGGCGAGCAGTTCCCGCTCCGGGAAGATCAGCAGGATCCCCGCCCCGATCGCCAGCAGGAACCATTGCTGCGCGGTCAGCGGTCCCCGCCGGCGCCACCACAGGCCCAGCGCGAGCAGCACCAGGGTCAGCAACCCGGAGATCTGTCGATGCGGGGTCCCGGTGACCCCCAGCCCGAACATCAGCCCCATCCCGGCCAGGCTGACCGCGACCGGGGCCAGCACCGTCGCGGCGGCCGTACTGCCCCGCCGAGCCGCCCGTTCGGCGAGCACCAGGGCGAGGACCGCGGCGAACCCCATGGCCACCGGATTGCGCAACCGGCCCGGGACCGGCAGCAGGGCGACCACCAACCACACCGACATCGCCAGGCCGAGCGCGCCCGAGGCCTTCATCAGGGACTCCGCCATCGTGGTGGGTCGCGGCACGTCCCAGGGCCCGAACCGCCGAGCCCGCACCAACCAGACCCGGGCGACCAGCAGGGTGGCCGCGGTCCACAGCACCGCTTTCAGGTAGGTCGGCCCCGCGAAGCCGTCGGCGGCCAGGAGGGCCAGATTCCCGGCGAGCAGCAGGATCGCCAGCAGCGGCCAGATCCCCGGCCGGACCCAGTGCCGGATCTCCGACAGGGTCCACGTCGCGGTGTTCACCGAGATCTGGATGAACGACGCCCCGGCGGCGTACGCGGTCGGCACCGCCAGGACCGCCAGCACGAAGATCAGCACCGAGGTCAGCGCCACCGACATGCTGACCGCGCCGACGTCCCCGGCGAACAGCACACTCACCAACAAGATCGGCACCAGGACGATCCAACCCATCGCAGCCAGCGCCGCCAGCCCCACCCACACCCGCAACGGCCGCCCGACCAGCGCGAACGCGCCCACCAGCAATACCACCAGCACCGCCGGGACGCTCAGCACGAACCCCAGCAGTACGCCCCGGGCGTACGGGACGATCGCGACTAGGGTCAGCACCGTCGGCGACCCCGCGATGGCGAACACGATCGCCTGCAGCGGCAGCCGGAGGTACCAGCGCAGCTGCAGGGCGGCGAGGTAGCCCAGGGTCAGCAACACCGGCAACATCGTCAGCAGGGCGAGCCCACCGGCCAGCCCCATCCGCAGCCCCCCGGTCCCGATCGGGGCCACGTCACCCAGCAGTCGCGCACCGAGCACGGTCAGCATCGCGCCCAGGTAGGCGAGCAGGGCCACCGCGGCCACGACCGCCAGCCCTCGACTCCAGCCCCGGGTCCGGATCCGGCCGTCCTGGATCGGCACCACGAACACCTCTCGCAGGGTGGTGCCCAGGATCGATCCCAGCGCCCGGTGCGCGCTCACTCCCGCCGCGGCACCGGCGGGCCCGTTCCCCGCGGCACCGGCGGGGACCTGCGCCGCGGGGCCTTCCGGGGCGATCGGGCCGGGCGCGGGCTGCTGGCTCATGGGCTCAGGGTAGGCGATCAAGCTCACGCGCCGAATCTTTCGTCCCGGCCATGGCGGGGTCGACCGCGTGGGAGCATGGCGCCATGACCACCCACATCGTGACCCTGGGCGGCGGCGGCTTCTCGATGTCGCCGAACGCGACGGTAACCCAACTGGACCGCTACCTCGTCGGGCTGGCCACCCGGCCCAACCCGCTGGTCTGCTTCGTGCCGACCGGCTCGGCCGACGATCCCCGCTACATCAACCGGTTCCTCACCGCGTTCGGCCCGATGGGGCTGCGCACCACCGTGCTGACCCTGTGGGAGGGGGCGCGGGCCTCGGTCCGGCAGGCGCGGGAGGCTGATGTGTTCGTGATCGGGGGCGGCTCGACGGTCAACCTGGACGCCCTGCTCCGGGCCCACCGGGTGGACACCATGTTCGCCGAGATCGCCGCCGAGCGCGACGTGGTCTTCGGCGGGATCGCCGCGGGGGCCTCGGTGTTCTTCGAGGCCTGCACCACCGACTCCTTCGGGGCCGAGATCGAGCCCTGGCGCGGTGGCCTGGGGATGCTGACGGGATCGTTCTGCCCGCACTACGACGGCGAGGAGGACCGCGCCCCCTTCTACACCAATGCCGTGGGCGCGGGCCTGTTGCCCGACGGGTACGGCGTCGACGACGGGGCGGCCCTGCACTTCGTGGACGGCAAGCTGACCCGAGCGCTGGCCGAGCGACGCGGGGCGGGGGCGTGGCGGGTCAGCGCCAACTTCTCCCCGGTGACCAGCGGTGTGGTGGCCGAACCGCTGAAGATGCGCGCCCTGTGACCCCGGTCCCGGGACGGGAATATCCCCGACCCGGAAACGTTCACCCCGCGGAGTGGCTGCCGCCCCTGCACTAGGCTGACCCGGGTACGTTGGGCTGCGCCGAAGGTGGCCCACACATCAACGACTTCGAGGATGACGATGACCCTGGGTGAAATCGCCGGGATGATCGCGGCCGTCGCCGCGGTGATCTTTGTCGCACTGTGTGCTGTCCCGCTGCACAAGCTGGGCCGCGTACTGGAGGAACTGCGGCTCAGCGTCCGCGATATCGGCCACAACTCGGTGCCGATCCTGCACGAGCTGCGGGGCACCGTGGCTGCCACCAACGCCGAGCTGGAGAAGCTGTCGGTGGTGACCGAGGACGCCGCCAAGGTGACCGGACACGCCACCGTCGTCTCGGAGAATGCGGCCCAGTTGGCCACCCTGTTCAGTGCCACCGTCGGCGGCCCGCTGGTCAAGACCGCCGCCACCGCCCACGGCCTGCGCAGCGCGTTGCGCCAGGGCAAGGCGCGACGGGCCGCGAAGTGAAGCGGCTGTTCTGGTTCGCCGCCGGCGCGGCCGCCGGGGCCTACGTCGCCCTGCGGGTCCGCAAGGAACTCACCCCCGCCTCGGTGGGGCAGCGGCTGCGCCGCAGTGTCGGGCTGGCCCCGGCGGCCGGGTCGGAGGACCTGCGGACCCGGGCCGATGAGTTCCGCCGGCGTACCGATGACTGGGGCCGACAGTTGGCCGACTTCTGGTCGCGGGTCCGCAACTCCTCCGACGAGTACGAGGTCGAATTGCGCGAGGCCCTCGGGATGACCGACGAGGACGAGGTCGAGGCCCTCCGCGCGGTCCGCGCCACCCATTGATCCACCCATATCCGATCTGAAGGACCTATCGATGAAAACCGCCGAGATCCGGCGTCGCTTCCTGGACTTCTTTGCCGCGCGCGGCCACAGCATCGAGCCGTCGGCGCCGCTGGTCTACCAGGACCCGACCCTGCTGTTCGTGAACGCCGGCATGGTGCCGTTCAAGCCGTACTTCACCGGGGCCGAACAGCCCAAGTGGGACCGCGTCGCCAGCGTCCAGAAGTGTGTCCGCACCCTGGACATCGAAGAGGTCGGCAAGACCACCCGGCACGGCACGTTCTTCCAGATGGCGGGCAACTTCTCCTTCGGTGACTACTTCAAGGCCGATGCGATCGCGTACGCCTGGGAACTGGTCACCTCCCCGCAGTCCAAGGGCGGCTTCGGCTTCGATCCGGAGAAGATCTGGGTCACCGTGCTGGGCCCGGGGCATCACCCCGATCATCCCGACGGCGACACCAAGGCGTACAAGCTGTGGCGCAAGGTCGGCGTCCCCGAGGAGCGGATCCAGCGCCGCGGCCTGAAGGACAACTACTGGAACATGGGCGTGCCCGGCCCGGGCGGCCCCTGTTCGGAGATCTACATCGACCGCGGCCCGGAGTACGGCGCCGACGGTGGTCCGGAGGCCGATGAGGATCGGTTCCTGGAGATCTGGAACCTGGTCTTCCAGACCGAGGAACTGTCCGCGGTGCGCGCCAAGGACGATTTCGATGTCAAGGGCACCCTGCCCAACAAGAACATCGATACCGGGATGGGTCTGGAACGCGTGGCTTTCCTGCTGCAGGGCAAGGAAAACATGTACGAGATCGACGAGATCTACCCGGTGATCGAGAAGGCGTGTGAACTGTCGGGGCGCACCTACGGGGCGAACCACGACGACGACGTGCGGATGCGCGTGGTCGCCGACCACGTCCGGGCGTCGCTGATGCTGATGAGCGATGGCGTGGTGCCCGGGAACGAGGGCCGTGGCTACGTGTTGCGCCGGTTGCTGCGCCGCAGTGTCCGCTCGATGCGGCTGCTCGGGGTGGACGAGCCGGTGCTGCCCGCGCTGCTGCCGATCAGCCGGGACCTGATGGGCGAGTCCTACCCCGAGGTCATCGAGGCGTGGCCGCGGGTGGAGCGGGCGGCGTACGCGGAGGAGGAGGCGTTCCGGCGCACCCTGACCGCGGGTACCCAGCTGTTCGATCAGGCGGTCAGCCAGACCCGGGCGCAGGACCAGCAGGTGCTGTCGGGGGACAAGGCGTTCCAGCTCCATGACACCTTCGGCTTCCCGATCGACCTGACCCTGGAGATGGCCCAGGAGGCCGGCCTGCAGGTCGACCGCGACCGGTTCGTGGAACTGATGGGCGAACAGCGGGCGCGGGCCAAGGCGGACGCCAAGGCCAAGAAGGGCGGGGCGCAGAACCCCGAGGCGTACGCCGAACTGCGCGCGGGCGGCGAATCCCACTTCCTGGGCTACGACGAACTGACCACCGAGACCAGCGTGCTCGGCATCCTGCGCGACGGGGCCTCGACTCCGGTCGGCAGCGCAGGGGAGATCGTCGAGGTCGTGCTCGCCGAGACCCCTTTCTATGCCGAGTCCGGTGGCCAGGACGCCGATTCCGGCACGATCACCGCCCCGGGTACCGAACTCGAGGTGCTCGACGTGCAGAGCCCGGTCCCCGGACTGATCGTGCACAAGGTGCAGGTGAACGCCGGGGAGGTCCACCTCGGGCAGCAGGTCACCGCCGCGGTCGACCCGCTGCACCGGATGGGCGCCTGCCAGGCCCACTCGGCGACCCATGTGATCCATGCGGTGCTGCGCCGGACCGTCGGGCCGGACGCGGTGCAGGCCGGCTCGTACAACAAGCCGGGCTATCTGCGCTTCGACTTCCAGTCCCCGCACGGGCTCAGCCAGGATCAGCGTGAGGAGGTCGAGGGCCTGTCCAACGAGGCGATCACCGCCGACCTGCCGGTCACCTCGGCCATCATGGGGCTGGATGAGGCCAAGGCGATGGGTGCGATGGCGATGTTCGGGGAGAAGTATCCCGAACGGGTCCGGGTGATCGAGATGGGCGGGGAGTTCTCCCGCGAGCTGTGCGGCGGAACCCACGTCCAGCACTCCTCCCAGATCGGGATGCTGGCGCTGCTGGGGGAGTCCTCCATCGGTTCGGGCGTACGCCGGGTCGAGGCGCTGGTCTCCACCGATGCGTTCCAGCACTTCGCGGCCGAACGGACCCTGGTGAACAACCTCACCGGCATGCTCAAGGTGCGCCCGGAGCAGTTGAGCGAACGGGTGGAGAAGCTGCTGGTCCAGCTCAAGGATGCCGAGAAGCAACTGCAGGGCTACCGCGCCCAGGAGGCGTTGGGCAGCGCGAAGAAGATCGCCGACACCGTCAAGGACATGTGGGGGGTCGGTTTCGTGGCCCAGCACGCGGCCGGGGTGAACGGGGGCGACCTGCGCAACCTGGCGATCGAGGTGCGCGGTCAGCTCGGGGACCGGCCCGCCGTGGTGGTACTCGCCGGCGGGACCGACGCCAAACCGGCGCTGGTCGTGGCGACCACCCAGGCGGCCCGGGACCGGGGGCTGAAGGCCGGTGACCTGGTCCGCGTGGGCACCGAGAAGCTCGGCGGCAAGGGCGGCGGCAAGGACGACCTGGGCCAGGGCGGCGGTTCGGACGCGACCGGGATCGACGATGCGCTGCTGGCCGTCGAGCACGCGGTCGGCAGCGTGGTCACCCGGTGACCGACGCCGGCCTGCGACCCGGGGTCCGGCTCGCGCTGGACTGGGGGGATGCCCGGATCGGAGTCGCCGCGTGCGACTCCGCCGGCATCCTCGCCTACCCGGTCGAGACCGTGGCCGGCGGGTCGCAGGCCCTGGCCCGGCTGACCGCGCTGGTCGCCGAGTACGAACCGATCGAGGTGGTGATCGGGTTGCCCCGTTCGCTGCGCGGCGGAGAGGGACCCGCGGCAAAGAAGATCCGCCGGAACGCCGCGTCGCTGGCCCGGCGCATTTCCCCGATTCGGGTAAGGTTCGTGGACGAAAGGTTCACCACCGTCGAGGCGGCGCGGACCTTGACCGAACAAGGGCGTACGGCCCGCCAGCAGCGGCGCGTGATCGATCAGGTCGCCGCAGTCACGATTTTGGAGCAGGCACTGGAGACCGAACGCAGCACCGGGCAGCCCCCGGGCATGCCGCTGGAGCTCCGGCCCGCCGGAGAGGAGTGAGGCAGTGAGTAGCCTGCTGAGTCCGGACAAGAAGCGCGAACGCAACTGGAGCGACATCTCCCACCTCGCGAAGAACATCTTCGCGGTGGGGCTTTCGCTGCTGGTCCTGGTGGGCGGCTCGCTGTTCGCCTACCAGAAGATCTCCCAATCGGTGAGCGGCGTCTTCGCCGCCAAGGACTACCCGGGGCCCGGGGAGGCGGATGTGACCGTGGTGGTCGAACCGGGCACCTCGGTCAGCGAGATCGGCGGACTGCTGGTCGACAAGGATGTGGTCGCCTCCATCGAGGCGTTCACCGAGGCGACCGCCCAGTTCCCCGACATTCAGTCGCTGCAGGCCGGAACCTACCACCTCAAGACGAAGATGAAGGCGACCGATGCGATCCAGTCGATGCTGGACGCGGGCCTCAAGGGCGGCAAGAAATTCCGGATCCTCGAAGGATTGCGGCTGAGCGAACAGGTGGCTGCGCTGTCCAAGGACACCGGCATCTCCGAGGGAGAGATCAACGACGCCCTGAAACGGGTCGATGAGTACAAACTCTCGGCCTGGGCCGAGGGCAATCCCGAGGGTTTCCTGTTCCCCGACACCTACGAGATGACCGGCAGCGACCCGATCTCCCCGCTGAAGATGATGGCGGAGAACTTCACCAAGAAGGCCACCGACATCAAGCTCGAGGAGAAGGCGAAGGCCCTGGGCCGCAGCCCGCGCGACGTGGTCATCGTCGCCTCCATCATCGAGGCCGAGGTACGCCGGCCCGAGGACCGCCCGAAGGTGGCCCGGGTGCTGTACAACCGGCTGGACAAGAACATGCCGCTGCAGTTGGACACCACCGTCGAGTACGCGAACAACAAGCCGCGCGGTCAGGGCGCCACCACCACCGACCAGGAGCGGGCCAACCCCAGCCCGTACAACACCTATCTGCATCCCGGTCTGCCCCCGGGGCCGATCAGCGCGCCGGGCAAGGCCGCGCTGGAGGCGGCGGCGGCCCCGGAGAACGGCGGCTGGATGTACTTCGTGGCGGTCAACCTGGACACCGGCGAGACCGCGTTCGCCGACACCTTCGACCAGCATCAGGCGAATGTGAAGAAGTTCCAGGAGTGGTGCCAGTCGCACCAGGGCCGGTGCTGACCCCGATGCCGGGCGGGTCCGGGCCGGGAGCCGTCCCGGGATCGCGGACCTGCGCGGTGCTCGGGTCCCCGATCGCGCACTCGTTGTCCCCGGTGCTGCACCGGGCGGCGTACGCGGCGCTCGGCCTGGACTGGACCTTCGAGCGACACGAGGTCGGGGCCGGCGGACTCGCCGATTTCGTCGCCGGTTGCGGCCCGCAGTGGCGCGGGTTGGCGCTGACCATGCCGTTGAAGATTGAAGCGGTCGAGCTGGCCCGGCGCAGCGGTGGGGAGGTACGCCCGACCGCCGAACTGGCCCAGGTGGCGAACACCCTGCTGTTCGAGCCGGACCCGACTGCTCCCGGCGGGCGTCGGATCGTGGTCGACAACACCGACGTCGACGGCTTCGTCCAGCCGGTGCTGCGGCGCTTCGGGACCCCCGAGCAGGGGTCGGTGCTGCGGTCGGCGGTGATCCTCGGCGGTGGTGCGACGGCCCGTTCGGCGTACGTGGCGCTGACCCGACTGGGGGTCACCGAGATCACCGTGGCGGCCCGGACCCCGGCCAAGGTCGAGGCCTGGCAGCCGGTGTTCGAGGCGACCGGGATCACCCCGCGGATCACCGGCTTCCTCGACTTCCCGCCCAGCGACCTGCTGATCCAGACCGCGGTTGCCGGCGCCGCCGACCCGCTCGCGGTGCGGATCGCCGAGACCCAGGCGGCGCTGTTCGACGTGATCTACCACCCGTGGCCCACCCGGGCCGCCCAGGTCGCCGCGGAGCGGGGCCTGGTGGTGTTCTCCGGTCTGGATCTGCTCGCCCACCAGGCGGTACGCCAGGTGGAGCTGATGACGGGGCGCTCGGTGGACCCCGACATACTGGTGGCGGCCGCACGCGCGGCCCGCTGAGCGACCCAGGAGACATGAGATGCCCGAGCCGGCCGACGAGATCACGATCAACCCGTTCCGGCGCCGGCCCGGTGCCGCCGACCGGATCGACAAGCATCGGCTGCCGGCCGAGGGGATGAGCCCGGCGGCGGCGCGTGACGTGGTCCGCGATGAGACGATGCTGGACGGCAACGCGCGACTGAACCTCGCCACCTTCGTGACCACCTGGATGGAGGACGAGGCCAAGGAACTGTACGCCGACGCGTTCGACAAGAACATGATCGACAAGGACGAATACCCGCAGACCGCCGCGATCGAGCAGTACTGCCAGGAGATGATCGCCGACCTGTGGCACGCGCCGGACCCGGCCGCCGCCCCGACGACCTCCACCATCGGCTCCAGCGAGGCCTGCATGCTCGCCGGCATCGCGCTGAAGCGCCGGTGGCAACATCGCCGGGAGGCCCAGGGGGCCGACACCTCGAAGCCGAACCTGGTGATGTCGGCGGCGGTGCAGGTGTGTTGGGAGAAGTTCTGCAACTACTTCGAGGTGGAGCCGCGCCTGGTGCCGATCAGCGCGGAACACCCGACCCTGGACGGTTCGCAGCTCAATGACTACGTCGACGAGCACACGATCGGTGTGGTCGGCATTCTCGGGGTCACCTACACCGGCGCGTACGAACCGATCGCCGACCTGCAGCAGGCCCTGGACACGATTGCGCAGCAGCGGGGACTCGACATCCCCATCCACGTCGACGCCGCCTCGGGCGGGATGATCGCGCCGTTCCTGCAACCGGAGCTGGAGTGGGACTTCCGGCTGCCGCGGGTCGCCTCCATCAACACCTCCGGGCACAAGTACGGGCTGGTCTATCCGGGCTTGGGCTGGGTGGTCTGGCGCGACCGGGACGCGCTCCCGGAGTCGATGATCTTCCGGGTCAGCTACCTGGGTGGCGAGACGCCGACGCTCGCCCTCAACTTCTCCCGCCCCGGTGCGCAGGTCCTGCTGCAGTTCTTCCTGTTCCTGCGGCTGGGGCGCTCCGGATACGAAACGGTCCAGGGCGAATCGCAGCAGGTCGCGCAGCATCTGGCCGCCGAAATCGGGGCGATGCCGGCCTTCGAGCTGATCTCCGACGGCTCCACGATTCCGGTCTTCGCCTGGCGCCAGGTCGCCGGGCACACCGACAAGTGGGATCTGTACGACCTCTCCGACCGGCTGCGGATGCACGGCTGGCAGGTCCCGGCGTACCCGATGCCCGATGACCTGGCCGAGGTCACCGTGCAACGCATCGTGGTGCGCAATGGCCTCACCATGGATCTGGCGAATGAGCTGCTCGCGGTGATCGCTGCGCAGGTGGCGTACCTGGACAACCTCACCGCGCCGCTGCCCAAGCGGACCACCTCGCACGCCTTCACGCACTGAGCCGCACCACGAGAACGCGGAAGGCGCCGGGCCGACCCCCCGGATCGTGACAGACTGTGCCCCATGCTGCGTTGGCTCACTGCTGGAGAATCCCATGGCCCTGCCCTGGTGGCGACGATTGACGGGCTCCCCGCCCACATCAACGTCACCACCGCCGACATCCAGGAGTCGCTGGCCCGCCGGCGGCTCGGCTACGGCCGCGGTGCCCGGATGAAGTTCGAGGCCGACCAGGTGACCATCCTGGGCGGGGTCCGGCACGGGGAGACCCTCGGGTCGCCGATCGCGATCCAGGTGGGCAACACCGAGTGGCCCAAGTGGGAGACCGTGATGGCCGCCGACCCGGTGGATCCGGAGGTGCTCGCCGCGCAGGCCCGCGGCAAGGCGCTGACCCGCCCGCGCCCCGGGCACGCCGACCTGACCGGCATGCAGAAGTACGACTGGGCCGAATCGCGCCCGATCCTGGAGCGGGCCTCGGCGCGGGAGACCGCCGCCCGGGTGGCGCTGGGCCGGGTTGCGCAGAACTTCCTGGAGCAGGCGTACGGCATCCGGATCCTCTCCCATGTCGTGGAACTCGGCCCGGTCCGGGCACCGGCCGGGTTGCTCCCGACAATGGCGGACCTGCCCCGGATCGACGACGATCCGTTGCGTTGTGCCGACCCGGAGACCTCCGCGGCGATGGTGGCCGAGGTCGACGAATGCCAGAAGGCCGGGGACACCCTCGGCGGGGTGGTCGAGGTGCTGGCCTGGGGCTGCCCGCCCGGCCTCGGCTCGCACACGATGGGCGACCGCCGCCTGGACGCCAAGCTCGCCTGCGCCCTGATGGGGATCCAGGCGATCAAGGGCGTGGAGGTCGGCGACGGCTTCGAGCTGGCCCGCACCCGCGGGTCGCTGGCCCACGACGAAATCCTGCCGACCGAGCACGGGATCCAGCGGGCCGGTCACCGCGCCGGCGGGACCGAGGGTGGGATGACCACCGGGGAGGTGCTCCGGGTCCGGGCGGCGATGAAGCCCATCTCCACGGTGCCGCGGGCCCTGCGTACGCTCGACACCGCGACCGGGGAGCCGGCGGTGGCGCACAACCAGCGCTCCGACGTCTGTGCCGTGCCGGCGGCCGGTGTGGTCGCCGAGGCCATGGTCGCACTGGTGCTCGCCGAGGTGGCGCTGGAGAAGTTCGGCGGGGACTCGGTCGCCGAGACCCGGCGCAACCTGGAGTCCTACCTGGAGTCGGTCCGCAGCCGCGGACTCGAGATCGCCCAGTGACCCCGGCCTACGACCCCACCCGGCCACTGGTGCTGGTGGGCTCACCCGGGTCGGGCAAGACGACGATCGCCGCCCTGCTCGCCGAACGTCTGGGCCTGCCGGTGCGCGACATCGATGCCGAGATCGAGGCGGCCCAGGGCCGCGAGATCAGTGACATCTTTGCCGTCGACGGTGAGGCCGCCTTCCGTGAACTCGAGCGCGCCGCCACCGACGCCGCCCTGGCCGGGGACGCCGCGGTGCTCTCGCTGGGCGGGGGAGCCATTCTGGCCGAGGAGACCCGCCGCGCCCTGGCCGGACACCAGGTGATCTGGTTGCAGGTCTCCGCCGCCGAGGCCGCGCGTCGGGTCGGGCTGAACACCGCTCGGCCGCTGCTGCTGGGCAACGTCCGCGGCCGGCTGGCGAAACTGCTCGCCGAACGGCTTCCGCTGTACGCCGAGGTCGCCACCTGGCAGTTCGAGACCGATGACCGGACTCCCGAGGCGGTCGTCACGCAGATCCTGACCGAGTTGGGTGGAGGCCCCGATGAGTGATTTCAGCCGGACGATCACGGTCTCGGCCGAGCGACCGTACGACGTGCTGGTCAGCCACGGGGCGCGACACCGCCTCCCGGAGCTGATCGGCGACGCCCAGCGGGTGGCGATCCTGTACGCCCCGCCGCTGGCCCTGCTGGCCGAGGAACTGGCCAGTTCGCTGCCGGCGGAGGTGACTGCGCTGGTGCTGCCCGATGGCGAGCAGGCCAAGACCGCCCAGGTCGCGGTCGGCTGCTGGGACGCCCTGGCCGCAGCCGGGTTCACCCGCTCCGATGTCGTGGTCGGCCTGGGCGGCGGCGCCACCACCGACCTGGCGGGCTTCATCGCGGCGACCTGGTTGCGCGGGGTCGGCCTGATCACGGTGCCGACCACGGTGCTCGGCATGGTGGATGCGGCGGTCGGCGGCAAGACCGGGATCAACATCCCGGCCGGGAAGAACCTGGTCGGGGCCTTCCACGAACCGCGCGGGGTGCTGTGCGACCTGTCGGTGCTGGCCACCCTGCCGCCGCAGCAGATCCGGGCGGGAATGGCCGAGGTGATCAAGTGCGGCTTCATCGCCGACCCCGAGATCCTGGACCGCTACGAGGCCGATCCGGATGCCGCGGTGGACCCGGCCTCGGATCTGCTCGCCGAGCTGATCGCCCGCGGCATCGCGGTCAAGGCCCAGGTGGTCTCCGGCGACCTGCGCGAGGCGACCTCGGTGGGCACCACGGTGGGCCGGGAACTGCTGAACTACGGCCATACCCTGGGCCATGCGATCGAGCGCCAGGAGCAGTACCGCTGGCCGCACGGGGAGGCGATCAGCGTCGGCATGGTATACGCCGCCGAGCTCGCCCAGCGGATCGGCTGGATGTCGGCCGACCTGACCCAGCGCCACCGCCGGATCCTGACCCGACTCGGACTGCCGGTCCGTTACCGCCCCGAGGCGTGGCCGCAACTGCGCGACGCGATGGCCCTGGACAAGAAGACCCGCGGGTCGCAGCTGCGGTTCATGCTGCTGCACGATCTGGGCCGCCCGGAGATCTGCGCCGGTCCGGCCGAGGCGGATCTGGCCGCGGCGTACGCTGCCCTGACCACGCCCCGGGCCTGACCCGGCGCGCGGAACTCAGAAGTAGTACCGAACTCAGAAGTAATACTGGGCGAAGCGTCGGCCCTCGATCTCGTGCACCTGCAGGTCCATGTCGTAGATGTCGGCGAGCGCCTCGCTGGTCATGATCTCCTCCGGTGACCCCTGGCGGCAGACCCGGCCGTGCTTCATCGCCACGATCTGATCGGAATAGGCGGCGGCGAAGTTGATGTCGTGAATGACGATCACCACGGTCTTGTTCAACTCGTCGGCGGTCCGCCGCAGCCGGCGCATCATCGAGCGCGCATGGGGCATGTCCAGGTTGTTCAGCGGCTCGTCCAGCAGCACATAATCGGTGTCCTGGGCCAGCACCATCGCCACGAAGGCGCGCTGCCGCTGCCCGCCGGACAGCTCGTCCAGGAAGCGGTCCTCCAGACCCTCCAGATCGAGGTAGGAGATCGCGGTGCGCACCAGGGCCCGATCGGTCTCGGTGAGCCGCCCGCGGGAGTGCGGGTAGCGGCCGAAGGAGACCAGATCCTGCACCGAGAGGCGTACGGTCAGCGGGTTGTCCTGCTTGAGCATCGCCAGCACCCGGGCCAGTTCCCGGGTGTCGGCGGTCGAGACGTCCAGCCCGGCCACACTGATCCGACCGCCGTCCAGCGGAAGCAGCCGGGCCACCGTCGAGAGCAGGGTGGACTTGCCCGCCCCATTGGGCCCCACGATCGAGGTGACCCCACCGGTCGGCAACTCCAGACTGACCCCGTCGACGACGACCGAGGTCCCGTACGCCTTGGTGGCGTTCTCGACCCGGATCATCGCTGGCGTCCGTTTCTCAGCAGCAACACGATGAAGACGATCCCTCCGACGAATTCGATGATCACACTCAGCACGGTGCCCATCCCGAACAGATGTTCCAGGACCGCCTGCGCCCCGACCAGCGTGATGATCGACAGGAGCGCGGCCACCGGCAGCACATAGCGATGCCGGTGGGTCCCGGCCAGTTGGTAGGCCAGATTCGCCACGATCAGACCGAAGAAGGTGATCGGGCCGACCAGGGCGGTGGACACCGACACCAGGACCGCCATGCCCACCAGCCCGATCAGCACCGTGCGGCGATAGTTGACCCCGAGCATGGTGGCCAGTTCCCGACCCAGCGCGAGCACGTCCAACTCGTCGCTGCGCAGCCAGATCACCAGCGAGACCGCCACGACCAGCACGGCGGCGATCGGCAGCAGGGCCGGATCGGCGTTGGTGAAGGAAGCGAACAGCCGCGACTGCAGGGTGAGGAACGAGTTCGGCTCCATGATCCGCTGCAGCAGCGTGGCCAGCGAACGCAGCAGCGTCCCGAAGATGATCCCGACCAGGACCATCAGGTACAGCGAGCGGCGCGGGCCCCCGAACAGCCACAGGAACAGCGCCGTTGAGGAGATGACCATCAGCACCGCGGACAGCCCGAAGTTCATCGCCGAGGACAGGGTGCCCACCCCGAACGCCGAGGTCACGAATACCAGCACCGTCTGCAGCAGGGCGTACAACGAATCGAAGCCCATGATCGAGGGGGTGAGGATCCGGTTCGCGGTGATGGTCTGGAACAGCACCGTGGAGATCGCCACCGCGATCCCGACCAGCACCATCGCGGCAACCTTCTGGCTGCGATAGGTGAGCACGAAGTTGATGTTGCCGTTGGCGTTGATCAGGTAGTACGCCGCGGCGCAGGCCAGGGCGAGCAGCGCGAACAGCACCAGCCGGGCCGGGGGTGAACCCAGCAGCGCCAGCAGCCGCCGCGGTGGCGCGGTGGCGGCCGGATCCTGCGTGGTCCTCCCGCTCATCCCGGCCCGGGAGGCCGGGGAACTCATCCGCGCTGTCCCCGGCGCAGCAGCATCACCAGGAAGATCGCGGCGCCGACCACGCCGACCACGACGCCGACCGGCACCTCGAAAGGCTGGTTGATGGTCCGCGCGAGGATGTCGCAGATCAGGACCAGCAACGCCCCGGAGATCGCTACCACGGGCAGGTTGCGGCGCAGGTTGTCCCCGAGCACGGAGCAGACCAGGTTCGGCACGACCAGCCCGAGGAAGGGCAGGGCGCCGACGACCACCACGGTGATGGCCGCGGTGATCGCGACCAGGCCGAGACCGAGGGCGAGCACCGCCTGGTAGCGCAGCCCCAGGCTGGTGGCGGTGCTCTCGCCGAGGCTGGCGACGGTGAACCGGTCCGCGGCGAACCAGCAGATCACCCCGACCAGGGCCAGCACCCACAGCAGTTCGAAGCGGCCGCGCATCACGCCGGAGAAGTCACCGGTCATCCAGATGCCCATCGCCTGCAGCAGGTCGGTGCGGTACGCGATGTAGGTGGCGACCGCGGAGATGATCCCGGACAGCATCATCCCCACCAGCGGCACCACGATCACCGAGGAGCGCGGCGGAATGGCGCGCAGGATGCGTAGGAACAGGAAGGTGCCGAGCAGGGCGGTGACCACGGCCACGAGCATCTTGCCCGACAGCGGCAGGCCGGGGGCGAGCAGGTTGGCCAGCAGCAGGCCGAGACCGGCCGACTCGGTGGTGCCGACGGTGCTGGGTTCGACGAACCGGTTGCGAACCAGCATCTGCATCAGCAGCCCGGCCAGGGCCATCGCGGCACCGGCCAGCAGCACGGCGACGGTGCGCGGGACCCGGGAGATCCACAGCAGGTCCCAGGTCAGGGTGCCGGCACCGATCAGCAGGCTGACCACCGACCCGGCGACCAGCAACCCGCCGCCGACGGCGATGGCTAGGTTGCGGCGCGAGTTGCGCGGGTCCCGGGCGGCGCCGCGGCGGGCGGTGGGCGTGGAAGTGGCCGAACCGGCCGCAGCAGACGCTGCGGCCGGACGGTCGCGATCGAGATCGAGCAGGGTGGTCATGGCTTACTTCGCCTGGGCCCCGGCATCGGCGAGCATGGTGCGGACGTTGTCCAGGCCGTGGATGATCACGTACCACCGGCCCCCGTCCAGGTAGACCAGCTTGCCGTTCTTGGCCGCGTTGGTGTTGTTGATCAGTTCGTTGTTCAGGACCTCGGCGGCGGGCTGGCCCTGCTGGCCGACGGCCACGTCGCGGTCGATGATGAACATGACATCCGGGTTGGCCTGGGCGATCGCTTCGAAGCTGGCCGGCTGGCCGTGCGAATCGGCCTGGATCGCCGGGACGGCGGGGGAGAAGCCGAACAGCTGGTGCACTGCGCCGAAGCGGGAGTTCTCCCCGTGCAGGGTGGCCTTGCCGCCGGAGGTCATCACGATCAGTGCGGACCTGCCCTGGCCGATGCCCTTGAGGCCGTCGGCGGTGGCCTGCAGTTCGGCGCTCTTGGCCTCGGCCTGCTGGGTGGCGCCCAGGGCGGTGCCGATGACCTTGGCGGCCTGGATGGTGCCGGTCACCACGTCGACGTCGGTGTAGGTGATGTCGATGGTGGGCCAGGTCTTGGCGAACTCCGGGTACTTCGCGGCGCTGCGGAAGCCGACGATGACCAGATCGGGGTTGGCCTGGTTCATCTTCTCCAGGTTGATGTCCTGCATCGTGCCCAGGTCGATGTACTTGTCGGCCTTGAACTCCGCCAGGGCGTCCGGGATCGCCCCGGACTTGGGCAGCGCCACCACGCGGTCGGCCAGGCCGAGCGCCTTGATGGTGTCCAGCGAGCCGAGGTCGGTCACCGCGATCCGCTGGGCGGGACCGTTCGGCAGGACCGTCTCACCCTGGGTGTGGGCCACGGTGATCGGGCCACTGTTGCCGGGGCCGGATTCGGGCTGGGTGGGGGACGACCCGGTCGAGCAGGCGGTCAGGGTGAGCAGACCGACCACCATCAGGGCGGCGAGCAGGCGTGCGATGCGCGTCATGAAACAACTCCGGTTCAGGAGGCCGCCTTAGGGAAGGCGAACCTAACAACGATGAAGTTAGGCTAACCTCGCCTCAGGTTTGAGGGCAACCCGAGCGGTTACTCTGTGAGTCAGATCACAGCATCGAGCGCGGTGCGCAGGTCGTCGACCAGATCCTCGGTGGCCTCGATCCCCACCGACAGCCGCAGCAGGCCGTCGGTGATCCCGGCCTCCTTGCGGGCCTCCTCGGTCATCCCGGCATGGGTCATCGTCGCGGTGTGCGAGATCAGCGACTCGGTTCCGCCCAGTGACTCGGCCAGGGTGAAGCAGTGCAGGGCGGGCAGCAGTTGCTTGACCTCGGCCACCCCCGCCAGCTCGAAGCTGACCATGGCGCCGAACCCGGACTGCTGCCGGGCGGCCAACTCATGGCCGGGATGCTCGGGCAGGCCGGGGTAGTACACCGCCCGCACCGCCGGATGGGCCAGCAGTACCTCGACCACCGCCGCGGCGTTCTCCTGGTGCGCCCGCATCCGGGTGTGCAGCGTACGCAGACCGCGCATCCCCAGATAGGCGTCGAAGGCGCCGCCGGTGCAGCCGTACACATTGGCGAAGTAGCTGATCTCCTCGGCCAGTTGCGGGGTGGCCGCGGTCAGCGAACCACCGACCATGTCGGAGTGCCCGTTGATGTACTTGGTGGTGGAGTGCAGCACCAGGTCGGCCCCCAGGCTGAGTGGCTGCTGCAGCAGGGGAGAGCAGAAGGTGTTGTCGGCCACCACCAGCGCGCCGGCGGCGTGGGCGGCCGCGGACATCCGGGTCAGGTCGGTGATCCGCAGCAACGGGTTGGAGGGGGTCTCCAGGAAGACCAGGTCGGGCTGCAGCTCGGCCAACCGGGCGGCCGCGGTGTCGGCCGCGGTGAAGTCGACGGTGTGCAGTTCGCAGTAGCCGCGTCGGGCGAGGTTGTCGAACAGCCGCCAGGTGCCCCCGTACGCGTCGTGCGGGATCGCGACCCGGGCCCCGGCGGTGACCACCGAGAGCACGGCGGTGGTCACCGCGGACAGCCCGGAGGAGGTGATCACCGTGCCGCTGCCGCCCTCCAGCGCGGTGATCGCGTCGGCGAACACCTGCCGGGTCGGATTGCCGGCGCGGGAGTAGTCGTACCCGCGCGGCTCGGCGTACCCGGTGAAGGAGTAGTTGGTGCTCAGATTGATCGGCGGCACCACTGCGCCGTTCGCCGGGTCGGTGTCGATTCCGGAGCGCACCGCCCGGGTGAGGGCACTGAACCGGTCTGCGGCCTGATCGAATTCCTGCATGTCGACCATTGTGGCCGCTCGCCGCCTCCGGTCGGGACCTCGGTGCAGATGTGAGCGGGTTTCGGAGGCGAGCCGGTCGCCCGCTCGGCCGCTTGAGACCAACGTCCGCGCAGGGTACAGCTAGAGTGGTACGCCGAGTGTGACGACGAAAGGGCACCAGGGTGGCAAACACCAACGACATCAAGAACGGGATGGTCCTCGACCTCGACGGTCAGCTGTGGCAGGTGATGTGGTTCCAGCATCACAAGCCTGGCAAGGGCAACTCCGTCGTCCGCACCAAGATCAAGAACGTCCTCAGCGGCAAGATCGTGGACAAGACGTTCAACTCCGACTCCAAGGTGGACACCGCCACCGTCGACCGGCGCGAGATGCAGTACCTCTACCACGACGGTGACGGGTACGTGTTCATGGACACCGCCAGCTTCGAGCAGCTGAGCCTGGGCGAGGACATCGTCGGGGACGGCAAGGACTTCCTGCTCGAGGAGATGATGGCCACCGTCGCCACCCACGACGGCAACCCGCTGTTCATCGAGCTGCCGACCTCGGTCGAGCTCGAGATCACCTACACCGAGCCCGGCCTGCAGGGCGACCGCTCCACCGGCGGCACCAAGCCCGCCACGCTGGAGACCGGCAAGGAGATCCAGGTGCCGCTGTTCATCACCCAGGGCGAGAAGGTCAAGGTCGACACCCGTACCGGGGACTACCTCGGCCGGATCAGCTGACCCGAATGCCTGCAGACACCACCGACCCTCGTCCGCCGCGGCGTCCCCGGATGCCCGACGGCGAGATCAAGCTGGTCGGCCCGTCGAAGGATCAGACGACGGGCCGGCCGATGCGTACCCAGACCAAGGCCCGGCGCCGGGCCCTGGACCTGTTGTTCGAGGCCGAACTGCGCCGGCTCGATCCGGTCGAGCTGCTCACCGAGCGGGAACTCGATCGGGATTCGATCCCGGTGCGGGTGTTCACCGACGAGTTGGTGCGCGGGTACGCCGCCCACGCCCCGGAAATCGACCGGGTGATCCGCAGCGTGTTGGCCGAACAGTGGAGCCTGGATCGGATGCCGCGGGTGGATCGCAACCTGGCCCGGCTCGCGGTCTATGAGCTGCACTACACCGATACCGACCGACGGATCGTGATCTCCGAGGCGGTCTTCCTGGCCCAGGAACTGTCCACCGATGACTCGCCGGCCTTCCTCAACGGCCTGCTCGGCAAGGTGCCCGAGGCCCCGACTGCCGAGGTTCCCGCGGCCGAGGTCCCCGCGGCCGAGGTCCCGGCGGCCGAGGTCCCGGCGGCCGAGGTTCCGACCGCCGACACCGGGGCAACCGGCGCGGAGGACTGAGCCGGCGCGGGACTGAGAGGGGGCGCAGCGATGCTGCCGATCCGGCTGCCGCTGGAGCCGATGCTGGCCCGCAGCGTGGCGACGATCCCGCCCGGCCTGGTCTACGAGCCGAAGTGGGACGGTTGGCGCGCCCTGCTCGCCCGGGACGGGGACCGGGTCGAGGTGTGGAGCCGGCACGGCACCGACCTCTCCGGGTTCTTCCCCGAACTGGAGCAGGCCGCCCTGGCGTACCTGCCCGAGCAATGCGTCCTGGACGGCGAGATCGTCATCATCCGGGGAAACACCCTGGACTACACACTGCTGGCCGCGCGGCATTCCTCCCGCTCCCGGGCGGCTCGGCTGGCCCGGGAGATTCCGGCAAGTCTGGTCGCCTTCGATCTGCTCGCTTTCGGGGAAACCTCGCTGCTGGATGAGCCGTGGCGGGTCCGCCGGGAACTGTTGGAGACCCTGGCCGAGGACTGGCAGCCGCCGCTGCTGCTCTCCCCGGTCACCCGCAGTTTCGAGGTCGCGCAGGGCTGGTTCGAGGCCTTCGAGGGGGCCGGCCTGGACGGGGTGGTCGCCAAGGGGCCCGAGCTGAGCTACCAACCGGGCCGCCGGGGACACCTGAAGATCAAGCACCGGCGGACCACCGATGTCGTGGTCGGGGGATTCCGCTACGACCGCACCTCGACTCCGGAGCACCCCCAACTGGGCTCGTTGCTGCTGGGCTTGTTCGACGATTCCGGGGCGCTGCAATTCCTGGGGGTGTGCGCCGGGTTCCCGGGCAGTGCCCGCGGTGACCTCGCCCGGACGCTGTCCGCGCTGGAGATCACCGACAGCGACCCGCAGTGGGCGGCGCATCCCTGGAGTCCGGAGCAGGCCGGGCGGACCGGCGCCCGGGTACCCGAGGGCCTGACCCGGTGGTCGCAGCCACGCGAACAGGTGCATCTGATCTCCCCGATGCTGGTGTGCGAGGTCGACTACGACTATGTGCACGCCGTTCCGGGGGACCCCCAGGGCACCCGGTTCCGCTCCACCGCCGACTTCCGCCGCTGGCGGCCGGAGCGTACGCCGGAGTCCTGCCACTGGGACCAACTCGAGCTGGTTCCGGAGTTCGACCTGCGCGAGATGCTCGACCTGTCCTAGTCAGCTCTGGTCCGGGGGATTGGGCAACGCAAGCCCCGCAGTGGCGGACCGGTGGAGCCGCGGGGGAAGTCCGGTCGCGCGGGCTGGGTTCGGGTCCGCGGGCCCTGCAGGGGCCGCGAGCCGGATCCGGACCTGGGAACAGCCACGAGCGCCCGCGAACCCGGCCAGGACCCGCGCGAAGCCACCAGCCACGAGCCATCAGCGCCCGCGAACCGGGGGACGACCCGCGCAACGTCACCGGGGCCCGCGCCCGTGCGAGCCGGCCTGCCGACTCGGGTACGCGGGGGAAAGTTCGGTCGTGCGGGCTGGGTTCGGGTGTGCGGGTCCTGCAGGGGCAGCAAGCCGGATCCGGACCAGCGAGCAGCCATCAGCACCCGCGAACCGGACGAGGACCCGCGCGAAGCCACCAGTCACGAGCCATGCACGCCCGCGAACCGGATCCGGACCAGCGAGCAGCCAGCAGCGCCCGCGAACCAGGGGGGGGACCCGTGCAACGTCACCGGGGCCCGCGCCCGTGCGAGCCGGCCCCCGGACGGCGACCTGCCGACTCGGATGTGCGGGGCAAGTTCGGTCGTGCGGGCTGGGTTCGGGTCCGCGGGTCCTGCAGGGGCCGCAAGCCGGATCCGCACCAGCGAGCAGCCACGAGCGCCCGCGAACCGGACGAGGACCCGCGCGAAGCCACCAGCCACGAGCCATGCACGCCCGCAAATCCGACCTGGACCCGCGCAACGTCACCAGCGCCCTCGAACCAGGGGGGGGAGGACCCGCGCAACGTCACCGGGGCCCGCGCACGTACGAGCCGGCCCCCGGACGGCGACCGGCCGACTCGGGTCCGCGGGGCAAGTTCGGTCGCGCGGGCTGGGTTCGGGGCCGCGGGCCCTGCAGGGGCCGCGAGCCGGATCCGGACCAGCGAGCAGCCAGGAGTGCCCGCGAACCGGACGAG
>NZ_AUHH01000021.1 GCF_000423085.1 Granulicoccus phenolivorans DSM 17626 = NBRC 107789 = JCM 15570 | reverse complement strand
ACCCGCCCGCTCGGGGCCGTGGAAGACCGTCGAGGACCTCGAGCTCGCGACCCTCGGCTGGGTGCACTGGCACAACACGCAACGCCTCCACGGATACCTCGGCGACGTCCCGCCCGCCGAGTTCGAGAACGCGTTCTATGCTGTCCCCAACGACCGCAACCTGCTGGTCGGAATCAAATAGCGCGAGTCTCCATCAGACCCAGGGCGCTTCAAGCGGCGTTCGCCGTATTGAAGCGCCCCGGGTTTGATGCCGTTCCTTTCTGAGTCACAACCAGGAAGGATGGGCTCGTGCCCAAGAAGATCGATCCGGAGCTGAAGGCGCGCGCTGTGCGCTTGGTGTCCGACCACCTCGGGGAGTACCCCTCATTGACCGCGGCCTCGGCCGCGGTTGCCAAACAGTTGGGTGTCGGGGTGAGACCGTGCGTCGCTGGGTGATCCAGGCCCAGGTCGACGAGGGATCCCGCCCGGGGGTCACCACCGAGGAATCCGCCGAGATCAAGCGGCTCAAGGCCGAGAACAAACGACTGCGTGAGGCCAACGAAATCTTGAAGGCGGCCTCAATTTTCTTCGCGGGGGAACTCGACCCCCGCAACCACTGATCGTGGGTTTCGTCGACCAGATGAGGGCGCAGGGGTTTGCCGTCGAGTCGGTCATGGCCGTGCTGCGTGAGCAGGGCGTCCAGATCGCGGCACGCACCTACCGAGCGTGGCGGCAGACGTCACGGCCGGTCGCCCCACGCACGATCACCGACGCGATCGTGACCGACACGATCCGCGACATCGTCTGGACTCTTGACCACGACGGGCGCCGACGGATGCGGCCGGAGGGCTTGTACGGACGACGCAAGATGACCGCCTATGTGCGTCGTCACCACCGGCCCGACGCGTCGTGGGGTGCGGTCGACCGGGCGATGCGGATGCTGGGCCTGTCCGGGGCGCGCAGGGACAAAACACTGCGGACCACGATCCCGGCCAAGGACGGCCGTCGTGCTGGGGACCTGCTCGATCGGGACTTCAGCGCGCCGGCGCCGAACCACACCTGGGTCACCGACTTCACCTACGTCCGGTGCTGGGCCGGGTGGGTCTACGTCGCGTTCATCCTCGACTGCTTCGCCCAGAAGATCGTCGGGTGGCATGCGGCCACCAGCAAGGACGTGCGCTTGGTCGACGTGCCACTGCGCATGGCGTTGTGGGCCCGTGACCGGGAAGGACACCCGGTCGGGACCGGTCTGATCCACCACTTGACGCGGGCTCGCAGTACACATCGGTGCACTTCACCGACCACCTCGCTCTCGAAGGGATCCGTCCTTCGATCGGGTCGGTCGGTGACGCCTATGACAACGCCCTGAGGGAGACGATCAACGGTCTCTACAAGGCCGAATGCATCCGCACAACCGTGTTCCACGAAGGCCCCTACAAGACCTTGGCCGACGTCGAGTACGCCACCGCCGGCTGGGTCGACTGGTACAACAACCGGCGTTTGCACGGCTCGATCGGGATGACCACCCCGGTCGAGTACGAACAGGCCCACTACGCTGCTCTCAACAAGCAGGTTCAAACCACATAGGAGCGGCAGAGAACCTGGGGCGCTTCAATCTGACACCTGCACAACTGTGGGATCCCACGATGGCCCTGATCAACAGTGACGGGAGTCCCACAGGAAGGTGATACCACGCTATGGGATTCACCCCCTCGTGATCGGCGCGCGCGGACCTGTAGGGTCCGGCTTATGGCGAATACACCCCAAAGGGGGGAAGCCCTTCACGACATTGGACGGGAGGGGGCGCGGCGTGCGAAGCAGTGGCTGGAATCCACGTCGCGGGTTGACGCTTGCTGGGTGAACCCGGACAAAGGGGCGGTGCAGAAACTCACATTCGATTGGCCGGAGGGCGGTGAGTCGTTCTCGTTCGACCTTGGAGGCAAGCTCCGGTACGGCCCCATTGACGGTGACCTGTTCTACGCGGAGGTGAAGAAGTACTCGGCGGTGGGCGACTTGAACACCCATTACAAGGCGTTTCTCGCAAAGTGCTACGTCACGTACCAGGCGGTGCCACGTTTCGCTGACCATTTCATGTGGGTGTCGTGGACCCCTCATGGAACGTCGAAGTGGGGGGTCCTGACGAGCGCGGAGATGATCAAAGAAGCGGTCTTGGGTCACGCGGCCAAAATTTTTCAGTCTGGGGCTGACGCCGACCAACTCGTGGATGATGAGGTGTGCAAGGCTGTGTCCGACCGACTGTGGCTCCTGATCCTCAGCGACAAGCAGGAGACGCTCGTGCCAGCCACAGAGCACCTGAACCTCATCCACGCGCACGAACTGACGAAGGCAGCGGGGCTGTGAACTCGCTCGAACAGCGCGTAGAGGACGCTTTACTGGACCGGAACCCGCGCGAGTCGGAGCGCCGGGTGAAGGAGATTGTCGCGGACGCACTAGCTGCTTTCGACGCGTCCGCGACGGTGAAGATCACCTCCTACTTCAACCACACGTTCGCTCCCGACATGGTGCTGCAGTGGGGTCAGGTGGAACGCCCGGTATTCCTGCGATTCACCGACAACCTGCCTGAGCTTGGTGCCGACATTGAGTTGTTGGATCCGAAGGATCCGCTCGTGTTCGGGTTGTCGACGCCTCCTGTTGAGGCTGCGCAAGAGAATCGGTTGGATGAGCGAAGCCGTGACGCTGATGTTTTCCTGACCACACCAACGGCAGTGGAAGAACTGTCCTCGCGTCCTATGCCTACCGCAACCGACAGGATGCTTCGGAACTCCCTCGCGCATGGCGGTCGTGGCGCACTGGTCGTGAAGGATGACGCGGACTGGCTCGCGGACGCCCTGGAGACGGGTTTCGCTGCCGCGTCAACGGGCGAGGTGGACGGAACACGTCAGGCGCTGGCCCTCATCGGGGACTACTTCGCCGAGGGGCAGGCACGTAGGCTTAATCGGGTCGTGCAGGCCGTCTGGGAAGGGGGCGGGGCACGCACCGATCAGTTTCCAGGCGAGCCCGACCTCGCCGCCGAAGTCAGCGACCTCTCCCTCGTATATCTTCTCCAGTACATGGACACGACCGACCTAGTGTTCTGGCGTGGCATCGGGCGAGCCCTCAACCTCGACCAACTCGTTGCCCTCGCCCAGGCTGAAGTGGCTGAGCAGGACAGCTTCCAGCACCTCGTGAATGCCAACCTGGACGTGCTACGCGCCCGAGCATGCATGGTCCTCGACATGAGCTTGTACGACACCAGTGAGCCGCCGGCGCTGCGCTGGTCCGTCGATCTGCCAGTACGGGAAACGCCTCCATCGCTCACCCTGCGCGGACCCGCATTCCAGGCATTCGTTACTCGCGTGAAGAAGGATCTCGAACCCCGCATCCACCCGGATGGACCCACCATCCCCGTGCCCGAATTCGTGGAACGAACCAGCAGCGCGCACGTGGCCACGCTCAACGCCAGCGTTGGCGGTAGCCATATCACTCTCAGCGACGACAGTGGCAGCACCCAAAGGGACTTTGTTCAGGCAGTGACGAGTAGCCTTCCAAACGCACAGGTGGACAAGGCCACCGTCGCCACTCCCAGCGGGCGCGTCACAGTCAACTATCTGGAACGGAGCGGCACAGGAGTCACCCGCAGCGACACGCTGGTTGCTGACCTGATCCTCGCCACCGCTGGCCTTCTGGTCGATTTCACCGTCGAGCAGCGTGATCAGCTCAGCACCTTCCTTGCCATTGACAACCGCCCGCAGTCCGAACGCTCGGACGAGCCTACGCTCGACTTCGACGAGGAGCGCGACGGCAACTCTGAACAGACCGACCGCTCGCGTTGATCATGAGGTCGGCCTGCGCGTCCGGGCATGTCAGGCGGTCGCGAAGGTCAGCCTGCGAGGTCAGTCCTGGTGTACGGCGTTTTGGCCGCAGTCGTTGTGCTGTGCTGTTTGCTCCACTGCCGACGGCTACGGGGCAACGCACTTCACCACCTTCTTCGAGGAGGCATAGGAAGTCGGCACCTAGCTGACCCGGGGTGGCCTGGCCGAATATCCTGACCGTCGGCGTGGTGCAGGGGACATGATCGCACCGTTGTTGGACCTGGTGCGCAGGGGCGGGACAGCCGTCGTCGCAGGAATCTCGCTGGCCAGCCACCAAGGTGGACATGTCGTTGTTCGTGCACGCCATGTATCAGAAGTGACTGCAGGGCAGCCTGTTCGGCGAGTTCAACCCGCGGGCCGACATTCCGCGGCTGCTGCACCTGTACACGTGGGCCAGCTCGATCTGGACGGCATGATCACTCAGCGCTACGACCTGTCCAGGGTCAAACGGCGACGAGGACATGCTCGCCGGCCGGAACATTCGCGGCTCATCGAGCACCAGCACTGAACACCGGCTCTCGGCCCGGTCCGCCCGGCTGCGGGGGACCGGGCCCTGGGTTGCCGTGGGGGCCCTGTCCCGGCGTCGGGGTGAGGGCGCAGACTGGTGCGGACAGACCCTTGGCAGCAACTTTAATTTAGGTTAAATTAAATGAACCGAAGAGAGGACGGACGACATGACCGGCGAGCCCACGCTTGACCAACGACGCGAAGCCCTGCTCACCAGCTATGCCGAGTGGCCGGTGCGGTCCACCGGTGATTGGCTCATCGAAACCGCGAAGCAGTACCCCGACCGCGAGTTCGTGGTCACCGAGGACCGAACGTTGACCTACCGGGAGACCCTCGAGTGGGCCCGGTCGATCGCGAAGGGCCTGATCGCGCTGGGGCTGCGGCCCGGCGAGCACGTCGGCCTGCTGATGGCCAACGAGGTCGAGTTCATCCCGGTGAAGTTCGCCGTCGCCCTGGCCGGCGCCGTCGCGGTGCCGATGAACTTCCTGTACCGCGAGCACGAGTTGGCCTACGTCCTCGAGCAGTCCGAAGTGACCTTCCTGCTCACGATGGACAACTACATCGACCTCGACTACCAGAACCTGCTCGACGCGGTGGCACCGGGCTGGGACACCGGGGCCAAGGCCGCCGACGCGCTCCCCGCGCTGCGCGAGGTCGTGGTGGTGGGCCGGGCGCGTCCGGGCGTACGCGATCTTGCGGCCCTGGAGGAGGCCGGTCGCGACGGCGCCGAGGAGTTCCCCGGCAGCGATCCCACCGCGCTCAGCGACATCCTCTACACCTCGGGCACGACCGGGTCGCCGAAGGGGGTCATGGTGACCCATGACGCGGTGTTCCGCACCGGGTACGCCTCGGCGCTCACCCGCGCGTACGAGGACGGCCGGCGGATCCTGTTCTCGTTGCCGTGCTACCACATGTTCGGCTACATCGAGGGGATCCTGTCCGCGATGATGGTGGGCGGGGCGGTGATCCTGCTGCCGAGGTTCTCCCCGCTGGCCTACCTGCACGGCATTGACCGACACCGGGCCACCGACATCCTGTGCGTGCCGACGATGACCGTGGCCCTGCTCGAAACCCCGGGCCTGGACCGCTACGACCTGTCCAGTCTGCGGGCGATCCTGTCGGGGTCGGCGCCCGGTCCGGCGTGGCTGTGGGATCAGGTGGGAGATCGGCTCGGCGTCACCGAGATCGTCACCGGCTACGGGATGACCGAGTGCGGTGGGGCGATGACCCTGACCCTGCCGGAGGACTCCAGCGAAACCACCGCGACCCGGGTCGGGCGCGTCAAGTTTGCCGGCGCGGCCGGGCTGGCGGGCCCGATGGGTCCGCTGTGTGAATACCGGACGGCCGATCCGGTGACCGGCGAGATCCTGCCCGACGGCGAGGAGGGGGAGCTGATCTCGCGCGGCCCGACCCACATGCTCGGGTACTGGCAGAAGCCGGCCGAGACCGACCTGGCGCTGCGCGACGGCTGGGTGTACTCCGGCGATCTGGGTCGGGTCCATGCCGACGGGTACCTGGAGGTGACCGGGCGGACCAAGGAGCTGTACAAGAGCGGCGGCGAACTGGTCATGCCCAAGGAGATCGAGGAACTGCTCGCCGCGCTGCCCGGGGTCAGTCAGGTGTACGCCATCGGCGTCCCCGACGAGGTGTGGGGGGATGCCGGCTGTGTGTGCATCGTCCGCTCCCCGCAGAGCACCGTCACCGTCGAGGAGATCCTGGCCCACTGCCGCGCCAACCTCGCCCGCTTCAAGGTGCCCAAGCACGTGCTGTTCATGGAGGACGCCGTGCTGCCGCGTACCCCCACCGGCAAGATCCAGAAGTACCTGCTCGTCCAGCAAGCGAAGGAGACCCTGCAGCCATGAGCACCAGTCCCGTCCAGACCGATCCCCGGGCCGCCAGGGCGCCGCGGGTGGACTACCGCGAACTGATTCGCGACACCCAGGTGCACGGCACGCTGTACACCAGCCCCGAGGTGTACGCCGACGAACTCGAGCGCATCTGGTACTCCACCTGGGTCTTCGTCGGGCATGCCAGCGAGGTGCCCGAGCCCAATGACTACGTCCGCAAGAAGCTGGGCCCGCAGGACGTCATCATGACCCGGGACAGTGCCGGGGAGGTGCACCTGCTGCTGAACCGCTGCGCGCATCGGGGGAACCTGGTCTGTGACGACAAGGCCGGCAACTCCACCTCGTTCCGCTGCCCCTACCACGGCTGGACGTACCGGAACAACGGCGACCTGCTCGGCTACCCCTACCCGAACGGCTACGGCGGCAAGAACAAGCTTCAGCTCGGCCTGGGCCGGGTGCCCCGGGTCGCGGAGTACCGGGGCTTCGTGTTCGGCAGCTTCGCCGAGGAGGGACCCAGCCTCGAGGAGCACCTCGGCGCGGCCAAGGGCGAGATCGACCGGCTGGCCCGGCTGTCGCCGACCGGCAAGGTGGAGCTGACCGCCGGCTGGCTGCAACATCGCACCCACGCCAACTGGAAGCTGCTCGCGGAGAACGAGACCGACGGCTACCACCCGCAGTTCGTCCACGGATCGATCTTCTCGGTCACCGGATCGCCGATCGGCGCACTGTACAGCGAGAAGTCCACGGCGGTGACCCGCGCCTTCGGCGGGGGACACAGCGAGAACGACCTGCGTCCGGAGTTCCGCAGGTTCGCCGAACCGATGCGCTGGTTCGGCACCACCGCCGACCGGACGCCGGAGTACGTCGCCGCGATGAAGCAGGCGTACGGCGAGGAAGAGGCGAACCGGATCATGATCGAGGGTGCTCCGCACGTGATGATCTTCCCGAACCTGTTCATCGCCGAGATCCAGGTGTTCAACATTCAGCCGGTCGGGCCGGGGGAGTGCGTGCAGTATTCCACCGCGGTGCAGCTGGAGGGCGCGCCCGAGCTGAACCAGCGGATGGTCTCGCAGTCGATCGGTTCGGTCGGCCCGGCCGGGATGCTGTTGGCCGATGACACCGAGATGTACGAGCGCAACCAGCGCGGTGCCGAACTGCTGGAGCCGCAGTGGCTGGAGGTCAGCCGGGGCGTGCTGCGCGAGACGACCGAGGAGAACGGCGCGGTCGTCGCCGGGGCCACCGACGAGAACGCCATGCGCGCCTTCTGGCGCCATTACAAGAACCTGATGCTGGAAGGACGGTAACTGCGATGACGTTGTCATTCCCGGAGGGCGATCCGGTCCCGGTGGAGGACCACCCCATCCCGGCGCGCGATCTGCGTGACTACGAACAGTTCATCTACCGCGAAGCCCGGTACGCCGACGAACACGACTACGACGCCTGGGAGGCGTTGTGGACCGACGATGCCCTGTATTGGGTGCCGGTGGCGGTCTCGCACCAGTCCCCGCGCACGAAGGTGTCGGTGATGTACGACAACCGGAACCGGATCCGGACCCGGCTGACCCAGTTGCGCACCGGCAAGCGGTACGCCCAGGCGCCGGCGTCGAATCTGCGGCGGGTGGTGTCCAACATCGAGATCGAGGGCACCGTGGAGAGCGAGTCGGGGCACGTGGACACCGTCCTGGGCGCGAACTTCATCCTGTTCGAGTCGAAGGAGGGCCGCAACGAGATCTGGGGCGGTCGGGTCACCTACCAGGTGCGCGACGTGCACGGCGAACTGAAGCTGGTCCGCAAGACCGTCAACCTGGCCAACCAGGCCGAGGCCCTGCCCAACATGGGCTTCCTGATCTGAGGCCGACAGATGACGCTCCACCAACCCACCATTCTCGAGAGCGAGTTCGCCTCGATCCGGGTCGAGGTCGACCACCGGGCGAACGGACCGCGGCTGCGGCTCACCGATCTGCGCAGCGGCCGGGTCGCCTACCTCGATCCGCTGCAATTGGAGACAGTGCTGTGGTTCAGCGACGAGCTGTGGAACCGGCTGCTGGATCCCGGCAGCGACCGGTGGCGAGAGCCGGTGGAATCATGACCAATCCTCGTGGCGCCCGAGGGGGAATCACCGGGTGGGGCAGCTACCTGCCGGCGTACCGGCTGGACCGGGCCGCGATCGCCGGCGGGGCCGGACGCGGGGCACGGGTGGTGGCGTCCTACGACGAGGACCCGACCACGATGGCGGTCGCCGCGCTGCGGGAGATGGCGGCGCCCGGCCCCGACCAGTTCCTGCTCGCCAGTTGCCGACCGGCGTACGTCGACAAGACCAACGCCACCGCGGTCCACGCGGCGATGGGCTGGGATCCGCACTGCCTCTCGGTCGATCTGGGCGCGAACCAGCGCAGCGCGGCAGCGGCACTGCTCGCCGGTCACCGCACCGGCGGCACGGTGGCGCTGGCGGATGTGACCTGGGGGCGACCGGGGTCAACTGATGAGGCGCACGGTGGTGACGGGGCAGCGGTGTTCAGCTTCGGTACCGAGGACGTGCTGGCCGTCGTCGAGGCCACGATCAGTCTCACCGAGGAGTTCACCGACCGCTGGGCGGTGCCGGGGGAGTATGCGCAGCAGTGGGAGGAACGCTTCGGTGTCGGCCGCTATCAGGACCTGATCCGGCGGGCCACCGCCCAGCTCGGGGCCGAGACGCCGGACCGGGTCGTGTTCGCCTCGGCCAACCCCACCCTCGGGCGGCGTGGCCCCGGGATCACCGGGCGGCTGGGCACCCATCTGTCCCCGATCGGGGCGGCCGGGACCGCCGGGTTGGGGCTGGCCCTGGCCGACGCGCTGGATCAGGCGGGACCGGGGGAGACGCTGCTGGTGCTCTCGGCCGCCGACGGCTGCGACGCGCTGCTGCTGCGTACCACCGACCTGATCGCTACCCACCGGCGCCCGTTGGCGGTGGCCGCCCAGCTGGCCGCCGGCCGCCCGGTCAGCTACTACTGGTACCTGTCCTGGCGCGGGGTGATCCAGCCGGAGCCACCGCGGCGACCGGAGCCGGATCGGGTGTCCAGCCCGTCGGCCGGCCGCAGCGTGGCCTGGAAATTCGGTCTGCAGGGGAGCCGGTGCGAGGCCTGCGGGATGCTGCATCTGCCCCCGGAACGGGTCTGCAAGAACTGCGGCGCGATCGACCGGATGCGACCGGAATCGGTCGCGGATCGGCAAGGCACGGTGGCGACGTTCACCGTCGATCGGCTGGCGTACTCACCCTCCCCGCCGCTGATCGAGGCGGTGGTCGACCTGGTCGACGGCGGTCGGCTGCTGGTCGAACTCGCCGACGTGGCGCCGGAGGAGATCCACGTCGGGCTGACGGTGGAGTTCACCTTCCGCAAGCTGTTCAGCACCGGGAGCATCCACAACTATTTCTGGAAAGTGAGGCCGCTGCGATGACCGGGATCAAGGACAAGGTGGCCGTGGTGGCGATGGGGTGCACCCGGTTCGGCGAGCGCTGGGACGCCGGCCTGAAGGACCTCGCGGTGGATGCGGTCGACGAGCTGCTCGGGCAGGTCCCCGGCGTCGGCCTCAACGACGTCGGCGCGTACTGGTTCAGCACCCTGGACTCCGGGCAGAGCGGGATGACCCTGACCAACGCGCTGGGCCTGCAGTACCGGCCGGTCACCCGGGTGGAGAACTACTGCGCCTCGGGCACCGAGGCCTTCCGCAACGCGGTGTACGCCGTGGCCGCCGGGGCGGTCGATTCGGCCATGGCGGTCGGCATCGAGAAGCTGAAGGACTCCGGGTTCTCCGGGCTGATGCGCAATGATCCGCCCGCTGACGGCACCGCGGCGGAGCTGTCGATGACCGCGCCCGCGGCCTTCTCCCTGCTCGATCCGGCGTACGTGGCCCGCCACGGCGTCAGCGCCGACGATTTCCGCGACGCGATGACGCATGTGGCGTGGAAGAACCATGCCAACGGGGCGCTGAACCCCAAGGCCCAGTACCGGTCCCCGGTGAGCAAGGAGAAGATCGCCTCGGCGCCGCTGGTGGCCGGCCGGCTGGGCGTCTTCGACTGCTCCGGGGTGTCGGACGGGGCCGCGGCCGCGTTGATCGTGCCGGCCGACCGGGCGAACGCGTACACCGACCGGCCGATGTTCGTGAAGGCGCTGTCGGTGGTGGCCGGCAGCGGGCGCGGGGTGATGGACCCGGACTACGACTACACGACCTTCCCCGAGGTCGTGCACGCCGCGGCCGCGCTCTACCGCGAGGCGGGCATCACCGACCCGGCCAACGAGCTGTCCCTGGCCGAGGTGCACGACTGCTTCACCCCCACCGAGATCGTGCTGATGGAGGACCTCGGCTTCTCCGCGCGCGGCCGGGGGTGGCGCGATGTGCTGGCCGGTCGGTACGACCGGGCCGGGCATTTGCCGGTCAACATCGACGGTGGCCTGAAATCGTTCGGGCACCCCGTCGGGGCCAGCGGCCTGCGGATGTTGTACGAGGCCTGGCTGCAGTTCCGCGGCGAGGCCGGCGAGCGCCAGCTCGAGGATCCCCGACTGGCGCTGACCCACAACCTCGGCGGACGCCCGGGCAACTGCGTGTCCGCCATGACCATCGTCGGCCGCGGGCGCGGCTGACCGGAGTGAAGGAGAACACCATGGCCAAGAAGATCGTGCTCGATCAGGCGAAGTGCACCGGGCTCGGCATTTGCGAGTCCCTCAGTCCCGCCTATTTCGAGGTGAATGAGGACGGGGACATGGTCCAACTGCTGCAGATCGAGGTGGCAGAGGGAGACCTCCAGGAGGTCCAGGAGGCCTGCGACGGATGCCCCAACGAGGCCATCCGGCTGGAAGAAGTGTGACCTGGTGAAGCGACTTGTTGTGGTCGGCGCCTCCCTGGCCGGCCTGCGGGCGGTGGAGGCCGCCCGGAAGCAGGGGTGCACCGGCGAATTGGTGCTCATTGGTGATGAAGCCCATCTGCCGTACGATCGCCCGCCGCTGTCGAAGGGGTATCTGAACCGCACCCAGGAGTCGGTCGTCTTTCGGACCGAGGAGGTGCTCCGCGACGAACTCAAGGTCGACCTGCGCCTGGGGGTGGCGGCGACCGGGCTCGATCCGATCGCCCGGGTGGTGCAGACCAGTGCCGGGCCGGTTGCGTACGACGCGTTGATCATCGCCACCGGAGCGCGGGCCCGGATGTTGCCCGGGGTGCCGGCGGGGCTGCGGGGCGTACATCTGCTGCGGACGCTGGACGACGCCGACGCGGTACGCGCCGGGTTGGACGCCGGGGCCCGGGTGGTCGTCATCGGGGCCGGCTTCATCGGCTCGGAGATTGCCGCCGCGGCCGTCACCCGGGGGCTGAATCCCACGCTGGTCGAGGCGCTGCCGACGCCATTGGTGCGTGCGGTGGGGCAGGAGGTCGGGGAGCAACTGGCCACCCTGCACCGGCGCAAGGGGCTCGATCTGCGCACCGGAGTCGGCGTCGCGGCGATCGAAGGGGAGGGGTCTCAGGTCGCCCGCGTACGGCTGAGCGACGGGACGGTGCTGGCCGCCGACCTCGTCGTGCTCGGGATCGGGGCCATCCCGAACACCGAATGGCTCCAAGATTCCGGGCTGACGCTCGACAACGGGGTGGTCTGCGACGCGACGATGCGGGCGGCCGATGGGGTGTACGCCGCCGGCGACGTAGTCCGTTGGGAGAACGGCCTGTTCGCGCAGAGCATGCGGCTGGAGCACTGGACCAGTGCCGCCGAGCAGGCCGCGACCGCGGTACGCAATGCGCTGTCCCCCGACAGCCCCAGGGCCTACGAGACGGTGCCCTACTTCTGGTCGGACTGGTACGACGTCCGGGTCCAGTTCGTCGGCGTCCCGGAGGCGGACGAAACCCTCGTGGTCGAGGGCGACCTGGCCACCGGGGACCGGCTCACCGTGCTCTATCGGCTGGGTGACCGGCTGAACGGGGTGCTCACGGTCAACGGTCAGGCCGACATCATGAAGTACCGGCGGATGATCGGTCAGCGCGCCACCTGGGCGCAGGGCCTCGAGTTCGCTGCCGAGCGACGCGCGATGCGGGAAGCGAAGGCCGTCGCCCATGCCCAATGAGGTTGGGGAACCGTTGCGTGTGTTTGCCGGCGCGGACGCGATCGCCGCGGCGGTCGGGGAGACCATCGGGCCGGGTGAATGGATCGAGGTGGGTCAGGATCGGATCGACACCTTTGCCGAGGCAACCGGCGATCATCAGTGGATCCACGTCGATCCGGTCCGTGCGGGCGACGGCCCGTACGGTGGCACGATCGCCCACGGCTTCCTGACCCTGGCGATGCTGCCGGTGCTGAACGCCGGGCTGTTCCGGGTCGATGACGTATCGATGCGGGTCAACTACGGCTTGGACCGGGTGCGCTTCCCCCAGCCCGTGCGGTCGGGGAGTCGGGTACGCGGCTGGTGTCTGGTGGTGAGCGCCAGTGCGATCCCCGGTGGGCAGCAGGTGGTGGTCCGGACCACCGTGGAGATCGAGGGAGCGGCCAAACCCGCCTGCATCGCCGACTACGTGGTTCGATACCTCGCGTGAGTGCGCAGGACGCCGAAAGGGGAATCCCATGGATCTGAGGATGGCTGGGAACGTTTCCGGTTCGGCCCCGGACGGTGATGCCGCTGAACGTGGCTGTGGGCCGTGGGATGAGGCCGCGGGGGTGGTCCGGGAGCTGTCGGAGATGCTCATGTGGATGTCCCCCGATGACATTGATCGGGATGCCCGGTGACACGTCGTGCTCCCGGGGGCGGGTCTTGGTGGGGCAACTGAAGCAGGACTGACTGTTCCGCAGGAACCTTGGTGATCTGAACAACGCAAAACTTAATCGAACATAGATTAATTTTGGCAAAGACATTGGGCCGAAGCGACGGGAACGCGCGCCGGCATCACCGCAGATTTCACTGGACCCCTGATGAGAGAGGCAACAATGACAGTTTCGACGTCGACCCCCGCCGTGTTGAGCGAAGAGGACGAGCGCGACCTGAGGCGCGTGGTGCGTTCGATCGCCGATTCCTTCGGCCATGACTACTTCACCCGCACGGCGCTGGCCGACCAGCCCGCGACCGAGCTGTGGAACGCGCTGGCCGAGGGTGGGTTTGTCGGCGCCAATATCCCGGAGGAGTACGGCGGCGCCGGGCTGGGGCTGTCCGCCCTGGCGGTGATCACCGAGGAGATCGCCGCCGCCGGTTGCCCCCTGATCATGCTGATCATTTCGCCGGCCATCGTGGGCAGCGTCCTCGCGCGGCACGGCACCGACGAGCAGAAGAACCAGTGGCTGACCCAGATCGGCACCGGCGCGGGCAAGCTGTCCTTCGCGATCACCGAACCCGACGCCGGGCTGAACTCGCACAACATCGCCACGAATGCTCGCCGGGAGGGCGACAACTACATCCTGAACGGGCAGAAGGTGTTCATCTCCTGCCTCGATGAGGCCGAAGCCGTCCTCGTGGTGGCGCGGACCGGCACCAACGCCGACACCGGGCGAGCGCAACTCTCGCTGTTCATTGTGGACGCCGACGCCCCGGGCCTGACCATGCAGAAGATGCCGATGGTGCTGGAGACCCCGGACTCGCAGTTCACGGTGTACTTCGACAACGTCGTCGTGCCGGCCGACCGACTGGTGGGGACCGAGGGCAAGGGCCTGCGTGCGGTGTTCGACGGACTCAACCCGGAGCGCGTCATCATCGCCGCCACCTGCACCGGCATGGCCCGCTACGCGATGGAGAAGGGGGTCGCCTACGCCAAGGAGCGTGAGGTGTGGGGCGTACCGATCGGGGCCCATCAGGGTCTCGCGCACCCGCTGGCCGAGGCGGCCATTCATCTCGAGGCAGCGCGGCTGATGATCCGGACCGCGGCCGCCCGCTACGACGCCGGTCAGGACGCCGGCGAGGCGTCCAACATGGCGAAGTTCCTGGCCGCCGACGCGGGCATCGAATGCCTGGACCAGGCCATGGAGGTGCACGGCGGCAGCGCCTTTACCCGGGAGATCGGCCTGGGGGACATGCTCACGCTGGCGCGACTGTTCAAGAACGTGCCGATCAGCCGGGAGATGGTGCTGAACTACGTGAGCGAGCACACGCTGGGCCTGCCCAAATCGTACTGAGGAACCCCCGGTGCACGAGGGGCGGCAACGGCAGGGGTCATCGCACGATCGTGGTCCGATCCTGACGCCAGTCGACGTCGGAGGGCGCCAGCGGGCCGAATCCGGGGGACTGGAGGCAGGATCGGGACAGGCTTGCGTCCGGCGTGACGGCGATCGTGATGCCGGTCCCGGGCTCGTTCCGGTCTTCGTGTGTCGGTGAAGCACGGGACTGTCGGCCGGGGAGCGCCGGGGTTAGCGTAAAAGCGGCCACGAGTTCTGCGCGACCCTTGGGCGAAGGAGGCAGTCGTGGACGACACCGTTGTCCGGACCGACGAGTTGGGTCTGAAGCCTGATCGCGAGTTGCTGTCGCCCCCATGGATCGCGGGTCCGTTGTATCAGTGCGCGACTGCGGTCACGGTGTGGGGCTTCGTGCCGCACGCGAGTCTCGAGGTCGAGGTGGACGGCGCGGTCGTCGCCAGCGTGACCGCGGGATTTCCCGAACCGGTGGGGCAGCGAGTCCCGCTCCCGGCCCCGCTGGTCGCCGGCCAGCAGGTGCGCGCCCGGCAGCACCGGGGTGGGCTGACCAGTGCTTGGTCGGCCGTCCTCGAGGTGCGTGACCACACGGTCGACTATCCGGCCGGACCGCCGCGGCCGCAGATCAACCCGGCGCCAGTGTGGACCTGCGGGTCGCGCACCGGGGTCGGCAACCTGCTCGGCGGCGCGAATGTGTGGATCACCGCCGACGGGGCCGAGGTCGGCCGGGTCAACGGGTGCAGTCAGCAGCAGGGGGTGAACGTCACCCCGTTCTACAGCCTCGGGCAGCAGGTCCGTGCGCACACCGACCTGTGCCGGGACGAGGCGCCCCCGTCGGTCCAGTACACCGTCGCGCCCGGTCCGAACCCGTTGCCGGCACCGGTGTTCGACGCCATGTTCGATGGCCAGGAGCAGATCCGGATCAGCCAGATCGCCAACGGGGCCCGGGTCACGGTGGCCCGGGGCGGGTCCGCGCTGGGCACGTTCCGGTGCTGGGGCGGGGCGCTGCTGCTCGGGGTGTCGCCGGTCAGCACGGGGGAGAGTTTCAGCGCGACCCAGGAACTGTGCGCGAGCGATCCATCCAGCCCACCCGGGACCGGCAGCGTGCAGCCGTGCGCGGCCCTGCCGGCGCCGGCCGTGGGGCCGGTGCAGGCCGGGGACACCTCGATCACCATCACAGCGGCGGTGCCCGGCGCCATGATCCGGGTCTGGCGCAACTTCGCGCAGGTGGGGACCGGCACCGCACCGATCGTGTTCCTGACCCACGCCCTGGTGGCCGGCGACACCGTCCATGTGACCCAGTCGCTCACCAGCTGTCCGGCGTCGGTTGCTCGGCAGCTCACCGTCGCCTGTGTCGACCCGCCGGTGAGCGGGGACCCGTCGGCCCTCGACCTGTTCCCGGTCGGCTTCACCGAGTACGCCGCCGGCCCGGTCCGCGGCAGCGTGTATTACCCGGCCGTCGACGACGGCAAGGACATGGCCTTCAACCAGCGGCTGGCCGCGCTCGGACGGGTTCCGCTGGTGGTGCTGGCGCACGGCAACCATTCCCCGGCGGACCCGAGCTACCGGGGCTACGACTACTTTCAGACCGCCCTGGCCAAGATGGGCATCGTTGCGGTATCGGTCGACTGCAACGCGTTGAACGGCTCCGGTGCCGGCGTGGGCAACATTGAGGCGCGCGCCGACCTGATCATCGACTCGATCAGGCACTTCCAGGCACTGGATGCCACCCCGGGCTCGCTGTTCGAGGGCCGGCTCGATTTCGGCCGGGTCGGACTGATGGGGCACTCCCGCGGCGGGGACGCGGTGGTCACCGTGCCCGAGGTGATGGGGTCGATCGGCGTCACGATCCGGTCGGTGCTGGCGCTCGCGCCGACCAACTTCCGCTATTGGGCGGGCCAGTCGACGATCGCGCCGAAAGGTTACGTGTTCGCGACCATCCTGCCGGCCGCCGACGGTGACGTCCGCGACAACAACGGTGCGCAGTTCTTCGATCAGTCCGTGCCGGGACCATTCACCTCGCAGATCTACGTGCACAGCGCGAACCACAACTTCTTCAACCGACAGTGGCTGGCCAACGACGGGGTCACGCCGGTGTTCGCCCGCGGCACCCACGAACGGATCCTCGAAGTCTACGGGTGTGCCCTGTTCCGCGGCACCCTGCTGGGGGACGGGTCGGCGGACTACCTGCTCGGAACGGTGAAACCGGCCGGGGTGCCGACGCCGGCCATCGATCTGGCGTACCGGATCGAGAAGGCCGAGACGGTCGACAACCACGACGACAACAACACGATCGCGGTCAATTCCCTGGGGCGACCCACCACGACCAGTGGCGGGCTGTTCGCCGATGAGTTCCCGTTCGACCAGGTCTCGGGCGCGTTCAACCACAGCTTCTTCGGGCTCACGGTCGGCATGGTGCTCTTCGCCCGGGAGAAGGGTGCCGGTGACTTCCGCTCGGAGACCGGCAGCGTCGACCTGCGCCACCAAGAGGTGTGGCTGCGCGTGGCCGAAGTGGTCGACACCACGATCGCGGGCACGGGGGTCAGCTTCGACCTGGGTCTCGAGGACGCCGCGGGCCGGATCGGCTGGATCGGCTCCGCTGCCGTGGGCGGGGTCCCGCGCCCGTTCGCGCGGCCCGGGCAGTCCAAGACGATGCTGTCGACCCTGCGGTTCAATCCCCACTGCATCGGCCGCCGGGCCGAGTTGGACCTGCGGGAGATCGTGGCCATCCACCTGCGCCCGACCACCGGCGATGCGCGTCCATTCGCGTTCGACGACCTGCAACTGGTGCCGGTGTGATCCACTCGCTGAGGAGGTTCGAAAATGACCAGTGACCCCGGAGCCCGGGAGCGCCGTCGAAAGCCCCACCATGCCCTGCCCCGCGTCGTGTCGGTGCAGCAGCGCCCGGCCCGGTTCGACCCACCGAAACGACGCAACTTCGATTCCAGGCTGCCCGCGCTGGAGTCGACGGTCGAGTTCCTCGTCGAGACCGAAGCGCCGATCCCGGTCCGGGCGCTCGCACCGGTCATCTACGTGGGCGAGACCCCGGTGACCGAGGTCGTCGTGGACGATGACACCCACTACCGCTTCCTCGCCCTGCGTCCCGACGACCTCCGGGAGGGCGACCCGGTAACCCTGGGCTGGAGTGGAGCTCCGGCCGAGGAGCGGGTCGACACCGGTACGCGGTACCAGCGCTGACTCCGGAGCCCCCACCCGGGACCGCTGGATGAGGAGCGCCGGGCCTAGGGTCGATCACATGCGACTGACCGATGCTGCGGCCCGCGCGCGACTGGGGCACCGGACCCATGGCGTCCTGTGCACGGTCCACCCGACCAGGGGGCCCCAACCCGTCCCCGTCATGTACGCCCTCGCCGGTCCGGACCATGGCGCCGGTCCGGACCACGTCGGCATCCCGGTCGACCTGGTCAAGCCCAAATCGGGGACCCGACTCCAGCGCGAACGCAACCTCGAGGCCGACCCGCGCGGCTCGTTACTCGTGGAGCACTGGGATCCCGAGGACTGGTCTGGGCTGTGGTGGGTCCGCGCCGAACTGCGGCACCTGCCGAGCCCGCCGCCCGCACTAGTGTCAGCCCTGGCGGACCAGCTGGCCCGCACCGTCCCGCACTATGCCGACCGGCCCTTCGATCACCTGCTCGTCCTGCGCGTCGAAGCGGTCACCGGCTGGTCGGCATAACCTCACAAGCCCGGTCGACCAGGGGCATAACAGCCGTGAATGTCCCCGTTCGTCAGTGACTGAGCTGGCCGAGCCGATCGGTCAGCGCGGCGAGGTCGTCGGCGATCGGCGAGTTCGGGTCCCAGACGGCCTCGTAGAAGATCTCCAGCAGGTTCCCCTCGGCGTCGAGCACCTCGCGGTACGGGCCCGCCGGGTCGGCGAGCTTGGATTTGGGCAGCATCGCCGAGCCGAGTCCGAGGTGGGACCACTCCTCGAGCACGCGGTAACTGCCCGCCTCGCCCGGGTATGCCCGCACGGCCAGGTGATGCTCTTCGATCAGGCTGTTGGTGAAGGTGGTCAGGCCGCACGTGTCGGGCAGCAGGATCAGTTCCCGACCGGTGAGGTCGGCCAGGCGTACGGGGCCTTCGCCGGGGAGCGGCTCGACCAGAACGACGGGTTCGGAATCGATCACCCGGTGCTCGTAGCGGGGCATCGGCTCGACCGAGGGAACCACGATGATGTCCAGATCACCGTCGACCAGGGCCTCGCGCAACTCCCGCATGTTCGCCTCACTCAGCACCAGTTGACGCCGCGCGTCCGGCCCGGGCAGGTCGCGCACGGCCCGATAGGCGCTGGCGACCAGCGTCGGGTCGATCAGCGGCGAGACCCCGACGCGTACGGTCTCCGGCTTCGGCGCGATCAATCGGGTAGCTTCGGCGCGCACGTCGTCGAGGGCAGTCAGGGCCCGCTCGATCCGCGGCAACATGGCCGCGCCGAACCCGGTCGGGGTCACCCCGCGCGGGGAACGGTCGAACAGCTTCGCCCCGAGGGTAGCCTCGAGCTTGGCGATGCCGTTCGACAGGGCCGGTTGGGTGACCCCATAGGCTCTCGCCGCGGCGCTGAACGAGCCCGTCTCGGCCACCGCCCGCGCATAGCGCATGCCCTCGGTACTCATCCGGTCGGTCCGTTCAGCCATACAGGCATGTTATCGCCGTATTCCCAGTTATCGGCTACCCCGGACGCCCGGTCCCTCGTATCCTGCTCCGGCAGCACCCACCGACCGGAGGAACCCCGTGGCAGACCTGGCAACCATGATGCGCGTGCACACACCCGGCGGCGAACTGGTCGCCGACCGGGTCGAGGTCGGTACGCCCCCGCCCGGCTGGGTGGCCCTCGACGTCGTGGCCAGCGGCGTGTGCCGCGCCGACCTCGGCACGGCCGCCGCCGAGGGTGCGGACCTCCCGGTGACGCCGGGCCATGAGGTGGCCGGGACCATCTCCGAGCTGGGGGAGGGGATCTCCGGCTGGCAGGTCGGCGACCGCGTTGCCGTCGGCTGGTTCGGCGGCAGCTGTGGACACTGCCGCGCCTGCCGAACCGGCGACGTGGTGCACTGCCCGGAGCGCCGGATCCCCGGCGTGAGCTACCCCGGCGGCTGGACCAGCCGATTCCTGGCCCCGGCCGCCGCGCTGGCGCGGATCCCCGACGGGCTCGACTTCGTCGATGCCGCACCGATGGGCTGCGCCGGGGTAACGACCTTCAACGCCCTGCGCACCGCGGACGTGCCCGCCGGCGGGCGGGTCGCGATCTTCGGGATCGGCGGCCTGGGCCACCTCGCGGTGCAGTTCGCCGCGGCGATGGGGTACGAGGTCGTCGCGATCGCGCGCGGACCGGAGCGCTCCGAGATCGCCCACCAGCTGGGCGCCGACCACTACCTGGACAGCACCGCGACGCCGCCCGGCCGAGCCCTGCGCGCCCTCGGTGGCGCGGACGCGATCATCGCCACCGCTTCGTCCACCGAGCCGGTCGCCGAACTCATCGCCGGCCTCCGGCCGCACGGGCGGCTCGTCCTGATCGGCGTCGACGCCGGCGCCCTGCAACTGCCCGTCGGGTCGATGGTGAGTCACGCGCTGACCGTCACCGGCCACATCACCGGCAGCCCCACCGACACCGAACAGGCAATGGAGTTCGCGGTCGGCAACGGGGTGCGACCCGTCACGCAGATCTACCCGCTCGTCGATGCCCCGACCGCGCTGGCCGACCTCCGGGACGGCCGGGCGCGATTCCGCCTCGTGCTCGACGCGACCGTGGCGCCGGGCGATGCCGCCCGCGGCTGACCACCCACCCGTACGCAGAGGAGAATCCATGACCACAGTGACCATCGCCCCCGGCGCGGCCCGTTCGCGGCTGCAGCGACGCACCCTCATCGTGCTGGTCATCACCCAGATCGTCGGCACGGTCGGCGTCGGCGTGGCGCCCTCGATCGGGATCCTGCTGGCCGGGGAGATCACCCAGAATGAGGCCTGGGCGGGACTGGCCCGGACCGCGAGCACACTTGGCGCGGCCTTGATGGGCGTACCCCTGGGCACCCTGGCCGCCCGCTACGGACGCCGGGTCGCCCTGACGTCGGGCTGGTGGACCGCCGCGGTCGGCAGCGTGCTGCTGGTCCTCGCCGCCCAGCGCAGCCTGGTGGTGCTCCTGTTCATCGGCCTGTTCCTGATGGGCGCCGGCCTGGCCGTCAGTCTGCAGGCCCGCTTCGCCGCCACCGATCTGGCCGAGCCGCGCCACCACGGTCGGTCCCTGTCGCTGATCGTCTGGGTGGGCACGATCGGGTCGGTCCTGGGCCCGAACCTGGCAGTGCCGGGCCGACTGATCACCGGGGCCACCGGGCTCACCCTCTATGCCAGCGCGTTCCTCATCGCCGCGGTCTGCATGGCCGTGGCCGGCGCGGTCGTCTTCGCGCTGCTGCGTCCCGACCCACTCCGGGTGGCCCAGCGGGACGCCGCAGAAGCCAAGACCGGTCCCCGCCGCGGCGCGATCGCCCGGATGTTCGCCGAACTGCGGATCAACCCCGGAGCCCGGTACGCCGTGCTCGCGATCGTCTCCGCCCAGGTCGTGATGGTCTCGATCATGACGATGACCCCGGTGCACCTGACCCACCAAGGCGGGTCGGTGGAGATCGTCGGAGTGACCATCAGCCTGCACATCCTCGGCATGTACGCCCTGTCGCCGGTCGTCGGTCAGCTCACCGACCGGCTGGGACACCGGGCCACGATCAGCATCGGGATCGTGATCTTCGTCGCCTCCCTCGTCATCGGTGCCCTGCAGCCCGAGAAATTCGGCTGGATCATCACCTCGCTCATCCTGCTCGGCCTCGGGTGGTCCTTCGTGAACGTGTCCGGCTCGGCCCTGTTCAGCTCGGTCGTGTCCGCTGACACCAAGGCGGCCGCCCAGGGTGGCGTGGATGCCGTGTCGAATCTGTTCGGGGCCACCGCGGCGTTCGCTGCTGGGCCGCTGCTGGCCGCCAGTTCCTTCCCGGTGCTTTCGCTGCTGGCGATCGTCGTCCTCGTTCCGCTCGCGGTGCTGGTCCTGGTACGCAGCCCGCGGTCGTTCCTGCCCCAGGACGCGGCATGAGCACCGGGACGCCGCCGGCGGTTCCCGGCCGGGCCGATGTGGTCGTGGTCGGCGCCGGGGCGGCGGGGCTGGTGGCTGCGTACGTCCTGGTCGGGGCCGGGCTGGACGTCATCGTGCTGGAGGCCCGGGACCGGGTCGGCGGGCGTGCCCACTCGGTGCCGGTCGAGGGCGGGACGATCGACCTCGGAGCCACCTGGTTCTGGGGGAACGAGCCGGTGATCCACTCCCTGGCCGACCGACTCGGCGTACCGACCTTCGCCCAGCACCTCGACGGCGACGCGCTGTTCGAGGCCGGGACGGTGCAGCGCCTGCAGGGGAGCCCCATCGACACTCCCGCCGCTCGCTTCACCGGTGGAGCGCAGCACCTGCTCGACGCGCTGGCAGCGGTCCTCCCCGCCGGCACCCTGCGGCTGGCCCAGCCGGTTGAGGCGATCGCGGTCGACCCGGCCGGCGTCCGGATCCGCATCCCGGCGGGCGAGATCGCTGCCGCACACGCGATCCTGGCCCTGCCCCCGGCGCTGGCGGCCGAGTCGATCGCCTTCGCCCCGGACCTGCCGCCCGAGGTACGCCGGGTCGCGGCGCGGACCGCGGTCTGGATGGGATCGATGATCAAAGCTGTCGCGGTGTTCGACACCCCCTTCTGGCGCGCGCGGGGCCTGGCCGGCTCGGCGATGAGTCACCGCGGACCCTTCCGCGAATTCCACGACCACAGCGGACCGCAGGGGGCGCCGGCCGCCCTCTTCGGCTTCGCGCCGGCCGAGGCCCTGGCCGGCGCGTCGGACCGGGCGATCGCCCAGGTCTTCGGCGACCAACTGGCCCGGCTGTTCGGTCCGGACACCCCGCCGCCGCGGGCGATCCATGTCCGGAACTGGAGCGCGGAGCGCTACACCCAGCCGGTGCACGGGGGAGAGGACATGAGTACCTTCGGCGACCCGGCGTACGCTCGGCCCGTGCACGGCCGGCTCCACTGGGCGTCGACCGAGACCGCGCCGGCCTTTGCCGGGCACCTCGAAGGAGCTCTCCGCTCCGGGCTCCGGGCCGCCGAGGCCGTCCGGACCACCTGCTCGGCCATCCCGGAAACCGATCCAAGGAGCACGCCATGTCCGACCAACTGATGCCGCTGCCCGCCCTGCTGGAGGAGTACGACCGCGCCTGCGCCTACACCGAGGAACTGTGGCGTGACCTGACTCCGGAGGAAGTGGTGTGGCGACCGCACGAGAACTTCTCGGCGATCGGCTGGCACCTCGGCCACCAGGCCCATGTCGCGCACTTCATGATCCGCAACCTCACCGCGGCCGAGCCCAGCCCCGACCCCGAACTCGACCGAATCATGGATTCGGCCAACCCCGAGCCGTTGCGCGGCGAACTGCCCACGACCGACCGGCTGCGGCGCTTCCGCAGCACCGTCGCCGAACGGGTCCACGACCGAGTCGGTGCGATCGCCGCCGGCCGGGTCGGGGCACCGGAGCAACTCACCGCCGTCGCCGGCTACCTGCTGACCGCGATCATCAATCACGAATACCAGCACGATCAGTGGATCGCCGAGGTCCGGTCGCAGAACCTCGGTCATCAGCTCCCCGCGGATCCCGCCAGTGATGCGGTACGCCGGGTCGACGGTTATCTGCTCCTCGACCCGCTGCGCTGACCCGCGCGGACGCTCAGCGCCGACCGGGCGGTAGGAGCTCCGGGGCTCCGCCGATCGCGGCCCGGGCGGTGGGGGTCCGCTCGGGGGTCAGTTCGGAGGGGGTCCAGCCGGAGAAGCGGCGTACCTCCCGGATCAGATGACTCTGATCGGCGAACCCCAGGCGAGCGGCCACCTCGGCGGCCGGCCGGTCGGGGAGTGCGGTCAGGGCGTGCTCGAACCGAACCACCCGGGCCGCGGTCTTCGGCGAGACGCCGATCTGCTCGGTGAAGCGCGCGATCGCGTGGCGCTGGCTCCAGCCGGTCTGCGCGATCAACTCGCCGATCCGAGCGCGGCCCGAGGTGCGCCGAATCTGCTCCCACATCCAGGCCACGAACGGCTCCGGACGCAGGCTTGCGGTCGTGAGCCGGTGCCGCAGCGCGCGATCGACCAGCGCGAAACGGTCCGCCCAGGTACCCGCACCCCGGAGCTGATCGCGGAACCCGGCGCCGAGCCAGGGCGCCACCGCATCCGCGTCGAGCACGCGGCCGGCCAGTTCCCGGCCGGGCACCCCGAGCAGCCGGGTGACCCCGAGCGGGGTGAGGTAGATCTGCAGGCAGTGCTGTTCGGCCTCGAACCGGGTGCTCGCATAGCCGGGCATGAATCCGGCGATGAACGACCGGTGCCGGCCCACCCCGACCCCGTTGGACAGGCTGACCACATCGAGCGTCGGGCCGAACGACAGGATCAGCGGAATCAGGCTGCCCGCCGGCTGACGCCGGGCCACCGGGTGCGCGCTGTGCTGGGCAAAGCCCACGATGCCGGCGACGAGGCCGGCGAGTTCGGGCGGGACCGGGTGCCGGATCAGGATCGGGCCCGGCGCCGGCGCGGCGGGATCGAGCATGGGCGTCCCTCCGATCAGTTTTCTTCAAGCCGCCGAGCGCTCCGCGGCCGCACCATGGCGGAGAAAGGAGCACATCATGAGCAAGCTGATCGCCATTGAGTTTCTCTCCGTCGACGGGGTGATGCAAGGGCTGGGGTCCCCCGACGAGGACCGCGACGGCGGGTTCGAACACGGTGGCTGGGGTGCCCCGTACGCCGAGGCCATCCACACCACGGCCGCCGCGGGCGCCCTGGGCAACACCACCGGCTATCTGTTCGGGCGGCGTACCTACGAGAAGATGGCCGCCTACTGGCCGACGGTGTCCGCTGACAACCCGATGGCCGCGCACCTGAACGCCACCCCCAAGTACGTCGTCAGTGCCACGCTGACCGATCCGGGCTGGGCGCCGACCCGGGTGCTGACGGGGGATCTCTCCGGGAACATCGCGGCGCTCAAGGAAGCCGGTATCGGCGACATCGTCATCCTGGGCAGCGGCATGCTGGTGCGCCGGCTCCTGCACGACGAGCTGATCGACGGGCTGCGGCTGTTCGTGCATCCGCTCCTGCTCGGCTCGGGCAAGCGGCTGTTCGGTGATCTCCCCGCGCCGCGCCCGCTGCGCCTGGTGGGCTCGGACACCACCGCGCTGGGGAGCCTGGTGCTGGCGTACGAGTTCGAGCCGAGATCCTTGACGTTGTAGCAATGTAATTGTGTAATCGTGTATGGGTGAAATCAGAGCATGGTTCGTAGGGCGGCTTCCCGAGGAGTGGTTCATCGGGGAACCCGAGGTGGAAGTGGATCGCGACGAGATCCTCGTGGTCGGCGGGCTGCAACCGCCCGAAGCCGAGGGTGACGCCGCGCAGCGGGCGGCCGAGGCCGGCCGGATCAACCGGTTCCGGGAGGAAACCCGGCACAAGCGGATGCAGATCGCCGATGAGGCCGAGGCCCGGTTCGGGCGCAAGGTTGCCTGGGGGGCGCGCTGCGGGGAGACCCGGCAGTTGTTCACCACCTTGTCGGTCCCGGTGATGACCCGGTTGCGGCAACCCGAACGGCAGGTCCTGGACACGTTGGTGGAGGCCGGGGTGGCTCGCTCCCGGTCCGAGGCACTGGCCTGGTCGGTCCGGTTGGTCGGTCAGCACGAGAGCGACTGGATCGCCGAACTACGGCGTGCGCTGGTCGCGGTGCAGGAGGCGCGGGCGGCGGGCCCGGCCTGATCTGCGGCGTGGCCGCCGTGCCCGGGGGTCAGTCGGTGGTGATGCCCTGCTGCCGGGCGTACGCGCGGATCGCGTCGGCCAACGGCGTCCAGTGCGCGGAGGGGATATCGCGCTGCAGGTTGTAGATGATCAACTGCGGGTGCGGCTGGCTGTGCCGACCCGGGACCAGCGCCTGCGGCGGCACGGGGGTCGTGGTGTGTATGTGCAGTTCGAACTCCCCGTCCAGCACGCCGGTGTCGGCGGCGATGGCATCGTTCAGCCGGGCCCCGAGCGTACGCGCGCGGCGGGTGGAGCGGATCTCGGCGACCCGGACATCGGTGACCCGGGACCAGGGGAGGAACAGCCGCCCGTCGCCGATGCCGTCCTGGTTGACCACCAGGACCGGCCCGTAGCCGCCTTCGGGGTCGGCGCGGAAGGACGGCAGGGTGGAGCGGACCAGGCCGTACAGCGCGACCGCCAGCAGCACCATCGCGACGACCGGCATCACCCCTCCCTCGGCCAGGAACATCGCGACCGCCCCGACCAGCAGGGCGCCCAGGAGCAGGAACAGCACGATCGCTCCGCTGCGCTGCTTGGTGCGGCGCCCGGGGGCGGGGAAGATCACGATGTCCTGCTGCATGGCTGCACTGTAGCCACGCCCCGGGCTCAGCGGCGCACCCAAGCCGTCCGCGTCGGTCAGGTCCCGGGCGCGAGCGCGAGGAAGTCGCGTACGCCCGGCCCGGCGCGACCGGCCCAGATCGCGGTCAGCGGCCGCTGGATGCGGAGATTGCGGATGCGGACCCGAACCAGCCGGCCGGCCTGCAGGTCGTCGGCGACCGCAAGCGAGCTGAGCGCCCCCGGGGCGGTGCCGGCCATCACCGCGCTGCGCAGGGCGAGAGTGGTCCGGGCGACCTCGGCCGGCTCGGCGGTCCGCGGGTGGCCCGCGGTCCGCAGCGCGTCGTCGAAGGTCTGCCGGGTCCCTGACCCCGGTTCGCGCAGGACCAGCGGGGTCCGGGCGAGCTCGGGGATCGACACGGCGCGGGTGACCGCCCAGCGATGGGTACCGGCGACCACGACCTCGATGGTGTCGGCCCCGATCGGTCGCGAGGTCAGATCGGCCGGGATCGCGGGGGTCTCGATGAAGCCGAGGTCGGCGGTTCCCTCCCGGACGGCTTCGGCCACGACGCTGCTGTTCGCGGCGCTGAGTTGCACGGCCGGGCCGGCGGTGCCGAGGTGAACCCGCCAGCGGGCGATCCACTCGGGGATCAGGTGCTCGGCGATGGTCAGGCTGGCCGCAATCCGCAGGGTGTCGGTTCCGGAGTCGTGCAAGGTGCGGGCGGCCGCGGTGAACTCGTCGGCGGCGGTGAGCAGCGGGGCGGCCCAGCCCACCAGGAGTTGGCCGGCCGGGGTCAGGTGGGAGCCGCGGGGGGAGCGGACCAGCAGGCGTACCCGCAGGTCGCGCTCCAGGGCCCGGATCCGCAGCGAGACCGCCTGCTGACTCACCCCCAACCGGGCGCCAGCGGCGGAGATGCTGCCCGACTCCGCGGTGAGCGCCAGCGCGCGGAGTGCCTCCAGGTCCGGTTCCCGGCTTGTGTCCATTCCCACCTCTCGATCATGTGTCACAAGATTAGCTTGTGACCCGGGTGAGAACTGCCCCTACTGCGAGGTGCGCGGTCCGGACACGATGGGCACCATGAAGCTCCATCTCCCGGCGCCGGCCGGTCCGCGTGTTCCCGATGTGCTGCGTACGCTCGCGCCCGGGACCGCGGTTGCCCTGGCGGTCGCCGGGGTCGCGTACGGCATCGGGCTGATCGCACCCGGGGTGTCGCCGATGCTGGTGGCGATCGTGGTCGGCGTCGTGCTCGCCAATCTGGGGTGGCTGCCCGACCGTCTGGCGCCGGGGATCGACTTCGCGGCCAAGAAGCTGTTGCGGGCCGGGATCGTGTTCCTCGGCCTGCACGTGGTCCTGGGGGAGGTACTGGCCCTGGGTGCCCCGATGTTGCTGGTGGTGGTGGCCATCGTGGTCGGCGGGATCGGCGGGACCCTGCTGCTCGGTCGCCTGCTCGGGGTACGCCCGGGCCTGCGCCTGCTGATCGCCTGCGGCTTCTCGATCTGCGGTGCCGCCGCGGTGGCCGGGGTGGCCGGGGTGACCGATCCCGACGGGGAGGACGAGGAGGACACCGTCACCGCGGTGGCGCTGGTGGTGATCTTCGGCACGCTGATGATCGCCGTGGTGCCGCTGCTGGCGCCGGTGCTGGGCCTGGACCCCCGAACCGCGGGACGGTGGGCCGGCGGATCGATCCACGAGGTCGCCCAGGTGGTCGCGGCCGGCGGCCTGCTCGGGCCGGCGGCGCTGACCGTTGCCGTCCTGGTGAAGCTCGCCCGGGTGCTGATGCTGGCCCCGGTGGTCGCGGTACTCAGCGTTCAGGCCCGCCGCCGGGCGGCGACCGGGGACCGCGACGTACGGGGGCGGGCGACGCTGCCGCCGATCGTGCCGCCGTTCGTGCTCGGCTTTCTGGTCATGGTGCTGCTGCGCTCGTACGCCCCCCTGCCCGAGGTCGTCATCGCGGGCGGGGCGGCGCTGCAGACCCTGCTGCTGACCGCCGCGATGTTCGGGCTGGGATGCGGAGTGCGGGTGCGCCGGCTGATCCGGGTCGGCGGACGCCCCTTCCTGCTCGCGGGGCTGGCCACCGTGCTGGTCGCGAGCATCGCGTACGCCGGGGTCACGCTGGTCGGGTGAGTCCCCTGGGTGGCGGTCGTCCTCAGCCCCGGGGGCGGTCGGCCGGCGCGGGCTCGGCGGAGTCGGCCAGGCGGGCGAACGGGAGCGGGCACCCGGGCACGGCGGCGCACTCGATCAGGTCGTCACACCCGACGGCGATCGCCTCGCGCAGGGTCTGCGCGATCAGTTCCAGTTCCGCGATCCGGGCCTCGACATCGGTGAGGCGCTGCCGGGCGCGTTCCTGAAACCGGTGCCCCGCGCCCGGGCCGTGCCGGTGCCGGGCGGTGTCGAGCAGTTCGGCGATCTCGGTGAGGGTGAAGCCGAGTCGCTGGGCGGTCTTGATCACCCGCAGCACGGTGACCGTGTCCGCGCGGTAGAGGCGGTGGCCGCCCAGGCTGCGGTCGGGCCGCTCGAGCAGGCCGCGGTTCTCGTAGTAGCGCAGGGTCTGCAGGTTGACCCCGGCCGCCGCGGCGACCTGGCCCGGGCGCAACCCGGCGTACGTGCTCATCGGGGGAGTCCGGCGAGGGTGGCGGCGCGCCCGACCAGGGCGTCGAGGACCGGCACCCGGGTCGCCGGGACATCGATCCCCAGGCTGAGCCCGTCCGGTTCGGGGGTGAGGGTGAAGGTGAAGAAGCTGCAGCAGCCGACTTCGCGATCGACGAGGTCGCGGACCTGCGCGGGTTCGGCTGTCGCCAGGGTCAATCGGGCCGTGGTCGGGCCGGGGCGCTCGATGGTGCGCAGGGAGCCGGTGAACAGGTCGTCGAACTCCCGCACGCGCAGCGGCTGCTCCACGGTGGGGAGGGTGCAGGATTCCGGTACCCAGGTCGGGGCTGCCGCGGAGGGGGTGTGGTGGGTCATGCCTCCACGGTAAACCTGTACCTGGGTATCGGATTCAAGGTCTTCTTGGCCGGTGTTGCGCCGCTCAGGTGCGTGGCGGTGTGCTCAGTTTGCCGAGCCGAACGAGGATCTCGAAGCGGTCGGGTACGCCCCAGTGTTCGACGATCCGGCCGTCGACCACCCGGGCCACATCGATCACGGTGAGTTGGATCGGTCGCCCGGTCGGTGGACCGAAGAAGGGGCCGGTGTTGGTGCCGTGGCCCACCGCGCGAACCCAGACCGTGTCGCCGGCGGTTGCGACGTCCTCGACGGTGAAGGTCAGATCCGGGAACGCGGTGTGCACCTCCCGAATGCCCTGCTTGATCTTCGCGATCGCCTCGGCGCCGGTGCCGGCCAGGCCGAATTGGTGCTCCACGATGTCGGGGGCACACAGTTCATCCACGATGTCGGCGTCCCCACCGGCAAATCCCTCGTGCAGGATCCGTTCGACGACCTGCGCGCCCACTGAGGTTTTCATGACGAGTCCTCCTTGACTCGCAGCATCTCTGCAGTTAGTGCAGTAGTACTGCAATGAATGCATCGATACTATTCCTGTGTGGTGGATGAGGTCAAGGGATCGACGTATCGGCAGCAGCAGGCCGAGGCGACCAGACTGCGGGTCGCCGATGCTGCGCAGGAGCTGTTCGCCACCGCGGGGTACGGTCCGACCAGCATCGAGGCGATCGCGCGCCGGGCCGGCGTCGGCACCCGCACCGTGTATGCCGCTTTCGGGGCCAAGCGGGAGATCCTGAATCTGATCTGCGAGCGCTGGCTGGAACGCGCGCGGGCCCGGGAACTGGCCGATGAGGTGCTGGGGCAGTCGGATCCGCTGGATCGGCTGCGCGGCGCGGCGCACTGGCTGATCACGCTCTACTCAGCCGACTTCGATGTGGTCCGGATCCTCGATGCGGCGATGGATGGCGACGCCGAGACCCGCAGGCTGCTGCAGGGAAAGCTCCGCGGTCGGAACATGGTGATGGACCGGCTCATGGCTTCAGTCGCCGACCAGCTCGTGGTCCCGCTCGAGCACGCGCAGGCGGTCTTCCGCGCCTATGCCGCCCAGGGGGTGTATGCCGCACTGGTGCTCGATGCGGGGTGGACCCCGGCGCAGGTGGAGTCCTGGCTGGCCGAGACCCTGGTCGTTCAGTTGATGGGAGGCCGGAGCTGAAATCCCTCGAAGAGCGAGGGGTTACCGGGCGCGGTGACCGTTTCGATGCACTCACCGGTGACGGCGTCCAGTCAGCGGGCATTTCGAGTGTGCTGCGGCGCAACGAGAACATCGAAACGGCACTTCGGCCCTCGGTGGCCTGCTCCAACGGCAGCGACAGGTCGAACACTCGGCCCGGGTTGATCGTGCGGTCCCAGATCAGTCGGTTCAGATCCGGCAGGTAGCGCCGCACCGGTGCCGGCCCGCCGTTCCGGGCCGGGGCGGACCGACGCCGGTCAGGACCCGGCCAGGGCCGCAGCATCGTCCAGCGAGGTGGCAAAACCTCGACCGGTCATCGGGGTCGGCACGTGCGCGGCATCACCGACCAGGACCATCCGCCCGCGAACCAGACGCTCGGGCAGGTATTCGGTGATCGGGGTTCCGACGAAGTCGACCCGGCCGAAGGAGTCGGTGATCGCCGATCGCCACGGCTGCGGCCACTGGCCGGCCTCGCCGGCCAGCCCGTCGATCACCTCCGGCGGCAGGTCGGGCGCCCGCAGCGAGTGGTGCCCGACCCCGCCGCGCACTGCCCCCAATTCCCGGAACACCTCGTTGCGGGTGCGGTCGTACCAGGCCCAGCCCAGGCGCCGCCGCCCCGGGGCGGTCGAGCCGTCCGGGCCCGCGAGGGGGTAGCCGAGGAGCAGATGCGCGCCGGAGTCACGGATGTCGAGTCCGCCCGGCCAGGGGCCCGCGTACGCCAGGTCCCGCTCCGCGGCCACCCCGAGCCACAGCACATATCCGGCAAAGCCGGCATCCGGATGTTCCGGGGCGACGCTGCGGCGGACCAGGCTGCGGTGCCCGTCGGCGCCGATCAGCAGGTCTCCGGCGAGTCGTTCCCGGCCGGCCTGCACCCACACCGAGTTCGCGTCCTGGCCGACCGCGCCGACCCGGGTGTCGTGCCGCAGGGTCAGCCGGGGCTCCGCTTCCGCCGCGCGGCACAGCCCCTCGTACAGTCCGGCCCAGGTCGCGGGCACGTCGGTGCCGCGACGGGTGTCCCGCGGACCCGCTGACCGGACCGCAGCGCGGGCGTGTTCGGCCCCCAGAATCGTTCGCAGGTCGGCCTCACGCACCACCAACGAGGCGCCGGAGGGCCGGTGCCGGGGCGCGCGCTCCAGCACCGTCACCCGGTGACCCTGGCGGACGAGGGCGATGGCGGCCATCAGCCCGGCCAGCGAGCCGCCGACCACCAGGACGTCGAGTGGGTCGTGCCGCATCCGGCGTCCGCTCAGGCTTCCGGGATCTGGATGTCGAAGGTGGTCTGGGTGATCGAGGCGGGATCGGGGCCGCCGCGATGGCCGGTCTCCAGGGCGTCGATCCGCGTGAGTTCCTCGTCGCTGAGCGTCACCGCCAGGGAGGCAAAGTTCTCCGCGATCCGGGCCGGGGTGACCGACTTGGGGATCGCGGAGCGCCCCTGTTGGCGGTGCCAGGCGAGCATCACCTGGGCCGGGGTCGCGTCGTGCCGGGCCGCGATCTCGGTCAGGGTCGGATCCTCGAACGCACTGCGCTCGCCACCGCCGTACACGGTGATGCCACCGATCGGAGACCAGGCCTGGGTCAGGATCCCGTGCCGGGCATGGACCTGCTGCAGGGCGCGCTGTTGAAAGTAGGGGTGGACCTCGATCTGGTTCACCGCAGGCACCACGGTGGTCTCGGCGAGCAGGCGGTCCAGCACCTCGGGCATGGTGTTGCTGACTCCGATGGCGCGGACCCGGCCCTGCTCCAGCAGGGTTTCCAGCGCCCGGTACGCCGCCAGGGTCAGGTCGAACTGCGGCGGCATCGGCTGATGCAACAGGAGCAGGTCGATCGTGTCGACCCCGAGCTTGGCCGCGGACTTGTCGAAGGCGTGCAGCGTCTGGTCATAGCCGTAGTCGGTCACCCAGATCTTGGTCTCCAGGAACACCTCGCTGCGGTCGAGGCCACTGCGGCGTACCGCCTCGCCCACCTCGCGCTCGTTGCCGTACGCCGCGGCGGTGTCGATGTGGCGGTAGCCCACCCGCAGGGCCTCCTCGACAACGGCGCGGGTCTGCTCGGGCGGGGTCTGGAAGACGCCGTAGCCCAGGGCGGGGAGCTGGACGCCGTTGTTGAGTGTGAGTAGCGGATTGATCGTGCTCATGGTGGGCCCTCCCTGATGTCGGAGCATGGTCGGATATGAAATATCCGGTTATGACTCCATGATACACGATGCGGATATGAAGTATCCGATTGTGCGTTGGGTTGGGGCCAGGGAGGATCCACACCGGCCGCCGCCGGGGAGAGGCGCGCCTCGCCACGGCGCCGGGGCGAGCGGCGCCGGCTGCGCCGCGGCGGCGGGTCAGTCGGTGGTGTCGGTCGAACCGCTCTGGACCGAGTCCTGTGCGGCCCGGGCGCGACGCGCGTTCCGCCGGATCCGGGCGATGATCCACCACAGCACCAGGGCGATGATGAGCACGTAGATCACGTTGGAGATGGTGTCGGTGTACGGCTCGATGATGTGCCAGTTCTCACCCAGGAAGTAGCCGAAGGTGATGAAGATGGTGTTCCAGATCGCCGACCCGGCCGCGGTCAGCAGGGAGAACTGGCCCAGCGGCATCTTGTAGACCCCGGCCGGGATCGAGATCAGCGACCGGATCCCGGGCACCATCCGGCCGAAGAAGATGCCGAGCCGACCGTGCTTGTCGAACCAGGCCACCGACTTGTCGAAGTCCTCGACCTCCAGCAGCGGCATCTTCTCGCACAGCCAGCGGACCCGCTCGGCGCCGAAGGCCCGGCCGAGCCCATACAGCACGTACGCCCCGGCCAGCGAACCCACGACCGACCAGAGCAGGATCACCCAGTAGGTGTTGACCCCGGTGCCGGCGGTCACGCCCGCGACCGGCAGGATCACCTCCGACGGGATCGGGGGGAACACGTTCTCCAGGAACAGCAGCAGCGCGACGCCGATGCCGCCCAGGTCGCCCATGATCTTCACGGCCCAGTCGACGATGTTCACTAGTATCCTCTCGTGCGCGACCGGCGGCGATCGCGGCGTGGGGTGGGGGTTCGTCCTCTATGGTCCCAAGGATTCGCCGCATTTCCCAACCGGTGGACCGGGGAGGGGAACGGTGCCCGCGTACGCTAGGCCGGTGCACGTGCAGGTGATCGGGGAGTGGCGGCAGCGCCGGGACAGCCATCAGCAACGCGTCGACACGCTGCTGGTCGGCCATCGCGAGCGCACCGACCGGGGCATCAAGGATCCGGTCGAGGACTTTCTGTGGGAGTACTACACCTACCGGCCCTACCAGTTGCGTCGCTGGCACCCCGGGCACACCGGCGTACTGCCGGACGCCGAGGAGTACGCCGAGGTGCGCGACTACATCCGCACCGATCATGGATATCGGGTGGACACCGCCGCCGTGGTGGCCCAGCGGTCCCGCACGATCGCCCGGTTGACCGCCCTGCTGCGGGCCACCGCCGACCGCGCCCCGGCGTACGGCTGCTTCGGGATGCACGAATGGGCGATGGTCTACCGGCTGCGCCCCGAGCGCACCCGCCACCCGCAACTGCCGCTGCGCTTCGACCCGGAACGGCTGGCCCGGATCCTGGAGGAGCGCCCGGTGGTCTGCAGTCACTTCGACGCGTACCGCTTCTTCACCCGCGAGGCCAAACCGCTCAATGCGTACGCCCCGACCCGGGACACCCAGCTCGCGCTGGATCAGCCGGGCTGCCTGCACGTCAACATGGATCTCTACCGGGCGGCGTACAAGCTGTCCCCGCTGATCGAGTCGGAGCTGGTCGTGGACTGCTTCGAGCTCGCCCGCGACATCCGCCGGCTGGACATGGCCGCCAGTGCGTACGACCTGACCGAGCGGGGGATCGAGCCGGTCCGGGTGGAGACCGCGGCGGGCCGAGCCGCGTACGCCGCCGCGCAACGCGAATTCGCCGAACGGGCCCGGCCGCTGCGGACCCGATTGCTGGCGCACCTGGATGTCCTGAGCGAGTTGGCCGCCGCGGTCGGCTAGCCTGCCCGGGAACCTGTCGCCGTCCGCCGAGGAGTCCGATGTCCACTGCGCCGGTGCCCCGCCCGGGCCGTGGGCTCGCGGTCGGACTGAGCCTGGTCGTGGCGGTCGCGATCGTGATCCTGCTGGTCACCGTCGCGACCCCGCACTCGGCGGCGCGGACCGAGGAGACCACGCCGACCCCCAGCGCCTCCGGGTCGGCGAGCGAACCGTCCTGGCAACCCATGGTTCCCGATGTGCAGCTGCCGCCCGGCGACCCGACCTACCGGGCCGACGACGCGCCGCCGCCGGCCGACCACCAGCAGATGACCGCCGCCTCCTCGCGGCTGTACAACGCCGGGTTCCCGGCGAACTCGCAGAGCTGCCGGACCGCGGCCGGGAAGCTGCCCATCCGGACGCCACCGATTCCGGACGACGAACTCGCCGACCATCTCCAGCAGATCGTGAACTGCCTGGTCACGGTGAACCGGCCGGCCCTGGCCGCCCAGGGGATCACCCTGTCCACGCCCACCGTGGTCACTTTCCGGGCGACGGTGACCAGCGCCTGTGGCACCCAGTCGCGCAACGCGTTCTACTGTCCCGACGACCAGTCGATCTACGTCGACACGCTGGCCGATGATCCGGGCAAGAAGTTCTACGCCACCGTGCGCAACGGCTATGTGAATCTGATCAGCCACGAGTTCGGTCACCATCTGCAGCTGCTGGCCGGGATCACCGCCGATTACGCGCAGCGGCAGGCCGGCCTGGACCGGGCCGGGCAGCTGGAACTCTCCCGGCGGCTCGAACTGCAGGCCACCTGCTTCCAGGGCGTCTTCCTCGGCGCGACCTGGCGGGAGCTGGGGGTCACCGACGCCGACTACACCGACCTGATGGGCTGGTTCGCCGACAACAACGACGTCGAATACGGGGAGGGAACCCACGGCTCCGCGGCGGCGATGCAGCGCTGGTTCCGGGCGGGCTTCAACCACCGGCTGAACACCTATGGCCGGTGCAATACTTGGGTCGTCGCGCCGGCGGAGGTGGCCTGAGCGCCGGATCGAGCGGGGGGCGCATGGAGCAACGTCGCAGTGTCCTGGTGTCGGTGCTGGTCTCGGTCGTGCTGGGCGCCCTCGTCGCGGTCGGTGTGGTCCTCGGGGTCGGGACCCGGGCGGAGCCGTCCCCGGTACCGGCGGCCGGGCCGCTGCCCCAGGTCGCGGTCACCGTGCCCGACGCCCAGTTGAACACCAACCTGGCCAGCCCGACCTACACCGCGGCGGACGGGCGCCCGCGCACCGGTTTCACCCAGCTCAACGCGCGGGACTCCCGGCTGTACAACATCACCTTCCGGGCCAATTCCGTCGCCTGCACCCAGCAGCCGCGCCGCCCGGTGCCGGTGCCCGACGCCGATCTCGAGTCGTATCTGACCGGCATCCTGGACTGCCTGGTGGCGATGCACACCAACGCCTTCCAGCGGGCCGGGCTCGAGCTGATCGGCCCCCGACTGCAGCTGTTCGCCGGGACCACCGATTCGCCCTGCGGGTCCCAGGCCAGCTACGCGTTCTACTGCCCCCGCAACGAAACCATCTATCTGGACCGCACCGATGACCCGACGCTGCGGGGCGGGCGGCTGGCGTACCACACCATCCTGGCCCACGAGTTCGCCCACCACCTGCAGCGACTGGCCGGGGTGACCGGCGATCTGCAGGCCCGGTTGCAGGACGCGCCACCCGCCCAGGTCGCCGAACTGACCCGCCGCAACGAGTTGCAGGCCATCTGCCTGAGCGCGGCGATCCTGTCGGCGACCTGGCCGTCCTGGACCGCCACCGACAGCGACTACCTAGCCTGGACCGAGTACCTCGCCGGCGACACCGTCGCGGGACAGACGACCCACGGCTCGACCCGAGCGCGGGCGGCGTGGCTGCGGGCCGGATTCAACCACGAGTGGATCGTGTACGCCCGCTGCAACACCTGGGTGGTGGAACCCGACCGCGTCTCTTGACTCGGTGATCAGGGTTTCAACTGTGATCAGGGTCTCGCTCGTGAGTAATGTTTCAGTTGTGACTCATGTGGCGCGTCGCCATCCATGTGGCTCATGAGGCGAGCATCATACGGGTGACGACAGCTGCCCCAAGGAACCACCATGCCTCCCTTCCCCGCGTCCCTGCGGCGCACCGCGCGCACTGTGCTGGCCACCGGACTCGTTGTGTCGGTGGTCGGCCTGAGCGGGTGCGCCAAGCAATCGGCCGTTCCGCCGGTCGCCGCGCCCGTGCCGGCCGGTCAGACCCAGCCCGCGGCCGACCAGCCCGCGGTCGACCAGCCCGCGGTCGACCAGACCCCGGCGGCGACGACCGACCCCACGACGCAGCCGAGCATCGAGCCGACGCCGACCTCGCCCGCGCCGACCGCGCAGGCCTCGACGGCCCCGGACACCTCGCTCGCCCCGCAGTCGTCGGCGACCCGGTCGACCGCGGCCCGCAGCGCGGCGCCCACCGGTACGCCGAGCCCCGCGCCCACCCGGGGGAGTGTCCCGACCCCGACCGGGTCCGCGAGCAGTGCCGCGCCGACCGCCCCCGCCGCACCGACGCCCACGCCGACCAGCACCCCGTCGAAGTCCGCCGCCGCGGCGCCGACCGGCGGCGTACCCGTGCTGGATCAGGGTGCCCAGGGTGACCGGGTGCGGGACCTGCAGGCCCGCCTCAAGCAACTCGACTGGTTCACCGATCCGGTCACCGGCTACTACGGGTCAGCCACCCGGACGGCGGTCAACGGCTTCCAGGCCAAGCGCGGCCTGCCCACCACCGGTGTGGTCGATCAGCCGACGCTGGACCAGTTGACCGCGATGACCCGGCAGCCGAGCACCGAGGAGTTGACCGGCCGGCCGACGCCCACCCCCACGCCGACCGGGGCACAGACCCCGCAGCCGGGACAGAGCGCGCAGACCCCGCCGGCCGCCGCCGGCCTGGATCCGCGCTGCCTGTCCGGGCGGGTGCTGTGCATCTCCAAGAAGGACAACTCACTGCGCTGGGTGGTCGACGGACAGGTGCAGAAGACCATGGACGTCCGCTTCGGGGTCGATGAAATGCCCACCCGGGAAGGGGCGTTCAGCGTGTTCTGGAAGTCCCGCGACCACGTGTCGACGATCTACCACACCCCGATGCCGTACGCGATGTTCTTCTCCGGCGGACAGGCCGTGCACTACTCCCCGGACTTCGCCGCGCGCGGCTACACCGGCGGATCGCACGGCTGCGTCAACGTGCGGGACAAGGCCGGGGTGACGTGGCTGTTCGATCAGGTCCGCGAGGGCGACAAGGTCATCGTCTACAGCTGAGTCGGCAGTCCGGTCGGCGGCGCGGCCCGGTCAGTCCTTGCTCTGGGGCAGCCGGGTCGTGCCGCGGACCGGTGCCGGCGCCGAGGCCGGCGGTACGACCGGGCCGATATCGCCGTCGGGGGCCTCGTCCAGATCGACGATCACCGGGGCATGGTCGCTGGGCCCCTTGCCCTTGCGCGCCGCCCGGTCCACCCACGCGGCCCGGACCCGCTCGGCCACCGGGCGGCCGGCCAGGATCAGGTCGATCCGCATACCCAGATCCTTGTGGAACATCCCGGCCCGGTAGTCCCAGTAGCTGAACACTCGATCCTGGTCCGGCCAGTGCTCCCGGACCACATCGACCAGGCCGACGTCGATCAATCCCTGCAGGGCGGCGCGCTCCGGGGCGGTCACGTGGGTGTGCCCGGCGTACGCCTCGGGATCGAACACATCCTGATCGGTCGGGGCGATGTTGATGTCCCCGCACAGCGCGACCTCGGCGGGCCCGGCGGCCACCACCTCGCGCAGGGCCTTCAGCCAGTCCAGCTTGTAGTGGTAGTGGTCCGAATCCGGCACTCGCCCGTTCGGCACGTACAGACTGTGCACCCGGACCCCGGCGCAGGTGGCACTGATCGCGCGGGCCTCGGCCTCGGGGAACCCCGGCATTCCGGCAAAACCGCGCTCCACGTCGGCCAGCCCGACCCGGGACAGCAGCGCCACCCCGTTCCACTGCTCCTGTCCGGAGGTCGCGTACGCGTAGCCCAACTCCGCACAGGGCTCACCCACCGCCTCGGCGAAGGCGGCCTCGCTCAGCTTGGTCTCCTGCAGGCACACCACATCGGGGCGGCGCTGCTCCAGCCAGGGCAGCAACCGCGGCAGGCGTTGTTTGGCCGAGTTCACATTCCAGGTCGCGATACGCACGCCGCCGACCCTACCGCCGCCGGCCGACCCGAACCGTCCCCCTGGGTGGGCGCCTTGCCTGCTGCTCCGGCCGGCGGCGTTCGGCGCAGCGGAACGACCGGGTGTGATCCGTCTCACGGGGGCTACCCCGACAGGGAGACCCCCGGCCGATCCGGGGATCAGACCGGGGGACCGATCCGGGCTTGTCCAGCAGGGCAAACCGGGCGAATCGTGAGAGAGTTTTTAGTGTGCAGCAACCATCCGGGCAGGGGAAACGACCATGACACAGCAGGTAGTCATCGCGATCGGCCTCGCCATGATCGCCTCTTTCTGCTTCGCGGTCGGAGCGATCCTGCAGCATCACGGCATCGGAAATTCGGCGGGGGATTCGCAGTCCACCGATCTCACCCCCGGCCGGTTCAAGTCGATGCTGCACGATCGCTGGTGGCTGAGCGGCTCGGCGATCGTGGCCGTCGGAGCCCTGCTGCACCTGATCGGGGTGAACCTGGCCCCGGTGTCGGTGGTGCAACCGGTCGGCATTCTGGCCGTCCCGATCTCGGTCATCATCACCGCCCGGCTGCGGCGCCACGCCCCCAACGCGCGCATGGTCATCGGCATTGTGCTGGCCGTGGTCGGCCTGGTGATGTTCACCTGGTTCGCCACCCGCGATCCGCTGCCCGACACCGTGATCCATCCCCCGCGGATCCTGATCGGTGCACTGATCACGCTGGGGATCGCCTTCGCCTGCATCATCCCGGCCCGCCACGGTCCCGTGCAGTTCCGCACCCTGTGCTGGGCGGCTGCCGGCTCGATCATCTACGGCCTGTCGACCGCGCTGATGAAGGTCGGCTGGACCATGTTCAATGCGGGCAGTTGGGCCCATCCGTACTTCTGGATCACCCTGCTGGGGATCGGGGTCTGCTACCTGGTCGGGATGTTGCTGATCCAGCAGGCGCACGCGGTCGGCGCCCCGGAGATCGTGGTGGGGGCGATGACCGTCGCCGACCCGCTGACCGCGGTCACGTTCGGCATCGCGGTGCTGGGGGAGGGGGCGCACCTGGATGCGGTCTCGGCCACCGGCATGGTCGCGATGGGGGTGCTGGCCGCTTTTGGTGTCTTCCTGTTGTCCAAATATCATCCCGATGCACACCGGTCCGAGGCCGGCGAGCAGCTCAGCGTGGCTGAGGCCGCCATCAAGAAAGGAACTCAGGAGTGAAAATCCTGATTGCCCACGACACGTACCCGCCCGATGTCAACGGGGCTGCCCGGTTCACCGAGCGGTTGGCGACCGGCTTGGTCACGCGCGGACATGAGGTGCATATGATCGCCCCCTCGACCAGCGGTCACCCGCTGGTGGAGGATCGCGACGGCGTGATCGTGCACCGGCTGCGCTCGCACCGCTATCCGCTGGTGGACCAGTTCATGATCTGCATGCCGTGGTCGGCCTCGCATGCGATCAAGCAGATCCTGACCGAAGTCCGCCCCGACGTCGTCCATATCCAGGGGCACTTCCTGATCGGTCGGTACGCCGCCAAGCATGCGACCGCGATGGGGATCCCGCTGGTGGCGACCAACCACTTCATGCCGGAGAACCTGGTGGAACTGGTGCCGATGCCGCGCAAGGCGCAGAAGAAGGTCTCCGACATCGCCTGGTGGGATTTCTCCCGGGTCTACCGCAACGCCAAGATCATCACCGCGCCGACCCCGCGGGCGATCGAGCTGCTGGAGCAGCGCGCCCACCTGACCGGCCTGGCGATCTCCTGCGGCATCGACCGCGACGCCTACGAGAACGCCTCGCGCACCGCCCAGCACGACGCCGTCCCGACCGTGCTGTTCGTCGGTCGGCTGGACCAGGAGAAGCGGGTCGGTGAGCTGATCAAGGCCGCCGCCGCGATGCCGAAGGACCTGAAGTTCCGCGTCGAGATCGTCGGCGACGGATCCTATCGCGAGGAATGGAAGAAGCTCACTCACGAGCTCGGGCTCGAGGAGATCGTCACCTTCCGCGGCTTCATCGATGACGATGAGTTGCTGAAGGCGTACGGGCACTGCGACGTGTTCGTGATGCCGGGTGTGGCCGAGCTGCAGTCGCTGGTCACGTTGGAGGCGATGTCGGCCGGCAAGCCGGTGATCGCGGCCAATGCGATGGCGCTGCCGCACCTGGTCCATCCCGGTGAGAACGGGTTCCTCTTCGAACCCGGCAATGTCGAGGAACTGGCCGGCTATCTGGAGACGCTGCTGCGCGATCCGGAACTGCGCGAGCGGATGGGGCGACGCAGCTCGGAGTTCACCGAGAAGCACGCGATCAACTCGACGCTGACCCGGTTCGAAGCGCTGTACAACGAGGTCATCAACGACAACGTCGTGCCCCTGCGCAAGGCTCGCGGCAAGGTCGCCTGACCTCTGGTTTTCCACAGCTGAAGCCGTCGCGGACTTATCCACAGGTGGGGAAGTCCGCGACGTCGCTTTTTGCCCGCCCGCGGACAGACTTCGGGGCATGAACGAGACCGTACGCGTGGGCAGTCCCACCGACATCCTGGGCCTGGTGCCCTACCTGCTGAACTTTCCGCCCCGGGAATCCCTGGTGGTCGTGCTGATGAGCGGCGGCCGCCTGCGCCTGACCATGCGGGTCGATCTGGCCGAGGTCGCCGGGGCGCAGACCCAGCTGCGGGAGGTCATTGCCCGCCACGACCTCGAGACGGCGGTGCTGATCGGCTACTCGGCGTCCCGGCCGGAGGCGGAGCAGGCCCTGTGGGACACCGTCGAGGCGGTGGAGGGGCTGGTGGCGATCGCCGACGTGATCTACACCGACGACCGGCGCTGGTGGTCGCTGATCTGTGAGGGGGAGTGCTGCCCGCCCGAAGGGACTCCGTACGCGGTCGCCGAGACCAGTGGGGCCGCGCAGGCGGTGCTGGCCGGGTTGACCACGGTGTCCAGCCGGGACGAACTGGTCGGGTGGGCCGACGGGCCCGACGAGGCGACCCGGGCGGCGCTGCGGGCGGCGTACGACCCGGTGCTGGAGGACTGGTACGACCTGGGCCGGATCGAGGCGAAGGTTGATCTGGTCCAGGAACTCGTGCGTACGCACCTGGCGTCCGGGTCCCTGCTGAGCACCGAGGAGGCCATCCTGCTCGCGCTGCTGGTCTACGAGGCGCCGGTGCGCGACGCGGTGCTGCTCGGCTTCGACCGGGAGACCGCCGACAAGCAGGTGGCGCTGTGGCGTCAGGTGGTTGCCGTCGCGCTCGAGCCCTTCGACGTGCCGGTGCTGGGCCTGCTCGGCATCGCCGCCTGGTTGAGCGGGAACGGGGCGCTGCAATCCGCATGCCTGGAACGGGCCGAGGGGCTCAATCCGCATGCGGGCCTGGTCTCGATCCTGCGATCGATCCGCCGACTGACCGCCCCGCCCGAGATGTGGGAACACTGGCGGGCCGATCTTGCTGCGCCGGGGCCGGATCGCTCAGTAGCCTGAGCAGGTGCGATTCGTGGTGTGCGGGGAAGCGCTGATCGATCTGGTTCCGGAGAAGCCGGGGCCCGATCCGGCCATGTCGCGGTGGCAGGCCCGCTCGGCCGGGGGACCGATGAACACCGCGGTCAGCCTGGCCCGACTGGAGGAGCCGACCCAGTTCCTCGGCCGGTTGTCCACCGACCATTTCGGTCAGCAACTGCGTGAGCATCTGCTGCGCAATCGGGTCGGACTGGATCTGTGCGTCACCAGTGCCGAGCCGACCTCGCTGGCCGTGGTCGACCTGGACGCGCAACGCAATGCCAGCTACACCTTCCATTTCGCCCACACCGCGAACTTCGGCTGGCGGGCCGAGGAACTGCCCGAGCTGACCGAGCAGGACTGGTTGCACGTCGGGACCCTGGCCACCGTGGTCGGGTCGGGGCCCGGCGTCCTGCTCGACTGGGCCTGGGAGACCGACGCCCGGCTGTCCTACGACGTGAACGTACGCCCGGATGTGATTCCCGACCCGGCGGAGTACTGGCGGATCGTCCGGCTCTGGCTGGGCGCGGTCGGACGGCGCCACGGGGTGGTCAAGGCCAGTGCCGACGACATCGCCTTCCTGGCCGTCGGCGCGGGTGCGGTGGGTACGCCCTACTCGATCGCCAGCACCTGGTTGAACCAGTTCGAGCTGTCGGCGTTCCTGCTCACCCTGGGCGGCGAGGGCGCGGTGGCGATCACCCCGGGCGGCATCTGGCAGGCAACTGCCCCGGCGGTGGATGTGGTGGACACGATCGGGGCCGGGGATTCGTTCATGGCCGGCGTACTGTGCGGCATCGCGGCCGACCTGGACTGGCAGGCGATCCTGGAGCGGGGGGTGAATGCCGGTGCGGTGGCGGTGAGCCGGCCGGAGGCCCAGGGTCCGACCCGGCGCGAACTGCAGGAGTTCACCTTCGCCTCCCGGCGCTGATCCGGCGACCGGTACACCCCTCGGCAGAACCCGGGCCGCAGGGTCGGGTTGGGATAGGATCACCGCGTTCGTCGGGACAGGGAGAGATTTTGACCGAGCAGGTACACCAGACCTACGACGCCGCCGCCGCCCAGCAGCGGTGGCAGGCGTTCTGGGCCGAGGATCGCACATTCGTCGCCGACGATGCCACCACCCGGCCCACCCGCTACGTGCTCGACATGTTCCCCTACCCCTCCGGCGATCTGCACATGGGCCACGCCGAGGCGTTCGTGATGGGTGACATCGTCGCCCGCTACTGGCGTCTGCGTGGCTTCGAAGTGCTGCATCCGATCGGCTGGGACTCCTTCGGCCTGCCCGCCGAGAACGCGGCGATCAAGCGCAACGCCCACCCCGGGGAGTGGACGTACGCCAACATCGAGACCCAGGCGAACTCCTTCAAACGCTACGGCCTGGCCATCGACTGGACCCGCCGACTGCACACCTCCGACCCGGAGTACTACCGCTGGACCCAGTGGCTGTTCCTCAAGTTCTACGAGCGCGGCCTGGCCTACCGCAAGGACTCCTTCGTCAACTGGTGTCCGACCGACCAGACGGTGCTGGCCAACGAGCAGGTCGTCCAGGGCATGTGCGAGCGCTGCGGCAGCCCGGTCACCAAACGGCAGCTGAACCAGTGGTATTTCCGGATCACCGACTACGCCCAGCGCCTGCTCGACGACATGGAGCAGCTGGAGGGCGGCTGGCCCGATCGCGTCCTGGCGATGCAGCGCAACTGGATCGGGCGCTCGGAGGGGGCCCACGTCCAATTCGCCATCGAAGGCCGGGAGGAGCCGGTGACGGTGTTCACCACCCGACCCGACACCCTCTACGGCGCCACCTTCTTCGTGGTCGCTCCGGAGGCGGCCCTGGCCGCCGAGATCGTCACCGACGAGCACCGCGCCGAGTTCGAGGCCTACCTGGAGCAGACCAAGCGAGCCACCGAGATCGAGCGGCAGTCCACCGACCGCGAGAAGACCGGGGTGTTCCTGGGCGTCCACGCGATCAACCCCGCCAATGGCGCCAAGCTGCCGGTGTACGCCGCCGACTACGTGCTCGCCGACTACGGCACCGGCGCGGTGATGGCCGTCCCGGCCCACGACCAGCGCGACCTCGATTTCGCCAAGAAGTACCGGTTGCCGGTGATCAAGGTCGTCGAGACCGGTGAGGCCGACCCGGCCGAAACCTTCGTCGCCACGCCGGGCGACGGGACCTATGTGAACTCCGGGATCCTGGACGGGCTGACCGACAAGGCCACCGGGGTGAGCACGATGATCGACCGGCTGGAGGCCACCGGGCGCGGCACCCGGGCGATCACCTTCCGGCTGCGGGACTGGCTGCTGTCCCGGCAGCGGTTCTGGGGGTGCCCGATCCCGATCATCCACTGTCCGTCCTGTGGCGAGGTCCCGGTGCCGGAGGATCAGCTGCCGGTGGTCCTGCCCGATCTGCGGGGCGAGGATCTGGCTCCGAAGGGCACCTCTCCGCTGGCCGGCCCGGCCGCGACGCAGTGGCGCGAGGTGGCCTGTCCGCGGTGCGGCGGGAAGGCCGAGCGGGACACCGACACGATGGACACCTTCGTGGATTCGTCCTGGTACTTCTTCCGCTACTGCTCGCCCGGCTACACCCAGGGGCCGTTCGATCCCGCGGACGTGCGGCGCTGGATGCCGGTGGACCAGTACGTCGGCGGCGTGGAGCATGCCATTCTGCACCTGCTCTACATGCGCTTTTTCACCAAGGTGCTGCACGACATGGGCATGGTGGACTTCGTCGAGCCGATGCGTCGTCTGCTGAACCAGGGCCAGGTGATCAACGAGGGCAAGGCGATGTCGAAGTCCCTGGGCAACGGGGTCGACCTCGGCGAGCAGATCGACGCCTTCGGGGTGGACGCGGTGCGAACCACGATCGTGTTCGCCGGTCCGCCGGAGGACGACATCGACTGGGCCGATGTGTCCCCCAGCTCGACGGAGAAGTTCCTGCAGCGGGCGTACCGGATCGCCGGGGATGTCACCAGCGCCCCGGGCACCGATCCGAGCACGGGCGACCGGGCGCTGCGCCAGGTCACCCACCGGACCGTGGCCGAGGTGGCCGCCCTGTTGGACGACCACCGGTTCAACGTCGTCGTGGCCCGGTTGATGGAGCTGGTCAACGCCACCCGCAAGGCGATTGACTCCGGGGTCGGCGGGGCCGACCCGGCGGTCCGGGAAGCGGCCGAGGCGCTCACCATCCTGCTCAGTGTGGTGGCCCCCTATGTGACCGAGGAGATGTGGGAGATCCTCGGGCATGCCCCGTCGGTGGCCAATGCCGCGTGGCCGAGCGTCGATGAGTCGCTGTTGGTGCAGGACACCGTCACCTGCGTGGTGCAGGTGCAGGGCAAGGTCCGCGCCAAGCTGGAGGTCGCCGCGGACACCTCCGAGGCGGAACTGGAGCGGTTGGCGCTGGCCGATCCCGGCGTCCAGCGAGCCCTGGAGGGACGCGAGGTACGCAAGGTGATCGTCCGGGCACCGAAGCTGGTCTCGATCGTCCCGGCCTGATCCGGGTCAGACCGGCTGGACCGGGACGCCGTCGAGTTGGGCGAGAGTCGCGGTACGCCCGACCACGACCATGAACAGCGCGAGCATCGGTCCGCGGACCACCGGGCCGTCACCCATCGACCAATCGACATCGGTCGCGGTCAGGGTGACGCCGGTCAGCGGGGGCGCGCCGACGACCCCGAACCGGTCCCGGCGACGAAACAGCCACGACCCGGTGGCCGCCCACGCCGCGACGCGGGGCTCGACGGCCAGCGTACGGCCCAGGGGGAGGGCGATGTCCTGACTGTGGGCCAGGATGTCGGTCAACGCTTCCATCGCGGACAGCCCGAAGTTCGGACGCCGTGTCGCGGCGAGGGCGCGCAGTTCGGCAAGGATCTGCGGCAACGGAACCTGCGCGGCCTTCAACTGGGCCGAACGCCGGATCAGGGTGTTGGTCCCGCCGCCGCGGTAGTACTTGACCGCCAGGGTCAGGAAGTCGCGCAGGCCGAGCCCCTGCAGGCTGACGTGGGCGGCGACATCGCGTACCCGCCAGCCGGCACACAGCGAGGGCGTCGCCAGCTCGGCCTCGGTGAGGGTCTCGAGCAGATCGGCGGTGGCCAGGCGAAGTGCGGAGACGGCGCTCCAGATTGCATCATCGCTGGGTCGGGACAGGGCCAGACCGGACATCGACGGGGTGGGCTCAGGCATGACGACCTCGGATCTCATGAGCAAGTAGTTCGATGTGCGAACCATTTTAGTTCGTTTTTGGTACTATCTGCAAGAGGGAGGCACCCATGAGTGAACCGTCCATCCTGGTGCTGATGTACATCGCCCAGCGATCGGCCGAAAATCGGATCGTGACCGCGATCCAGGACGCCGGCTATGACATCACGCTGGCCCAGGCTCGGGTGATGGCCCGGATCAATCCCGAGGGTACGCGGCTGTCGGAACTGGCCGAGGCGGCCCAGATCACCAAGCAGACCGCGACCGCGCTGATCGACCGCCTGGAAACGGCCGGGTGGGTGGAGCGGGTGCCGGACCCGACCGACGGGCGGGCCCGGCTGGTCCGGCTGACGGCTCAGGCGTGGCTCGGCCCGGGCCCGCTGGCGCGGGCCACCGAACGCGCGATCGAAGCCGAGTGGACCGAGCAGCTGGGGGAGCCGTTGATGGCCGAACTGCGCCGGGCGATGCTCTCGCTGCGCGAAATCACCGATCCGTACCGGTAGAGTCCGCGGCGTCCGACCCGACCCAGGAGGAACCATGCCGATAGGTGCCGCAGAGATCCTGGTGATCCTGCTCCTGCTGGTCCTTGTCGGCATCGTGGGCGTGGGGATCACTGCGCTGGTGCTGCGGCGCCACCGGAATCGCCAGGCGCCGCCGTCGGTCCCCCATGGTGGCCGGGCCGGAATCGCCCGGCCGCAGGGGGCAGTACCCCCGCACGGGACTTCCGCGCCCGTGGGTCCGCAGGACGGCTTCTCCGGCCCGCAGGGCTCCGATCCCTGGGGCCGGTCACCGGATCAGTGATCGGGGCTCGCTCACCTGCCGGAGGAGGCGGCGAGGATTCCGGCGGCCACGAGAATGATGATGTACAGCACGAGGCCGATGATGTAGATGATGCTGAAGATCTTGCCCAGCAGGTAGCCGGTCTTGAGGTTGCCGCCCCACTGGTAGGGGGCCCCGGCGGCGATCTCCTTCTTGGCCTTGCCGCCCAGGTACCAGGCGATGAACGCGCAGATGCCGACGAAGATGCCGACGATGCCCAGGATGAAGGTGGTCTGGGCCTGCGGGTGTTCCTGCAGTTGTCCGGTGCCGTAGGCCTGGCCGGCGTAGGGCTGCTGATCGTACGCGCCGGGCTCGGCGGGCTGGTAGTTCGACATATTTCCTCCATGCATCGTGGTCGGCCGGCCCGGGATCGGGCAGCAGCCAATCAGGGACAAGTCCCTGGCGGGGTGGTTGAGGGCCGTGCCGATGGGCAGCGGCGAATGAGTCGCGGTGGGCTCGGGAGGCGCCGGAGTGGGGCCGGCGGGTCTTTGCGGTCCTGGTGTGCGAGGGGACCGGTGAACGGCTGTGCCCCATAAATCTAGAGCCCGGTCGGGTCGGCCACAACGGTCCGGGGCCCGCCCAGCGGTCGCGGGGTTGGGGGACAGCCGTCCTCCCGGTTCGTTGACCAATTGGTGTGCGGGCGGCTCCGACCGGGCCGAGAGGTTGCCCACAGGCAACCTTCGGGCACGGGCCGGGGCGCGCCGCCGACCTACAATCGGACTATGACTCTTGGTCCGTCCCCGGCTGCTGACCCGAGCGTACGCCTGTCCTCGGCCCGCGCCGGCGTGCTGGCCTGTCTGACCGAGCAGGGGACGGCGATGAAGGTCAAGGAGATCGCCGCCGCGAGCGGACAGCACCCCAATACCGTGCGGGAGCATCTGGATGCACTCGTTGCCGAGGGGCTGGTCGAGGTTGCCCCGACCGATCCGCAGGGCCGCGGGCGGCCGGCGCTGAGCTATCGGTTGGTGGGGGAGGTCGGAGCTCCCGGGCTGGCCGAATATCGGCAGTTGATCGCGATCCTGGCGGCCTATCTGCGTCGGACTGCGCCGGATCCGGCGGCGGCGGCCTTCGAGGCCGGGGCGGAGTGGGGCTCGGCCGGTTCGAGTGCGCTGCTGCCGTGGTTGGCACAGTTGGGGTTCGCCCCGCGGGAGAACGAGGACGGGTCGCTGCTGCTGACCCGGTGCCCGGTCCTCGGGGCGGCGCGCGCGGATCGGGAGATCGTGTGCGGCATTCATCGTGGCGCGATGAGCGCCAAGACCGGGACAGAGGTCGCGCTGGAGCCGTTCGTTGCCGATGGCTGCCGGGTGAGCTTCCCGCGGGATTGAGCCCGGACGGCGACCTTGTCCACAACCTGATGTCGTCGCAGGAGTTGTCCACAGGTAGTTGGACCGACCGCACGGTTTCGTGCCGCGTGGCCATCCTTCGAGCATGTCTCGTGCCACCCACGGGCCGCTGTCGGATTATGTCCGCGAGCGGCTTGAGCTGATTGCGACCCCGTCGGGTCCGGACCCCTTGCCGGACGTCGAGCGGTCGCTGCCGGATCCTGCCGATATCCCGACCCGGATCGTGCCCCCGCACCAGCGGCCGGGCGGCCGGAACCAGCTGAGCACCGAACACACGGTGGTCACCGAGCATCCCGCGGCCGAGGGCGCCGCAGCGGGGCCGGAACCGGCTTCGGGTAGCGAACCGCAGGCTCAGGTCCGGGCCGGCGGGGTCGTAGACCGGCTGCGCGGGTGGGGCTTCGAGCGGCGGCATCTGATGGTGCTGGGCGTGATCGCCGCGATTGCCCTGGTGCTTTCGCTCTATCTGGTCCTGCGGGCGAAGCCGGTTCCCGTCCCGGCGGCCGCCGCCGTGGTGACCGAGTCGGCCGCTCCCGCGGTGAGTGCCAGCGCCACACCGAGTCCGCAGCAGATCACGGTGCATGTGGTCGGCGCGGTGAAACAACCCGGGGTGGTCCGGCTCACTTCCGGGGCCCGGGTCATCGATGCCATCGAGGCCGCCGGCGGATTGACCGGCGATGCTCGCCCGGGGGAGTTGAACCTGGCCCAGCCGGTCAGCGATGGGCAGCAGGTCGTGATCGGCTCGGCCGCCACGCCGGGTGGGCAGGTACGCCAGCCCGAGGGCGACGGCGCCGGGAGCGGTGGGGGCGGCAGCGGCGGGGGCGGGGGTGGCAGCGGTACGCCCGGGCCGGGCCAGAAACTCAACCTGAACAATGCGACCCAGGCCCAACTGGAGTCGCTTCCCGGGATCGGGCCGAAGACGGCGGAGAAGATCCTGGCCTGGCGCAAGGAACACGGCAGGTTCACCCGGATCGAGGAGCTTCAGGAGGTGCCGGGAATCGGCGCCAAGACCTTTGCCGAACTCGCACCGCATGTCACGGTCTGACCCCGCGGGTCCTGAGCGCCCGGCCGGGACATCCCCGGACGATGCGGCCGGGGCGTCGGACTCAACCCGCCGCCGCGTGGATCTGCGCCTGGTGCCGCTGGCCGTCGCGGCCTGGGCCGGGATGTGGGTGGCGACCAGCGGCGTACCGGGGGCTGTGCTGGGGGTCGGCGCGGCGGCACTGCCGGTCCTGCTGCTCGCCCGGCTGCGGCGCAGTTGGCTGCTCGCGGCGGTGGCGCTGACCCTTGCGGTGAGCGCAGCGATCGGCGGCCTGCGCAGCGACCTGGTCACCTCCTCCTCGCTGCGCCACCTCGCCGAGGACCAGGCAGTGGTGAACCTGGAACTCACGGTGCTGACCGATCCCCAGCGGCGCTCCGGCCGATTCGCCGATTCTGCGGTGCTGACCGGCGAGGCCCGCGAGGTGAGCGGGCGCGGGATGCGGGACCTGGTCCGGCAGCAGGTCGTGGTGCGTGGCTCCGGCGACTACCTCGACGGGGTGTTGGACGCCCGCGTCGGCACCACGCTGGAGGTCCGTGGCCGCCTCCGGGTGCCGGACCCGGGCGTACCCGAGGCTGCGATCCTGACCTTGAACGGCCCGGTGCGTACGCTCGCCGAGCCGAACGCGGGACTGCGGCTGGTGGAACGCGTGCGCTCCGGGCTGCGGGCCTCGGTCAGTGAAGCCGCCGAAGAGCCGCGGGCGCTCCTACCTGCCCTCGTGCTGGGTGATACCTCCCGGATGCAACCCGAACTCACCGAGGACTTCCGGACCACCGGATTGACCCACCTGACCGCCGTCAGTGGAGACACCGTTGCAAACAAGGATGAGTGTTAGCTGGGCAGGTGCTAACAGACTGCCTAGGCATGTTTCGCCCAGTCGTTCCACATGCGCACAGCCCGGTTACGCCGGGGGCGGTGCTGGTCCGAATGGCCGCGACTAGGTCGAGCCAACGACCCGGGCCGGTCACTCTCATCTTCCCACGATCACCGACGAGCCCTCAATACGCCGGCTTCCGGGCGTGGCTCGGTTCAGCGCGACTTCGCTCCTGCCCGGCGACGGCCGCTGCCGGAACCGCTCCGACGTAGGCTGAGTGGGGCGGCGGGCCGTGCCCACCGACGAGGCCGGGGCGGAGGCGGACACCGCTCAACAGCCAGGCACAGATGCTGTTCTACGACGGGGGACGGGGATTCATGGACGCGACGGCGGAGCCGGTGGGCTCCCTGCTCACCCGCGTACCGGGTCGGGCGCAGCCGCGTGCCCAGGCAGTCAAGGAGTTCGAGAAAGCAGTCGCCGCACTGAAGAAGCGCTATCGGCGCGAGTTCTGGCCCCTCTTCGTGCCGAAGGCGGAGGATATCTACCGGTGGCAGATTCAGCTGGAGTGTGGCTGCGTGCGGGAAGTCTTCACCCGCGGCAAGGACTCCTACCCCGATCAGCACGGCGACACCGACCCCTTCACCGAGCGGCGGCTACCCGCTGGCGAATACTGGTGCAGTCAACACCCGGTGGTGCGGCCCTACCAGGACATCGTGGAATGGTACGAACGCGAGATCCACGAGTTCCCGGCCGATCCCGAGGAACCGCAGCACGACATGAGCCCCGAGATCTGGGCGGTGATCCGGCACTCCGAGCCGCACTCGTCGGCCTCCTGGCGGGTGCAACTCGCCTGTGGACACGCCTGCAGAGTCGCGACGGATCTCGACTTCACTCCGGAGGGCGGACCGCGCCTGGTCTCGACCGTGCGCCGTGACGAGATGCGTCAGGAGTTGGAGGACTATTGGGCGGCGGAAGGGCCGCGTGCCTGGCCGGAGGAGGGGCCGCGGCGTGATCACCTGCGCCGAATGCTTGATCTCGGGTTCCCCCTGCCCGAGCCCGATCGGGAGTGCTGGGCGTGCGCCTACGCCAAGAACGTCACGGGCTATCAGCGGATTGGCTGGTTGGTGCCCCGGACCAAGACCGCGGCGCCGCCGACCCAGCGGGAGCAGCTCGCCGCGGAGTTGGCGAAGGCGGAGGCCGAGGTGCGGCGGCTCCGGCGCAAACTCGAGGACGAGGGTTAGGCGGAGAGAACTCGCCGGGCGACCGCTCCAGCAGGGCGAACGGTGCCTCGATTCCTGCCCACCGGTGGCTCTGGGTAGCCGTGTACGGCCCTTCGCCAGCTGCGTTCCACTAACGATGAGACCCTGACGGGCTCGCGACAGCATGACGAGCAGAACGCGCTGCTCCTTCGTCAATGCGTCTCCTTGTCCACTGCGGCTGCCCGGGACGTGACGTTCCTCCAATTCGCCACAACGAACACCCAGTCGAACTGCTGCCCCTTGCCGTTGTGGGCGTTGAGCATGTCGACGGCGCTTGAAACTGGTCAGTTTCGGCGGCGTTACTGTCTACTCCTCAACCGCCATCGACATGTGATGCAAGGCATCTAGGATGCGGAAGAGCGAGGCACACACAGGCCATTTGCGGCGCAATGGAAGCAAATTTCTCGAGAAAAGTCAATAGATTCCCCTGATTTTGAGATGCCAGGAACGCTTTTTTGCTGAGACCTCGGCGGCGGCGGCGAGCGTCGGGTAGGTGCTTTTTGGCGCACGGAGATCCGACCGTTGAGCGAGGGATCGGCTAATCATCGGGGGCGCAGGGAGATTGGAGAAACCCTGCTGATAGCGTCACGTGTGCGTGCTTTAGGTGCCCGCCACAGAGGTCGAAAGGACCAGTAAATGGACGCAATCGATGTGAACGCCCAACTCCGAGCCGCTCTGGCTAAACGTTGGGTCAGCAAAATAGACGGGCACCCCTCGCTCGACGGCTCTACGATCTACGACTGGGACACCTCGAAAGTCGCCCTGCACCTCATCGAAATTGACTATGACGATTTCGCCGGGCATTTGACCAAGACCCCGACGGTCTTGTCCGAGGCAGAATTCGACAATGCGGCGGACGCGACGATCACGCACCAGATCAGTTACTCCAAGCAGATCACCGACACCTACGAGTGGGACGTTCGCAGCGGGCTGAAGCTGACCGCCGGAGGGAAAGTCACTGTCGGACTGCCGCTCATCGGGGAGGGAGAGTTGTCGACGTCTGCCGAGGTCAGCTTCGAGGGCGGCTACAAATCAGGTCACACCGAGACCGTCACCTACGCCGGTGAAGACACGATCACGGTGCCCCCGCACACCAGTCTCAAGGCCCAGGAACTCCTCTCCGTCGGCAAGCTGACCGGCGTCCCCTTCAAGGCCACCGTCCAGGCCTATGGTCAGGTCGGTGTCCAGTTGGGCTGGGGGTCGGGCGTCGACGGACCGACGAAGATCTGGTTCTGGGGTGATCTGGACACCGGCAAGGGGTGGACCGACCCTGGCCTCCGCCCGCTGAAAAAGCTGCCCCTGGAGAGCGCTGATCGGCTCTTCACGTTCTCGGGCGTTTTCGGCGGATCGGTCGGAATGTACGTGCACGTCACGACCACTCCCACCATCGCACCGAGGTAGATCCGGTTCCGGTGAGGACCTGACACGTGCGTCACCATCCAGGTGTCGGGTCTCCACCGGCCCCCGCACCTCGGAGAGCATCGCCTCTCACGTTCTGGATCTATCCCCAGCGCGTGAGAAGCGACGCTCTCCAGGGTGAGTAGGTACACGCGGTCAGTAGTCGTCGGGACGGAGTGTCGGATTCGTGTGCCGGTTTGGTCGGTGTGCCCACCACGTGTGCGGGGTTTATGGCCGCCAGGTTTGGTGGCGTGCCTGCCACGCGCGCCACTCGGTGTAGTTCATGTCGGGTCGCTCGCCCTTGGGGAGCGTGAGGGTGCGGAAGGGCTCGGACTCGTCGAGCCACTGTTCGGCCCACTCCACGTAGGTTCGGAGTTCGTCGAATCGATCGCTGTTCTCAAACCGGGCGAGCGATTCGCGCAGCCTCTCGACGGTGACCCGCAACTCCTGGTGATGGCGGACTTCGGTGTGGAGGGCGTCGAGGGTCTGGACCCACTCGCCGTACTGGGCAGCGCGCCGGAGCTGGGTCTGTTCGCGCTCGAGCGCTGCGGCCTGCTCGATGGCGCGCGCTCGCCGCTGTTCCTCCTGCTCAATGACCACGTCGGTCATCGTCTGGATCATGACGAGCGCTCGCGCAAGCTTGTCCTCGATCCGGGTGACCGCTGTGTCCTCGAGCACCAGAGAGCCATACGAGTTGGCCCCGACCTCGAGTCTCATCCGATCTGTCGCCACAAGATCGGTGCGCCGGTACCAGCGATAGCCGGAGCGCCGTTCTTGCTCGAGCTCGTCCTTCGTCGGCACATGGGGCACTTTTCGTTGCTTCATCCGTAGCCGGATCGCAGCCGGCTGGTGACCGGCGTCGACGGTGAACAGGTCTTGGCTCGGCCAGGTGCGTGTCTTCGAGCGTCCCCAGGAGGAGCTGTGATGTTCGGACAGCACAGGGGTGACAGTCCAGCCCCGACGGAGCGACTCCTGCACGAGGGCATGCAGCATCCGCAGCGCACGCTGCCGTTGATCTACGGGCACCTCGAGGCGGCCCTTGTTGTCGACCAGCTCGCGGATGGCTCGATGGGGCTTGCGGATCTGGGACGGAATCGGGATCCGCTCATCGCGTGACGGCGGCTTCGACCGGCCTTCCGCGCCGTCGGCGCCGTCTGCGCCGTCGGCGCCGTCTGCGCCGTCTGCGCCATCGGTGGGCTCGGTTTTCGGAGGAGCGATTTTCTGGACCGACTCCTGCACCGTGGCGGGTGCGGATGGCCGTGCGGCCGTGGACCTTCGTTGTGGCTCAGGCTCGACCTCGTCCGGGTATCGACCGTACTAGAGGTAGTACGCGCCGAGCTCGGTGAGCGACGCGTGCCAGCGCCCGCGGCGACGATCGATGGTCACAAGCTTTCTGTTGCTCAACGCCGAGGCGGTGGTCTTGAACGTCGGCGTCACCGGGGTCGCCGTGTCAGACCCCTCGGAGACCCATCTGAGCACCGCGAGCTGCGCGTCGTTCACCTTGCGATTCATGCCGCCAGTCTGACCGCTGACCGTGCTCGGCACGCCCGCGGAGGGGCGTTGACTGGGGCGATTCAGCCAACGTGTCAAATGCCAGAACGGTCGTCGGCCCAGTGGCAGGAGAGGCCCTTGGTGGGCGGATTCATCGCGGGCTGGCTTCCGTGAGAACGGACTCGCGTGGACGTCACCTGGACGCCGAGAAATTGGCGCCCCCCGACTGGCTGAGTAGAAAATCCTCCAAGTGCGCATCGTGGAGAGGCGTGGGGGATGTAGTGCTTCGAGACTAGCACGGAGCAGTTCGACTGCCCACACGCCAACCCTCCGTGTCAGACTCGCCTGACCAACGATTGGACTCCGTCCGACGTCCTCAGGTTCAGCCACGCTCACGACGGAGAGCCGATCACCCGTCGTGCGCTGAACGGTGCTCCACGGCCGTGAGCACTTAGCCTTGCACGTGCGCGAACCGAGGGCGTGAATCGTCTGCCGCATTGATGGCAGGGCAAGGCGTCGGCATCCTCACCAAGGCGCCGGACCTCAAATCAGACGTTCGGGCCTCTAGCCTTCTTCTCATGGAGAATCCGCTGCATCGAGACCACGGGCCACTGGTGGTCTGGGACAGGATCGACCGGGACGCCTTCGAGCGATTGGTCGAAGCGCTCATACCCCTGCAGCACCCTGACGCTGATGTCCGAATCATCAATGGGCGCGGGGGAGACGGAGGACGTGACGCGATCGTCCGCGAGGTCGATGGGCGGACGATCATCTACCAACTGAAGTTCTTCCCCGACGGCTTCGACGGCAAGCACAGGGAACGGCGCAGACAGATATCCAACCCGGCGAAGAGCCCCAGCCAATGGGGTTCACTGGAGCGCGCCCTCGAGCACCAGCCCGACGAATGGATCTTGGTTGCACCCTGCAATCCGACGGTCAGCGGGTGCGCATGGATCGAGGAGCTTAAAAGGACTTACGCGAACCGGGTCAAGATCACGTTCGTCGGGCGGGCCCAACTGGACGGACCGAAGTGGTGCGCCGGGCATCAGGACGTGGTGCGCTCCCAGATGACCCGTGACGAGATGTTGGCCAAGATGCAGATCGCCAACCGGGAACGCGATGTCCTCGCCGGCCCCAATGATCTGAGCGAGCGGCTGCAAGCGCTTGGCAGCGTCGTGGACGACATCGACCCCGCCTGGACCTGGGATTTTGCGCGCATGGGCGACACGACCATCCAGACGTTGAGGCCCAAGCACTCGGCCGCCGGGCAAACCAATCCAATTCACCTCAAGGCCATGGTGCACTGCGATGACGATGACCCACACCTTGCGGCTTTCAGACAGGCGGTCGACTTCGGGTCGTTCACCGCTGTGGCACTACCGGGTGAGTTCGTCAGCGAGCTCGAGATCACCGGATCACCGCTGGTCGAGAGGGAGGAACTGAACCGCACCCTCGAGAGAATCGAACTCCACCCAGCGACAGGGATTCCACCCACGCCCATCGCTCTCGCGCTTCGTGACGAGGGCAACGCCCAGTTCGCCACCACCATCAGCAGAGACAACCGCATGTCACACGGCAGCCGCGGCATGACCTTGGAGCAGAAGCTGCACGGTGCACTGACGTTGACCTGGCGTCTGCCGACTGACATGGCCGAGGTTGTCAGTATCGGGATCGAGTTCGACTCGAACAAAGCTGTTGATGCTGGCGAACTACTGAAGGCCATACAACTGACGCGCAAGCTCTCCCAGGCGGCGGCGATCGAGCTGCAGATCGACGGAAAGCCGTTCATGCGCGGACAGTTCACTGAACCGTCCCAGCTGGGCATTGCCCGCCACGCAGACGACAATCCGGAATGGGAGGAAGTCGTCGAGGACCTTGCTCATGTCCAAGAGGCAACCAGCACGTACTTCCCGATCCCGGAAACCTTCGCGACGATGGACCGCATCTGGCTGCGAGTCCTTCGACTCGCGCTGCAGGGGAGGATGAGCTTCTGCCCCGAACGAAAACGGCTCACGACGAGCTTCCAGCCCTCCGATGCAGAGCATGCCGGCGTGGCTCGGCTTCTCGCGGGTGAGAAGGTGCTGCTGATGTCGACGATGGAGATCGAGCTGCCCCTCGAGGAACACAGTATCCGGCTGCCTGAACTGACCTTCGTCATGCGCAGGGGCATCCTGCAAGATGCCGACACAGTGGGGGCAGGGCTCGCGGCTGGCAGACGCATGCCTGCGGTGATTACCTCTCACGATGATGAGCCTTTGGTGGTGTTCATCCGATCACGCGTTCCGGAGGACATCGAAATTTGCCCAGAGCCTTGGGGGCTGACCGGAGTCAAGGAAGCGACAGCTTTACGTTGATGTTTGTTCCGGCTGGGTTCGCCGGATCGTCGATCACGGGTAGGACAGCTCTGGCCATGCCCTGAAAGAATAGGCCCATGGACACCCCCAGTCCGGCAGAGGGCACGCTGCTCACCCGCATACCGGGTAGAGCGAGACCGCGAGCTCAGGCGGTCAAGGAGTTCGAGGAGGCAACCGCCGACCTCAAGAAGCGTTACCGGCGTGAATTCTGGCCGCTGTTCGTACCGGAGGCCACCAAGATGTACCGGTGGCGCATGCAGTTGGAGTGCGGCTGTGTGCATGAGGTCTTCACCTCGGGCAAGGACTCGTACCCGGACCAACACAGTGACATCGACCCATTCACGCGGCGCCGGTTGCCCGCCGGCGAGTACCGGTGCCATGAGCATGTGATCGAGCCGCCCTACCGGGACATCGTGGAGTGGGGCGAGCGTGAGGTCCGCGAGTATCCCGTCGATCCCGAGGAACCGCTGGATGGTATGAATGCGGAGATCTGGGCGATGATCAGACACACCGAGCCCTACTCCAGGGCCACCTGGCAGGTGAGACTTGCGTGTGGACACGTCACCGACGTGCCAACCGATGTCGACTTCACTCGCGAGAACGGACCGCGACTGGTCTCGGTCGAACGTCGGGACGAGATGCGTCAGGAGTACGAGGAGTACTGGGCGAGCGAGGGACCCACGGCTTGGCCGGCGGAGGGTCCGCGGCGCGACCACCGGCGCCGGATGCTCGACCTGCGGTGCCCGTGCCCCGAACCGGCCCGGGAGTGCTGGACCTGCGCGCACACCAAGAAGGTCATCGGCTACCAACGCATCGGCTGGCTCGTACCCCGGCCCAAGCCAGTTGCCCCGCCGCTGTCCCAGCGGGAGAAGCTTGCAGCGGAGTTGGCGAAGGCTGAGGCCGAGGTCCGACGCCTACAGCGCCGACTCGAGGACGAGGGATAGGACGGATCGACTGGCGTGCCATAAGGAGGTACGACTCAGGATGGGGCTCACCGATGCGGCCGGGCGCACCAGACCGATCTCGGCTCACCGCTGGTGACTGTCCTCAACCGAATGAATGGTCAGAGGCTGTTCACGCGCTTTCTTGGATCCTTGTCCGGGGCAGCGGGCGGACGACACGATGCCGCCCTCGCGCCTCGGCTTCGGGTCTCTCAGTCACCCCGGTCACCTCAGGCAGCCAGAAATGTCAGACCCTCTCCCTAGCGTGATCAGGACAGCAACAGGAAGAGGAGAGCCGTGCCCGACATTCCCATCGCGATCTCGCGACTCGGTGAGGATGACTCCCGTGAAGCGCAGAACCTGCGGGCAGTTACGTGGCTGCTCGCTCAGTCCGGAGGCCCCGTGGTCGTCGTGACTCCACGGCGGTCCGTGAGGAGTGAGAGCATCGCCCAGCTGATCGCTCGACCCGATGTGCGGCACCACACTTGGCGCGGACACCGCGGCGGTCACTACGGCGGCCAGCGGGTCCTTCAGGCGTGGCCTGATCGCACGCATCTGAATGATGTGTGGAATGTCGAGGCCGACGCGATCGCCGTGATCGAGTGGAACCTCGAGGTGACCGCAGAATGGATCGCGCACCTGAACCCCGTACAGCTCTTCCCGGGGGAGACCATCACACCGTCGCCCGCGCAGCATTCTGCCGTGGATCCGCTCCCTGAGGACGTCGACGGCATCCTCAAGCACGTCGCAACGATGGCGGCCGGCTACTCCTCGGGCCTCAAGTGGAACGAGGAGGACAAGCTCAAGGCCGACATGATGAACCGACCCGGTCGCTGGGTGTCGGTCACCGTGGGGCAGGTCCGAGCCAGGTGCCTTGAGCTGGGGATGCGCGGCAAGGATGTCGACACCATCGCGGGTTTCCTGCAGCGCCGTAAAGACGGCCGTCGTTTCAACGTGCGGTCGTCCTACCGCGACTTCCGCTTCAACTGATTCAGCCGCCAGCTTCAGAGAGAACCCCCATGACCAGCACGTCACCCACGCCCACCGGGCTGCATCCTGCTCTGTCCCGACAACAGGATTTCGCTCTGCCGGAAAGGGCGTCGTCGGCTCGGAACCGGCTGCGCGACTCCATCAAGGCCATCCGAGGGATGCGCTGCAAGCGGATGTCGGCTCTAGGAATTCTTCTGGGTCTGGCCCTTTCGGGTTGTGCCGCGTCTCCGCCCGCAGACAGGGTCCCGATGCGCCAGGCGTCGGCAGCTTCGCCGACGCCTTCCCCCGCGCGAGCATCGACGCCGGCGAAGAGCCCCTCCTCGACGCCGAGACCCTCGACGGTCAAGACCAGCGGCTCCTTTGAAGCAGACATCAAAGCACTGGGAATCGTCCCTGACGACATGGGGTACTACACGTCCTATTTGAAAGAAGGCATCTGCCAGCAGACCGGCATCGACTTTGCCATTGCCGTGCGGAGTATCGGCCGTGATGGGCCCGCCACCGGTGGCGGTCCGGACGTCGTTCGCCTGACGGTCGCGTACTTCTGCCCCACCAGGGCGGCGGCCGTGGAGAACGAGCTCGCGTACGTCACCTGACCTTCGAGCAGGGGGTAGGGCCTCGATAATTGGCTGATTGCCGAAAAATCCCCCACGTGCGCATCGTGGAGAGTCGTGGGGGATATCGAGCTTCGAGCTACCACGGCGCAGCCGGATTGCGCCCGCACCGACGCCCTGACGTCCTGAACCCGAGGACGCGACGCACTCGGGGTCAGGGACTCGTGTGGCCGCTCATCGAGCACACCCCAGCGGGATGGCTGGAGAACGGTCGAACCGACATGACCGTGACTGCCCTTCCGGTACCGTCTCGGGCACAGGGGCTGGGATCCCTGAAGATTCGTGCGGGCTGTGGTCCGGAGCCATTCGGTTCGGTGCGGTGGGCCACCGCGGCCGCGGGTCGACAACGAGCACGGGAGAAGGAACGGGATGAAGGCTGTTGACGCGCACCTGCTCACACTCTTGAGGGCCAGTAACCAGTTCATTGTGCCGATCTACCAGCGGTTGTACTCCTGGGGAGAGGCGGAGTGTGCCCAGCTGTGGGCGGACATCATTCGGGCAGGGGCGACCTCGAAGCTCGGCTCCCATTTCACGGGCTCCATCGTCTACGTCGCTAAGGATCAATCGACCAAAACTTCGGCTGAGCCGGATCTGATCATCGACGGTCAGCAACGGGTGACCACAGTGACGCTCATCCTGGCGGCCCTGGCAGCCCGGTTGGAGACACTCCCCGACGGCCAGCGGGAGCCGTTGGATGGCTTCTCGCCGAAGAAGATCCGAAACCGCTTCCTGATCAACGACGACGAGGAGGGGGAGCGCCAGTTCAAGCTGATCCTCTCCCAGAGCGACAAGGACGCCCTGATCGACATTCTTCAGCGCGTGGAGCGTCCCACGGATCTTGAACCGCCCCGAGACGCTGGCACTCGGGTCCTCGAGAACTACGAGTTCTTCGTGCGGAAGTTGAGTGATCCAGACCTCGACCTTGCCCTCGTCTGCAAGGGGCTCGACAAGCTCGTCGTGGTCGACGTTCAACTGCAGCGCGGCGTTGACAATCCGCAGCTGGTGTTCGAGGCGATGAACTCGACCGGCAAGAAGTTGTCTCAGGCCGACCTCATCCGCAACTACGTGCTGATGGACCTGCCTCCCAAGCAGCAGGAGAAGCTGTATAGGTCCTACTGGCGTCCGATGGAGCTTGAGTTCGCCGGTGCTCAGGAGAGTCAGTTCGACGAATTCGTCCGGCATTACCTCACCATCAGGTCCGGAGAGATCCCGCGCCTCGATGACATCTACGACGCGTTCAAGGATTACGCTGCAGCGTTCACCAAGGCGGACGAGACGATCGAGACGTTGGTTGTCGAACTGCGGCAGTACGCACGCCGGTACTGCGCGATGGTCCTCGGCAAGGAGCCGGATCCCGGGCTGCGGCGGGCCTTCACAGACCTGGACCAGGTCAAGGCCGACGTCGTGTACCCCTTTCTGCTCGAGGTCTATACCGACTACGAGTTGGGTACCCTGACCCGCGAGGAAGTTCTCCACATCGTCCAGCTGGTGACCTCGTACATCTTGCGCCGCGCGGTCTGTCGGATCCCGACCAACTCGTTGAACAAGACTTTCGCCGGGTTCAGCGCAGCTGTGCGCAAGGACAGGTACGTCGAAAGCGTTGAGGCCAAATTTCTGAGCTTCAAGAGCTACCGCAGATTCCCGACCGATGCAGAGTTCGTGACCGGTCTCAAGACCACCGACCTCTACAATTTCCGCCGTCGCTCGTACTTCTTCCGCATGCTGGAGAACTACGGCCGTAAGGAGCATGTCACGATCGAGGACTACACGATCGAGCACATCATGCCGCAGAACGAGAACTTGTCACCGGCCTGGAGGACGGCCCTCGGCAACCAGTGGCAGGAAGTGCAGGCGACGTACCTGCATACCTTGGGCAATCTGACCCTGACCGGGTACAACTCCGAGTACTCCGACTCCGCGTTCACCAGGAAGCGGGACATGGAGGGTGGGTTCAAAGACAGCCCGCTTCGGTTGAACAGGGGGCTGGGAAACCTGGAAACCTGGAATGCCGAGGAGATTCTGGGCCGTGCTGAGCGCTTGGCCGCAGACGCCCTGAAAATCTGGATCCGCCCCACCCTGCCGGCCGAGACCCTGACAGAGTTCGAAGGGAAGCGGGGGAACGCAGGCTTCACCATCGAAGACCACCCCCACCTCCTGACCCAGCCCAGGCGAGCCCTGTTCGAGAAGTTCAGCGAAGAAGTCCTGGCCCTTGACCCAGGCATCACCCGTCAGTTCCTCAAGGTCTACGTCGCCTTCAAGGCCGAGACGAACTTTGTCGACGTTGTGCCGCAGAAGGCCAGCCTGCGACTCAGCCTGAACATCCCTCTTGAGGCGCTGCGCGACGAACGCCGACTTGCGTGGGATGTCAGCGACAAGGGCCATCGGGGCAACGGTCCGACCGAGGTCGGACTGGATGAGGACTCCGACCTCAATTACATCCTCGGACTGGTCCGTCAGGCCTTCGAGTTCCAGATGGGTGGGGAATAGGGGCGCGTCATCATCAGGATGGCAGTGTTCACGCTCCACGAGACACGGCTCCGAGCGGAGGCAAGATGCCGAGCGCCGAGGCAGACGCAGCCGCCCCCGCGGTCCTGTGACCCCTGCCCGGACCACGGGGTGCGGTGAAAGGCATGTTCGGCTCGCAGGGTACCAACCTGAACCGGATCGGCTTCTGGTTCCTGGGGGACGGGGACGAGCAGGAACCGCGCTGCGGCGAGGGGTATTCGCTGCGGCCCTCCAACGGGGCCTTTACCTGTCCGCTGTGCGAGGAACCGCGCACCTTCCGCTACCACAACAACCTGCGGCACCACCTGAACTATGCGCACCCGCAGCCGGTGCCCTGCCCGGAGTGCGGCGAGGAGTTCCCGCTGCCCGGGCTGCCCAGCCACCGCCGCAACAAGCACGGCGTCAGCGGGCCGCACCCGTCCGAGGAGGGAACGGCGACCGAGGGGGAGCCGCCGACCGAGGAGGTCTCGTAGGGCCGGCCGGGCTCGCCGGTGGTGACCGGTGCCGCACCCGGGGTCCGCGCCCGGCGCAGGAACTCCCGGGCTCGGCTCAGGCGGTGTCCCCGCGGTGGCGGTCCGCGCGTGCCTGCGCCGCCCGGACCGGAAGGGGGTGCGTGATGATGCCGGCCCGCTGGGCGGCGATCGCGGCGGCGACCGCGGAGCCGGCCTCGACGGCCTCGCGGGGGATCGGGCGGATCGCGATCGCGGCAGCCGCGGCTGCGGAGATGCGCGCCGGCCGGTGCGCGGACCTGGTTGCGGGAGCCTGCTCGGACACGACCGGGTCACGGTCCGCGGTGCAGCTGCGTTGTGCCATGTCCCCGCCCGTCCGATCGATCGACTGTCTATCGATAGTCTATCAATAGGGAAAGCGATAGGGAGAGTGATTTGTCGGCGGACCCGGGGCGGGGCTCGTACGAGTGGGGCCGTAGGGTCGCCGCCGGAGACGCATCGAACACGGGGGAGTCCATGGCGATCGAGCGAGTGCGCCGCAGCTACGGGGCACGGGCAGCGGAGTACACGGAGCTGCTGGGCTCGGTCAACGCGATGACGGCCGAGGACCGGCAGCTGATCACTGCGTGGGCGGCGACCGTTCGGGGTCGGGCGCTCGATGCCGGGTGCGGCCCGGGGCACTGGACGGCGTTTCTCGCCGAGCACGGCGTGGCCGTGGACGGGGTCGACTTGGTGCCGGAGTTCGTCGCGATCGCGACCGCACGTTTTCCGCACCTGCGGTTCCGGGTCGGGGACCTGGAAGCCCTGGAGGTCGCCGACGACGCACTGGGCGGGATCCTGAGCTGGTACTCGGTGATCCACACCGAGCCGGAGCGCGTGCCGGGGATCCTCGGCGAGTTCGCGCGCTGCCTGCGACCGGGTGGCACCCTGCTGCTCGGCTTCGCCACCGGGCCCCGCAGCGAACCGTTCGACCACGCGGTGGTCACCGCCTACTTCTGGCCGGTCGACGCGATGGCCCACGAACTGGTAGGCGCCGGCTTCGAGATCGTGGAGAGCCGAACGCGCACCGATCCGGGCAGTCGCCCGCACGCGGCGATCCTGGCCCGGCGTTCCGAGCCGACTGCGTCCTGAGGGCCGGAGGACATATCGCCTCATGCCCAATCAACCCGGGACCCGCTCCCTTCGAGCTTCATGTGAGCGAGCGCCGACGAGTGCGATAGCGCTCCCCAAGGCGGCAAGAGTGAGAAGCAGAAACGCGAACAGGAAGCCGTGTTGCAGGGCCGCAAGATTGAAGCCCGGACCGGTGCTGGCGCGATAAAACGCGCTGCGCTCTGCGGGACTGAGTTGGCTGGTGGCCAGTGCAAGACTCACGGCTATGCCCACCATGCCGCCGATGTTCATCAGAGTAATGCGTAGCCCATTCACCGCGCCGATCTCATCCTCCGCGGCGTGCTGGACGATCAGCGTGGAGCTCGCGGTCCCGAAGAGTCCACCACCCAGTCCAATCAGCAACAACGTGAGGGCAATGGCGAAGAAGGGCGCGGCACTGGCAACACAGACGGCGAGAAATCCTGCACCGATCGCCGTCCCGACACTACCCACCGCACCGGCGACGACCAGTCCGAACCGCATAATCACGCGGTTGGCCAGGACGGACCCAATCGTGACTCCGATCGGCATCGGAATAACCTTCAACCCCGCAACCAAGGGACTGTCGCCGAGAACGATCTGAAAGTACATACCCATCAGCGCAATCGTCGCAAAGCGTGGGAGGACGCTGAGAACTCCACTCAGATTGGCCATGAGGAAGCTGCGGCGACGGAGTAGGTCCAGCCGTAGAATGGGGTGATCGGTTCGCCGTTCGATGAACACCAAGATGGGTGCCAGCACGATGAACATGGCAAACCCGAAACCGACCTGCAGACTCAGGGGACCGTACGTCTGAACAGACGAGATTCCGCAGAGAAGTGCCACCAGCATTGAGGCCGCAATTACCGCGCCCGGAACATCCAGGCGCTGCGCCGAGGACGTTGGGCGTGTTGGCAATGCGCGGAGAGCACGGGCCCCGAGGAACCAGCAGAACACGCCCAGTGGAACCTGGGCCCAGAAGATCCAACGCCATCCCATCGTTGCCGAGAGCAGCCCGCCCAGGGTGGGTCCCAGTACCTGCGCCGTCGAGATCCCGGCGAGATAGATGCCCATCGCCCAAGCCAGTCGATTACCTCCGAAGACTGACCCGATGATGGCGCCGGTGTTGCTCATCACGCATGCAGTACCGACACCCTGGAAGGCGAGAACGATGATCAGCATAGAGGCCGAAACGCTGGCTCCCGCAAGAATGGCACCGACAGTGAACAGGGCCAAGCCGGTGAGCAGCATGGCACGACGCCCCACCATGTCGGCTACCCGCCCCAAGGTCACCAGCAGGCAGGTCGAAACCAGAACGGAGATCAACAGCAACCACGTCGATTCCAGTGGTGTGGGTTCAAGACCCCGGGCAACCGTCGGCAGTGAAATGGAGAGGATGTTGACGCTCATGGACACCATGACGAGACTCAGCGTGACCAGGACCAAAATGGCCCGTTCCGACGAGGTTGTTGGTGGGGAAGCTGTGCGCGGTGGCGCGCTCGCCTCGGACTTCGTCGCTCGGCCCGGCGATGGGCAGTTCTCGTCTGTCGTCGTCATCGCACTGGACTGGCCATACTCGGAGATGTGCCCTTCGCCAGACGTTTGATATCGGTGCAGGGGTCGGCAAGCGCAGCTGGGTCGACGATGGAGCCCTTTTCAATCAGAGTCTTGCCGGCTCGCACCTCGCGGGGATGGCCGATCCCGGTCACAGCACGTACGCGCGACGTCTCGTCCAAAAAGAAGACCAGGAACGAGGCGACATCGGACCTACGGAATACAACCCGGTCGCTGGGCTCAATGCGGCCGAATCCCTGGTAGGTCAGGTTGTACTGGTCGGACCAGACGTAGGGCACCGCAGTCTCTTCGGTCGGGATCCCGCCCAGGCTTCGACCCACCGCATCGCCGTGTCGCTGGGAAGAGTCCCAATGCTCAATCCGACCCCTACGCCGAACAAATCGTTGATCGCGCACTGTGACGTCGCCAGCGGCCCACAACCAGGGTAGGGAGGTTCTCCCGAATGGGTCCACACTGATTCCTCCGGGGCATTCCAGCCCGACTCCTCGGGCGAGGTGCGTGTTGGGGACCACCCCGACCCCCACGACAACGGTGGCCGCCGGCAAGCGACGCCCGTCGATCAGCTCAACCCCTTCGACTTCCTCGCTGCCGAGGAACGCAGAGACACTTGACTCGGTGACGAATTTGACTCCGGCATCGAGGTGCAACGAGGTGAACAGTCTTGCGACGGCGGGGCCAACGACTCCCTGGAGCGGTAGCGGAGCCAGTTCGACCACCGTCACGTCGAGTCCGAGGCTGCGCGCCACGGCGGCCAATTCGAGCCCAATAAATCCACCGCCGACGATCACCAGCGGCCCGCCAGCCTCGAGCCGGGAAGACAGACGCGAGGCGTCGGCCGAATTCCGCAGGTGCACAACGTTCGCCAGGTCTCGGCCTGGAACGTCAAGGCGCCGGGCCGAGACTCCTGTTGTCAGAAGTACTTGATCATGTCGTGACTGCTGACCGTCATCGAGGGTGATGACGCGCTCTGTGCTCAACGACCTGACTCCCGCTCCCAGACACAGGTCGATCTCGAGATCGGAGTACACCTCGGCGGCGGCGATCGGCTTCAGAAGACCGGGTCGATCGGCCAAGGCCTTCGAGAGAGGCGGGCGCTCGTACGGCAGATTCGGATCACGGTCATAGAGCGTAATCGTGCCGCGGAAGTCAGCCTTACGCAGCGCGAGCGCGGCGGCAACGCCTGCGGCACTGGCACCGATGATTGCAATGTTTTGCACAGCCACAGTGGACTCCTATGTATAGCAATGTCAGGGAAAGTGCGGCGGCCGGGCTCGCATTCAAGTCCTGGCGGAACGCCAGCGGGCACCTTCGGTTTCAGGGCGTCACCCCGCACAGGGGATCCCCCTGAAACCGAAGGTCAGGAGAGCGACGCTCAAAAGAAGTTGCTCAAGTTCCGGGACAACAGAACCGTCTGATCGAGGAAGATGTACCGTCGTGCGATCCTCAAGCCTCCGTCCGTCTGGCGAAGGCGATCTTGACGCCGGCCCACCCACTGATCCACCTCAGACTTGAGCCGGGTGCGATACAGGAGGAAATTCGAGGAGACTTCCAACTCATCCTCCTCGATCTGCTTGATCTGGACATTGGTAATCAGGTGTCGGGTGCGTGATGGCGGATCCTCTGCCCAGGCGGTGCCCGAGTTGAACTTTCGTGCCCGCCCTCTGAGAATCTCCTTCGTGTCGTCGAAGAACGCCATCTCGCCGGGTTTGGTGAACTCCTTGTCCAACTGCCGCCGCGACATCGTGCGGCGAATCGGCATGAAATAGTGGGTGTCTTCGGTGAACAGGTCTACCCAGTGGTCATACTGGTGAGCATCCAGTAGTGCCGCCTCCTCGTAATAGAATTGCTCGACCTCGTGCTGCAACAGAAGAGTTTCGATGGTTCTGATGTCGGATCGCTCTGTGATGGTCATAGCTTTGCTCCTTGTCTTTCAGGGGATTCACATCCGGTCGCCCGGGGTGGTTCGGCGCAGCAGCTCATCCCAACTGGCGCCCGAAATCCAGGCCTGCCACGAGGCGTATTGCCACAGTTGCGGATGTTCGTTCAGGGCCGACTCGATACGTGCCAGCCCGTGCTCATGAATGACCTGCCCGTGGCCAATATTCATTTTGAGCAAATGGGGGATTTGGGAACTGTGCTCGCCGTAGGAGTGCATCGTGCCCTGAGCCCAATTTTCACCATCTTCTTGCTCCAAGATGCCTGCGGGCCCGAACACATGCGTCTGATGGGCCAGGAGCATGGCCTTCTCCTCATCACTGGCGTTCTTGGGACGGAACCCCCACCACCAGATCTCTGTCTTGTTGGCGGCTCGCGGGATGCGCACGCTGACCTGTCCCGATGAGGTCACGATCCACAGGTGAGGAAAGATGCTTGGGTGGCCGTTGGCCTCCATCCCGACCGGTCCAACGGCTTCGACGAAGCCCGGCCGAGTGCGCCATGGCCGCGGCGTCGCCTCGTCTCGCGGGCCGTTCCGAGGCCCCCCGATGTAGTGACCGTATTCGCCCAGGACGGTGACACAGTCGGTGACGGTGAACCGCCCCTGGGGCAGCTGCTCGATCCGCTGCCCGTCCGGGGTCTTTGCGCCACCCCCATCGACGATCTCCTCCTGCACTCGCAAGCCGGGCAGCACGTCAGAAGACACCGCCGACATGTGGGTGATCTGCGGGTGATACCAGTCAGGGATATTGTCGGTGGGCAGCTTCCAGTTGCAGTCAACGATGAACTTCTGGACTCCTGGGATGACCTCCATTTCGTCGGCGCGCTCCGCCAGCAGGTCGATGCTCAAGCGCCCCGTGGCACCCAAGAACTCCTCCAGCGGTGGTGCCGTAGGATCGAACGTCGCGAACACAAAGCCCTTGTAGGAATCGAGCTGAGACACCTTCTTCAGGCCATGCTTCGACTTGTCCAGCCGATTTCCGTAGTAGGTCTCCATTCCTGGGACACCGACGAGGTCGCCCGCCAGATCGAAGGTCCAGCCGTGGTAGGTGCACATGAAATTGCGCGTGTTTCCCTCCTCGGCCCGGCACACCGCGTTTCCGCGATGGGTGCAGGTGTTGAGGAACGCCTTGATGGATCGGTCACGCTGCCGCACGACCAGCACGTTGTCGCGACCCATCGTGGCTTCAAAGAAGTCGCCGGGCTTGGGGATCTGCGTTTCGTGGCACAGGAACAACCAGGCCCGCCCGAAAATCTCGCGCATTTCGAGTTCGAAAATTTCCTCGTCCACGAAGATTCGGCGATCGATCTCACCGGTGTCCAGGCGGATCAGTTGTCGGATATCATCCGATGCGATGGTCATGGAATTCCTCCAGGGTGTAGTGTTCTGATGCTTGAGGCTACGGTGCTGAAACTCGTCGTTTCGCGAGTGGATTTCACTGAGCGGAAACGACTCTCAATCGACCGTGATGAGTTGGGTGAAATCAATCGCGAAGACCCTGGGGTCGACAGGCAACCGGTCGGGGGCGATGAAGTCCGACTTGGGAGCGACAACGCTCTCCACGACGAAGCCTGTCTCGTTCGCGGTATCGAAGTAGCAGAACTCGGCGACCCCGCCGCGGAGGTCCGAACCCATGTGTTGAGGGTGCCCCATCTTCGTCATAGACGTGACGGACTCGTCCCAGTCTGATCCGGAATTGGTGACGAACAGCAACATGTGGTGGATGCCCGGCCCCCCTTCAGGTCGCGAAACCCCACGTTGTAATCGCTGGGCCCGCGGGTGGGCTGAATGACCTCGAATTGGAAGTCTCCGCAGGTTCCCATCCCGGTGAAGTACGCGTGGTCGACCTTCTCACCCCGAAAGTAGGGCGCGTCGAGGCTCCCCAGACACGCCTGCCAGTGGCTGATCGGGAAGTCGGTGCAGCCCAGGATTCGGTGGTACTCAGGCAAGGTGGACATCAGGTCGTTGATGACCACCCCGAAGTGAGAGACTCCGATGACCGGGAACGGCTTGGCCCCGTCCGGGCGCGTGTAGCGATCGGCAACGTTGACGTCTGAGCCCGCCGTCCGGGCGCCGGCCTTGCGGACCTCCACCAAGAATCCTCCCAACGCCTGCCGTGTGTCGTGGAAGTGAAGCGCCCTGGGTCTGATGGAGACTCGCGCTATTTGATTCCGACCAGCAGGTTGCGGTCGTTGGGGACAGCATAGAACGCGTTCTCGAACTC
>NZ_AUHH01000020.1 GCF_000423085.1 Granulicoccus phenolivorans DSM 17626 = NBRC 107789 = JCM 15570 | reverse complement strand
GTTCGACGAGTATGTCCGGCTGCGGCGTCCCCGCGCCGAGGAGGTGGTGAAGTACTCCCGTGCCCTCGGGCGGCGCAAGGCCCCGGGCGGTTCCCGGCTGGCGGTGGGACTGCGCGACCTGATGTTGCCGCTGGTTCTGCGCAACGCGACCAGGGATGCCCGCAACAATCACCTCTACAACCACCCCGTCAACTGGGACGGTGCCCTCAGCGGAGCGTGATCCGGACTTCCCTCAGCGGAGCGTGATCCGGACTTCCCTCAGCGGAGCGTGATCCGGACTTCCCTCAGCGGAGCGTGATCCGGACTTCATTGCCGGCGGTGGCCGCACCCCGGATCCAATTCTGCGACCCGATGCTGTGCCGCAGATTCATCGTGGCCACCGACACGACGCCGTGCTCGCCGGCATTGGCGACCGCGTGGTACGCCACCGCCCAGGCGTGTTCCGGGCTGTCAGTGCGCACAATCAGGGTGTTCTGCTCGGTGGCGGTGTTTCCCTGCCCCAGCGTCCGGCTGATCGACTGGGCCAGGGTGACCGCATTACCGGCCGCGCGCGAGCGGTTGAAGCACTCGAGGGCGGCCCACCGTTGACCGGAGAAGACCGCATCCAGGGTCTGCGAGGCCTGCTCGTGCTTGGCGTACGCCTCCGGGTGCCCGGAGCGTTGCACGGCCTGGGCGGCATCGTTGACCGTCATCAACTCCCAGTCCGGGACCTGCAGCAGGGCGTTGTAGAAGGCCTCGGTCGCGTAGTGCGGATCCATGATCTGCTCGGCCGACCCCCAGCCCTTGGACGGTCGCTGCTGGAACAGGCCCAGGGAGTCCCGGTCGCCGTGGGCCAGATTGCGCAGCCCCGACTCCTGGTACGCCGTGGCCACCGCGACGGTGGCGGCGGTGTCGGGGAGGCCGCGGCGTACCGCGACCCCCACGATGACCGAGACATTGGCGGCCTGCTCCGGGCTCAGGGTGATCCGGCCGACGGTGCAGCGGTCCTCGAAGGGCAGCGGGTCGAGGTACTCGTTGCTGCGGGCCCAGTAGACGCCCACCGCCGCGGCGATGAGCAGCACGAGCACCACGACGCCGCAGCCGAGACGGAGTCCTGTGCGACGTCGTGCCATTCGGATCCTTCCGGGGTGGGTGGGGTGGTACTCGCGGTGGGGTGGGGTCAGTGGGCGTGCAGGTCGGCGTTCAGCTCGACCTTCTTGCCCTCGCGGCCGCGCACCTCGACCTCGCCGGTCAGCGAGTTGCGCAGGAACAGCAGGCCGCTGCGCCCGGACAGTTCGCCGGCCTTGACGACCTGGCCGTCGACCCGGACCTTGGTCCCGGCGGTCACGTAGAGGCCCGCCTCGACCACGCAGTCATCGCCCAGGGAGATGCCGAGGCCGGAGTTCGCGCCGAGCAGGCAGCGCTTGCCGATGCTGACGATCTCGGTGCCGCCGCCGGACAGTGTACCCATCACCGAGGCGCTGCCGCCCAGGTCGGAGCCGTCGTCGACGGTGACGCCCTGGGAGACCCGACCCTCGATCATCGAGGCGCCCAGCGTGCCGGCATTGAAGTTCACGAAGCCCTCGTGCATCACCACGGTGCCCTCGGCCAGGTGCGCGCCGAGCCGCACCCGGTCGGCATCGCCGATGCGTACGCCCGACGGCAGGACGTAGTCCACCATCCGCGGGAACTTGTCGACGCCGAACACGGTCACCTGGCCGTGGGCGGCGCGCAGCTTGGCCCGGGTCAGTTCGAAGCCCTCGATCGAACAGGGGCCCGCGGAGGTCCACACGACGTTGGTCAGCGCCCCGAACAGCCCGTCCAGGTTGATCGTGCGCGGCTGGACGAGCCGGTGCGACAACAGGTGCAGCCGCAGGTAGGCATCACTGGCCGAGGCGGGCTTGGCAGCCAGGTCGATCTCGACCCGGGCGACCGAGGTGGTCACCTGACGCACCTCGTCGGTCGCGGCCAGGGCGGTCAGTTCGGCGGGCTCGGGGGAGTCGTCCGGGGTGCCCAGCGCCGGGGCCGGGAACCAGGTGTCGAGCACCTGTCCGGAGGTGTGGGTGGATACCAGGCCCCAGCCCCACGCGGGCCGGGAAGCGGTCTGCTCAGTCATGAGCGCAACCCTACAAACCGGCACCGACGATTCCCAACACGTTCACCGACCCCGGGCCCGGGCTGCCATACTCGGGGCCATGGCAGAGCAGATCGGCACCGATCCGGGCACGGTGGTGCTGTTCGGTGGTCGCAGCGAGATCGGACTGGCCACCGCGGCCCGGCTGGCGGCCGGCCGGACGGTCGTCCTGGCCGCACGCCGCCCCGACGACCTGGCCGATTCGGTCGCGGTGATCACCGCGGCCGGGGCCGACCGAGTGGTCACCGTCGGCTTCGACGCCGACGATGTGGACTCCCATCCGGGCCTGATCGACCGGCTGATCGCCGAGCACGGCCCGATCGGGATCGCCGTCGTCGCCTTCGGCATTCTGGGGGATGCGGCCCGGGCCGAGACCGACGTGGCCCATGCCCTGCAGATCGCGCACACCGACTACTACGCCCAGGTGAGTGTGCTGACCCTGCTGGCCAATGCGATGCGGGCCCGGCACAGCGGCACCCTGATCGTGTTCTCCTCGGTCGCCGGGGTCCGGGTACGCCGCGCCAACTACGTCTACGGCTCCACCAAGGCCGGGCTGGACGGCTTCGCCAGCGGACTCACCGATGCCCTGGCCGGGACCGGGGTCCGCCTCCTGCTGGCCCGACCCGGTTTCGTGATCGGCGCGATGACCCGGGATCTGATGGCCTCCGGAGTGAAACCGGCGCCGCTGTCCTCGACCCCGGACGAGGTGGCCGACGCCGTGGTCCGGGCGTACCACCGCGGCCGGGCGACGGTCTGGATTCCCGCGGCGCTGGGCGCGGCCGCCTTCGCCCTGCAGTTCGTCCCGCGGGCGATCTGGCGCCGGATCCCGCGCTGAGGCACCGGCTAGGGTGACCGCTATGGCGCAACCCCCTGCTTCCGGCTCCCCGGCCCGGACCGACCCCGCCGAACTCGACCTCACCGGTGACCTGGTCGAGCTGACCCGCGCCCTGGTCGACATCGAATCGGTCAGCCACCACGAGGCCCGGATCACCGATGCGGTCGAGCGGGCCCTGCGGGCGGTACCGCACCTGAATGTCGAGCGGATCGACAACCAACTCGTGGCCCGGACCGACTGGGGCCGCGCCGAGCGGGTCGTGCTCGCCGGGCACCTGGACACCGTTCCGGTCGCCGACCGCGACGGCGTCCGCAACCTGCCCTGCCGGATCGAGGGCGAGGTGCGCGACGGCGTGGACCGGCGCCGGCTGCTCGGTCGGGGGACCTGCGACATGAAGGGGGGCGTCGCGGTCTTCCTGCAGGTGATCGCGAGCCTGACCGACGCGCAGCGCGATCTGACCCTGGTGCTGTACGACTGCGAGGAGATCGAGGAGGAGTACAACGGCCTGCGGCATCTGGCCGAGGTACGCCCGGAGCTGCTCGCCGGCGACTTCGCACTGCTGGGTGAACCCACCTCCGGCGCGGTCGAGGGCGGGTGCCAGGGCACGTTGCGGGTACGCATCACCACCACCGGCACCGCGGCGCACTCGGCCCGTTCCTGGATGGGACACAACGCGATCCACGACGCCGCCGACGTGCTGGCCCGGCTGCAGGCGTACGAACCCCGGCAGATTCCGGTGGAGGGGCTGACCTACCGGGAGGGCCTGAACGCGGTGAAGATCGAGGGCGGGATCGCCGGCAACGTGGTGCCCGACCGTTGCGTGATCACCATCAACTATCGCTTCGCGCCGGACAAGACCCCCGAGCAGGCCCTCGCCCATGTGCAGGACGTCTTCGCGGGCTACGAACTCGAACTGACCGATCTCGGTCCGGCCGCCCGACCCGGGCTGGATCGTCCGCTGGCCCGGGAGTTCCTGGCGGCGGTCGGGGGAGAGGCGGCGCCCAAGTACGGCTGGACCGATGTCGCCCGGTTCTCCGGCCTCGGCGTACCGGCGGTCAACTTCGGTCCCGGCGATGCCCTGCTGGCGCACAAGGACGACGAGGAATGCCCGGCCGCCGACCTGGTCGCCTGCCGTGACGCGCTGCTGGACTGGCTGCGCCCCGCGCGCACGACCTCCCGGACCGAGTGAGCCGGGCCCGCCCGAATCTGTCCACCCGACTCCCCTCCAGGGAAGGAACCCCCGTGACCCAGGATTTCGAACGCCGCTATCAGGGCCCCGTCTATCGCAGCCGGGACCAGGTGCAGCCGACCACCACCGACCAGCGACTGCTCGCCCCGACCCGCAACACCGAGTGGGTCCACGAGGATCCCTGGCGGGTGATGCGCATCCAGTCGGAGTTCGTCGAGGGATTCGGGACGCTGGCCGAACTGGGCCCCGCGGTGAGTGTGTTCGGGTCGGCCCGGACCCCGGCCGGGCACCCGGCGTACGCGGCGGCCGAGCAACTCGGCGCCGCCCTCGCCGAGGCCGGCCTGGCGGTGATCACCGGTGGCGGCCCCGGGGTGATGGAGGCGGCCAACAAGGGAGCCTGTGAGGCGGGCGGTGTCTCGGTCGGCCTGGGCATCGAACTGCCGCACGAGACCGGCTTCAACGACTATGTGACGCTGGGGATCAACTTCCGGTACTTCTTCGTCCGCAAGGTGATGTTCCTCAAGTACGCCCAGGGCTTCGTCGCGATGCCCGGCGGGTTCGGCACCCTGGACGAACTGTTCGAATCGCTCACCCTCGTCCAGACCCGCAAGATCGTCGATTTCCCGGTCGTCCTCTATGGGCGCAGCTTCTGGCAGCCGATCCACTCCTGGCTGGTCGACACCGTGCAGGCCGAGGGTTACGTCTCCGCCGGTGACCCGGACCGGATCCACATCGTCGACAGCGTGGCCGAAACCCTCGAGGTGCTGCGGGCGAACTGGAAGGTTCCGGTGACCCCGCAGAAGCCGGCGGCCAACTGACCTCGACGCTCGTGCCGGATCCGACCGCTCCCGCCGATCCGACCGCTCCGGCAGGTGCGGCCAGTCCCGATGTTTCGCCCGGGGCGCCATTACGATGGCGGCCATGCAGATCCTGATCGTCGTACTGGCCGTGCTGATCCTCGGCGTTGCCGCGGTGGTGGCCACCGGGATGCTGGGCGGGATGGATCCCGAGCCGGACCGCGACCGCAGCCCGCTGATGCTGCCGCCGGGGGCACTCACCGCGGACCAGGTTCGACAGGTCCGCTTCGACGTGAATCCGATCGGCTACGACATGTCCCAGGTCGATGAACTCCTCGGTAAGCTGTCCGGCCAACTCGCCGCGACTCGCCCGTCCGGCGGGCCGGTCCCGGACCAGGACTGGGCGCCCCCGATGGTGCCGACCCGGCCGGTAGCGGGCAGCGGCGAGGCAGCGGCATCGCAGCCGAACCGGGCGATCCCGCCCCGGCCCCGGCACGTGGTCGGGGAGCCGGCCCCCCGCCGTTCGGCCAGCCCGAACCCGCCGGTCACCGGCCAGGGCACCGGCGACCCTGCGGCGACCCCTTCGGCGGATGCGGAATAATGGACGTGCACACATCATCAGTGGAGTGAATCCGGGGAGCCCCGCTCCCCGAGCGTCTTGCAATGACGTAGGAAGGAACACGCGATGGCAGCCATGAAGCCGCGTACTGGCGACGGAGAGCTCGAGGTCACCAAGGAGGGCCGCGAGATCGTGATGAGGGTTCCCATCGACGGAGGTGGCCGCCTGGTCGTCGCGATGAAGGAAGCCGAAGCCACCGCGCTCGCCGAGGCGCTGCAGGGCGCGGTGCCGCAGCCCAAGTAAGGTGTCGAACCCGTAAGGGTGTCGTACCCCTGAACAGATAACCGGAGGACCCCGCTACGGCGGGGTCCTCCGGTGTCGGTACGGCCCTGGTGAGTCGCGCGACGGGTCCTAGTGGGCCTCGAACGTCTCGATCGCCTGCCGATAGACCTCGACGGTCTGCTCGGCGATCCGGGCCCAGGAGAACTCCTCGACACAGCGCCGGCGGCCCGCTCGGCCCATCGCCGCAGCCCGCTCCGGGTCGGCGGTCAACTGATTGACCTTGGTCGCGAAGTCGGACTCGAACGCGGCCACCGCGGCCGGATCATCGGCCTGCGCCGGATCGTAGGGGACCAACAGCCCGGTCTCGCCGTCCACGACGACTTCGGGAATCCCGCCGACCGCGCTGGCCACCACCGCCGTCTCGGTCGCCATCGCCTCGAGATTCACAATGCCGAGCGGCTCATAGATCGACGGGCAGGCGAACACCGTGGAGTTCGACATCACCTGGCGGACCTGCTGGCGCGGCAGCATCTCCTGCACCCAGGTGACCCCACCGCCGCGGGACTGCTTCAGGTGATCGAAGGCGTGGTTGAACTCCGCGGCGATCTCGGGAGTGTCCGGCGCACCGGCCAGCAACAGCAACTGCGTGGCGGGGTCGAACTGTTCGGCCGCGCGGACCAGATGGACCAGCCCCTTCTGCCGGGTGATCCGGCCCACGAAGGTCACGATCGGCCGGTCCAGGTCCACCCCGAGTTCGGTGAGCACGGCGGTGTCGGGGTCGGGCCGGAACTCCTCGGGATCGATCCCGTTCTTCACCACATGGATCCGGGCCGGGTCGACATCGGGATAGGCATTGAGGATGTTCGGCCGCATCGCCTCCGAGACCGCGATCACCGCGGCCGCCGAGGCGTACGCCGACCCCTCGGCCCAGGTACTCAGCCGGTACCCGCCCCCGAGCTGCTCGGCCTTCCACGGCCGGTCGGGCTCCAGGGAATGGGCGGTCACCACATGCGGCACGTTCTGGAACAGCCCGGTCAGCTGGGCGGCGAGCGCGGCGTACCAGGTGTGGCCGTGCACCAGATCCACCTCGGGGATCGCCGCGACCATCGACAGGTCCGCGCCGAAGACCCGCAGCGCGGCATTGGCGCCCTCGGGATAGTTCTCGGCATGGGCAGTGGCACCCTCGCGGGGCTCGCCCATGCACTGCACGTCGACGTCGATCAGCTTGCGCAACTGGGGCACCAACTGGGCGACATGGACGCCGGCCCCGCCGTAGATCGTCGGCGGATATTCGCGGGTCAACACTGAGATGCGCATGGCCATGCCCCGATCGTTCCACAGCGTCACCCGGAACCGGGGTGGGGGGCCCCACGCCACCGATCCGGCTGTGGTTAGGCTACTTGTCGAAGGAGCTTCTACGCGTTCAAGGGGGCGACGGTGCGGCCGAAAGTGTTGTCCATTGTGCTGGCAGGTGGCGAGGGAAAGCGGTTGATGCCATTGACCGCCGATCGGGCCAAGCCGGCGGTCCCGTTCGGTGGGACCTATCGACTGATCGATTTCGTGCTCTCCAATCTGGTCAACTCCGAGTTGCGTCAGATCGCGGTGCTCACCCAGTACAAATCGCACTCCCTGGACCGGCACATCTCCCTCACCTGGCGGATGCCGGCCATGCTGGGCAACTACGTCACCCCGGTGCCGGCCCAGCAGCGGCTCGGGCCCCGGTGGTACCAGGGCAGCGCCGACGCGATCTACCAGTCGATGAACCTGATCATCGATGACGACCCCGACTACGTCGTGGTGTTCGGCGCCGACAACATCTACCGGATGGATGTCAGCCAGATGGTCGCCCAGCACATCGACTCCGGTCTGGACTGCACCGTCGCCGGGATCCGGGTGCCGCGCAAGGAGGCCAGCGCCTTCGGGATCATCGACGCCGACGTCGAGAGCAACATCCGCAACTTCCTGGAGAAGCCGGCCGACCCGCCCGGGCTGCCCGATTCGCCCGAGGAATCCTTCGCCTCGATGGGCAACTACGTGTTCACCCGCAAGGCCCTGGTCGAGGCCCTGGAGGCCGACGCCGCCGACCAGAATGCCCGCCACGACATGGGCGGCGACATCATTCCCTATTTCGTCTCCCGCGGCCGCGCCCAGGTGCACGACTTCAGTCACAACACCGTCCCCGGAGCCAGCGAGCGCGACAAGAACTACTGGCGCGACGTCGGCACGATCGATGCCTACCACGAGGCCCACATGGACCTGGTGTCGGTGGTCCCGAATTTCAGCCTCTACAACAGCAAGTGGCCGATCTGGACCAACATGCCGCAGCGTCCGGGAGCGAAGTTCGTGCTGCGGGGCACGGCGGAGGATTCCATCGTCTCCCCGGGCACGATCATCTCCGGCGGCGACGTGGACCAGTCGGTGCTGGCCCCGAACGTACGCGTGGAGAAGTGGGCCAACGTGCAGCAGTCGGTGATCATGGACAATGCGCAGATCGGCCGCAATGCCGTGATCCACAAGGCGATCATCGACAAGTACGTGGTGATCGATGAGGGTGTGGAGATCGGCGTCGACCATGAACGCGACCGCGCCCGCGGCCTGACCGTCTCCGCCGGTGGGGTCACCGTGATCGGCAAGGGCGTCCACGTGACCCGGGAGATGTGACCTGACCCGAGGGTTGTGACCGCACCCCGCGGATCCAGCACCCGAAAGGCCGACGCAGCACCGCTGCGTCGGCCTTTCAGTTGCGTCCGGACTGCGCGGGCGATCAGGACTGCGCGGGCGATCAGGACTGCGGGGGGCGATCCGCACCGCGGGCGGGGGCCGCGGGCGCGAGCACGGCCGGGAGCAGGCCGGGGAAGCGGTCCTCGAGGTCGTCGCGGCGCAGGGTGATGATGCGTTGGCGTCCGTTCGGGTCGTTGCGGATGATCCCGGCCAGCCGCAGCGTCTTCAGGTGATGCGACAGGGTCGATTTCGGCAGCGGTTCGCAGTCGGTCGGCTGGCAGTGCGCCACATCCAGGGGGCCGTCGGCCAGCCGCCGGACGATGTCGAGTCGGGCCGCGTCGCTGAGGGCGAACAGCACCTCGGTGAGTTCGAGTGTCTCGGTGCCCGGGTGCTCGAGCGGTTCTTTGCCATAGCCCATGGTTCCAGAATAGTTGAACAATCCGGGTGCTTCGGTTAGGGTCTGACTGTTCGAGTTTTGTCGAACAATCTTCGAATGAGACTGCCGAGTCGAAAGGGGCACGATGCCCACCACTGACCTGTCCGGGTCCGGACGTCCGCGGCAACGGATGTCACGCAGGGCCGGATTCTGGCTGTTCACCGTGAGCCTGTTCGGGTTGATGGCGGCCGCCGGCGCTCCCTCCCCGCTGTACGGCCTCTATCAGCAGCTGTGGGGATTCTCCACGGGGATGCTGACGCTGGTCTTCGCCTGCTACGCCTTCGCGCTGCTGGTGGCGCTGCTGATCTTCGGTGGCCTGTCCGATCACGTCGGACGGCGGCCGGTCCTGGTGGCGGCGCTGGCGGTCGAGACCATCGCGATGGTGCTGTTCCTGATCGCCGACGGGCCGGGGTGGCTGATCGCCGCGCGTACGGTCCAGGGGCTGGCGACCGGTGCCGCCACCGGAGCGATCGCGGCCGGGCTGATCGAGTTGCAGCCCAAGCGTGGGGGAGTGCTCGGACCGGTCCTGGCCAGCGCCGGCACCCCGGCCGGAGTCGCTCTCGGTGGCCTGCTGGGCGGGCTGGTGCTGCAACTGCTGCCGATGCCGCAGACGGTGGTGTTCGCCGCTTTCGCGATCTTCTTCGCGGTACTGGCCATCCTCGCGATCTGGCTGCCCGAAACCTCCCCGCAGCGCCCGGGTGCACGGGCTTCGCTGGCGCCGCGGGTCGGCGTCCCGGCGCAGGCCCGAGGGGTCTTTGCCCGGGCCGCGGCCGCGACCATCGCCACGTGGGCGCTGGTCGGCCTCTACATGTCGATCGGCCCGTCGCTGGCCATCCATTACCTGGGGCTGCCGCCCGGGCTGGCCAGCGGCGTGGTGGTGACCGCCCTGACCGGGAGCGCGGCCATCGCCGGGACGCTGCTGCGCGGGTACAGCGCCGAGCGCGCGATGCCACCGGGACTGCTCGCGCTGGCGGTCGGCACCACGCTGGCGGTGCTCTTCCTGTTCATGGGCTCGGCAGTCGGCTTCTTCATCGCCACCGTGGTCGCCGGATCGGGTTTCGGGGTGGCCTTCTTCGGAGCCTTCCGCTCCCTGGCTGCCGTGGAGACCGACCGACGTGCGGAGTTGTCGGCCGCCTTCTATGTCGCGAGCTATCTGGCGCTGGGGGCTCCGGCCGTGGTCGCCGGGATTCTGGTGCCCGTGCTCGGGCTGGATCGGGTCGTCGTGGGCTACGGCGTCCTGGTCGTCCTGATGGGGTTGGGTGCCGGTATCGCCTCGTTGCTGGCCAACCGGAAGCGCGCCGCTGGGCAGGCGTAGCCCCGCTCGGGTCGGCAGCGCCCGCACCGCTTCGGCGGTGCGGGCTTTTCGTTTCCCGGGGTCCGCCCGGTGCACGTTTGGAAAAATATGCACTGAGGCATAGAATGCACTAGTGCAAGAATGTGGCGGGCTTCGGGAACGACAGCGGCGGGAGACGTACCGCCTGCTGCATGAGGCTGCGCTGGCGCTGGCCGAGGAGGGCGGCCTCGCCGCGGCCAGCATCGACGCGATCACCAAGCGGGCCGGCGTGTCCCGGCGGACCTTCTTCAACTACTTCGCGGCCAAGGAGGATGCGTTGCTCGGCATTGCGCCGATCCGGGTCCCCGAGGAGGAGTTGGACGCGCTGGTGGCCGCCGGGCCCAGCGCGGCGCCGCTGACCCGGATGGTCCGGCTGCTGCAGACGATCTTCGGCAACAGCGAGGTGGCCGACAAGCCGTTCGGCTGGCGCCGCGAGCTTCTGCAGCGATTCCCCGAACTGGCCTGGCGGCAGCGGCAGATCATGTTGTCCGCCCAGGAACAGGTACTCCAGGCCCTCGCCCGACGACTCTCCGATGCCCCCGGTGAATCCGGTGAATCGGGCGCCGATGCCGCGGCGTCGGCCGAGTACGCCCGGGCCCTGGTGCTCCTGGCGGTCAGCGTGCTGGGCTTCATGCACTCCCGCAACCCCGCCGACCTGGACGGGGCGCATCCCGAGGCCATCGAGTCGGCGATCGCCGGCTTCCGCGACATTCTCCGCGACGAACCCCACAGCCAGAAAGATCAGAATTGACCGCAGATACCCGGCCCACCGAGGCCGCCCCCGAATCGTCCCGGACCTCCGGGCGCAATATTGCCCTGTTGTTCGCCGGCCTGATGGTGACGATGCTGATGGCCTCGCTCAGCCAGACCATCCTGTCCACCGCGCTACCGACCATTGTCGGCGAGCTCGGCGGTGTGGATCAGATGACCTGGGTGATCACCAGCTACATCCTCGCCTCGACGATCATGATGCCGGTCTACGGTCGGATCAGTGACCTGATCGGCCGCAAACCCGTCCTGATTGCCGCGATCAGCCTGTTCATGCTCGGTTCCGTGCTCGGCGGCCTGGCGACCAGCATCGGGGCGCTGATCCTCGCCCGAGTCGTCCTCGGCCTGGGTGGCGGCGGCCTGATGATCCTTTCGCAGGCGGCCATCGCCGATGTCGTACCGGCCCGCGAACGAGGCAAGTACATGGGCATCATGGGCGCGGTCTTCGCGGTCTCCTCGGTGGCCGGCCCGCTGCTCGGCGGCTGGCTGACCGAGGGACCCGGCTGGCGCTGGGCCTTCTGGATGAACCTGCCGCTGGGCGCGCTGTCCATTCTGGCGACCATCTTCTTCCTGCGGCTGCCGCGGGTGCAGCGCACCGGCAAACTGCAGATCGACTACGCCGGCATGGCGTTGATCGCGGTGGCCACCACCTCGCTGGTGTTGCTGTCGACCTGGGCGGGCAGCACGTACGCCTGGACCTCACCGCAGATCATCGCGCTGATCGCGATCACCATCGCGGCGATCATCGCCTTCGTGCTGGTCGAGCGCCGGGCGAGCCAGCCGGTCATCCCGCTGAGTCTGTTCGCCGACCGCAACTTCACCCTCACCACGATCGCCGGTCTGCTCACCGGCCTGGCGATGTTCGGCGTGATCGGCTACATGCCCACCTACCTGCAGATGGTCGGCGGCCTGGATGCCACCCGCGCCGGGCTGATGATGATCCCGATGATGGCGGGTCTGCTGGTGGCCTCGATCGTGTCCGGCCAACTCGTGGCACGCACCGGCCGATACCGGATCTTCCCGCTGGTCGGATCGCTGATCATGGCCGGTGCGCTCTTCCTGATCGGGACGATGCCGCTGGGGACCAATCTGTGGGTGCTGGCCGGCTACCTGACGATCTTCGGGATCGGCCTCGGCCTCGGCCAGCAGATCCTCACGCTGATCGTGCAGAACTCGTTCCCGGGGGCCTACGTCGGGACCGCGACGGCGGCGTTCAACTACTTCAAGCAGGTCGGGGCCACCATCGGCTCGGCCGTCGTGGGGGCGATCTTCGCGTCCCGGCTGACCGAGTTCCTCACCACCCGGCTGAGCGGCCTCGGCGCCGGCTCCGGGGGGCCGAACATCCATTCCCTGACCCCGAGCGCGGTCGCCCAACTGCCGGACGCGATCCGGCTGACGATCGTGGAGTCCTACCACGACGCCCTGCTGCCGATCGTGCTGTGGCTGATCCCGTTCGCCCTGCTGGCGGTGGTCGTGCTGCTGTTCGTGACCGAGAAGCCCCTGGCGACCACGGTCGACAACAGCTCCGCGGCGCCGGCCGGCGAAAGCCCGGACGCCACGGAGCACCGGGCGGCTGCCCCCCGCAGTGACCTGGTCGAGTCGGCGGTCTCCTCGGTATGACCGGAAAGTGACAGGCAGGCAGCGCCAGTTCTCTGCCGCCCGGCGTGTCGCCGGGTGCAGACGCAACTGATGTCGCCTGCCTGTCATCGGCCGTCGGTAACCGGGCCGGCCGGTGGCGCGCTCAGCCCGCCGGTGGCGGCCGGAGCTGATCGCGCAGCCGCCCGATCCGCTCGTCCAGTTCGGCGGCCACTCGGGCGGCGTCCTCGATCTCCCGGGCCAGCTCCGGTGGAATGTCGGTGCGGTACTTGTAGGACAGCTTGTGCTCCATGCTGGCCCAGAAGTCCATCGCGATGCTGCGGATCTGCAGTTCCACCGGGATGTGTTCGGTGCGGGTGGACAGGAAGACCGGGACCTCCACGATCAGGTGCAGCGAGCGGTAGCCGTTGGGCTTGGGCTCGGCGATGTAGTCCTTGGTGGCCAGCACGGTGAGATCGGGCTGGTGGGAGAGCATCTCGGCGATCCAGTAGACATCGGAGACGAAGCTGCAACTGATCCGGATCCCGGCGATGTCCCAGATGCCGGCCCGGATCGCCGGCACGGTCAGTTCCACCCCGCGGCGGCGGGCCTTGTCCAGCAGACTGCGCGGTGACTTCAACCGGGTCCGGACATGCTCGATCGGGCTGTAGTCATGGGCGCGCTCGAACTCTTTGCGGAGGATGTCGACCTTCGTCGCGACCTCGGCGATCCCGAACTCGTAGTAGAGAAACAGCCGGTTGAAGTCCTGGCCCAGTTGGCGCACCTCGGCGACGAGGTCGGCCTCCTGGCCGGGGGTCAGCGGGTCATCGGTGGGGCCGTGCAGCCGGTCCCGGATGAGTTGTTCCAGCGGCGGAGTCGGGTCGGGCACGGCGTCAGGCGCGCACCGCGACCAGCATCCCGTCCCCGACCGGCAACAGGGTGCTCCACAGTTCGGTACTGGTGCGGACCGCGTCGATCGCCTCGCGCAGCACGATCGTCTCGTCCTCCTGGTTGTCGGAGTCGGCGATCTTGTTGTGCCACAGCGCATCGTGCAGCACCAGCACCCCGCCGGGGCGCAGCAGCCGCAGGGCCTGGTCGACGTACTCGACGGCTTCCAGCGGGTCGCCGTCGGCCAGCACCAGGTCGTACGCCCCGCTGCTCAGCTTCGGCAGCACCTCCAGCGCCGTGCCACTGATCAGCCGGAAGCGGCGGTTCGGGATCTTGAGGGAGGTGAAGATCTGCCGGGCGACCGCCTGATGGTCGTGCTCGGAGTCGACGCTGGTGAGTACGCCCGCCGGATCCATCCCCTCGAACAGGGCCAGCCCGGAGACCCCGGTGCCCGATCCGATCTCGACGACGGCGCGGGCCCCGATCAGGCGGGCCAGCAGGGTCAGTACGCCGGCCACACCCTTGGAGACCGGGACCACCCCGAGTTCGGTCGCGGCCGTCCGCGCGGCGGCGGCGGCCTCGTTCTCGTGGTGGAAATCCTCCGCGTACGTCCACGAGCCGCGGTTGGGCGCCGGCGCACCGTTAGCTGCTGAGTTCACCTTCGGCACTCTACCGGCCTTACCATGTGGCGCATGAGCAAACAGCCCCGTGTCCACACCGTTGCCGCCGAGATTGTGGCCAATGTCCTGACCGTCGACGTGGCCGTCGGGGACACGATCGAGGCCGACACCATGGTCGTGCTGCTGGAATCGATGAAGATGGAGATCCCGGTCCTGGCCGAGTGCGCCGGCGTGGTGAGCGAGATCGTGGTCCATCCCGGTGACGTGGTCCACGAGGGCGATCCGCTGGTGGTCATCGCCCCGCAGAGCTGAACCGACCCCCCGATGAGCGACCCGATTGCGTACGATTCGGCCATGACCAACGCCACCGCGCCCCACTCGGCGCCCTTCGGACAACTGCTGACCGCCATGGTCACGCCTTTCGATGCCGAGGGAGAGGTCGATTTCGTCAAGGCCCGCGAGCTGGCGGCGTACCTGGTCGACGAGATGCACAATGACGCGTTGGTGATCAGCGGTACCACCGGCGAGTCGCCGACCACCACCCGCGCGGAGAAGCGCGAACTGCTTGTCCAGGTGATCGATGAGATCGGCGACCGGGCCCAGGTGGTGGCCGGAGTCGGCACCAACGACACCCGCAGCACGATCGCGCTGGCCACCGACGCCGCCGAGGTAGGTGCCGACGGTCTGCTCGTGGTCACCCCCTACTACTCCAAGCCGCCGCAGAGCGGGCTGCTGGCGCACTTCCGGGCGGTCGGTGATGCCACGGAGCTGCCGATCATCATGTACGACATCCCGCACCGCTCGGGCGCCGCGATTGAGGAGGCCACCTTGATCGAGCTGGCCGAACATCCGCGGATCGTGGCGGTCAAGGACGCCAAGGGGAACCTGCCGTCCTCCTCGCTGGTGATGGCGCGCACCGACCTGGCGTACTACTCCGGCGACGACGCGATGACCCTGCCGCTGCTGGCGGTCGGCGGCGTCGGGCTGGTCGGGACGTCCACCCACTTCACCGGGGCGCAGGCCAAGCAGATGATCCAGGCGTACGCCGCCGGCGACACCGCCCGGGCGCTGGAGCTGCACCGCCGGCTCTATCCGGCCTTCGTCGGGGTCTTCGCCACCCAGGGCTGCATCCTGGTCAAGGCGGGGCTGGAGTTGATCGGCCGGCCGGTCGGCGGACTGCGCAGCCCGATGCCGGAGGCCACCGCCGAACAGCGCGACGCCTTCGCCGCCTGCCTGAGTGCGGCCGGTCTGCACTGAGGCCCGCGGGGATACGCGCATCGGCCCGGGGAACGAATCTGCGCAGCGAGTCGTTGGCACGGTCAGACCATGGTCTTGCTCTGCCCTGAGTCGGTTGATCGGACGCGGGCGGAGTCGGGGGTGTCTGGGACAATGGTTACAGCAGGCCCCGTGCGGTGGACCGTGGTTCTCCGCAGCGAGGTCGGCACGCAGACCAGTTCGACCACGCAGGTAAGTCCAACAATGGCGGAGGAGGCCCGATGCCCATCGCGAAGCCCTGGCGCAGCCTGAAGCGGGTGACGGCGACCGCGGCGGAGAACCGCGGAGTCCGGCGCGCGCGGGAGGAGGCTCCGGCCGCGGAGGCACCGGCCCCGAGCGAGTGGGTCCCGCCGACCTGGGAGCAACTGGTCGAGGAGCACTCCGCCCGGGTGTATCGCCTCGCCTACCGGCTGACCGGTAACCCCGATGACGCGGAGGACCTGACCCAGGACGTCTTCGTGCGGGTCTTCCGGTCCCTGCACAAGTTCCAGCCCGGCACCCTCGAGGGCTGGCTGCATCGGATCACCACCAATCTCTTCCTCGACCAGGCGCGACGCCGCCAGCGGATCCGCTTCGACGGGCTGTCCGAGAGCGCGGAGGCGACGCTGCCGTCGCGGGAACCCTCGCCGGGCGATCAACTCGCCGATGCCGACCTCGACCATGACGTCGCGGCGGCACTGAATGCGCTGTCCCCGGAGTTCCGCGCCTGTGTGGTGCTGTGCGACATCGAGGGACTGTCCTACGAGGAGATCTCCGACGTTCTGGATGTGAAGATCGGCACCGTACGCAGCCGGATCAGCCGGGGGCGGGCCCAATTGCGGACCGCCCTGGCGCATCGGCGCCCGTCCGGGGAACGGGAGCACTACTTCGGCGTGGCCGCGGAGGAGGGCATGGCCCGATGACCGCGTGTCGGCAGAACCCGCACCTGTCCGCATTCGTGGACGGGGCGATGAACCACACCGAGCGCGAGTGGATGATGCGGCATCTGGTGCGCTGCGCCGATTGTCGGGCCGAGGTGGCCGAACTGCGCACCGTCCGGCATCGGTTGCGGTCCCGCGCCCGGACCTCCCCGGTGCGACCCTCCGACTCCCTGGCCGGTCGCCTGGTCGGGATCGCCGGCGACGACGCGGAGCAGCCGCTGTGGTCGCGGCCCTTCGATCATCCCCGCTCGCCCGCCGAGGACGGCACCGGCCGGCGCTTGCCGCGTCAGCGCCTGCGCAGCCGACTGCAGCGTGGCGCCCTGGTCCTGGTGACGCTGACCGTCGCGGTGGTGGCTGCCGGCTGGTTCGCCGCGCCCCCCGCCGCGACCCCGGCCGTGGATCCGATCGATCAGGCGCGCGGGGACTTCTCTGCGGCGCTGACCGGGAATCCGCTGGCCAACCCCGCCCTGAACGCGGCGCTGACCATCGATGAGGGCGACACCTATGACGAGGACGCCGTCACCCCCGGCCCCGCCGGTGACGAGGCGCTGGGCTCGGAGCGGGCGTACGCCGAACTCAGCCGGGCCGACCGGGCCCGCGGTACGGTCCGGGTCACCGGCGTACAGAAGATCCAGGTCCGCTACGGCGCGGGGTATCGCACCTCGCAGGTCACCGTGCGGGCGCGCCAGAGCGACGGGCAGGTGGTGCAGGTGCATCAGTTGCACGGTGGCTCGACCCGGATGCTGGTGCCCGGTCATGGCACCCCGTCCGGGGTCGATCTGATCGCGCGGAACTTCGAACTCCAGGCCTTCGCCGGACCGAAGATCGCCGGGCGCGCCTCGACGCTGGTGGAGGCCCGGGACGGTTCGGGAATCGCCGGCCGGTGGTGGGTGGACAACCAGACCGGGGTACTGCTGTGGCAGGTGACCTATGGCCCCGGCGGCCAGGTCCAGGAGAGCGCCGGGTGGAGCCGGCTGCTGATCGCCGGATCGGAACCCGCGACCTCGACGGTGTCGGTGGCCGAGCCGGCGCAGACGCTGGCGCAGGTGGACACGCACTCGATGGCGCTGGCCAAGGCCCCCGAGCTGCAGGCGAAGGGCTGGGTCTGCGAGACGTCCTTGGGCGGCCTGGAGCTGATCCGATTGCGGGGGCAGGAGGCCCAGGGCGATCCCGCGATCGTCAGCAGTGTGTACGGCGACGGGGTGCGAACCGTGCTGGTGCACCAGCAGCAGGGTGCCCTGGCCGGGGCTCCGGCGGGATCCACCTGGGATCCGCATCTGGGCGCCTATCGCCAGTCCGGCGTACCGACGGTGCTGACCTGGCAGTCCGGTGACCGGGTGTACACCGTGGTGACCGACGGGGCGGAGGACCTGGCGACCCAGATGGTCCGGGAACTGCCGCACGAGGCACCGGTGCTGCGCACCCGGGTGGACCGGGTGCTCGACGGCTGGGACCGGATCCGGAAGGCTGTGGTCGGATGAGTCAGAATCCGTTCGCGGTGGGGTCCGGCGGGATGTCCCAGTGGGTCACCGGCGCTCCCGGTTCGGCCCCGCAGCCCGGTTCGGCCCCGCAGCCCGGTTCGGGCGGGTCCGCCACGGAGCCGCCGCGCATGTCGTTCGGTGCCGAGGACCTCGAATCCACCGATCCGGTGCCGGTGGGTCCGGCCCCGGACGGGAGCCCGGGCGCCGGCGGGCAGCAGACCCATCTGCAGCCCGGTGCCGCCGGGTGGTCCGAGCAGCCGACCATCGTCCAGCAGGACATTGTCCAGCAGGCACCGGTCCAGCAGGCACCCGCGTACGGGTCGAACCCGTCCGCGCCGCAGGGCTGGGGAACCGCGCCGCAGGCTTGGGGGACCGCGCCGCAGGCCTGGGGAGCCCCACAGCCGGCGCCGGCCCAGGGGAGTGCGCCACCCCCACCACCGAAGCAACAGCGGCGCCCGGGATTCGGGGCGGTGCTGGCCACCAGCGTCCTGACCGCCCTCCTGGTCGGGGGCGCGGCCGGGTACGGCGGAGCCCAACTGGCGCTGCGCAACCAGGCCACCCCCACCGCGGCCGCCTCGCAGCAGCCGCAGAGTGAGCTCCCGCCGGCGCCACCGGCGGCCAATGTGACCGAGGTGGCCAAGAAGGTGCTGCCCTCCACCGTCACCATCGCGCTGTTGAACGGCGACCGGCAGGTCGGCACCGGATCGGGCATCGTCTTCGATCGCGAGGGCCGGATCCTGACCAACAACCATGTCATCCAGCAGGCGGCCGAGCAGCGGGTGACCCTGCAGGTGGAGTTCACCGATGGGCGCCGGGAACCGGCCGAGATCGTCGGTCGCTCGCCCGGCTACGACCTGGCGGTGATCCGGGTGGCGCCCTTCGCCGAACTCGTGCCGGCCACCCTCGGCGACTCCGGCCAGGTGGTCACCGGACAGGCCGCGATCGCCCTCGGAGCGCCGCTGGGGCTGGGCAGCACGGTCACCGAGGGGATCATCTCCGCCACGGACCGACCGGTCGTGGTCGGGGACGCCACCGAGGACGGGACGGCGTACATCAACGGGCTGCAGACCGATGCGGCGATCAACCCGGGCAACTCCGGCGGGCCGCTGGCCGATGCCGGCGGCAACGTGATCGGGATCAACTCCGCGATCCTCACCACCACCGGCTCCTCGGAATCCAAGGGCGGCAGTATCGGCCTCGGCTTCGCGATCCCGATCAACCAGGCCAAGGCCACCGCGGACCAGCTGATCAACAACGGCCGGGCGGTCTATCCGGTGATCGGGGCGACCGTGTCCACCAGTGCCGACGGGGTCCGGGTGGGCACGGTCGAGGCCGGCGGCCCTGCGGCGGCGGCCGGGATCCGTAACGGGGACATCATCGAGGCGATCGAGGGGCGGCCGGTGAGCCGGCACAGTGACCTGATCGTGCGGGTACGCACCTTCCAGCCGGGTCAGACGGTGACCCTGAAAATTCGGGACCGGGGCGATGTTCCGGTAACCCTCGGCAGCAAGGAAGGCTGAAACTCATGCAAATCGGTTCCCTGCGGACGCGGCGCTAGGCTGTGGCCCATGTTTGATGTCGGTGTCGGGGAGATCGTTTTCCTGGTCATTCTGGGGATCGTGCTCTTCGGGCCGGAGCGGATCCCGGACATGGCCCGGAAGGCCGCCCGGGTGTACCACTACCTGCGGGGCGTGGCGAACAATGCGACCGGGACCCTGCGCAACGAGCTGGGCCCCGAGTTCGCCGACCTGCAGATGAGCGACCTGAATCCGCGGCAGTTCGCGCAGAAGTACCTGATGAAGGAGATCCAGCCTGTCCTCGACGACGTCAAGCATGACGTGGAAATGATCGACCAGCAGATGCGGGCCGAGGTCGCCGACGTGCGCGAATTGGTGGAGGCCAAGCAGGCCCCGGCAAGTACGGCGAACCAACCGGCGGCGACCCCCACCTCGGCCCCGTTCGACTCCGAAGCGACCTGAGCTACACGGACTTTTCTCCCGCCCGGAAATGACGTACGCCGGGACCGTGGCGGCCCCGGCGTACGGAAAGCATGGATCAGCGGCGACCGACCGGGCTCAGGCCCAGTTGCAGCCCGGCCAGGCTGCGGCCCTTGGCGCCCAGTTTGCCGGCGATCTCGGTCAGCGTCCGGGCCGAGGTGTGTTCCGGTGCGGAGACCACGACCGGGTCGCCCGTGTCGCCGCCGGCCCGCAGGGACGGATCCAGCGGGATCTGGCCGAGCAGCGGCACGTCGTAGCCCAACCGTTCGGTGAGCACCTTCGCCACGTCGGGGCCGCCACCGGTCCCGAACAGCTCGACCCGGTGCGCCTGCCCACAGTGCGGGCACTCGGTCTCCAGGTAGGACATGTTCTCGACCACGCCGATGACCCGCTGCTTCATCATCGAGGCCATCGTGCCGGCCCGTTCGGCGACCTCGGCGGCCGCGGCCTGCGGGGTGGTCACCACCAGCACCTCGGCATTCGGCAGCTTCTGGCCGATCGAGATCTGCACGTCGCCGGTGCCGGGCGGCAGATCCAGGATCAGGTAGTCCAGGTCGCCCCAGTACACGTCGGCAAGCATCTGCTGCAGCGCCCGGTCCAGGATCGGGCCACGCCAGGCGACGACCTGGTCGCGGGACTGCTTGAGCATCCCGATGCTCATCACCTTCATGTCGTGGGTGGGCACCGGCAGGATCATCGCCGAGCCCTCGTCATCGCCCAGCGAGGTCGGCCGGGCATCGGCCACGCCCAGCATGGCCGGCACCGAGTGGCCGTAGATGTCGGCATCCAGGATGCCGACGCTGCGGCCCTGCGCGGCCAGGGCCAGCGCCAGATTGACCGTCACCGAGGACTTGCCGACCCCGCCCTTGCCGGAGGCGATGCAGATCACCCGGGTGGTGTTGTCGGGGCGGGCGAACGGAATGGCCCGGTCGGCATGTCCGCCGTTGAGCTGCTTGCGCAGTTCGGTGCGCTGCTCCTCGCTCATCACGCCGAGTTCCACGCGCACCTCGCGTACGCCGGGCACCGCCGATACGGCCTCCTCGGTCGCCGAGGTCAGCGGCGCCTTCATCGGGCACCCGGCGATGGTCAGCAGCACCTCGACGGTGACGCGCGCAGTGTCGTCGATGTCGACGCGTTTGAGCATCCCCAACTCGGTGATCGGTCGCTTGATCTCGGGATCGTTGACCTTCGCCAGCGCGGCCTGGATCGGCGCCAGCAGGGGATGGTCGGGATTGTTCGTCTGCACCTCGGACATGAGGGCAACCCTACGTGAGCGCCCCCAACTCCCCGGTCGACGATCACTCTGCGGCGGGTGGGGCCTCCGCGGCCGGATCCGGGCCGTCCGGGCCCGGTGGTGGCGCGGCGTCGGTGGGTTCAGCGGGTTCAGTCGGTTCGCTGGCCGAGGCGGTGGGCTCGGAGCGGGCCTTGTCCTTCTTCGACTTCTTGGACTTGCCCTTCTTTCCCGAGCCGGCGTCGTCGCCATCGTCGGCGGACCGCTCGTCGTCCAACTCCTGCAGCACCTCGCGCAACTCGTTGCGCAACTCGGCCCGGATGAACTCACGGGTGGCCATCTCGCCGACGGTCATCCGCAGCGCGGCGATCTCGCGGGCCAGATAGTCCATGTCGGCGCGGCTCTGCGCCGCGGTCCGGCGATCCTGATCGGAACTGATCCGGTCCCGCGCCTCCTGCCGGTTGGTCGCCAACAGGATCAGGGGTGAGGCGTAGGAGGCCTGCAGCGACAGGATCAGGGTCAGGAAGATGAAGGGGAACGGGTCGACCCGGAGCCCTTCGGGGGCGACGGTGTTCCACAGCAACCAGGCCACGATCACCACGGTCATCCACAGGATGAACCCGGGAGTGCCCATGAACCGGGCGAAGGCCTCGGCGAATCGGCCGAAGGCGTCCTGGTCCATCGTCATCCGGGGCAGGAACGTGGCTGTGCGGCCGGGAGTGTTCAGGCTGCCGGTGGAGGCAGTCTCCTTGGTCTTCTTCTCAGCTGCCATCGCTCACCGCCCGTCCATCTGTTCACCGCGCCAGTCATCGGGCAGCATATGGTCCAATACGTCGTCCACGGTGACCGCCCCCACCAGGCGCTTTTCCGGGTCGACCACCGGCGCCACCACCAGATCATAGGACGCGAAGTAGCGACTGATGGTGGGTAGGTCGGCATCCACCGGCAGTGGCTCGAGTTCGGAGTCGACCAGCGCGGAGACCAGTGTCGAGGGAGGTTCGCGCAACAGCCGCTGCAGGTGTACGCCGCCCAGGAAGCGGCCGGTCGGGGTGTCCAGCGGCGGGCGGCAGACGAACACCATGCCCGCCATCGCCGGGCTGAGATCCTCGTTGCGGACCATCGCCAGCGCGTCGGCGATCGTCTGGTCGGGAGCCAGGACGACCGGTTCGGAGGTCATCATGCCGCCGGCGGTGAACTCCTCGTAGACCATCAGCCGGCGCACGTCGGAGGCTTCGTCGGGTTCCATCCGGCCCAGCAGTTCCTCGGCCTTGGCGGGGTCGAGTTCGGCGATCAGGTCGGCGGCGTCGTCGGGGTCCATCTCCTCGAGGATGTCGGCGGCCCGCTCGGTCTCCAGTGCGGAGATGAGTTCGATCTGCTCGTCCTCGGGCATCTCCTCCAGCGCGTCGGCGAGCTTCTGGTCACCCAGTGCCCCGGCCACGGCCAGCCGTCGGTCGGGTTCCAGGTCGTGCAGTTCCTGGGCCACGTCGGCGGGCTTCATGTCCTCCAACTCGGCCAGCAGCTGGTCGGTGCCCTGCGTACCGGGCAGCAGCTGCAGGACGTCGACCTCGTCCCAGTCGACGATCTTGATGTCGGGCTTGCGGCCGAACCGGCGGCGCGAGGCCGGGTCGACCAGGGCGATCTCGGAGACCTCCCAGTCCTTGTTGCGGACCTCCTGCATCCCGACGTCGTAGATAACCATCGGGTCCTTGTGCCGCCAGGTCACCTGGGCGTCGAACAGGTCGTCGATGACCAGCGTCTCGGTCTCGAAGCGCTTGAAACTGTGGGTGTTGATCACCCCGTTGATCGCCACCTGGACCCCGTCGATCGACAGCACCCGGCCCATGTTGACGAAGATCCGCTTGCGGGCGAACAACTCCACCACCAGACCTTTGATCCGCGGCGCGCGGCCCCGCGGCGGGATCTGGATGACCACGTCGCGGACCTTGCCGATGGTGTCACCACCGGTGTCGACCACGCGCAGGCCGCGCAGCCGAGAGACGAAAACAGAGTTCGATGCCACCGTGGAACAGTACCGCGCACGGTACGGTCGGCACCGCGCAGGAACCGCCGAAACGCCCAGTAGGGTGGGAATGTGAGCACATCAGAACTGCCGCGCGCCGGGTCGGGTCCGGCTGGGGTCCGCCGGACGGTGCTGGCCGTCCCCGGTTCCAGCGATCGCTTCCTGGCCAAGGCCCGCGGTCTGCCCGCCGATGCGGTCTTCCTGGACCTGGAGGATGCGGTCGCGCCCGCGGTCAAGGCCGAGTCCCGCGCCCGGATCGTCGAGGCGCTGCAGGCCGAGTGGACCGCCCGCGTGTTGACCGTACGCGTGAATGACTGGACCACCGAGTGGACCTACGCCGACGTGATCGAGGTGGTCGGTGGTGCCGGAGCCCGGATCGATGCGCTGGTGCTGCCCAAGGTGAGCACCCCCGACCACGTCCGCGCGCTGGACCTGCTGCTGACCCAGGTGGAGCGCACCCACGGGCTCGCGGTCGGCCGGATCGGCATCGAGGCCCAGATCGAGGATGCCCAGGGGCTGCTGCACGCGCCAGCGATCGCGACCGCGTCGCCCCGGATGCGGTCGCTGGTCTTCGGCCCCGGGGATTTCATGGCCTCGCTCGGGATGAGCTCGCTGTCGATCGGTGGCCAGCCCGCCGGCTACGAGATCGGCGACGCGTTCCACCACGTGCATATGTCGATCATCGTCGCGGCGCGGGCGGCCGGGATCCTGGCGATCGACGGACCGTACGCCGCGATCCGCGATCTCGACGGATTCCGCACCGTGGCCCGGCGCAGCGCGGCCCTGGGCTATGACGGCAAGTGGGTGCTGCACCCCGGCCAGATCGAGGCGGGCAACGAGATCTTCACCCCGGCCCGAGCCGACTTCGAGAAGGCGCAGCGGATCATCGACGCGTACGCCCGGGCCACCTCGGCGGCCGGGGGAGCGGTCGGCGCGATCACCGTCGACGACGAGATGGTCGATGAGGCCTCGATCAAGGTATCGGCGCGGATCGTGGCCAAGGGGCGCGCGGCCGGGCTCGATACCCCGAATCCCGACGCGAAGCCCACCGGAACGGAGAACTGAAATGTCCATGTCCTCGGCGTTCAATTCCGCCAACCTGGAACTCGACTTCCCCCAGTCGATCGGGGTCTATGAGCATTACGAGGAAGCCCAGAAGGCGGTCGACTACCTGGCCGACAACGAGTTCCCGGTGCAGAATCTGCTGATCTGCGGCACCGAGCTGAAGCTGATCGAGCGGGTGACCGGACGCAAGACCTGGCCCCGGGTGATCGGTCGGTCCGCGCTCGGCGGGCTGACCACCGGGCTGCTGTTCGGGATGCTGGTGCTGCTGCTGGGCCTGCCGTGGTACTGGGGGCTGGCCGCGCTGGCGGCCGCGGTGGTGTTCAACGTGATCTTCGGCGGGCTGGCGTACTCGGTCTCCGGCGGACGGCGGGATTTCACCTCGACCACGGTGACGGTGCCGACCAAGTTCGAGGTGCTGTGCGAGCACAAGGTGGCCGCCGAGGCGAAGCAGAAGCTGGCCGAGATGCCGGGTGGGCGGGCCAAGCTGTTCGAGTGAGTCGGGGTGCTTCCCGCGATGGAGTCTGCGTTCCCGCAGGCTGAACCGTTTCCCGCATTTGCTCCACCGCCCGCGGGAAAACTGCTGCGTCGCTGAATCGGCGTACCCATCGCGGGAGTAGCGGCGGCTGAGTTTCCTGTCGCGGGAGGGGTGTTCGCTGACGGATCTATCGCGGGACGGGGTTCGGGTGAGTTTCCTGTCGCGGGACGGCTTGGTGGAGCCGCTGCTCAGTCCGGTCGCTGCTCGGTCCGCCGCGGCTCAGGCATAACCGGGGGCCGCGGGCAGGTGGAAGTACTCCTCGAGCGAACGCACCTGAATCGCCCGCATCTTCTCGGTCAGTTCGGGGCCGACGTAGCGGAAATGCCACGGCTCGTACGCATAGCCGACCACCGGCGTCAGATCCTGGGGGTAACGCAGCAGGAAGCCGTACCGCCACGCATTCTCCGCCAGCCAGCGACCCTCGGTCGTGGTGCCGAAGCACGGCAGCAGCGTGCAGTTGCCATCGGCGCCGGTCAGGTCGATCGCCAGTCCTGTCTGGTGTTCGCTGTGCCCCGGGCGGGCGCTGATCCGGTCGGCCTGGTCGCGTCCCTTCGAGGTTACGTTGTTGCCGTAGATCGACTGCTGGTCGGCGTAGGAGCGATATCCACTGGTCAGGCTCAGGCGTACGCCCTGGGCCTGGGCCTCGGCGGCCATCCGCTCGAGCGCCTCGGCAGCCTCCGGACGCACCCGCTCCGAACTGCCGTTCGGCAGCCCCCGGGCGACGACCAAGCCCTTGGGAGCGTAATCCCGGGGCAACGGACGCTGCTTGTTGACCACCACCGCCAGGCTGGCCGGATCATCGATCCGGGCCTCGGCGGCCGGATCGGCGGCCTGCTTCCCCGAGTCGCCGGCCGGCGCCTGGGACTCGGTGGTCGGCGGCTGCGGCGTCGGCTCCGCTGTCTGCGACTGTGGCGTCGCCGTTCCGGGGTTGGTCCCGGTGGCCGCCGGCCCGCCCACCGGGCCCGCGGCCTGGGGCGTATTGCGTTGGTAGGACTGCAGGATGAAAAAGCTGCCGAGCCCGACCACGAGCAGTACGCTGGCCAGGACCACGGCAATGACGCGGCGATCGAGAGGTCCTTGCGGCATGGTTTCACCTTAGAGGGGGCTGTGCGCGCGGGCTCCCGGACGCGCCCACCCGGACGGTCACAGCCACTTGTTGCGTCGAAAGCCGAAGAAGGTGGCCGACATCAGGATCAGCATCACCCCCATCAGGACGAAATAGCCGTACCGGGTGTGCAGTTCGGGCATGTTGTCGAAGTTCATCCCGTAGATCCCGGCCATCAGGGTCGGGATCGCCGCAATCGCGACGAAGGCGGAGATCTTGCGCATGTCGCGGTTGTCGGTCAGCGAGGCGCGGGCCAACCCGGCCGACAGAATGGTGTCGAGCACGTCGTCGAAGGACTGGATGGTTTCCCGGGTCTCGGTGTGATGGTCGGCGACCTCGCGGAAATAGTCGCGCGCCAGCGCCGGGATGCCGATCAGGTCGCGGGTGGCCAGCGTCTGCAGGGGACCGGCCAGCGGGGCCACCGCACGGCGGAATTCGATCAGTTCACGCTTCAGGTTGTAGACCCGGTCGATGTGCACGATCCCGCCGCGCGGGGAGAACACCGCCGTCTCGACCTCCTCGATGTCCTTCTCGAACTCGTGCACGACGGCGTTGTAGTCGTCGATCACCTTGTCCAGCACGGCGTACAGGATCTCCCAGGTGCCGTGGGACAGCCGCTGCGGGCGGGCCTCCATCTTGGTCCGCAGTTCCTTCAGCGGGGCCTGCTCGCCCCGGCGTACGGTCATCACGAAGTGCGGCCCGCAGAACAGCATGATCTGGCCGGTGGACACGATCTCGGAGGTCTCGGTCAACTCGTCGTGGTCGATGTAGGCAACCGTCGAGATGACCGCGAACAGGGTGTCGCCGAACTGCTCCAGCTTGGACCGGGTGTGGCCCTCGACGGCATCCTCGATGGCCAGCGGGTGCAGGTTGAAGCGGGTGGCGAACTGGGCCATGTCCTCATCGGAGGGGTCCTTCAGGCCGAGCCAGACGAAGCCCTCCCCGGAGGTGGCCCGCTCGGTCGCCACCGCCAGGTCGGTGCACTCGTCGCGGACCCCGTCGACGTACAGCCCCCAGGCGACCACCGAGTCCGGCGGGGTGGTGCCGGTCGAGGCGGCCGGGGCAGCGGGCTCGCCGGTTCCGTGGCCCGCTCGGGTCAGTGAGTGGGGTGGCAGGCCCCAGCGCTGGTTCATTGGCTGCGCTCCAGCCAGGCCTCCACGTCCTCGGCGGTCCGGGGCAGTTGGTGGGACAGGATCTCGCAGCCGTCGGCGGTGATCAGAATGTCGTCCTCGATCCGGACGCCGATCCCACGGAACTCCTCGGGCACCAGCAGGTCGGCCTCCTTGAAGTACAGGCCCGGCTCGACGGTGACGATCATCCCCGCGCGCAGGGTGCCGCGGTAGTTCTCCCGCAACGCCTGGGCGCAGTCATGGACGTCCATGCCGAGATGATGGGAGGTGCCGTGGACCATCCAGCGGCGCCACTGGCCACCGTCGGGGGACAGCGCTTCCTCGACCCCGACCGGCAGGATGCCCCACTCGGCCAGGTGTTCGACGATCACCCGGACCGCGGCGCGGTGGATGTCGTCGAAGCTCGCGCCCGGCCGGGCGGCGTCGATCCCGGCCTGCTGGGCGGCCAGCACCGCGTTGTAGACCGTACGCTGGGCCGCGGAGAACCGGCCGGACACCGGTACCGTCCGGGTGATGTCGGCGGTGTAGAGCGTGTCGAGCTCGACCCCGGCATCGACCAGGAGCAGTTGGTCGGCGCCGAGCTCGCCGTCGTTGCGGACCCAGTGCAGCGTGGTTGCATGGTCCCCGGCCGCGGCGATGGTGCTGTACCCGACCGCGTTGCCCGCGTGCCGGGCGTGCAGCCCGAAGATGCCCTCCACCCACCGTTCCCCGCGGCCCCGGCGGACCGCCTCGGGCAGTTCGGCGGCGACCGCGTCGAAGGCCTCGGCCGAGCGGGCGCACGCCTGGCGCATCTGGTCGATCTCGAAGTCGTCCTTGACCAGCCGGAGCTCGCTGAGCTCCCGGCCCAGGGCGGTGTCGGCCTCGGTGAGCTGCTCGGCGGTCGAGCCGGCCTGCTCACTGCGTTGCCGGTCGAGCCAGTCGGTAAGGGCGGGGTCGGCATCGCGGACGATCCGGGTCGCGACGGTCTCGATGTTCTTGCCCAGGGCCTGCTCGAGTTCGCCCGCCTCGGCGATCTCCAGCCCGGTCAGCGCCTGCATCTCGGCGGCCGATTCCCGCTTGCCGACCCACATCTCGCCGTAGCGGGCATCGGCGTAGAACTCCTCGGAGGTACGCGGGGCCCGGGACCGGAAGAACAGGATGGCGTCGTGGCCCGGAGTGCCGTCGGTCTCGGTCGGCTCCAGGACCAGCACGGCGTCGGGTTCGCGGTCGGTGCCCAGCCCGGTCAGGTGGGCAAAGGCGCTGTGCGGGCGGAACAGGTAGTCGCAGTCGTTGTTGCGCACCTTCAACCCGCCGGCCGGGATGACCAGCCGTTCCCCGGGGAAGCGGTCGCTGATCGCCGCCCGTCGGGCCCGGGCGTACGCCGCGGCCGGCAACTGGTCGGGCAGGCTGGTGTCGTGCGGGGCCCAGCCGGTCGGGATGAACTCGACGAAGGCCTCCGAGAACGGGCTGAGCCGTTTGGGCTGGGCAGGCTGTTCTTCGCTCATGGATTTTCCTCCTGATCCGTCGCGGGAATCATAGGCCGCCGCTCGAATCGTCGGGTGCGCGCTGTCGGGGATGGCGATGTGCGGCAGGATTGGTCCTCAGAGCATCTGCGTCACAACTCCACAGGAGGTTCGAATGAAGGCCGACCCGGTCGCCCAGCGGCGGCTGCTCGATGTGAGCGAGCTCGACGTGCGGACCAATCAGTTGCAGCACCAGCGTTCCACCCTGCCCGAACATGCCCAGATCGCGGCGCTGATGGGGGAGCGCAAGATTCTGCTGGAGCAGTATGTCGAGGCCGAGACCCGGGTCGCGGACCTGACCCGGGACCAGGAGCGGGCCGAGGCCGACCTCGAACCGGTCCGGGCGCGCCTGGCCCGGGACCAGCAGAAGCTGGATTCCGGGGCGATCACCGATCGCAAGGCGCTGACCGGCCTGCAGTCGGAGGTCGAACACCTGCATCGGCGGATCTCCGACCTGGAGGACGCCGAACTCGAGGTGATGGGTCTGCTGGAGGAGGCCACCACCGACTTTGCCGGGCATCAGCAGCGGCGCCGGGAACTGGAGGATCGGATCCGGGCGCTGATGGCCGCCCGTGACGAGAAGCTCGGCGGTCTGGACCAGGAGATCGCCCGGGCCGCGGAGCATCGCGCGACCATTCTCGGCAAGCTGCCCGAACCGTTGGTGAAGGTGTATGAGAAGGCGCACCAGCACACCGGGGCCGGGGGCGCGGCCGCGCTGACCCAGCGTCGGTGCATGGGGTGCCGGCTGGAGCTGGACCCCGGGGATCTGCGGGCGATCGCGGTCGCCAGCCCCGATGAGGTGGTCCGTTGTGAGGAGTGCGGCCGGGTGCTGATCCGCTCCGCGGAATCGGGGCTGTGAGCCCGGCAACAACACCTGCGACAGAGCCCGGGGTCTGGATAGGCTGACACCCACCGGTTCGAGGAGGTCACGTGCCCAGTCGTCATGTCGTGCTGCCCGAGGGCGTACCTGCGCCCCTGGCCGAAGGGTTCGCCCGCGCCCAGCGCGAGGCCCAGGTGCCCGACGACTTCCCCGCCGACGTGCTGGCCGCCGCCGAGCAGGCGGTGGCTGCGCCCCGGCTGCCCGAGACCGACCGGACCGATCTGGAGCTGGTCACGATCGATCCGCCCGGGGCGAAGGATCTGGATCAGGCGGTGTTCATCCGTCGGCTGGACTCCGGGTTCGAGGTCTTCTACGCCATCGCCGACGTCGCGGCGTTCGTGACCCCCGGAGATCCCATCGACCTGGAAGCGCATCGGCGGGGCCAGACGTTCTATGCGCCGGGCCGGCGTACCCCGCTGCATCCGCCGCTGATCAGCGAGAACCACGCCTCGCTGCTGCCGGGGCAGGTGCGCCCGGCCCTGTTGTGGCACCTGGTGCTGGATGCCGACGGGGTCTGCGAGGAACCCAAGGTGTCCCGAGCGCTGGTGCGCAGCCGGGAGCAACTGACCTATCAGCAGGTCCAGGACATGATCGACGACGCCTCGGCGCCGGAGTCGCTGATGCTGCTGCGTACGGTCGGACTGCTCCGGGAGAAGCTGGAGCAGATGCGCGGCGGGGTCTCGCTGAACATCCCCGAACAGGAGGTCGAGGCGGTCGACGGCACCTGGCAGCTGACCTATCGCTCCGCGCTGCCGGTCGAGGGCTGGAACGCCCAGATCTCCCTGATGACTGGGATCGCCGCCGCGGAACTGATGCTGTACGCCCAGACCGGCGTGCTGCGTACGCTGCCCCCGGCCGACGGCTCCTCGCTGCGCCGGCTGCACACCATCGCCCGGGCCCTGGAGATTCCGTGGCCGGCCGAGATGGAGTACCCGGAGTTCGTCCGCAGCCTGGACCCGACCGATCCCAAGCATGCCGCGATGCAGTTCGCCTGCACCACGCTGTTCCGCGGCGCGGGGTATGTGGCCTTCACCGGATCGATCCCCGAGCAGGTCGAGCATGCCGCGCTGGCGACCGAGTACGCCCACACCACCGCGCCGCTGCGCCGACTGGTCGACCGGTACGTGCTCGAGATCTGCGCGGCGATCTGCGCCGATCAGCCGATCCCGCAGTGGGTGGAGCAGGCCCTGGAACAACTCCCCGAGGAGATGGCCGAATCGACCCGGCGGGCCAGCAAGTACGAGCGGATGATCGTCGACCTGTGTGAAACGTTGGTGCTCTCGCCGCGGCTCGGGGAGACGTTCACCGCCACGGTCGTGGAGGCCGACACCGAGCGCAAGCGCGGCCGGATCATGATCGCCGACCTGGCGGTCGAGGCGATGGTCCGCGGCGACCGGCTGCCGCTGGGCGAGATGATCCGGGTCCGGCTGACCGGGGTCGACCTGCTCACCGGCGAGAGTACGTTCGAGATCGTCGGCTGAGCCGACGCACCGCGGACACCTACCAGCACCCAGCACGCACCCGAAGGAGCAACCATGACCGAACGCACCCCGATCATTCCCGATGGCATGCAGGCCGTCTACGACAACATCCACTACGCCCCCGGCGTCAAGGTCGGCAATGTGATCTACGTGTCCGGTCAGATCGGCCGGGACGCGGAGATGAAGCTGGTCGAGGACAAGCGGGCCCAATTCGTCCAGGTCTTCGAGAACCTGAAGCTGGTGCTCGAGGCCGCCGGCGCGAGCTTCGACGACGTGGTCGATGTGCTCAGCTTCCACACCGACATGCGTGACCTGCCGCTGTACTCCGAGATCCGCGATCAGTACATCACCAACGCCGACAACTACCCGACCTGGACCGCGATCGGTGCCGCAATGCTCGGCGGCCAGGCCGGCTACTACCTCGAGGTCAAGATGGTGGCGCACCTGCCCGAGTGATCGCTCACCGGCCAACGGCCCCGTCGACTTCGGTCGGCGGGGCCGTCGTGGTGTCAGGTCGGAGGTGAACGCGGTACCATGATGCGCTGACGAGGCGACCAGGCGATCGCGGCGTGATTGGAACGTCGAGGAAAGTCCGGGCTCCACAGAGCAGGGTGGTGGGTAACGCCCACCCGGGGTGACCCGCGGGCCAGTGCCACAGAAAACAGACCGCCCCTTCGGGGGTAAGGGTGAAAAGGCGGTGTAAGAGACCACCGGCACCCCAGGTGACTGGGGTGGCCAGGTAAACCCCACTCGGAGCAAGACCAGACAGGGAACGATCGAGGGCTGCTCGCCCGAGTTCCCGGGTAGGTTGCTGGAGGCCACCGGCAACGGCGGTCCTAGATGGATGATCGTCCAACGACAGAACCCGGCTTATCGGTCGCCTCGTCACTCCCTCTCCCGCCGGAACCGTCGTTTCGGGTGCACCAAATCCCCCACAGACCCACCGAAATGCGGTCTGACTGAGCCTGGCCAAGATTTGCCGCACCCGGAACGACGGTTCCGGGGGAAGAAGTTGTCCACAACTTCGCCGGGCCCCGGCAGTTCGGCAGCCGGCACGACCATCCTTCCGGCGTGACGAAGCAGGAGATCGAATATTGGATTCGGCGGCAGGGCTGGATCACTACTACAGGCAACCCCCGGCTGGCCGCGGTCGCACGCCGGGAAGTAGTCGGTAAACGGCTGGTGCGCTTGTTCCCCGGGATCTATGCGGCACCGGATCACCGCGCCGACCCCGTCATCGCGATGCGGGCTGTGCAGAGCTATTCGCCGGCTGCGGTATTGACCGGCCGGGCCGCGGCGCATCTGACGTTGTGGCCCCAGGATCCGTCCCGACTGTTTCCGCTGGAAGTCGCCTCGCCCACCCACTGGCGTCCCGGCGGCGACCTGTTCCGCTGGACCCGGCGCCGGATCGATCCGGAGTGGATCCGCGATGGCGGTGGCTTGCGCTGCACCGTACCCGAACTGACCGCGGTCGACCTGATTCCTGAGGCAGGCGGCAGCTTTCTGGACAGCGCGCTGCGCACACTGGGGCCACAGCGGCAAGACGAGTTTCTGGCAGCGGCCCGGTGGGCGCATGCCGCCCATCCGTCCCGGCCCGGGAACACGTTGCGATCCCGGATCCTGCACGAGTCACGGGCCAAACCCTGGTCGGAGGCCGAACGCCGACTCCACGTCCTGTTGTGGGAGGAAGGGATTGTTGGCTGGCGCGCGAACTACCACGTGCGGTGCCGCGGGCGCAGCTACCTGCTCGACGTCGCCCTGCCAGAGCTGAAGGTTGCCTATGAAGTCGATGGCTACGAGTTCCACAGCTCCCGCCCGGCTTTCGAGGCAGATCGAGATCGCCGGAACGATCTGAGCGTCGACGGGTGGCAGATACTGCACTTTACTTGGCGGATGATCACCGAAAATCCCGAGCGGGTGCGGGAGCTACTTCGTGATTCAGCAAAAACGGTGCAGCAGATTCCCCGGGGGCCGGTCGAAATGTGGTCTGACTGACCGGTGGGAAAATCTGCTGCACCGAATCTGACGTGTGTCTCAGGTGAACAGGCTGACCCCGCCGGGGCCGACCAGCAGTCCGACGACGATCAGCACGATTCCCCACAACAACTGCTTGCGCACGATCGCGAGGATTCCCGAGATCACCAGAACGGCGGCGATGATCCACAAGATGATGCCCATGGCAACTCCTTCGTTGTGTTCCGGCACCCCTCGTGCCGAAGGCCCTCCCCAGGGTCCCAAGACAAAATTACTCCGCAGTATCGGCTCCCGGGAGCGACCGCCCGAATGACGCCGCGACCACTTATCAGGGCTTGACGCGCGCACTTGCCCCTGTTTGCCCCGCCACTGGCGACCCTGCCGGCCTGAGCGCACAATGGAGCATGACCGCCCGCTACCCCGATCCGGAGCAGGTACGCGCGTTGGCCCCGGCCGCCGTCGATCAGGTCCGCACGTGGCTGGCCGCGGCGGCGCAGCACCGGACCACCTTCGCCGAACGGCAACTGGCCGGGGTGCTGCAGGATCCGGCCGGGCTGGATTTCACCGTCGGGTTCGTCGACCGGGTGATCCGCCCCGAGGACCCGCGGGTTGCGGCCCGGGCCCTGGCCGAGCTGGCCCCGCACGCCCCTGCCTTCCTGCCCGCACCGCTGCGGGTGGGCCTGCGGACCGGCGGGCGACTGGCCCCGCTGGCTCCGGTGGTGGCGGTTCCGGCCGTGCGTGCGGCCCTGCGCCGGCTGGTCCGCCACCTCATCATCGACGCCACCGAGGCCCAGCTCGGCCCGGCGATCGCCCGGCTGCGCGCCGACGGATACCGGCTCAACCTCAACCTGCTGGGGGAGGCCATCCTGGGCCGGGAGGAGGCGGCGCGCCGGCTGGCCGGGATTCGCCGGCTGATCGAGCGTCCGGACGTCGACTACGTTTCGGTCAAGGTCTCCGCCGCCACCGCCCCGCACAACCCCTGGGCCTTCGAGGAGGCCGTGACCGCCATCGCCGCCGAACTGACCCCGTTCTACGAGCTGGCCGCCGCGCAGACCCCGCCGACCTTCCTCAACCTCGACATGGAGGAATACCGGGATCTGCGCCTGACCGTGGCGGTGTTCCGGCGCATCCTGGACAACCCCGCGCTGCGCCACGCCGAGGCCGGGATCGCGCTGCAGGCGTACCTGCCCGATGCCCTGGCGGTCCTGATCGACCTCCAGGCGTACGCCGCGACCCGGATCGCCGCCGGCGGGGCACCGATCAAGGTCCGGGTGGTCAAGGGGGCGAACCTGCCGATGGAGCGGGTGGAATCCCGGCGCACCGGCTGGCCGCTGGTCACCTGGCCCACCAAGCGGGCCACCGACACGAACTATCTGCGCCTGCTCGACTACGCGCTCACCCCCGAGCGCACCGCCGGGGTCCGGATCGGGATTGCCGGGCACAACCTGTTCCACATCGCCCTGGCCCGGCTGCTGATCACCGAACGCGGGGTGAGCACCGCCGGGCCGAGCCCCGCCGCGGAGTTCGAGATGCTGCTCGGAATGGCCGGCGGCCAGACCGCCGCGGTCCGCCGCGACGTCGGTACGGTGCGGCTCTACACCCCGGTGGTGCACCCCGACGAGTTCGATTCCGCGATCGCGTACCTGGTGCGCCGCCTCGACGAGGGAGCCGCTGCCGACAACTTCCTCTCCGCGGCCTACACCCTGGATGACCCCGCCATGTTCGCCCGCGAGGCTGACCGCTTCCGCGCCGGCGTACGCGACCTGGACTCGGCGGTTCCGCGCCCGAACCGCTCACCGCGCACGGCCGGGAACGAACCCCTGCCGCGTGCGGCCGAGAACGAGCGACTGCCGCGCGACACCGGCCGATTTCGGCACACCTGCGACACCGACCCGGCGCTGGCCGAGAACCAGACCTGGGCCCGCGCGATCACCGCCGCGATCCCCGACAGCCGACTCGGGGTCGCCGAGGCGGCCGCCGCCCGCGTCCGGAGCCCCGCCGACATCGAGCGGGCACTCGCGGCAGCGGTCGCGGCCGGGCGGCAGTGGCGTACGCTCCCCGGCGCCGCCCGCGGCCGGGTCCTGCTCGCGGTCGCCCGCGCCCTGGCGGCCCATCGCGCCGAACTGCTCGAGGTCGCCGCCGCCGAGACCGGAAAGACCCTGGACCAGGGGGACCCGGAGGTGTCCGAGGCCGTCGACTTCGCCCGCTACTACGCCCGGCTGGCGCGCCGGCTCGATGAGGTTCCCGGCGCCACCTTCCACCCGGTCGGGCTGATCCTGGTCGTGCCGCCGTGGAATTTCCCGATCGCGATCCCGGCCGGGGGAGTCCTGGCCGCACTCGCCGCCGGCGCGCCCGTCGTGGTGAAACCCGCCCCGCAGGCGGTCCGCACCGGCACGGTGCTCGCTCGCATCATCACCGAGGGGCTGCGTACCGGGCTACGGGAAGCCGGCCTCGACGATCTCCCGGTCGACGATCTGGTGACCCCGGTGACGCTGGGGCCCGACGCGGAGGAAGCGACGCTGGGTCCGGCCCTGATCACCCATCCCGCCGTCGAGCGGGTCATCCTGACCGGCAGCTATCAGACCGCCGAACTCTTCGCCCGCCTGCGCCCCGGCCTGCCGCTGCTCGCCGAAACCTCCGGCAAGAACGCGATCATCGTCACCCCGAGCGCCGACCGGGATCTGGCCGTCGCCGACCTGGTCGCCTCCGCCTTCGGCCATGCCGGCCAGAAATGCTCGGCCGCCTCGCTGGCCGTGCTGGTCGGCTCGGTCGCCGATTCCCGGCGCTTCCACCGGCAACTGATCGACGCCGCCTCCTCCCTGGTGGTCGGCTACCCCGACGACCCGCGGACCCAGGTCGGCCCGGTGATCGAGCCGCCGGGGGAGAAGCTGCGGCGCGGCCTGACCGAGCTCGGGCCGGGGGAGCGCTGGGCCCTGCGACCCCGGCAACTGGATTCCGCCGGCCGGCTGTGGAGCCCGGGGATCCGTCTCGGGGTCCGTCCCGGCTCCGATGCCCACCGCACCGAGTACTTCGGGCCGGTCCTCGGTGTGCTGACCGCCGACACCCTCGAGGAGGCGATCGGCCTGGTCAACGCGGTCGACTACGGGCTGACCAGCGGACTGCAGTCCCTGGATCCCGCCGAGGTCGCCCGGTGGATCGACACCGTCGAAGCGGGCAACCTCTATCTGAACCGCGGCATCACCGGTGCCATCGTCGGCCGACAACCCTTCGGCGGCTGGAAGTCGTCGGCGGTCGGGCCGGGAACCAAGGCCGGCGGCCCGCACTATCTGTTCGCCCTGGGGGAGTGGAGCGATGCTCCCGGGCCCGACGGGCATCGCACCCGACTCACGGGGCGGCCGCGGCGCCTGGCCGAGGCCGCAGGGCTGACCCGGGCCGAGACCGACTGGCTGGCCCGGGCCTGGGCGCTGGATGCGCTGGCCCTGCGCGAGGTGTACGCCGCGACCGACCTGGCCGGCCTCGGCATCGAGCGCAACATCCTGCGACACCTGCCGGTCCCGGTGACGATCCGCTGGTGCTCCGGTCCGCTGGTCCACCTGCTCCGGGTGATCGGTGCCGGACGCCGCGCCGGAGCCCCGCTGCGGGTCAGCGTCCCCCGAGAACTGCCGCCCGCCCTGGATACGCTGTTGCGGCTCGACACGGCGATCACCCTCACCGTCGAGGACGAGGCCGCCTTCCGGGCCGGGGTGACCCGGCGCGGGGACACCCGGGTCCGGCTGGTCGGACGCCCCGATCAGCCGGTGGAGGTGAGCCACCCCTCCCTGGCCCGGTACGCGGGCGCCGTCGTCTCCGCCGGCGAGGTCGAGCTGTTGCCCTTCCTGCGGGAGCAGTCGATCTCGGCCACGGCACACCGGTTCGGCACCCCCGACGACCTCACCCCACCAAGTTTGGGGGAAAATTCAGACTAGGGTCTAGCTTTTCGTTCCTCCATGGCGTACGATCACGCCGCGTAGACCAATTTCTCCCGTAGAACGAAACGGGTATTCCGGTCACCCCCGTCGACCCTGCAAACTGTTTGACGTGTCTAAACAGTTGCCCGTACTTCCCGTACCCAAGCTGAGCCAGACCCTCGACGGCTATCTCTCTGCAGTGCGTCCACTGCAGTCTGATGTGGCCCACGAGGCCACTCAGCGTGCCGTTGCCGAGTTCGCCGAAACCGACGGACCGGACCTCCAGCAAGCCCTCCTCGACTTCGCCGACATCCAGAACGCCGCCGGCAAGTCGTGGTTGTCCGACGCCTGGTTCGAGGCCTACAACACCGAGCGTCGCCCGCTGACGCTGGCCTCGAGCGTGGCGAAGACCTTGCTCACCGATGACCTGCCCGACCTGCCCGCCACCGGCACCGCCCGGGCCGCCGACCTGGTCCACCGCCTGGCCCAGACGCATCTGGCGTACCTGCACCGCGAACTGCCGGCCGAGGTGGGGGACCACGGGGAACCCATCGACCCCAGCCAGTTGATTGTGCTCGAGGGCGGCGCCCGGCTGCCCCGCCGGTTCAAGGACAAGTTCGTGGGCGGCTCGCCCGAACCCGCGAACCGGGAGATCGGCGTGCTCTGGAACGGCCGCCTGTTCTACGTCCGGATCAGCGACGACCAGGGCCGGGCCCTGCCCCGCAACGTGATCCACGCGCTGCTGGACGAGATTCACGCCAAGCCCGTGCAGACCGGCATGTCTCCGCTGGCGCTGTCCTACCTGGACAGCACCTACCTGGCCGAGGAACTCACCTTCTTCCTCGACGACCCGGAGAACAAGGAGACCCACGACCGCGCGACCGAGGCCCTGTTCCTGGTGAACCTGATCGACCGTGAGGGACTGGACTCGGCCGAGGAACTGCGCCGACTCAACTTCAACCTGGATCAGGCCTGGATCTACAAGCCGCTGACCTACCACTTCAACCTGGCCGACGGCTTCACCGCCGTGCACCAGGAGCACAGCATGATCGACGGCGGTACGCTGCGCCACGTCTGGCACGAGGCCAAGAAGATGGTGCCCTATGACGACGAGACCGTGGCCGTGCCGGCGGTGGAGGAGTGCGTGTGGAACGTCACCGACACCGACTTCGCCCATGAGCTGGCGGTCCGGTTGTCGGAGTACCAGCAGGACGCCAATCACTACCAGGTCCGTGAGCTCTCGATCCCGGTGCCGGCCGCCCCGGCGTACCGGCTGAGCAACGATGCGGCCCAGCAGATCGTCCTCGCGTACGCCCAGCAGCGGACCTACGGGCGGCTGCGCAGCCACTACGAGGCCGTCGACATGCGGGCCTACCAGGCCGGCCGGACCGAGTGCCTGCGCCCGGTGACCATGGAGCTGCGGACCCTGGTGGAGGGGATGCTCGCCGGCACCGCGACCCAGGACCAGCTGCATACGGCCCTCGCCAAGCACCGCGAGCTGGTGAAGCAGGCCCATGCCGGACAGGGCTTCTCCCGGCACCTGTTCATGCTGAAGAAGCTGGCGACCCGCGCCGGGCTCACCCCGGCAATCTTCAGCGACCCCGGCTACGAACTGCTGACCACCGACTTCCTGTCGACCACCTCGCTCGGCGATCAGCCGGACGTCGGTGTGGTCAGCTTCCCCCCGACCAGCCCCGGCGGCTTCGGCGTCTACTACGTCGCACCGCGCGATGCCGAGGGCAACGGCCGGTTCGTTTTCCTGCTGATGTGGCGCGACGACGAGGCCGAACAGGCCGAGGAGTTCGCCGCGGCGCTGGAGGAGGGGACCGCCAAGCTGTGGGAACTGATCGCTCAGGCCGAGCCGGAGGCGTCGAACGCGCCGGTCAAGGTCGGGGTGTGAGCGATCAGGCTCTGCGTGTAGGGGTCGCGCGGGTGATCCAACACCTGCGCGACCAGCCCTGACTCGACGACCCGGCCCCGGTTCAGCACCAGCACCCGATCGGCGATGGTGCGCACCAGGGCCAGGTCGTGGGTCACGAACAACATGCCGATGCCGTGCTTGTTCTTGATCCGGGTCAGCAATTCGGTGATCGACCCCTGGATCGAGACATCCAGCGCCGAGGTCACCTCGTCGCAGACCAGGACCCGCGGCCGGCAGGCCAGCGCGCGGGCGATCGCCACCCGCTGACGCTCCCCGCCGGAGAGCCGGTTGGTCCGTAGCCGCAGCAGGCCCTCGCCGAGTTGCACCGAATCGAGCAGTTCGGCCGCCCGCTCCCGCGCGGCCCGCCCGGACGCGATCCCGAAGATCTCCAGCGGCCGGACGAGGATCTGCTCGACGGTCCGCCGCGGATTCAGCGACTGGTACGGATTCTGGAAGATGTACTGCACCGCCTGCCGCTGCGCGGCGGTGCGGTTGCGGGCGCTGCGGGCGAGTTCGGCCGGCTCGCCGGTGGGATCGGTCTGCAGGTGCAGCGAACCGGTGCGCTGCGTGTGCAGCCCCGCCACCGCCCGGGAGATCGTCGTCTTGCCCGAGCCGGACTCACCGACCAGGGCCACCACCTCCGGGGCCGCCAGGTCGAACGACACGTCATGGACCACCTGGTTGCGGCCGTGAAAGATGTTCAGGTCGGTGACGGTCAGCACCACGGAACGCTCGCGATCCGGGTCGGTGTCCTGCCCGGCGCGGGAATCCGGGTCCCAGGGGCCGAGGGCATCGGTACGCCGGCAGCGTGACCAGTGGTCGGTCTTCACTGCGACCGGTTGTGGTTCCTCGGCCCGACAGGCGTCCTCGGCCAACTCACAGCGGTCGTTGAACCGGCACCCGCTGGGCCGGTTGCCGGGCGAGGGCGTACGCCCCGGGATGCCGGTCAGCCGATACGGGCGATGCAGATGCGGGATCGACTGCAGCAGCGCCCGGGTGTACGGGTGCGCCGGGGCGCGGAACAATTCCTGGGTCGGGCCCATCTCGACCAGCCGCCCGGCGTACATCACTGCGACCCGGTCGGCGATCGTCGCGACCACCGCCAGATCGTGGGTGACATAGAGCGCGGCCACCGAGAAGTCCGCGCACAACTCCTTCAGGCTGCTGAGCACCATCGCCTGGGTGGTGACATCCAGCCCGGTGGTGGGTTCGTCCAGGACCAGCACCTGGGGCCGGGGCAGGAAGACCATGGCCAGCGCGACCCGCTGCACCTGACCGCCGGACAGCTGGTGGGGGTAGCGGCGCAGGAAGGCCGGGTCGCCGGGCAGCCCGACCGCCGGCATGATCTCCGCGATCCGCGCGGTGCGCTCGGCCGGGGTCCCGATCCGGTGCTGGTCGAGCAGTTCCCGGAGTTGGTCGCCGATCCGGATCGCCGGGTTCAGCGCGGAGTTGGGATCCTGCGGGACGTAGCCGATGGTGACCCCGCGGATGCTGCGCACCCGGGCGGGGGACAGCGACCGGATGTCGTGCCCGGCGACGGTGATCCGGCCGCCGGCGATGGTGGCGCCGGTGCGGGCATAACCGAGCAGTGCGGTGCCGGCGGTGGTTTTGCCGGACCCGGATTCACCGACCAGCCCCAGGATGTGCCCCGGATACAGGTCGAGGTTGAGATCGTCGACGACATCGATCCCGGACCGGGTCAGCTCGACCCGGAGCCCGACGGTCTGCGCGACGGCTGCCTCGTCCGCGGCGGCAGCAGCGGCGTCCACGGTACTCATTCGGCTCCCTTCGCGGCCCGGCTGCCGAGTCCGTCGGCGATCAGGTTGGTCCCGATGGTGAACAGGGCGATGATCAGCACCGGGGCCAGCACCGCCCAGGGCTGGACCAGCAGCGCCAACCGGTTCTCGTTGGTCATCTGCCCCCAATCGGCCGCGCCGACATCGGAGGAGAAGCCGAGAAAGCCGATCGCGGCCACCATCCCGATCGAGTAGGTCAGCCGCAGGCCGGTCTCGGCCAGCATCGGCACCACCAGGTTCGGACCGAGTTCGGCGATCACGATCCGGGCCCGGGATTCGCCGAGGGCCTCGGCGGACAGCACGAAATCCTGGGTCACGTACGGCAGGGCGACGCCCCGGGCGACCCGGGCCACGCGCGGGACATGGGTGAGGCCGACCAGCAGCACGATGATCCAGGCGGCCGGTTCGTGGACCGCGCTGAGCACCAGCAGGGTGACCAGGATCTGCGGCAGTGCCAGGAAGACATCGTTGGTCCGCATCAGGATCTCTTCCAGCCAGCCGCCCGCGTACGCCGCGGTCACCCCCAGCAGGCCGCCGATGACCACGCCCAGGGCGGTGGCGAGCACGGCGGTGATCAGCACCGACTGGCCGCCGTACAGCACCCGGGACCAGACGTCCTGGCCGAGGTAATCGGTGCCCAGGAACGACCCCTCACCGGTGAACGGCCGCCCGACCACCTCGTACTCCCCGTGCGGAGCGAACAGGGGGCCCAGGACGGCCAGCAACACGATCAGCAGGGTCAGGATGCCGCCGATGACGATCTTGGGATCCCTGGCCAGCGTCCTCATGCGACCATCCCCGTCCGGGCCCGCGGGGTGAACAGGATCGACAGCGCGTCGGCGATCAGGTTCACCACGACGTACGCCGCGGCGATGAGCATCGTCAGCGCCTGCACCACCGGGAAGTCGGAGTTGCGGACCGAGTCGACCAGCAGCGCGCCGATCCCGGGATAGTTGAACAGGTATTCCACCAGCACGACCCCGCCGAGCAGCCACGCCAACTGCAGCGCGGTGACCTGGATGGTCGGGACCAGGGTGTTCGGCAGCACGTGCCGCAGCACCACCCGGTTCTCCGGGATGCCCTTCAACCGGGCCAGCTCGGCATAGTCGGAATCCATCGCCTCACCCAGGTTCGCCCGCAGGATCCGGGCCAGGTAGGGCACGATCGCCAGCACCAGCGTCGCCACCGGCAGGATCATCGACGAGGGCCGGTTCCAGGCCATCTGGCCCGGCGGGATCACCGTCACCGCCGGCAGCAGCCGGAACACGCTGGTGGAGAACAGCGCGACCAGCAGGATGCCGGTGACGAACTCCGGTACGCCGGCCAGCGCGAGGTTGATGCCGGAGATGGTGTTGTCCAGCCAGCTGCCCCGGGTCCGGGCCTGGATCAGGGCGAGCCCCAGGGCCAGCGGGATCATCAGCACCGCAACGATCAGCACCAGGAAGGCGCTGTTCAGCACCGGCCCTCCGATCAGTTCGGCGACCGGCAACCCGTTGACCGCCGAGACGCCCAGGTGGCCGGTGAGCAGATCGACCAGCCAGGTGAGGTAGCGCTGCACCGGATGCTGATCCAGATGCAGCGTCTGCCGGAGCTGCTCGACCCGCTCGGGGGAGACCGCGTAGTCGCGGCCGAGGATCGCCCGGACCGGGTCGCCGAGCGCGGAGGTGGCCAGGAAGACCAGCAGGGAGACCGCGAGCAGCGTGAGCACCGCCAGCCCCAGCCGGCGCAGCAGCCACTGCAGCCAGGCCCGGGTCGCCGAGGGACGGCGTCGGGCGGTCGGCCGACCGGCGGTCGGCGTACCGGCGGGGGCGTAGGCGGTACTCATGCCACCGGCCGGGCCAGGTTGAACCGGTAGGCCGACATCGGCTGCTCGACCGCGGGCACCAGGCCGGTGACGAACTGCGAGTAGGCGTCGATCTGGTCGTTGAACCCCCAGATGATGAGGCCCCCTTCGTCGTACTCGATGCGTTGGGCGTCCTGGATCAGCCGGGTGCGGCGGGTCTCGTCCAGTTCCCGCTGGGCGGCGTGGATGAGGTCGTTGAACTGGGGGTGGTTGAAGTGGGTCTCGTTGTACGCCGCGTCCGGCAGCGCGCAGGCACCGGCCTGCGGCAGGTAGGGGCGGGTGTTCCAGAAGTCCTGGGCGAACGGCCAGGACAGGTACTGCTCGCCGTAGAAGATGGAGGAATCGACCTTGTTGACCCGGACATCGATGCCGACCTGCCGGGCCTGCTGGGCGAACATGTTCGCCGACTCCACCGCCCCGGCGCCTACCCCGGTGGAGGTGACCAACTCGACCTGCAGACCCTCCCGACCGGCCTGTTTCAGCAGGAATTTCGCTCGCTCGACATCCTGCTCGCGTTGCGGGAACTGGTCGCCGGCGTACGCGGGATCGAAGGGGCAGTACACGTCGTTGGCGACCCGGCCGTACCCGTTCCAGGCCTGATCGATCGTTTCCTGCCGGTTCACCGTCAGTCGCAGTGCCTCGCGTACCCGCTGATCGCTGAAGGGTTCCAGATCGACCCGCATGGTGAACGGAATCCAGCCGCCGGTCTGCGCGATCAGGGTCCGGGCGCCCTGCTTCTCGACCGCCCCGGCCAGGTAGCGCGGGAGGTTGTCGATGGTCTGCACCTGGCCGGCCAGCAGCGCGTTCACCTTGGCCGCATCGTCGGTGAAGTTCAGGATGACCAGTTCGTCGTAGGCGGCGACGATGTCCCAGTAGTCGGCGAAGCGGGTGAAGGTGCTGCGCTGTCCGGGTACGAAGCTCTGGTACGCGAACGGGCCGGTGCCGACCGGGGCGGCGAGGTCGAAGTCGGTCGGCACGATCCCGAGGGAGTAGTTGGCCAGAACCTGCGGGACGATCGCGAACGGCTCGCTCAGGTGCAGTTGATAGGTACGCGGATCGACCGCGCCACTGGCCGCCCGGTCGATCAGATTCATGATCGGGACGGCGTACGCGGCCGGGTCGCTGGGATCGGTCATCCGTTCCAGGGAGAAGGCGACGTCCTCGGCGGTGACCGGCTTGCCGTGGTGGAAGGTGACCCCCTCGCGCAGCCGGAAGGTCCACACGGTGCCCTCGGCGTTCGGTTCCCAGGACTCGGCCAGCCCGGGCTCGAGTCGGAAGTCGGCGGAGTAGCGGATCAGCGTCTCGTACAGGCTGCGCACCCGGGCGATGTCGGGCACGGTCACCGGATGGTGCGGATCCAGACTGTCCTTCAGGGAGCCGCCGGTCGCACCGTGGACCAGCCGGGTCCCGTCGGCCCCGGTATCGGCGGCGCAGCCGCTCAGCACCCCGGCCGCGGCCAGGGCCGCACCGGTCGCCCCGGCCTGCAGCAGGCGGCGACGGGTGAGAGGTGTGCTCGGGAAGCCGGTGCCGGCCATCGGGTACCTCCTCCTCGCTCCAGCGGTCTGGGGTGAAGGTAACCCACCCGGGGGCGGGGATTGGCCGAACCGGCCGGATCGTGTCGACTTTGGCGCTCAGACCCGGGTCAAGACCTCCGGGCCGTCGTTGGTGACCACGAGGGTGTTCTCGAACTGGGCGACCCAGGAACGGTCCTTGGTGACCACGGTCCAGCCGTCGTCCCACTGCTCCCACTCGATCCCGCCGAGGGTGATCATCGGTTCGACGGTGAAGGTCATCCCGACCTGGATCTCATCGTTGATGTGCGGGGCGTCGTAGTGCGGGATGACCAGCCCGGAGTGGAAGGTGCTGTGCACGCCGTGGCCGGTGTAGTCGCGGACCACGCCGTAGTGGAACCGCTTGCCGTAGGACTCGATCACCTTGCCGATCACGTTCACCCGGCGGCCGGCCTTGGCCATCCGGATGCCGCGGTTCATCGCCTCCTGCGTACGCTCGGCCAGCAGCCGGGCCTCCTCGGAGACGTTGCCGCAGAAGAAGGTGCCGCAGTTGTCGCCGTGCACGCCGTTCTTGAACGCGGTGATGTCGATCTTGACCAGGTCCCCGTCCTCCAGTGGGCGGGCGTCGGGGATGCCGTGACAGATCACCTCGTTGACCGAGGTGCAGATCGACTTCGGGTAGTCGCGGTAGCCGAGGGTCGAGGGGTACGCGCCCTCGGACACCATGAACTCGTGCCCGATCCGGTCCAACTCATCGGTGGTGATCCCGGGCTCGACCGCCGCGCCGACCAGGGCCAGCGCCTGGGCGGCGATTCGGCCCGACTCCCGCATCCGCTCGATCGTCTCCGGGGTCTGCACGTGCGAGCCGGTGTAGCGCTGAGGTGCCCTCTTCCCGACGTACTCCGGGCGCGGGATGCTGCGCGGGACGTCACGGATCGGGGAAACGGGGTAGGGCCTGATCTCACTCACCCGTGCGATGATACGACGCGGCACCGACCCGGTCGGGCGAGGTACGAATCGAGGAGCAACGATGGCGCTGGCCCCCCTGATCGACAAGTACGCCTGGGCGGAGCAAGTCCCGGCCTGGACCATTGCGGTGGTGCGCGGCCGCTCGGTGGCGGACATCGTCCGCAACTACGGCGGTGACCCGACCCCGCTCGGGACCTGGGACAAGTCGGGCATCCTCGAGTACCAAGAGGCCGCCCCCGCCTACCTTTCGGCGGAGCCTCGCACGACCACCACGTTCGAGGACGGCCTGCTCGTTCAGGTGATCGATGCCGGCGACCAGGTGGTCACCGTCGAGGACAACGGCTTCCGTGCCAGTTCGGCGGAGATCGCCCGGGAGTGTTCGGCCGGCGGGGGCCACTTCCTCAGCGTCTTCTGGAATGTCGAAGGGTTGGGCTATGTCGTCGAAGGGATCGACGGACAGCTGACCGCAAAGTTCGAGGCGCTCCATCCGATCACGCCGACCACGAATCCGCACGAGGTCCGACCGAGCTGGGCGATCGGTCCCGAACCGGAGCAGGCCTGGCAGAGCTGTTGCCTGGCGCTGCTGGAGCAGCAGACCGGAGTCGCCATCGAGCGCGACTGGTTCTCCTTCCCGGGGGAACCGCGACCGACGTACCGCTTGGCGGACGTGGCTCCGTCGCTCCAGGGTCGCTGACCCTCCGCGACGCCGGTTGCCGCGAGTCGCGACGCGTTCGGGGTGAGGTCGGTGGGGCGCCGGTGGGGTGACGGGCAGCGTCGGGGCGGTGAAGCAGCGTCAGGTTGGGGCATCCAACGTCTGTGCGCCCGGACGCTGGGCGCCCAACGGTGACGTTGGGTGACCTCCCGGACGCTGGTTGACCAGAAGGACGCGCGGTCACCCACCAACCCCGAGTCGGGCGCTTCCCGCGACAGCCAGATCCCGGCCCGGGCTTCGCGCGACAGCTGAATCCCCGGCCCGGGCTTCCCGCGATGGCTAAATCCCGACCCCCGTTTCCCGCGATGGCAAGCATCGACCAGCGACGGAACGGGCGTACCCGCAGGTGTTGCACCAGGTGCAGGAGACGGTATCCATCGCCGCCTCTCTCGTGCCGATGCGCCAAGAGCCCCGAGGTCGAACCGGCTCGTGCGCGTCGAGTGCGCCGGGCCTGACCTGTGGAGAGGGGGCGCGGCCGGGCGGACGGTCGTGGTCGAGGAGCGCCGATGGAGCACCGTGCAGCGTCAGGCCGGTGAAGCAGCGTCAGGTTGGGGCATCCAACGTCTGTGCGCCCGGACGCTGGGCGCCCAACGGTGACGCTGGATGACCTCCGGAACGCTGCTTGCCGCCGCCACTGTCGGGTTGCTCACTCGTCCCGGCGGGAGAACTCCGAGGCCCGGCGTACCTGATCTGCGGTGAGCGTACGGCCGGTGTACTTCTCGAACTGGGCCGCGGCCTGCAGTGCGATCACCTGCGCCCCGGTGATCACCGGCGTCCCCGCGGCGCGCGCGGCCCGGATCAGCGGCGTCTCGGCCGGGAACGCGACCACATCGAACACCGTGTGCGCCGCCGCCACGGCGGCCTCGGCGAACGCCAACTCGGTCGCCTGCGGCCCGGCCATGCCCAGCGGTGTCACATTGACCAGCACGTTCGCCGCCGGCGCGAGATCCTCCGCCGTCCAGGCGTACCCGTACTTCGCCGCCAGGGCCCGCCCGGTGATCGGGTTACGAGCCACCACAGTGAGATCGTCGAACCCGGCGTACCGGAACGCGGCGACCACGGCCTTGGCCATCCCGCCGGAGCCCCGGACCACCACCGGCAGGTTGGGGGACAGGTCAGCTTCGCCGAGGAGAGTACGCACCGCCTCGAAATCGGTGTTGCTCGCGGTCAGCCGACCCGCATCATTGACCACGGTGTTCACCGACTCGATCGCGGCGGCGGAATCGGCCAGCTCGTCCACCAGCGGAATGATCGCCTCCTTGAACGGCATCGACACCGACAGCCCCCGAATCCCCAGCGCCCGTACGCCGCGGACGGCGCCTTCGAGATCGTCGGTGCCGAACGCCTTGTAGATGAAGTTCAGACCCAACTCGTCATAGAGGTAGTTGTGAAACCTGGTCCCGATGTTCGATGGGCGCCCCGACAGCGAGATGCACAGCGTCATGTCCTTGTTCAGAATCGGCATACCCACCATCTTCGGCCGCCGGCACGCGTCCGGGCCACCCGGCCGACCCTGCCCCGACCCGCCCGGACCCCCCGCGTAGGCTCGGGGGACCAGCGCACGGAGGGACTCGATCATGGCCTCGGAGAATGAGAACAAGTTCTACTGGTGCATGAAGCACCACCGCGTCGAGCCCTACCAGGGCTGCTCGAACGACGTCCGATTGGGTCCCTACGACACCCGCGAACAGGCCGCCGGCGCCCTCGAACACGTGGCCGAACGCAACGAGGACTGGGACAACGACCCCCGCTTCAACGACCCCGACGACGAGGACGAGTGAGCAGCCCGACCCGGCTGCCGTCCCAGTAACCTGACCGTAATCTGACTGAAACACGACCACCGGAGAATTCGCCCATGGACAAGCAGACCGAGTTCGTGCTCCGCGCCGTTGAGGAACGCGACGTACGCTTCATCCGACTCTGGTTCACCGACGTGCTCGGGTTCCTCAAGTCGGTGGCGATCGCGCCGGCCGAACTCGAGGGCGCCTTCGAGGAGGGCATCGGATTCGACGGGTCCGCGGTTGAGGGCTTCACCCGCATCTTCGAGTCCGACATGATCGCCCATCCCGATCCGTCGACGTTCCAGCTGCTGCCCTGGCGCGAGGCCGAGCACGGCAACACCGCCCGGATGTACTGCGACCTGAAGATGCCCGACGGGTCCCCCTCGTACGCCGACCCCCGGTACGTGCTGAAGCGGGCGATGCAGAACGCCTCGGACCTGGGCTACACCTTCTACGTCCACCCCGAGATCGAGTTCTATCTGCTGCAGCACCAGATCAGCCCCGGGGTGGAGCCCACCCCGATCGACCACTCGGGCTACTTCGACCACACCATCTCCAACACCGGCTCCGATTTCCGGCGCGAGGCGATCAGTACGCTGGAGCAGATGGGCATCTCGGTGGAGTTCTCCCACCACGAGGCCGGCGCCGGGCAGCAGGAGATCGATCTGCGGTACGCCGACGCCCTGTCGATGGCCGACAACATCCTGACCTTCCGGGTGGTGGTCAAGGAGGTGGCCGAGCAGCGGGGGATCCGGGCCTCGTTCATGCCGAAGCCGTTCAGTGAGCAGCCCGGGTCGGGCATGCACACCCACATGTCACTGTTCGCCGGCGACACCAACGCCTTCTATGACGCCGGGGCCGAACACCACCTGTCCCGGATCGGGCGGCAGTTCATCGCCGGCCTGTTGAAGCATTCGGCCGAGATCACGGCGGTGACCAACCAGTTCGTCAACTCCTACAAGCGCCTCAACGGCGGCGGTGAGGCCCCGAACTACATCTGCTGGGGCCGCAACAATCGCTCCGCGCTGGTCCGGGTCCCGTTGTACAAGCCGCACAAGGGTTCCTCGGCCCGGGTCGAGTTGCGCTCGATCGACACCGCGGCCAATCCGTACCTGGCGTACGCGCTGATGTTGAATGCCGGGCTGGAGGGGATCAAGCACGAGTACGAGTTGCCCGAGGAGGCCGAGGACGACGTCTGGTCGCTGACCGACCGGGAGCGGCGCGCCCTGGGCATCGACCCGTTGCCGGCCAACCTGGGCGAGGCGCTGCACGCGATGGAGAACTCCGAACTGGCCGCCGAGACGCTCGGGGAGCACGTGTTCGAGTTCGTGCTGCGCAACAAGCGTGCCGAGTTCGACGAGTACCGCACCCAGGTCACTCCGATGGAGTTGCGCCGCTACCTGCCGGTGTTGTGATCCGGGCCGGCCGGGCCCCGCGCGGTCAGTAGAGCGGCAGCTTGTCGGTCAGGTCCGCCCGGGTACCGGACGCGGTCAGGTGATTGGCCCGCAGTTCGGCGGCGAACCCGACCCGGCCGGTGGCCAGCCGCAGGAAGATGAGCGGCGGACACTCGATCACGTTCGGCGGGGTCCCGCGGGTGTGCGTCGGGTCGCCCGGATCCCCGCACTGGACGGCTGCGTACGGCGGGATCCGGACCTCGATGGAGCGTCCCGGGTGCCGGGTGGCGAGCAGGTCGGCCAGCGTACGCACCGCGGCCGCCAGCACCGGCGACTCGAGTTGGATCGAGGGGCGTTGCGGCAGCGATCGGTTCAGATCATCGGTGTGCAGTGCCCAATCGATCGCCAGCAACTGGAGATAGTCGGAGAACCGCAGCGGATCGACGCCACCGGCCAGCACGGTCTCCGGCGCGGGTTTGCGGCACCGGGCGTTGACCTCGGCCAGTCCGGTCTGCAGTTGGTTGGTGAGCTGGGCGGCGCTCTGGTAGGTGCCGAGTTCCTCGGTCAGTTCCCAGGACTGCTGGCGACGCCACCCGGGGCCCAGCGACGACAGTTTCACCGGACGCTGCGAGGTGGGGGAATCCAGGTCCTCCAACAACTGGTCCTGGATCATCACCAGATGCGCCACGATCATCCGAACATCCCAATCGGCCACCACCGACGGGCGATCGAAGTCGGCCGGCGGGAGGCTGCGCAGCGTGGCCACCACATGACCGACCTGCGTGGTGATGGCCGACGTGAGGGCGGTTCGGGTACGGCGGGCTTGCGTGGTGGGCACCAGTCAAACCTAGCTCGCCCGGGTTTCGTCCGGATTGACAACAGGGGACGCTCTGCTGAATCCACCGCCCGGAATCGGGGCGCCGAGGCTCCCCGCGGGGGCGGGGGCGGGGCAGTAGCATCACCTCATGCCCCGATCCCGTTCTCCGGTCGCCGAGCTGGCACGCCGCGGCTATCAGCGCCCCGACGCCGCCGTCCGGGCCCTGGCGAAGTGGGGTCCGGCCGAAGAGCTGACCGAGGTGGTCCGGGTGATCGCGCAGGCGGCCGACCCCGATCTGGCGATGGAGGGTCTGGACCGGATCATCGAGGCCCGCCCCGAACTGCTCGATCGGCTGGGGGAGGACACCTGGATCCGGCAACTCACCGCGGTGATGGGGGCCAGCACCGCGCTGCAGCAATTCCTGGTGAGCCATCCCGGCCGGGCCGACGTGCTCGCCGAGCCGGCCGTACGCCGCAGTGCGGCCGAGCTGCGCGCCCGGCTGTTGACCGCGGCCGGGGCAGACCCGGCCCGGGCGTACCCGGTCACCGAGAACGGGCAGGCCGATGACCTGCGGCTGGCCTATCGCACCGAGCTGTGCCGGGTTGCGGCCCGGGACCTCACCCACGCCCGGCCCACCGAGGTGGTGGAGGACATCGCCGCGGAGCTGTCCGACCTCGCCGACGCCGCGATCGAGGCGTCCCTGGCGCTGGCCCGCGAACAGGTGGGACCGGCGGCCGCGCAGGCCCGACTGGCGGTGATCGCGCTGGGCAAGTGCGGCGCCCAGGAACTGAACTATGTCTCCGACGTGGACGTGCTCTATCTCGCCGAACCGGTGCTGGGGGCCGACGGCGAGCCGGTGATCAGCAGTGATCAGGCGATCGCGATCGCCACCAAGGTGGCCTCGGCGATGACCCGGATCTGTTCGGCGCACACCGCGGCCGGGACGATCTGGCAGGTCGATGCGGCGCTGCGTCCGGAGGGGAAGGCGGGACCGCTGGTGCGGACCCTGGCCAGTCATCGCAAGTACTACCAGAAGTGGGCCAAGGGCTGGGAGTTCCAGGCGATGCTGAAGGCCCGGCCGATGGCCGGCGACCTTGCCCTGGGTCAGGACTTCGTCGACATGGTGGCCCCGATGGTGTGGACGGTGGGGGATCAGGAGAGCTTCGTCTCCGACGTCCAGGCGATGCGCAAGCGGGTGATCGACCACATCCCGGCCAAGGAGGCCGATCGCGAACTCAAACTCAGCCGGGGCGGGCTGCGCGATGTCGAGTTCAGCGTGCAACTGCTGGAGCTGGTGCACGGTCGCGTCGACGAACGGCTGCGGGAGCGGGCCACCCTGCCCGGGCTGCGCAATCTGATCGCGTACGGCTATGTCGGCCCCGAGGAGGGCAAGGAGTTCGACGCGGCGTACCGGTTCACCCGGGTGTTGGAGCATCGAGTGCAGATGTTCCACCTGCGGCGTACCCATCTGCTGCCCGATCGCGACGACGAACTGCGCCGGATCGCGCGTTCGGTCGGGCTGGGGTCGGCGTCGGCGGTGCAGCAGGGCTGGCGCCGGCACTCCCGGCGGGTCTACCAGCTGCACAACCGGGTGTTCTACTCCCCGCTGCTGGAAGCGGTCGCCCGGGTCCCCACGAGCGAGGCCCGGCTCACCACGGACGCAGCCCGGGACCGGCTGCGCGCGTTGGGGTACGCCGACCCGAAGGCGGCGCTGGAGCACATCAAGGCGCTGTCGACCGGGCTCACCCGGCAGGCCGACATCCAGCGGCAGTTGCTCCCGGCGATGCTGGGCTGGTTCGCCGAGGGCCCCAACCCGGACTTCGGGTTGCTGTCGTTCCGGCAGATCTCGGCGTCGCTGGGCAGTACGCACTGGTACCTGCGGGCCCTGCGCGATGAGGGGGCGATGGCACAACGCCTGGCCACCATCCTGTCCTCCAGCCGGTACCTGGTCGACCTGCTGAAGCGGGCCCCGGAGACCATGCAACTGCTCACCGACACCGATGCGCTGCACCCGAAGTCGTCGGTGCAGTTGGTCGCCGAGATGCGCACCGCGTCCCGGGTGAAGAACACCCTGGAGGACCAGGTCCTCGCGATCCGGGCGATCCGGCGGCGGGAACTGTTCCGGATCGGGGCGGGCGATCTGCTCGGGGAACTCGACCTGGCCACCGTCGGGGAGTCGTTGACCCAGGTCACCCAGGCCACGCTGGATGCGACGCTGCAGGTGGTGACGGTGCACGAGCGGGAGGTCCGTGGGGACCTGATCCCGCCGACGGTGATCGCGATGGGTCGCTGGGGCGGCCGGGAACTGTCCTATTCCTCCGACGCCGACGCGCTGTTCGTGCTGGCCGAGGGGGGCGACGCCGAGATTCGCGACGCGACGGCGGTGATCAAGACCCTGCGTTCGGTGCTGTCCCGACCGGGGCCGGAGCCGGGGCTGGACCTGGACGCCGATCTGCGGCCGGAGGGCAAGGGCGGGCCGATGGTGCGGACCCTCGCCTCCTACCGGACCTATTACCGGCGGTGGTCGGCGACATGGGAGGCGCAGGCCCTGGTGCGGGCCGACTACGGCGTCGGGGATCATCTGCTGGCGGCGGATCTGCTGGCCAGTGTGGATGCGCTGCGGTGGCCCGAGGGCGGGTTGAGTGCCAAGCAGCTGAAGGAGATCCGCCGGCTGAAGGCGCGGATGGAGGCCGAGCGGCTGCCCCGGGGTGGCTCCCGCAAGGACAATCTGAAGCTCGGTCCGGGTGGGCTGTCCGACGTGGAATGGACGATCCAGGTGCTGCAGATGCAGCATGCCCACGAGCATCCGGAGTTGCGAACAACGCAGACCCTGCCGGCGCTGCGGGCGGCCGAGGGGCTGGGGCTGATCAGCACCGAGGACGCCGATCAACTGGCCGAGGTCTGGACGATGGCCAGTGAGTTGCGCAACCGGATCACCCTGGTCCGGAACAAGGTGTCCGATTCGTTCCCCACCGATGCGCGCGAGCTGTCAGCCGTGGCGCTGCTGATGGGGTACGGCAAGGGCGAGTCCTCCCACCTGCATGCCGACTATCAACGCAAGGCCCGCCATGCCCGGGGTGTGGTCGACCGACTGTTCTGGGGTGAGGAATGAGCACCGATCTGCAGCTGGGGGTCAACCTGCCGATCTCCGCCGGGCAGGAGCGGAGCAGTTCGGCGTACGGACGGGCGGTGGTGGCGGCGGCGCTGGCACCGGTCGATCCGGTCGGGGCCGCGGCGGTCGGTCGGGAGAAGAACTGGCGCCACGGGTATCCGCTGCATCTGCGGCGGCTGGTGGAGGCCGGGCTGAGCGCCGCCGACGGCGTCCGGATCGCCGAGGCAGGGCTGGCGACCGCCCGGGAGCGCGCGGTCCGGGTCGGGCACGGGCTGGACCGGCCGCTCACCCAGCCGGCCGAACCGCTGGTCCCGCTCGCGCTGGGGCAGTGGCGCGGCACCGCCGAGCCGGAGACCGAGTTGAGTCTGCCGCTGCACGGGCGCCGGCTGCGCGGGGAGGAACTGCGGGCGCAACTGGCGACCTGGCAGCGCGCCGGGGTGCTGGAGCCGGGAGCGGTCGCGGCGGTGACCGAGGTGCTGGCCCACCCGGAATGGCTGTCGCTGCCCGGGTACCGGATGGTGGCGCTCGGGGCGGCTGCGGAGATGGGGCCGGTGCGGTCCCTGTTGCGGTGGGGGGCGACCGTGATCGGGGTCGATCTGCCGGGGGCGCCGCTGTGGGACCGGCTGGAGGAGGTGGCCCGGCGCAGTGCCGGCACGCTGCAGTATCCGCTCCAGCCGGATCAGACGCCGGGAGCCGACCTGCTCACCCAGACCGCCGAACTGCGGGAGTGGCTGCCGCAGCAGGTCGCGCCGGGGGAACGCCTGGTGCTGGGCAACTATGCGTACGCCGACGGGGTGCTGAATCTGCGGCTGGCGCTGGCCACCGACCTGTTGTTCACCGAACTCGCCGCCGAGTTGCCGGATCTGGCCGGGGCGTGGCTGGCGACCCCGACCGATGCGTTCGCCGTCCCGGGCGAGGTGGTCCGGGCGTCCGCGCAGGCGTACGCCCAGACGTCGTGGAAACGGCTGCGGGCGGTAGCGAAGACGGTGAGCGCGGGCCGGTTGCTGCAGCGCAACTATCACCCCGACGAGGATCCCGGGATCGCCGACGCGATCATTCCGCAGCAGGGCCCGAACTACCTGCTCGCCAAGCGGCTGCACCGCTGGCGGGCGACGGTGGCCCGCCGCGCCGGACAGCAGGTGTCCCTGCTGGTCGCGCCGCCGACCCGGACCCGGTCGGTGACCCGGAATCGGGCCCTGGCCGCCGCGTACGCCGGGGCGCACCGGTTCGGGGTCACGGTCTTCGAGCCGGCCACCGCGAACACCCTGATGGCGGCCCTGCTGGTCTACGAGCTGATGGCGCCCCGGTCGACGCCCGATCCGGGCGTGGCCCGGAAGCAGGAGGAAGTGGCCCCGTGGCAGGAGGAGGCGGAGCGGGCCGTGGCCGGCGGGCTGTGGCGGGGTCCCTATGATCCGCGGTCCGCGCTGGGCATTGCGCTGGTCCTCGGATGGGGTGCGGCCCGCTGAGCCCGCCGGCGTACGGTCACGGTTCGAGGGCGTCCTCGCCGGCCCGCTTCTGCGCGGCCATGAACTCGTCCACCTCCGCGGCGGTGGGGGTGGTGCTTCCTGCGATGGGTTCGGTGGGGGTGGTGGCACCTGCGATGGGTTCGGTGGGGGTGGTGCCACCTGCGATGGATTCGTTGGGGGTGGTGGCACCTGCGATGGCAGGGGAGGTCCCGCGGTCTCAAACCGTTCCCGCACTTGCTGCAACACCCGCGTGGCGGGTCTGTCATCGCTGGGTCTGCCGAGCTGTCGCAGGAAGGCGCCCACGAGATTTTCCTGTCGCGGAACGGTGCCGGCCGCTACTTCCCGTCGCGGGAAGCCCGAGGCCCGGGGGCGCGGGTATGACGGCCGCGCGGGTTGAGCTCGGGTGCGCGGGCCCTCCAGGGGCCGCGGGCCGGATCGGGGCCCGCGAGCAGCCACGAGCACCCGCGTACACCCCCAGGACGATCAACCACGGCCGTACGCTCGGGGGATGAGCCCGGGCTCGGGGCGTTCCGAGCCCGGGCAGCTGAGGGGTCAGGCGCCGGGGAGCACCTCGTCGAGGGCGGCCAGCACCAGCAGCGCATTCTCCTCGGTGGCGTTCGGGCCCATCAGGCCGATCCGCCAGACCGAGGAGGCGTACGCCCCGGCCCCGGCGCCGATCTCGATGTTGAACCGCTCGAGCAGTTCGCCGCGGACCGCCGCGGAGTCGACCCCGTCGGGGACCTTGACCGTGGTCAGGTCCGGGAGCCGGTGCCCCTCGGTGGCGAACAGCTCCAGGCCCCGCTTCTGCAGGCCCTCCTGCAGGACCCGGCCGGCGCGCTCGTGCCGCTCCCACACGTGCGGCAGGCCCTCCTGGAGGATCCGGCCCAGGGCGGCGTGCAGGCTGGCCACCATTGCGGTCGGCGCGGTGTGATGGTAGGTTCGGCCCGACTGGGTACCGTTGGAGCCGAGGTAGCCGCCGAGCAGGCCCAGGTCCAGGTACCAGGAGCGGGGATTCTCGATCCGGAGCTCGAAGGCCCGGTCATTGATGGTGAACGGTGCCAGACCCGGCGCGACGCCGAGACACTTCTGCGTCCCGGCGTACCCGATGTCGATGCCCCAGTCGTCGGTCCGCAGTTCGATCCCGGCGATCGAGGTGACGCAGTCGGCCAGCAGCAGCGCATCGCCCTTGAGCTCGCCCAGGGCGGCGATGTCGTTGCGGATCCCGGTGGAGGTCTCGGCGTGCACCGCGGCAATGATCTTCGGATTCGGGTGGGCTTCGGCGACCCGCTGCGGATCGATCGGGGTGCCCCACTCGAACTCCACCGCAATCACCTCGGCCCCGTTGCGGGCAGCGACATCGCACATGCGCTGACCGAACAGTCCGTTCACCGCCACGACGACCACGTCACCGGGGCCGGTGGTGTTCACGAAGGCCGCCTCCATCCCTGCCGAGCCGGTGGCCGAGACCGGGAAGGTCCGCCGGTTCGTCGTTCCCCACACTTCACGCAGGCCGTCACAGGTCTCGTCCATCATCGTGATGAACAGGGGGTCGAGGTGACCCAGCAGCGGCAGGGCAAGCCCGGCGGTGGCTTCGGGGTAGGGATTGCAGGGACCCGGACCGAACAGCCGGCGTTCGATCAAGGGCCGGGTAAACGTAGTCATCATGAGCGCCAAACTACCGGCTGCGGTCCGGATTCGGGTCGGAGACCTCGTCGGGGTGGGCCGGGTCGTCCACGAAGTCCTTCCCGGATTCGTGCAACGAGCCCAGTCCGTACGCGGCCGCCAGATTGGCTCGGGTCAGTACCTGCTCCGGGGGTCCGTACGCCAGGATCCGCCCGGCCATCAGCACAACATTGTCGGCCGCGCGGGCCTCATCCAGGTCGTGGGTGGTGACCAGGACCGAGCAGCCCTCCGCGGACTCGGTGTGGATGATCTCATCGATCACCCGGGCCGAGACCAGGTCGAGACCGGTCAGGGGTTCATCGAGCAGGAGCAGATCGTGATCCTGCACGATGCCCTGGGCCACGTAGACCCGCTGGCGCTGGCCCCCGGACAGTTCGGACAGGTGGCGACCGGCCAGGTCGGTGATTCCCAGACGTTCCATCGCCGCATCGACCCGCTTGCGGTCGGTGGTCCGGAAGGGGCGCCACCAGCCGAGTTCGGCGTAGCGGCCCATCCCGATCACCTCCCGCACGGTGATCGGCGTACCCGGGGCGACGTTGACGGTCTGCATCACGTAGCTGACCCGGTTCCGGGTGCCGCCGCCGAGGCTGAGCGAGCCCGAGCGCGGCGGCAGCGTACCGGCGATCGCATGCAGCAGGGTCGATTTGCCCGAGCCGTTGGGGCCGATGATCGCGGTGACCCCGCCCCAGGGCAATTGGAAGGTGGCATCGCGGACGGCGACCTTGTCCTCGTAGGCGAGTGTGAGGTGCTCGGTGCGGATGGAGTATTCGGGGGTGCTCATACCGTCACCTCCTGGGTCTGCCGATGGCGCAGTAGGCGCACGAGCATCCGGACGACCAGGACCACGAAGAAGATCACAATGGCCAGCAGCGCCATGGTGGCCGAACCGGCGGTGCCGAGGTGGAAGCTGAGAATCAGGCCGAACCAGACGGTGAACGCCGAGATCAGCAGGGACAGGACCATCATCTGTCGGACCGTGCGGACCAGAATCGCCGCGGTGGCCGGCGGTCCGACCAGCAGCGCGAAGACCAGCATGGTGCCGACCGACCTGAAGGAACCGATCACCGCACCGGCGATCATCACCAGCAGCAGGGCATGGGTGAGCTTGGGAGCCATCCCGAGGGTCTGCGCCTTCGGCGCGGAGATCGCCAGCGCCAGCAGCGGTCGGTAGAGGACCAGGGAGAGCAGGATCACCAGGGCGGCGATGATCGCCTGCGCCTGGATGTCGCTCCAACTGACGCCGAGCACGTCGCCGAACAGAATCCCGGTCAGCGATCCGGCGTAACTTCGCGACAGCGAGATGATCACCACACCCAGGGCCATCATCCCGACGAACAGCAGCCCGATCGCGGTGTCCTCCTTGAGTTGGGTCTGCCGATGGACGAACTCCATCAGCAGAACCATCACGATCGCGGCCAACGCCGCGCCCAGATAGGGCGAGAAGTTGAGCAGGATCGCGGCCGCGATCCCCGGCGTGACGCCGTGGACGAAGGCATCGCCGAAGAAGCTCATGCCGCGCAGGACGATCCAGACGCCCACCATGGAGGTCATCACCGCGGCGATCAGGCCGCCGATCAGGGCGCGCTGCTGGAACCCCAGCAGAAAGGGTTCCAGCCACCAATCAACGGTCATCGAAGGTGCAGTCCTGTCCTCGCGGCGCGGCCGGGGGAAGCGATCAACGCAGGCCCTCGGCGATCAACTTGGCGTTCGTGGTCATCATCGTGGCGTAGGTCTCCGCCCCGGAGCCCTGCGGGCCGACACTGTCAACGTACAGCGAGACGACCTTCACGTTCGTACCGGCCTCCTTGGCGACCGCCTCGACGGTCTGCGGGCTGACCGCGGAGTTGGCGAAGATCGTCGGGACGTTCTTCTCCCGGATGGTCTGCGCCAGCGCGGCGAGTTCGGCGGGGGAGGCCTGGGCGTCGGTGGAGCCGCCGGGGATCACCACACCGGCGATCTCGAACTTGTACGCCTGGGCGAAGTAGCCCAGGGCCTCGTGATCGGTGATCAGGATCCGCTTCTCCGCCGGGACGGTGTCCAGGGTGGCGCGGACCTCCTTGTCGGTGCCGCGCAACGAGTCGGCGACCTGCTTGCCGCACGGGGTGTACTTGTCGTCGCCGGTGACCTTGGTCAACTGCGCGCCGATGTTCTCCGCGGCGGTGGCCATCTTGGAGACATCCATCCAGAAGTGCGGATCCTGCGAGCCGTGGCCGTGCTCGTCGGGGGTCGCCGTGGTGGCCGGCGTCGCTTCGGCGTGTTCCTCGGTGTTGCCGGTGAAGTTGTGGCCGTGGTCGTCGTGCGCGTCCGGGGTCGTGGTCGCGGCGGGGGTCTGGCCGGCGTCGGGAGTCGCTGCCGGGGTCTCGGCGGCGTGGTCATGGTCGGCGTGGGCCTCCTCCCCGAACGGAATCGGGCCGATGTCCGGGCCGACCTCGTAGACGGTGGCGCCGTCGGACTTCACGTTCTCCAGGGTCTTGGCCATGCCACCCTCCAGACCCAGGCCGGAGGCCACGACCAGCTTGGTCTTGGCCAGCTGGGCCACCTCGGCGTTGGAGGGGGTGTAGTCGTGCGGATCGACACCGGCGGGCATCAGGGTGCCCGAGGTGGTGCCGGCGCACTTGGTGATGTCGCCCAGTACGCTGCCGAGCTCGGTGGTGGTCGCGATCGCCACCGGGGTGTCGGAGGCCGAGGACGCTGCGGTGCTGGAGCAGCCGGCGAGAACGAGGGCGCCGGACACGAACAGGGCGGGCAGAACTGGGGTACGCATGTGACTCCATCGTGAAAGTGAGAACCGTTCCCAGTAAGTGTGGACCGCGGATCCGGATCGCGCAAATCCGGGGTCGGCGGAGCAGCGGGAGTGGTGCGGGTCTGCGCGTGGGGGCCGATCGGGGTCGACGAACGCGGGGGAGCGGCTGGGGTCAGCGCGTCCGGATCAGGTCCAGGAACAGTTCGTGGACCCGGCCGTCAGCGCCGACCTCCGGATGGAAGGAGGTGGCCATCAGGGCGCCCTGGCGTACGGCGACGATGCGGCCGGCGGCCGGGCCGAGGTCGGCCCGGTCGGGCACCCGGCCCAGTACCTCGACCGCCGGGCCCACCGACTCGACCCAGGGGGCGCGGATGAAGACCGCATGGACCGGGGTGTCGAGGCCGGTGAGCGCCAGATCGGTCTCGAAGCTGTCGGTCTGCCGGCCGAAGGCGTTGCGCCGCACGGTGATGTCGAGACCGCCGAGGGTGGTCTGGTCGGCGGTGCCGTCGATGATCCGGTCGGCGAGCAGGATCATCCCCGCGCAGGTGCCGAAGGTCGGCAGGCCGGCGGCAATGCGGTCGCGCAAGGGGTCGAGCAGGTCGAAGTTGCGGGCGAGTTTGATCATCGTGGTGGATTCCCCGCCCGGGATGATCAACCCGTCCGCCGCGGCGATCTCGGCGGGCCGGCGTACCGGGACCGCGTCCACCCCGAGGCGCAGCAGGGCCTCGAGGTGTTCGCGGACGTCACCCTGGAGGGCGAGGACGCCGACGTGCAGGGGGTGGTTCACCAGCCGCGCTCGGCGAGCCGGTGGGGCTGGGGGATCTCGTCGACGTTGATGCCGACCATCGCTTCGCCCAGGCCGCGGCTGACCTTGGCGATCACGTCGGGATCGTCGAAGAAGGTGGTCGCCTTGACGATCGCCTCGGCCCGCTGTGCGGGGTTGCCGGACTTGAAGATGCCGGAACCGACGAAGACCCCTTCGGCGCCCAGTTGCATCATCATCGCCGCGTCGGCCGGGGTGGCGATGCCGCCGGCGGTGAACAGCACGACCGGGAGTTTGCCGGCCTCGGCGACCTCGCGGACCAGTTCGTAGGGGGCCTGCAGTTCCTTGGCGGCGACGTAGAGTTCGTCGGATTCCATCGAGTACAGGCGGCGCAGTTCGGCGCGGATGGTACGCATGTGGGTGACGGCATTGGAGACGTCCCCGGTGCCGGCCTCGCCCTTGGAGCGGATCATCGCCGCGCCCTCGGTGATCCGGCGCAGTGCCTCGCCCAGGTTGGTCGCCCCGCACACGAACGGAACGGCGAACTGCCACTTGTCGATGTGGTTGGCGTAGTCGGCCGGGGTCAGCACCTCGGACTCGTCGATGTAGTCCACCCCGAGCGCCTGCAGGACCTGGGCCTCGGCGAAGTGCCCGATCCGGGCCTTGGCCATCACCGGGATCGAGACGGCCTCGATGATCCCGTCGATCATGTCCGGGTCGCTCATCCGGCTGACGCCGCCCTGGGCGCGAATGTCGGCGGGGACCCGTTCGAGGGCCATCACGGCGACCGCGCCGGCGTCCTCGGCGATCTTCGCCTGCTCGGGGGTGACGACATCCATGATCACGCCGCCCTTGAGCATCTCGGCCAGGCCGCGCTTGACGCGGGAGGTGCCGGTGGACGGGGTGGCTTCGGGAGTTTGGTCCATAAGGGCGATCGTAGTCCGGCTGACCGGGCGTACGCCGGGCTGTGGTGTCGCTGGACGCTGGACCGGCTGGGCAGGTTGCCCCCGGTGCTGCGTCGAGACCGGCCAAGTTTTTTTGCAGCGGTGTCGGATGCCTCGGATCCTTTGATAGATCTTCCGATTGCTCAAGGATAAAGATCTACCCTTGAGCACAGAGTTGCTGCGTGAAAGGAAAGTGCCGATGGCGTCCTGGGAGGAGGGCCACTGGGAGTCGTCTGTGGACGCCGGTGTTCCGGCGGCCGCACGGCGATCAGGCGCCTACTTCCGATATATCCCTGACCTCGTTGACGGCGCGGGGTTGGCCATCGACGGCATGCTGTCCCGTCGGGTCGGTCGAGTTGAGCGGAGCATCCGGGCTCTGAACGGGCCCGGAGCCGAAGGCCTTGCCGGGATCGCCCGTTTTCTCCTGAGATCGGAAGCTATCGCCAGTTCCCGGATCGAGGGGATCGCTCCATCGGCTCAGCAAGTGGCACTGGCCGAGTTGGGCCAGTCCGAGACGGTGCGCGGGGTGACGGAGCAGGCCAGGCTGGTGGCCAACAATATGACCGTCGTCTCCGAAGCTACAACAAGGCTTGTCCTGGCCGACCAGGTGTCGGTCACGGATGTCGTGGAGCTGCACCGGTCGCTTCTGCCCGACGAGCCTCGGCATCATGGTCTGCGTACGGTCCAGAACTGGATCGGCACCTCGAGCTGGTCCCCGATCGGCGCTTCCTTCGTCCCTCCTGACCCGGAGCGGGTCGGTGGCCTGGTCACCGATCTCATTGCCTATCTGAACGGTGCCGCGCATTCGCCCCTGATCCAGGCGGCGGTGGTCCATGCCCAGTTCGAGACGATTCACCCGTTCACCGACGGGAATGGCCGGGTCGGGCGTGCGCTCATTCACACCGTGTTGGCCCGTCGCGGCCTGACCGACCGTGCGGTCGTTCCGGTCAGTCTTGTACTGGCCACCCTGCGCGATCGCTACATCGAAGGTCTCACCTCGTTTCGCCACGCGTCGGCCACGGGTAGCGCCGAGGCCAATGCGGCCGTCAACAGGTGGTTGCACACCTTTGTCGAGGCGACCGCGATTGCCGTCGAACAGTCCGAAACCCTGGCGGATCGGATCGAGGCGATGCGTGCGGAGTGGGGCGACCGGCTCACCGCCTTTCGCAGGGACTCGGGTCTTCGGCCGGTCCCACGCGCGGACTCAGCTGTGTCTCGGCTGCTCCGGAACCTGCCCGAAGCGCCCGTGCTCACGGCTGCCACACTGGCCCGGATTCTCGGCGTATCCCACCAGGCGGCATTCGCTGCCTTGGACGAGCTTCACCATGCCGGGATCCTCACTCGGCGTCGGATCGATCGCGGGGCCACGGCGTACCTGGCTCGGGACATTCTCGACCTGGTCACCGTCTCCGAGCGTGCGCTCGCGAGTACGCAATTCGACACTCGTGTTTCTCCGCCCCGTGCGGGTGCGCCGGTCCTGCCCCAGGAGTGACTCGCGAGTCCCGGACTCAAACCTCAGCCATGTCGCGGTCCCTGGCCGTGACGTTCCGTTTCTCGCATTCTTCGGCGGGACTTCGATCCGGCGTCGTCGGGGAGGGCGAACGAGCCAGCGGGTGTGCGGACGCAATCACCCCTCCATGTGGTCGGCGATGCCCGCCCGCGAGTGTTGCCGGAGGCGTCCGTCCAACCAGGGTGCGGGAGAGCCCCGGTCGACCCCGGGGGGAGGTCGTTGAACTCGTCGTGCCACATCGATTCATGTGCGGTCTCAGTTCTGGACGCCGCTCCCTGTCCCGAAAGTGGGGCCAGCCAGGTTCTCAGCGAGGTTGGCCGCGCAATCAGACCCCAGGTGGGATTTCGACTCCGGGTAGTTGTCGCGGGAGTTTCGCATCGAAGGTGTAGAGCGGGGTATCGCCACGAGCGGTTGCCCAACTGGCCAGAAAGCAGTCAACGATGGAGAATTTGGGGTGGTCTGCGTACGCGCTGATGGTGGGGTTCCAGACTGCACGATCGATCTGGAACTGGGCCTGGGAGGATTGTCTTCAGCGTCGTGACCACCGTTGGGCGTGGATAGCGCAAGGTGGCCTCCAGGACGAAAGTCGTCTCGATCAACGCCGCGTCGGGAATCGTGCACCGGATCCCGGTTTCGAGCAAGGAGTTGACCACCGTGGTCTGCGCGGGTGCGTCATCGAGTAGCCAGCGCAGCAGGATATTGGTGTCAAGCGTCGGCACTGGCATCGCCGTCGCCGTACTGCTGCCTGACGTGGGCCGCCCACCCGTCACCAGAAACGGGAATGGTCCCCCAGGTTCCGAGCGCTTCGCCCTCGGTGCGCAAACGTTGGCGCAGTGCTGCGATGTCCGGTGGGGCTTCGATGACGAGCGAGTTACCTTCCACTCGTACTTCCACCTTCTGACCCTCCCGAAGACCAAGGGCACGCCGCGCCGCAACAGGCAGGGTGATCTGTCCCTTCGCGGTGATGGTTGCGTACATATGACCCATGTCAGAAGTATGCCGAAGTAAGGAATTGGCGAATGTGTCGGGCCGTACCGGCGATCAGCAGCTCCCCGAACCCGGGCAATGGGAACGCCGCCGAGCACTAGATGCTCGGCGGCGTTCGCGCTGGTCAGGGGCCTGTCGCAGATCCGACCGATCAGATGTCGTACTACATCTCGAACTCGTGCGGATGCGGCCTGACCCGTGCCAACACGCTTGTCGTTCAGCTGGGGCTGCCGTGGGGCCTAATTTGCCGAATCCCGGGTCCACGCTCTGAAAGGGCAATCCAGACACCTTTCCCAGATTTTGTCGGCCCCGGTAGATAGGTTTACTCATGTGACCGGGGTTGAAACAGCCACGCTCGTTGACGAGCGTCAGGAGAACAGCAGGGCGGTTTTGCCGACCCTTCCCGAGCCTGGCCAAGTCGTGGAGGTGCGCGGGTCGACATGGGCGGTCGCCAATGTTCAGGCCCAGGGCCTGCCGCGAAGCCCCGCTGACGAGACCACTGCCCAGCTCTCGCACGTCGTCGATCTTCAGTCGCTCGACGAGGATCGTCTCGGAGAGCAGCTCTCTGTTGTCTGGGAGCTTGAAGTCGGCCACACTGTCACGCCCGCGCAGGGTCTCCCGGACGTCATCTACGCCGATGCCTTTGACGAACCGGTCACTCTCGCGGGCTTCATCGACGCCATGCGTTGGGGCGCTGTTACGAGCGCAGACCCGAACCGTTACCAGGCGCCGTTCTGGTCAGGCGTGAACGTCGAGGCGTACCAGCTCGAGCCACTCCGCCGCGCTCTCGGCGCACCGCGTGCGAACCTTCTTCTCGCCGACGACGTCGGTCTTGGCAAGACCATTGAGGCGGGTCTCGTGATTCAGGAGCTGTTTCTGCGTCACCGCGCCCGCACGGCCGTCATCGTCTGTCCGCCCAGCCTTGCGTTGAAGTGGCAGGACGAGATGCGGGAGAAGTTTGGCCTGGAGTTCACGATCGTCAACTCCGAACTGATGGCCCAAGTTCGTCGCACACACGGGTTGCACGCCAATCCATTCCTGCTCTTTCCGCGCGTTATCGTCAGTATGGCATGGCTTCCACAGGTCCGTGCCCAGCGACTGCTCCGTGAGGTCTATGCCCAGGCGACCAATCCCAAGACCGGGAAGCGGTACTCGTTCGACATCCTGGTGGTTGACGAGGCTCACCACGTCGCGCCCTCGAGCCCGTCAGCCATTGCAGGGGGCCGTGGGTATGCGGTCGACACCCAGCGCACAGTCGCGGTTCGCCAGCTCGCGGAACGGTGCGAGCATCGTCTGTTCTTGAGCGCAACGCCGCACAACGGTCACCCTGAGTCATTCACGGCGTTGATGGAGATGATCGAGCCTCGCCGTTTCGCCCGAGGCGCGAACCTGGACTCGGCCGCTCTGAAGGACGTTACTGTCCGGCGTCTGAAGACCGATCTGCCAGGGAAGGGCTTCAAGAGGCGCAAGGTCAACACCCTCTATGTCACCCCGATGGACTCCGAGCAACAGATGTTCGCCATGCTCGACGATATTGTCACCAAGAGCGCGAAGCAGAACGGCACCAAGCCCGGTGGCGACATGGTCACGATGCTGCTGAAGAAGCGCTTCCTCTCCAGCCCATTCGCCTTCGGCATGACGTTGAGCCACTACCTTGCTTCGAAGGCCGGCCGAGGGCTCTCGGAGGATGATTACGAGGACATCTTCGGAGAGGGTCAGTCCGACGAGGAAGAGGGGTTGTGGGACCAAAACGAGGCCGAGAAGTTGCGCGAGTCCAAGGGGTCCGATCCGCTCGTGGCAGCTGAGCCCCGCCAACTCGAAACCCTCGTGGAGTGGGGACTGAGCTATGAGAGTCGAGCGGACTCCCGCCTTGACCGCCTCCTCAACTTCCTCGACGCCGTCTGCCGCCCGGACGGCAAGTCTTGGTCGAACGAGCGCGTGGTCGTCTTCACCGAGTATGCCCACACCGTCGACTGGCTGACGCGCGTCCTCAACCAGAAGGGTTACACCGATGATCGCCTCGCGGTCATCCAAGGATCCACCGCCACCGACGACCGCGAGTACATCCGTTCACAGTTTACGGCCGACCCCGCCAAGGAACCAGTTCGCGTCCTGCTCGCCACCGACGCAGCGGGGGAGGGTATCGACCTCCAGACTTATTGCCATCGGCTTGTGAACTTCGATATTCCCTTCAACCCCTCGCGACTCGAGCAGCGCATCGGTCGCATCGACCGCTACGGCCAGACCGAGGAGCCACAGGTCTTCCACTTCGTCCCGGTGATCGACTCTTCGACGTATGCCGACGACCTGAAATTCATGGAGCGGATCGCTCGCAAGATCGCCCAGGTCGAATACGACCTCGGTTCCGCAAACCAAGTGGTAGGAGAGGAGATCCAGGGGCACTTTGGTGTCCGCACTTCGGCCAAGGTCAAGTCGAAGGGGGTCGACCCCAACGAAGTCATCAACTCGGTGCTCGCCGGTGGCATGGAGCTCAATGCTCGCCTGACCCAGTTGGAGCAGGGCTACGACGAGTCGCGGACTGAGATGCACCTTGACCCGGCCAACCTGCGCCGCGTGGTGGACACAGCGCTGCGGATCAACCACCAGTCACGTTTGATCGAGAATCACGAGTTCGCACAGGACACCGACGCCGAGATCTTCACCGTCCCGTCCCTGACGACCGGTTGGCATGACGCTCTGCGAGGACTCGACACTCGACTCAAGCCGGGTGAACTGCGCCCCATCACCTTCGACGCCGACGCGGCCGAAGGACGCGCCGACCTCGTGTACGTCCACCTTGGGCACCCCATCGTGCAGAAGGCTCAGCGTCTCCTGCGGCGCTCTCTGTGGAGTGTCGACTCGCCGCTCAATCGAGTGACGGCGGTCGTGGTCGACGACCTCGAAGAGTCGTTCGTTGCGGCAGTCACACGCATGGTGCTTGTCGGTCGTGGTGGAGTGCGCCTACACGAAGAGATCTTCCTCGCAGGCGTGCGCGTGAAGGGTCGGCGTTCAATGGCGGCAGAGAAAGCTGAGGCTGCCCTCGACAAGGCACTGGATCGCGAACGGCTAACGCTTGCTGACGACCGAATTCGCGACCAACTCTGCGATCTGTGGAACGTCCACGACGCCCCGCTGCGCCGGCGCCTCGAAGAGTCGATGCAAGCCCGCGCCGGGCGTCGGCATGAACTGATCACCGGTCAGCTGGCCAAGCGCCATGCCGCAGATGTCCAACGCGCCAAGGAAATTTTCGCTGCCTTCCGAACCAACCTCCGTGACTCGCTCGTACGGCTGAAAACCGAAGAGGACGATGCCGAGGGCCAGTTGCTCATCGACCCTGACCAACAACGCCAGTGGAGGCGAGACATCGGCGCGATGAACCGCCGCCTAGACGAACTGGACGACGAAGAAGCCCGAGAGATCGCCACCATCACCGACCGCTATGCCGACGTGAAACCCCACACCACAGCAGCTGCCGTCGTGTTCGCATTGACCCGCGCGGACGCAGAAGGGTGGTTCGAGTGATGGTTCGCCCCAAGAAGAGCACCGCGACCCGCGGTAGCAGGCCGATCAACGCCACCGACCAGCACCGGGCCTGGCTCGACCTGGTCGACACCGAAGGACCGTTCCTCGCCATCCCACCGCTGAAGCGGGTCTGGCCCCAGGGGATGCCCAGCCTCGAGATCGAACGCAAGACCGTGCTCATGGATGCCCGCAAGAACTTCGAAGGTGCATGGGAGGCCCTCGACCGCACTCCTGAATCAGATAGCGCCCGGGACTTGTACCGCGCTGCGCGCGACATGTGGGTGGAGACGATCCTGCGTGAGGTTGCGGGATGGGCCGAGTCTCTCTCCTGGGGTGAGGTCCCGGGTGTCGAAGCCCAGTCGCCCAACCGCGTCGTGACGATCCGTGCTCAGGCTTCGCTAATCGGCGCCGACGGTATCGGGGCGCTCGTCCATCTCATCGATCCGGTCGACTCATTACGCCAGACACCCGGCGACCTGTGGGCTGCCAGCCCTATCGACCGCGTTGAAGCCATGCTCCGGGAAAGCAAGATCCCCATCGGCATCGTCACCGACGGCCGTTGGTGGGGCCTGATCTGCGCCCGCGAAGGCGCGATGGCGGCCTCCGGCATCGTCGACGCGCTGACCTGGATCGAAGAACCTCGCGCTCGCGACGCCTTTTTCGCCCTCATCGGACGTCAGCACCTCATCGGAGGTAATCCGAACGAGCGTCTCCCCGTCCTGTTCGAGGAGTCCGTCGCAGCAGCCGGGGAGATCACCGAAGCCCTGGGGGCTCAGGTCCGCCGAGCCGTCGAGTTGCTCATCCAGTCCTTCTCGGAGTCCGTCGCGGATGCCCGCCGTAGGGGAATGCCTGACCCACTCCCGCAGCGCACTCACGACAGCTACGAGGCCGCCGTGACGGTGATGATGCGCTCGATCTTCCTACTGTTTGCCGAGGAACGCGGACTACTTCCGTCAGGTGAGCTGTTTGAGCAGGGGTACGGGATCGCCCGTGAACTGGAGCGCCTTCTTGCACGTGAGACCGACGAGAGCGAGGAGGCGCTGGACGCGACCTCGCTGACTTGGCACCGGCTGCTCGCCACCAGTCAGGCTCTCTACCAAGGTGCGAGCTTCGAGAACCTGCGGATGCCGGCCTACGGCGGTTCTTTGTTCGACCCGAGTCGCTTTCCATTTCTCACCGCTGTCAACGAACAAGGCACCTTGGCGATAACGGTGTCTGACCGCGTCATGCTCCACGTCTTGCGTTCGGTTCAGGTGGCGGAAATCAAAGGCGAGGCGCGGCGCATTTCCTTCCGCGACATCGACGTTGAGCAGATCGGCTACATCTACGAAGGCCTCCTCGGGTATACGGCGGTCGTCGCGGACAACGTCACGGTTGGTCTCAAGGGCAAACTGGGTGAGGAGCCAGAGATCGCCCTCGGCACCCTCGAAGCCCTTGCGGTCGAGCATCCTGACCCGAAAAAGCTGTCAGCGGCAATTCGAGAGTTCGTCGCCGGCGACCAACCATCCGCCAAGCCGGCCTCGACAGCTGCCATCGCCAAGTCCATCACCGCGGATGTCGAGCCAAGCATCATCAGCGCCTTGAGCCAGGCGGTCGGAGATGATCCAGCCCTGCGCGACAGAGTCCAGACGTGGCTTGGACTGATGCGGGTTGACCTCCGTCAACGGCCCTTTGTGGTTCTCGAGGGCGGACTTATCGTCAAGGAGACACCCTCCCGAAAGAACGCGGGTGCCCACTACACGCCCAAGTCCCTGGCCGAGGAGGTCGTACTCCACGCGCTCCAGCCTCTCTGCTACTCGCCAGGGCCACACCAGACCGCCGATGAGGGGCATTGGAAGCTCAAGTCCTCCGACGAGTTGCTGGGCCTGAAAGTTGCGGACATCGCCTGCGGTTCGGGCGCCTTCCTAGTGGCTGCTGCAAGATACCTCGCCGAGCGTGTCGTCGAAGCATGGACGGTCGAGGACCCACACAACGCCACTCGCAAAGACCTTTACACGCGCGCACTCCGCCAGGTCGTCGCCAACTGCCTCTACGGGGCTGATATCAACGACATGGCGGTCGAGATGTGCAAGCTCTCCCTCTGGCTGGTGTCCCTCGACCGCGACCTGCCCTTTTCGTTCGTCGACGACAAGGTCTTCCTCGGCAACTCGCTCCTCGGCGTTACTGATCTCAACCAACTGCGTCGACTTCACATTGACCCAAGCGTGAAGACGGAAATGGCGGGCTACTCCGCCTACGACGTCGATATCGACTCGATCATTGACCGGGCCAAAGAACTACGACGCACGCTCCTGGCCGAGATCGATGAGAACGACCCGGCCCGAACCAGCACTGCCAAGAGACGTCAATTGGCGGACTTCCGGCGAGTGACCGCCGACCTTCGTCGAATCGCTGACGGTGTTGTGGCAGTCGGCCTTTCTCAGGGCGGTAAGCCGGGGAAGGCACTCAACGAGGCGTACGAGAACCTGCGACTTGCTGTGCGGTCCGCCTACCCCGACAGGGGCGAGGCCGATTCGACCTTCCTCACCTCCCTAATCACCGATGGGCTAACACCGACAGTCGTGACTGACCACGAGCAGTGGCAGCCCCTCCACTGGGTCGTCGAGGCCCCGGACGTCATCATCGACAACGGAGGTTTCGACGCAATCATTGGCAACCCGCCCTTCCTCGGCGGGCAGAAACTGACTGGAGCGATGGGGACCAATGTTCGCGACTGGTTCGTCAATGTGCTCGCCCAAGGAAGGCGAGGAAGTGCCGACCTCGTCGCCTACTTCTTCCTACGCGCCACTGCGCTCTTGCAAGCGAAGGGCAATCTCGGGCTTATAGCGACGAATACGGTCGCTCAGGGCGACAGCCGCCAGGTTGGCCTTGACTCGATGGTTGCGGCGGGGTTCACAATCACCCGAGCCATCCAGTCCCGCTCTTGGCCCGCTGCCAGTGCAAACCTTGAGTATGCCGCGGTGTGGGGCACGTTTGACATTGTCGCAACCGACGCGCCCCGCGTCGCCGACGACATCAACGTACGCCTTATTAGCACCCTGCTTGAACCTGCGGGCCGCGTACAGGGTAATCCCGTTCGGCTGAGTGAGAACTCGGGCGTCGGGTTCATAGGCTGTTACGTGCTCGGGATGGGCTTCGTGCTTGAGGTAGGCGAGGCACAAGAGTGGATTGCCGCCGATGCACGCAATGCCGAGGTGCTCTTCCCCTACCTCAACGGAGAGGACCTCAACTCACGGCCGGACAGTTCTGCGTCTCGCTGGGTCATCGACTTCAACGATCGCCCGCAGCAGGATGCAGAATCTTACCAGCTGCCGTACGCGAGAGTTCAGGAAGCCGTGAAGCCTGAGCGACAGCGATTGAAGCCTGACGGTACCTATGCATTGAGAAGGCCATTGCCGGAACGCTGGTGGCAGTACGGCGAAAAGCGACCCGCGATGCGCAGGGCAATCAATCCGTTGCCTGAAGTGCTGGTCATCGC
>NZ_AUHH01000019.1 GCF_000423085.1 Granulicoccus phenolivorans DSM 17626 = NBRC 107789 = JCM 15570 | reverse complement strand
GTGCCGGCGGTCTTGTCGCTGATCTGGAGGATCCCCGCGACTTCCAGGGACAGGAACGCGCCCAGGGCGGGGGTGCCGTCGGCGCCGTAGACCATGGTCTCTTCACACCCCTCCACAATCACGGAGTCATCGACCTGATACCGATCACACATCGCGGCGACCGCGATCAGCTTCGCGACCTCGATCGCGGTCTCCTGCTCATGAACATGCCGCAGCGCCGCCGCGGCCTCGGCGTACCCGGGTGGAGCTTATATCGAACTCATGTTCCCATTCAAACCGACCCCACTGACACTTTTTGCACTCCCGGGCAAGCTCGAGAACTCCGCGCAGCGCCCGGAGTCCCGTGAGCCTTCGCTCGGCTATCCGTGAGTGACCTTCCGGCTTGCGGTTCGGACCAGCAATGCTGCCGCCAGGAGCCATCCGCCGAGCAGGAGTACGAAGGCGCGATTCGGCCACCCCAGCGGCACCCCCGGGCCGAATCCGCCACCGATCCCCATGATGATCTGCTGGGTGATCGACGCAATGTTGGCCAGGATGGCGACCGTGGTGATCCACCGCAGGGAGCGCCGGTAGGGCCGCCAGGCAATGTTTCGGGCCAGGCTCCAGGCGATCAGGAACGCAGCGAGGGGGACCAGCCCACCCAGCATGGCCGCGATGCTGTGCACGAAACCCGACAGGGACCCGACCGACGCATCGACCGGATCGGTTCGGAATGCGCCGGCCAACAGGAAGCCTGCTGCACTCACGGTGAGTACGCCGAGCCCGACCCGGCCCGAAGGGGTGGCCACCTGGGAGTGGAGCGCAGCAACCAGGAAACACGCACTGACCGACAGGGCCAGGAATGCCAGCGACATGAAGCCGCCCCAGACCCCGAGTTGATACTCGCTGATGAAGCGCCAGGACGGATCGATCTGCCGGTCGGCCAGGATGACCCCCACGATCAGCGCCAGTGCTGCCATCGCTGCGATCGCGCTCGCGCCCGCCCAGGTGTGCGCCCCGGGTGGAATCGGGTTGCTGGTGACATCGCTGCGGGGTCGGCGCAGTTGCTGCGTACTCATAGTTGCTGCACCTCCTCGAGTCGCTCACCGGTCTCCAGGACGGTCTTCAGGCCGCTCAGCACCCAGCTCCACCCGCCGCCGGCGCCCATGTCCTCGAGCTGTCCCGCCATCAGGGCGGCGGTGGCACTCCCCTCGGGGAACTCGTGCGTCACCGTCAGCCGGGTAATCCCTCCCGGCCGGGACTCGAGTTCCCAGGTCAGTCGGGACGCGGTTTCGGCCGCCATGGTCGGATCCATCAGCACCCGCCATGTCTGCACCACGCGGTGTGGCGGATCGGCTTCCAGGACTTCGCCGTCCATGACGATCTCGGGCGCCCCCAGGGCGCGCATGCCGTCATTGGCGCGGGCGGCGAACCGGCCCCCGGGTTTCAGTTCATAGGCGACCAGGCCGCTGTGCCCGTAGCGGATGCTCCATTCGGGGCTGGTGATGGCCTCCCACACCCGCTCCCGCTCGGCCTTGATGTAGATGCGCTCCACCTGCACGACCTGCAACTCTGCTTCGGTCATGACTCGTCCTCCAATTGCTGTTTCAGCTCCACCAGCGCGGACGCGCTGCGGGCCGTGTACTTGCCGATCCATCGATCGTGGATCTGCTGGATGGGCACCGGATTCAGGAAGTGCAAGGTGTAGCGGCCCTGCTTCCGGGTCGTGATCAGGCCGGCGTCGATGAGAACTCCGAGGTGTTTCATCACCCCGAATCGAGTGAGTTCGATCCCCTCGGCGAGCTCGGTCTGAGTCTGTCCGTCGCGGACGAAGAGCCGATCCAGCAGGAGCCGACGGGTCGAGTCGGCGAGTGCTTTGAATACGAGTTCGGCATCCACATCTCCAAGATACGTGACTAAAACATCACGTGTCAATAAAGTCACCTATCGAAGTGCGCTCGGCCGCGACAATGACGATGTGGCGATCGCTATTCAGCCCGCTTCGGTCGGCGGCGCCCCTCTGCCTCGGTGGCCAGGGTCGGGTGGGCATCCATCTGGAGCATCCCGTTCCAGGCCAGGTTGACCAGGTGCGCGGCGAGTTCCTCCTTGCGCCACTGCGGATGGTCCAGCCACCACTGACCGGTCAACGACACCATCCCGACCAGCATCTGGGCGTACACCGGCGCGGACTCGGGATCCAGCCTCCGCCGCCGGAACTGACTCATCAGGATGTCCTCGACCCGGGAGCCGATGTCGTTCAGCATCCCGGCGTAGGAGCCGCTGGCCCCACTGCGCTGGGAGTCGCGAATCAGGATCCGGAACCCGTCGGTGTCGGTCTCGACGTAGCGCAAAAGGGCCAGGGTGGCCAGTTCCAACAGCTCCCGCGGCCGTTCGCCGGAGGCCAGTGCGGCCCGGACCGCATCCAGCAGGGCCCGGACCTCCCGGTCGACGATGACGGCGTACAGACCCTCCTTGCCGCCGAAATGCTCATAGACCACCGGTTTGGACACCTGCGCGCGGGCGGCGACCTCTTCCACCGAGGTGCCGTCGAAGCCCTTCTCGGCGAACAGTCCGCGGCCCACCTCGATCAGTTGCTCGCGGCGCTCCTGACCGGTCATCCGGACCCGGCCGCGACCGGTGCTTCGGGATTCGTTCACCCGGCCATTGTGTCAGGGCGGCTCGGGTCAGGTGGCTCGGTGTGACGCCGACCACTGGACCGGGTAGGCTTGCCGACTGCGATCCCCGGTTGGTCTTTCGGTAGGGCCCGCCTGACTTTGAATCAGGATTAGCGAAGCAGGTTCGACTCCTGCCCGGGGAGCCAGTCTTGAACCCACCCGGTCGGCTCTCTAGCGTGCTGCCATGAGCAATTCGCCCCTGATCACCGCCCGCGAGCTGCACGAGCAGCTCAGTGCCGGCGAGCGGCCCGTGCTGCTGGACGTACGCTGGCAACTGGGCGATCCGCACGGCCATGAGCACTACCTCGCCGGGCACCTCCCCGGCGCGGTGTATGTCGATCTCGACACCGAATTGGCCCGGCCGGGCGCACCCCGCGACGGCCGGCATCCGCTGCCCGAGCCGGCTGACCTGCAGGCGGCCGCGCGCGGTTGGGGGCTGCGGACGGGGGAGCCCGTGGTGGTCTATGACGCCGTCCGCGCGACGGCGGCGGCCCGGGCCTGGTGGCTGCTGCGCTGGGCCGGGGTCGCGGTGGTTCGGGTGCTGGACGGCGGCCTGGACGCCTGGACGGCCGCGGGCTTCGCGCTGGAGACCGGAGAGGTCATTCCCGAACCCGGTGACATCGTGCTGGAATCGGGCCGGCTGCCGTCGATCCCGCTCGACCGGGTGCCGGCGTACGTGCGGGAGGGCGTACTGCTGGATGCCCGGGCCGGGGAGCGGTACCGCGGTGAGACCGAGCCGATCGATCCGCATCCGGGCCACATCCCCGGCGCGATCAGTGCCCCCACCACCGCCAACCTGGGGCCGGACGGGCGCTTCCTGCCCGCCGCCGAGTTGCGGCGCCGCTTCACCGACCTGGGCGTACGCGCGGACCGGCCGACCGGGGTCTACTGCGGGTCCGGGGTCACCGCGGCCCACCAGATCCTCGCGCTGCAGGTGGCCGGCTTCGACGCGGCGCTGTACCCGGGGTCGTGGTCGCAATGGTCGAACCATGCCGACCTGCCCCGGGCGCGCGGGGCCGAATGAGGCTCAGTCGAGCGTGAACGAGGTCAGCGGCCGCAGCAGCGCCCGCTTCTTCGACACATGCCCACCCATCCGTTCCAGAATCCGCTCCAGGGAGTCGATCGTGTCCACGATGTAGGGCCCCTTGTTCAGCATGACGGCCTCGGCCCGGCGCGCCATTGCCGCATCGGTGACCTCCGCCCGCGACGGGACGCCGGTGCGGGCCAGCGAGTCGAGCACCTCGGTCGCCCAGATCACCGGCACCCGCGCGGCCTCGCAGATCCACAGAATCTCCTCCTGGACCTCGGCCAGCCGATCGAAGCCGACCTCGACGGCCAGGTCGCCGCGGGCGATCATCACCCCGACCTGCCACCACCGCTGGGCTTCCCACAGGATCTGCGGTAGTTGCTCGAACCCCGACCGGGTCTCGATCTTCAGCACGATGCCCACCTGCGGGGCGCCCAACCGCTCCAGTTCCTCGATCAGGTCGGCCACGTCCTCGGGACTGCGGACGAACGACAGATCCACGATGTCGGCATGTCCCGCCACGAACGGCAGATTCGTCCGGTCGTCGGCGGTCAGCGCCGGGATCCGCAGCGTGGTGTCGGGAAAGTTGATCCCCTTTTCCGCGCGCAGTTTCTCCCCGCCCACGCCGGCCCGGGTGATGTCCACCACGATCTCCGACCCGGTCACCTCCCGGATCGTCCCGGCAATCTTGCCGTCGTCGAACAACACCGGCTGGCCGACCTGCGCATCGGTGAAGGCGGCCTCCAGGGAGCAGCCGATCCGGTGCGGCGACTGCTGCGTGGCCGGTTGCGGCGCCATGTCGCGCTGCAGCCGCAACTCATCGCCGACCTGCACGAACAGGTGCTGCGGCCGGGGCGGCAGTTCTCCGATCTCGGCGACCACGGTGCCGTCGGCGGCGTACACCTGCTGGCCGGTGCCGAAGTAGACCGTACGCTCGCACTCCACCACCACCGCCCCGGCCGTCTGCACCACCGTCAGCTCCCGGTGCCGGCCCCGGGTATCGGTCAGCGTCAACACATCCCCGACCTGTACGCCGTCGCTCACCGGTCCGGTCACCGGCAGATCGGCGTCGCCGAACTCGATCCGCGCCGGCCGGACCACTTCGCCGAGGTCATTGCGCTCGGGCCGGACCCGGCGTACCCGCGGCCCCTCCATCAACGGACCGGTCCGCAACTTCGGGCCGGCCAGATCCATCGCCACCCGGACCCCGTCGGGCAGCGCCCGCACCCGATCGATCATCTGCTGCCAGGCCGCGGCGTCGTCGTGGGCACAGTTCACCCGGGCGATGTCCATCCCCGCCGCGCCGAGGGCGGGAATCAGGTCGGGATCGGTGGCCGCCTCGCTGGGCATCGTCACCATGATCCGGGTGTTGCGGCCCTCCCCGTGCACAGGTCCCAGCAGGGCGTCCCGATTGCGGTGCAGCACCGAGGTGCCCTGCTCCAGCGGGCCCCAGATCGGCTGGCGGTGCCGCCCGTCCCGCAGTGCCAGGACGGTCTCCAGCACCGTCAGCAGCCAGGACTTGCCCATCGCCTCGATCCGGCCCAGACTCGACAGGCCGTAGGAGGCAAGGCTGCGCTGCAGCGGGCGCAGATCGTGCTGGCGCAGTGCGACGTAGTGCACCAGATTGGTCGCCGAATCCAGATGTTCGGGCCGGATTCGGGCCAGCCGCGGGCCCTCCTCGGCCTCGGCGGCGGAGAGATCGGCCAACAGCTCCTGCAGAGCGCCGGCAAGTTCATCGAGCGACAGAACCGAAGACGTGTCATTCGCCATGGAAAGAGCTTCCCAGACGCCGCCGACACGCGTACATCGCGGGTGGGCCGATGCACGAGATTGGGCCGATGCTGACAAACTGACCCTGAAGGTCGTCAACCGGTCAGGAGCTTCTGTGTCCGACAGTGCCAGTGCGGAAAGCCAGAACAGCGCGAGCGCAGGAAACCAGAACATGCAAGGCAATTCGTCGCCCGTGGCAGCGGTGGTGGTGCTCGCCGCCGGCGCCGGGACCCGGATGAAGTCCCGGAAGTCCAAGCTGCTGCACGAGGTCGCCGGACATTCCATGCTGTCGTACGCGGTCGCGGCGGCCAATGCCGTCGAACCCCAGCACGTGATGGTCGTGGTCGGCCACCAGCGCGACCAGGTGGTCTCCCACCTCGGCGAGATCGCCCCCAATGTCGAGACCACCGTCCAGGCCGAGCAGCTCGGCACCGGCCACGCCGTGCAGTGCGCCCTGGACGCCCTGGGCGAGCTGCACGGCGATGTCGTGGTCACCTACGGCGATGTGCCGATGCTGACCGGGGAGACCCTGATCGAACTCGTCCAGGCCCACCACGCGCGCCACGACGCGATCACCGTGCTCACGTCCCGGGTGCCGAACCCCCAGGGCTACGGCCGGATCGTGCGCGATGACGACGGCCACGTGCTGGCGATCGTGGAGGACAAGGACACCACCGCACCGCAGGCCCAGATCGACGAGATCAACTCCGGCATGTACGTCTTCGACGCCGCCGTGCTCCGCGACGGCCTGAGCCGGCTGTCCACCGACAACGCCCAGGGCGAGCTGTACCTCACCGACGTCCTCGGCAACGCCCGCAGCGACGGGCTGCGCGTGGGGGCGTACGAGATCGCGGACTGGCAACAGGCCGAAGGGGTCAACGATCGGGTCCAGTTGGCCCGGATGAACAAGGAGATGAACCGCCGCATCGTGGAGAAGTGGATGCGCGCGGGGGTCTCGGTGACCGACCCCGACAGCACCTGGATCCACGCCTCGGTCAGCCTCAGCCCCGACGTGGTGCTGCAGCCGAACGTGTACCTGGAGGGCGCGACCAGCATCGGTGAGGGCGCCAAGATCGGCCCGGACGTCACGCTGACCGATGTCGAGGTCGGTCCGGGGGCCTCGATCGTGCGGGCCCAGGCGATCCTGGCGGTGATCGGCGCCGACGCGTCGGTCGGCCCCTACTCCTACCTGCGGCCGGGCACCACCCTCGGGGTCGGCGGCAAGATCGGCGGCTTCGTGGAGACCAAGAACGCCAAGATCGCCGACGGCGCCAAGGTGCCGCACCTGACCTACGCCGGGGACGCCGAGATCGGGGAGCGGGCCAATATCGGCGCCGGCACGATCTTCGCCAACTACGACGGGGTCGCGAAGAACACCACCCGGATCGGCAAGGACTCCTTCGTCGGATCCAACTCCGTCCTGGTCGCTCCGGTGGAGGTGGCCGACGGGGCGTACGTCGCGGCCGGGTCCACGCTGACCGATCCGGTCGGTCCCGGCGAGATCGCCATCGCCCGCGGACGCCAGGCGAATGTGCCCGGCTGGGTGGCCAAGCGCCGCGCCGGCACCCGCACCGCCCAGTCGGCCGAGGAAGCTCTCCAGCGCGACGGGAAGGCCGCCGAATGAGCGGGATCAAGCGGAACCGGGAACGCCACATGATGCTGTTCACCGGCCGTGCCCACCCGGCCCTGGCCGAGGAGGTCGCCCAGTTGCTCGGCGTCGAGCTGACGCCCACGCGTACGGTCACCTACGCCAACTCCGAGATCTACTGTCGCTTCGAGGAATCGGTCCGTGGCTCGGACGCCTTCGTGATCCAGTCCCATGCCGCGCCGGTCAACGAGTGGCTGATGGAGCAGTTGATCATGGTCGATGCGCTGAAACGGGCCTCGGCCGAGCGGATCACCGTGGTCTCGCCGTTCTATCCGTACGCCCGGCAGGACAAGAAGCATCTCGGCCGCGAACCCATCTCGGCCCGCCTGGTCGCCGACCTCTACCGAGCCGCCGGGGCCGACCGGATCATGTCGGTGGATCTGCACGCGGCGCAGATCCAGGGCTTCTTCGACGGCCCGGTGGACCACCTGTGGGCGTTGCCGGTGCTGTCGGACTACATCACCCAGAACTACGACACCTCCCGGATGACCGTCGTCTCGCCGGACGCCGGTCGGGTCCGGCTGGCCGACCTGTGGTCGGACCGGCTGAACGCGCCGCTGGCGATCATCCACAAGCGCCGCGATCCGAATGTGGCCAACCAGGTCGCGGTGCACGAGGTGGTCGGTGACGTGGAGGGCCGGGTCTGCATCCTGGTCGACGACATGATCGACACCGCCGGCACCATCTGCCAGGCCGCCGAGGCGCTCAAGGCCCGAGGTGCCGACAAGGTCCTCGCCGCCAGCACCCACCCGGTGCTGTCCGGCCCGGCGGTGGAGCGGCTGAACGGCTCCGCGCTGGAGGAGATCATCGTCACCAACACGCTGCCGATGCTCAATCCGGTCCCGGTGAACAAGCTGACCGTGCTGTCCATCGCTCCGCTGATCGCCAAGGCCATCCATGAGGTGTTCGAGGACGGATCGGTCACCTCCCTGTTCGCCGGGGTGAGCTGAACCGGGGGAGGGTTTGATCGGCCCGGGGCGCAGGGGGTAGAGTGCTCAGCTGTCTTGGCGAGGGACCGCGCTGTCCGTGATCGACTCGAAACTCCTCGTCCGTTACCCGATGAACTGAGGAGTTCGACATGTCCGATGACCTTCGCCTCGAGGCCGAGTCCCGCACCGAATTCGGCAAGGGCGCTGCCCGCCGGATCCGCCGGGACAAGAAGGTGCCCGCCGTCATGTACGGCCACGGCACCGATCCCGTGCACATCACCCTCCCGGGCCACCAGACCCTGCTGGCGCTGCGTACCGCCAACGCCGTGCTGACCATCGTCCTGGACGGCAAGGAGCAGCTGGCCCTGGCCAAGCAGGTCCAGCGCGACCCGATCAAGGGCGACGTCGAACACGTCGACCTGGTGCTGGTCCGCAAGGGCGAGAAGGTCACCGTGGAGGTCGTGGTCGAGGTCACCGGCGAGGCCGGCCCCGACTCGGTCGTCGTGGTCGAGCAGAACCACGTGTCCCTCGAGGTCGAGGCGACCAACATCCCCGAGTCGGTCCAGGTTTCGGTCGAGGGGCTGACCGCCGGCTCCCAGATCACCGTCGCTGATCTGGTCCTGCCGGCCGGCGCCACCCCGACCGGGGAGCCGACCGACCTGGTCGTCAACATCACCCACCCGCAGGCCGAGGAGCCGGCCGAGGCTCCTGAGGCCGCTGAGGGCACCGCGGCCGCCGAGGGTTCGGCGGAGTGAATCGGTCGCTGCGATGAACTGGCTGGTGGTGGGGCTCGGTAATCCGGGCCCCACCTACGCCGGTCACCGGCACAACGTCGGCCACATGGTGGCCGACGAACTGGCGCGTCGGGCCACCGCGTCGTTCTCCGCCCCCAAGGGGATGCGGGCCGAGGTCGCCGATCTGCGTATCGGTGCCGGTGGCGCGGGTGCGGTGGGGGCCGACACCGCCAAGGTCGCGGTGATGAAGCCGCGGACCTACATGAACGAATCGGGCGGGCCGGTGGCCAAGGTGGCCGCGTTCTACCGCACCACCCCCGATCATCTGATCGTCATCCATGACGAACTCGACCTGGACTTCGGTGCGGTACGCCTGAAGTCCGGCGGCGGGGACAACGGCCACAACGGCCTCAAATCGATCCGGGCGGCGCTGGGCACCGGGGACTACTTCCGGGTCCGCTTCGGGATCGGGCGTCCGCCGGGCCGAATGAGCCCGGCCGACTGGGTGTTGAGCAACTTTCCGGCCCGGGACCGGACCGACCTCGAGGTCGAGATCGGCCGCGCGGCCGATGCGGTCGAGACCCTGGTCCACGATGGTCTGATCCTGGCCCAGAACCGGTTCCACTGATCCCTGAGTTCTCCCTGAGATCTGCCGGTCGGGCGTACCGATGGCCCCCGACCTTGTGAGGATGGCCGAGCAGACCACCTGCCCCGGGGCTGACCACTCCCATTGTCCGGTCCCCCTAGGCTGGTCGCAGTCGCAGATCGAGCAGGAGGCGGGACTGATGGGGCACGACCCATTCGACTTCGGGAATGCGCCGGCGTCGCATCCTTCACCCGGAGGGGGCAGCCCCTTCGGTGGCGCCGGCCCGTCCTCCTACCCCTCGGCGCCGCGGACCGGTGACCCGTTCGCCACCCAGACGCGGCCCGGCACGCCCGATCCGTTCGCCACGGTGGGTGCGCCGCGGCAGGCCGACGCCGGCGTCTTCGCCGCCGGGGGAGGGGTTGCGGTCGCCCCGACCGCCGGGATCACGGTGACCAAGCCGCCGGCGTACCTGCTGCTGATCGCGGCCGGCCTGGCCCTGGTGGCCGGCGTGGTCGCGCTGCTGCTGAACAACCCGATCGTGGCGATCGTGTGCTGGGTGGTCGCCGGCCCGATCGCGATCGGGGTGATCGCGTACTTCGTGATCCGCGACACCTACGCCCGGTCCTCCGGCGTCTACGGCGCCCCGAACTGGGTCAAACCTCTCTACTACACCGCGATCGCCCTGTGCCTGGTGTGCATTCTGGTGCCCGCGGTCCGGATCGCGCTGTGGGTGGGAACGCTGTGAGGACGACTCGGACCGCACCCTGGAACCGGCTCCGGGCCGGCCTGCTGGTCGTCCTGGCGACCCTCGCCGGTATCGCTGCCACCGGCCTGCTGCTGCCGGCACCGCGGGCCGCCGCGGCCAAACCCACCGACGACTTCATCTCCTGCCTCAACGGCGCCCGCAAGGGCGATGTGCTCGTGCTGGTCGACACCTCCGCCAGCCTGCAGAACTCCGATGCCGAGGCCGCCCGCGTCCGCGCCGGCGAACTGCTCCTGCGCAGCCTGGCCAATACCGCCGACGGCGCCAATCTCGACCTGGCCGTCAGCCTGGCCGGCTTCGCCAACCGGTACGAGCCCACCGGCTCCTGGGACAAGCTGAACAAGGGCACCGTCGAGCGGACACTCACCTCGGTGCGCGAGTTCGCCAATCGCAATACCGGCCAGGGCACCGACTACTGGCTCGGCCTCGACGGCGCCCGCAAGGATCTGGCCGCCCGGCAGGCCCAGGACCCCGACCGCAACCGCTGCCAGGCAATCGTGTTCTTCACCGACGGGTCCCTCGACATCGACCGGGCCCCCGACGAGCAGCAGCACCCGATCGACCGCCCGTACGCCCCGGACAACCGACTCGACAACCCCGCCCAGCGCGAGCAGGCCAAACAGGCCGCCACCACCGACATGTGTCGCGACGGCGGTCTGGCCGACCAGCTGCGGACCGCGCCGGTGACGATCTTCGGCATCGGTCTGGCCGCCGGCGGCTCCAACTCCGCCGACTTCGACCTGATGAAGCGGGTGGTGACCGGCGAGGGGGAGAAGTGCGGCAAGCAGCCGGCCACCGGTGAGTTCTTCCTGGCCACCAACATCGACTCCCTGATCGAGGCGTTCAGCCGGATCACCTACACCGAGCAACCGCCGCAGGGAGTCTGCAAGGTCGGCGCGGCCAAGGACTGCACCGAGGCGCACAACTTCGTCCTGGACTCCTCGATCACCTCGGTCTCCGTCCTCGGCTACGCCGATTTCGATGAGCCGCGGGTCGTGCTGGTCTCCCCGTCGGGCCAGGAGGTCGAACTCGAGCACGCCGGCCTGGGCCAACAACGCAGCCTCGACGTCGACGGAGCAAAACTGAGCTATCAGTGGGCCTCCAAGCGGTCCTTCCAGGCGACACTCGCCGACCCGAGCGACCCGGGCAAATGGACCGGACGCTGGCGGCTGGTCTTCTTCGACCCGAGCAATCAGCACGAGCAGGCGGTCACCAAGACCAGCCTGCAGATCACCGGAAACCTGTTCCCGGCCTGGCCGCAGGCGGCCACCACCACCGTGCGGGCCGGTGAGACCGCCCGCGCCTCCTTCGCCCTCGAGGACGCCCAGAAGAAGCCGGTCGACCCGGCCAAGCTGCTCGGCGAGGTCACCCTGGATGCCACCCTGATCGACGACGCGGGCCAGCAGACCCCGATCGCGCAGGGCCTGACCCGGCAGACCCTGACCCAGCCGCAACAGATCGATGCGACCAGGTTGAAGCCGGGCAAGGCGACGGTACGTCTGTCGTTGAACATCACCACCGCTGCCTGGACCGATCCGGCCACCGGGAAGCAGTACCCCGGGACCAAACTGCAACCGCAACAGTCCGACATCACCTTCGACGTGCAGCAACCGGCCGGGTTCGGCTCGGCGGCCAACTCGGTGGACTTCGGGGTCAGCGCCGGCAAGGACACGGTCAACCTGTCCGCCGGTCTGCCGGTGCGCGGACCCGGCTGCTACTGGGTCGAGGGGCCGCAGGAGATCGTCACCGGTCCCAAGGAGATCACCACCGCCACCGTCGGCTCCCAGCACACCAGTGCAGCCACCTGCCTGGAGGTCGCCGACGGCGGCCAGGGCACCCTCCCACTGACGCTGGCCAGCGCCCAGGTCGGTAACGGTGCCCTGAACGGCCGGTTCACCGTTAAGGTCGCTGCGCTGCAGGACCGGGCGAAGATCCAGGACGCCGACGTCACCTACACCGCCGAGATCGAGCGGCCGCTGAACACGCTGAACTTCGCGCTGGCGCTGATTGCCGGGATCATCCTCGGCCCGGGGATCCCGATCGGGCTGCTGTACCTGGCCAAGTCGATGACCGCGAAGATCCCGCCGCGGCCGCTGCAGCCGGAGTCGATCCCGATCACCGTCGAGAACGGACGGGTGCTGCGCAACGGTCAGGACCTCGCCTTCACCGACCGCGACTTCACCAAGATGGCGTCGATCGCCGGCAATGGGGAGAAGAACGTGGACGTGCCCGGGGCGACTCTGCGGGCCCGGACCGGCGGCTCACCCTTCGGGCCGGGCTATGTCCTGGTCGACGCGGGACCGCAGGTCGGGCTGTCCTCGGCGTACCCCGAACCGTTCGGCAAGGCGCACCAGGCCAAGCTCCCGCTGGCGGTGCACAACTCGTGGGTGCTGCTGCGCGATCCGGGGGCGCCGGCGAACACCGCGACGCTGCTGTTCCTGGTCGCCGGGGACTCCCCGCCGAGCGTGCGCCAGGACCTGCTGGAGCAGGCCCGGCGCACCGTGCCGCAGGCGATGGGGACCCTGACCCAGTACGGGGCCGCGCCGAGCCCCGGCCCGCAGGCCGGGGGCAGTCCGTTCGGTGGCCCGGCGCCGTTCGGCGGTGGGCAGCAGTCCGGTCCGCCGCGTCCGCCGCAGCAGTCCGGTCCGCCACCGCAGCAACCGCCGGGGCAGAACCCGTTCCGGTTCTGAGGGGGCTCAGCCGCCGCTGACGCCCATCAGCATGCCGATGCCGTAGGTGATCGCCATCCCGAGCCCGCCGCCGATGAGCAGCCGGAGCACGGCGCGGGTCTTCGGGGCGCCGCCCAGGCGAGCGCTGATCACCCCGGTGAGCGCCAGGGCGAGCAGCACGACCACGACGGTGACCGGGATCCGCGCCGCGGGGACCGGGGTCAGCAGCATCGCCAGGATCGGCAGCACCGCTCCGGCGGTGAAGGAGATCGCCGAGGCGGCGGCGGCCTGCCAGGGGTTGGTCAACTGCTCCTTGTCGATGCCGAGTTCGATCTGCAGGTGGCTGCCCAGGGCATCGTGCGCGGTCACCTCGCGAGCCACCTGGGTCGCGGTCTCCTTGGACAGGCCCTGATTGCGGAAGAGCCCGACCAGCTCGGCGAACTCTTCGTCGGGGTAGTGCTCCAGTTCGTGCTGCTCCTTGGCGATCAGCGCCTTCTCGGTGTCGCGCTGGGTCGAGACCGAGACGTACTCGCCCAAGGCCATCGAGACCGCCCCGGAGACCACCCCGGCGACGCCGGCGACCAGGATCGCCGAGGTCGCGGCGGGGTTGGCCGCCGCGACGCCGACCACCAGGCCCGCGGTCGAGACGATGCCGTCGTTGGCGCCCAGGACGCCGGCGCGCAGCCAGTTGAGCTTGCCGGCCACATCTCCGGTGTGCGGCTCGGGGGTGCCATTGGGATGGGCGGCCTCGAGCGGGTCCTGCCCGGGCTCCTGGGGTTCCTTGCTGGGTTCCGTCATGGTTCGACCTCTGTGTCCGGCGATCATCGAAGCGTCATCGGCGCTGCGCGCTGCGCGCAGGGTGATCATTCCACAAGGGCCGGCTGGAAACGGTCCCCTACAGTGGAAACCGATTCGGGTTCGGCCGACCCGCGATGGCGACCTCGCACCCAATAAGGTGGCGGGCAGGCAGGACTGCCGACAGGCTCAACAGGTGAGGACGGGTACATGAGGCGCTTCTTGGTTGTCGGATGCGGCGGATCCGGCGGCGCCACGCTGGCTTACATGATGGACCAGCTCCGCTCGGATCTGGCTGCCGAGGGCGTCGACCGGTTGCCCCGCGGCTGGCAGTTCGTCCACCTGGACGTCCCCAGCGGCGAGGAGAGCGGGCCCGACGGACTCGGCAACGTCGAGGGCCAGGGCGGGCGCTACATCGGCATGGGACCCAAGGCCGGCTCGTACGCCGATCTGGACTTCGCGGTCTCGCGCAAGCTGGCGGCCAACCGGGCCCTGGGTGAGATCGCCACTTGGGCCCCGCGCAATCCGAACGCGGTGGCCACCCCGATCTCGGTCGGCGCCGGGCAGTACCGCGCGGTCGGCCGGATGATCACCCTGAACAAGCTGGAGGCGCTGCGCGAGGGCCTGTCCGGGGCCTGGGACGATCTGCACCGGGTGGAGACCCACGCCGACATGGATCAGATCGCCGCGCAGGCCCGGCTCGGGCGCTACTCGGCCAACGAGGTACCGATCGTGCTGGTGGTGTCCTCGATGGCCGGCGGAGCGGGCGCGTCGATGGCGCTGGACGTGTGCCGGGTGCTGACCACCATCAACGGGCTGGATCCCAAGCTGATGGCGGTCTTCATGGTCTCCTCCGACATCTTCGACTCGCTGCCGGAGTCGGCGCGCTCGGGCGTACGCTCCAACGCGCTGGCGATGCTCGGGGAGATCGTCGCCTCGCAGACCGGCTCCTCCCACGACCACGACGTGGACCTGATGAACGCGCTGGGTCAGCAGTACGGGGCGGGGACCCCGATCCCGTTCGCCCGGGTGTTCCCGGTCGGCCGCTACGTCGGCGCCCAGCGCACCATGTTCGGCGACGGCTCGCCCCGAGCGATCTATCGCGGCCTGGCCCGCGGCCTGTCCGGCATGGTGATGTCGGAGCAGGCGACCGACCAGTTCGTCTCCTACGACCTCGGCAACACCGGTTCGGTCCCGCCGGATTCCAGCTACCTCGGGTGGGGCGCCCAGCAGGATCCGCTGCCCTGGGGGTCCTTCGGTTTCGCCTCGCTGTCGATGGGCCGCGATCGCTATGCCGAGTACGCCGCCCAGCGGATCGCCCGCTCCGCGGTGGACCGGCTGCTCGACGGGCACCTGCAGGAGGGCAACACCGCCTCGGGTACCGAGCAGGTCAAGGCCCTGCTGAACTCCCAGTGGGCCCGGCTGTGCGCCGACATCCAGATCTTCGACGGTGCCGGGGGACAGGGGTCGATGGCGCTGGCCCAGTGGCTGATGAATGTGGCCCTGCCGCGGCAGCACGCCGGCAACATCGCCGCCCAGATCGTCAATCAGGGGGTGATCTCCCAGTTGCCGCCGCCGGACGGGATGGAGGTCAACCAGTGGGCGCCGATCCTGTCCCAGGTGCTCAACTCCCGCCGCACGGCCATGTCGGAGGCCACCGGCCGGGAGGCGTACAACTGGGCCTTCGACTGGCACCAGCAGCTGCTGCAGCGGCTGATGGCCACCATCGGCACCGCCATCGCCAACCTGGGCCTGCCGTACGCCGCCGCGGTGATCGACCGGCTGCAGGGGCATCTGAAGGAGTCGGTGATCCCGGCGGCGAACGAGCTCAAGCAGCACGATCGCTCCGACATCGCCGAACTGCCGCCCCGGGTCGGGCAGGGGCTCGCCGGGATCAAGGGCAAGATCGCCGGTGGCCAGCAGATCCTGAACACGCTCGCCGAGGACATGACCGCCCGGGTGATCGAGCATGTGTACGCCAAGGCGTCCGGGATGCTCGCCGATGTGCTGAGCACGTTCGTCGGCGACGTGCTGGTGCCCCTCGGCGAGGCGATCCACGAACAGCAGCGACTGCTGGAGCAGGCCCGGGCCTCGGCGGTCCGCCATGACGGCCTGGCCCGGCTGGCCACCGACCAGTACTCCGCCTGGCCCTCCGACGACGACCAGCGGGCCCCCGAGCGCTTCGACGAGGCGAACAACGAGGTGCTGCTGACCAGTTCCCAGCAGTTCCTGCCGCAGTACCTGGCCGACATCCAGGGCGCGATCCCGACCGAGGTGAAGACGTTCCCGGCCGCCCGCGCCGGCGTGGTCACCCGGGTGATCCAGGGCCTGTGGGAGACCACCGGCGGGATGCGGCCGCCGGGCGGGCTGCTGGAACAGACCCATCAGTGGGCGGCCCGGGTCTTCCCGACCCATCCCGGCAGCGGCGAGTCGATCGTGCCGATGCGGGCCCGGTTCAACCTGCACGCCCGGCCGCGGGAGGTGCTGGAGCGGGCGCGGCTGTTCGTGGCCCGGCCCGAGGAGTCCTTCCACCGGTTCTGCTCGATGTCCCTGCGCGACTTCGTGCGCGGCGTCGGGGCGCAGGAATCGGAGCGGCAGGGTCGCATCGACGACATTGCCGCCAAGTTCAATCAGACGCTGACCCTGGCGCTGCCGCTGATCTCGGCCAACGATGCCGCGGTCCAGTTGCTGCACGGCGGCAAGAACGTGGAGTACCGCTACAAGTTCTCCGCGGTGCCCTTTGCCGATCTGCCCATCGCCGATGCGCTGGAGCGGGTGATCGTGAACAACCCGCAGATCGACTCCTCGACCCGGGACAACTTCCGCAAGTCGGTCAACGATTCCGATCACGTCCGGCGGCTGGACATTCTCGGCTCCTACCCGCTGTATGCCCCGATCTGCTTCGATTCGGTGCTGCGACCGGTCGCCGAGCAGTGGTCGACCACCTCACCGGCGGGCCGGGAGGCGTTCTGGACCTACCGCCGGGCGCGCCCGCTGAATGCCGCGCTGCCGATGGCCGAGGCCGAGCGCCGGGCGATGTGTGCCGGCTGGTTCCTCGGGCAGGGGATCGGGGCGATCCGGATCCCGGAGTCGCCGTACGTCCAGGCCGTCGAGGTCTTCGACGTCGCCAACCGGCAATGGCTGGAGTTCCCCAATCCGCTGCTGACCCCGCCGGAGCGGTTCCAGGCCTCCTACGACTGGCTGCCGGCGGTGCTGGAGTCCTCGCTGCTGGCGATCTCCCGGTCCCATCAGAACCCCCCGATGGCGTCGCTGCTGCCGTACCGGGCGCTGCGCGGGCTGTTCGATGCCAGTCCGCTCGGGCCGGCGGCCGGCATCGTGGAGCGTTCGGGCAAGAACCTGCTGGTCGACTACCTGCGTACCGGGACCATCGGCTCCGGCGCCACCAGCCGGGTGCCCGGGGCCGCCGAGGCCACCGACGTGGACGGCCGGGCCGAGGCGCTCACGACGTTCTTCACCCAGATCCGTGACCTGGCCGGGGTGCACTTCATGGCGCCGGGCCAGGCCGGGGCGCCGGGCGGGGGCACGTTCTCCCTGGTGACCGATCGCGGGGTCGCCTCCCAGGCGCCGATCTTCCGCGATCTGGCTCCCGACATCTGGTGGGCCTGCGGGGAACTGATCGACATGGTCGCCGACGCGGCGGTCCGGGCCAAGCAGCCGGCCGGCACCAGCCGGCAGGGTCCGCTCACCCCGGAGACCCAGAAACTCGAGATGCCCGGGATGCCCGGGATGGGGGCCTTCTGATGGCTGCACTGGTCGCGCTGCTGGCCCCGCCCGGGCCGATGGACGGCATCTGCGACGCGCTGACCGACTGGTCGGCGGCCGGGATGATCGAGCCGTTCCTGTGGATCGACGCCGCCCGGTGGACCGCCCCGACCCCGCCGGTCGGGGTGACCCCCGGACTCTTCGTGAACACCGGCCGGCGGCTGGGCACCAGCCTGGAACACGTGGTCACCCAGCAGCAGTTCGAGCGGGTACGCCTGGTCGTCCTGGTGCCGGCGGTGGCCGGTGCCCCCGGCGTCGACCAGGAGACCGAGCATGCCGTCCATCAGGCGATCCTGCGGACCGCCGCGGTGCCGACGGTCGAGCTGATCCGCGCGGTGGTCACCCGGCCGGCCTCCGGACCGGTCGCGGCCGACCTGACCCGGGAGGGCTGGCACAACGTCATCCTGGCGCCCGAGGAGTCCCGCGGGCCCGGGCTGGGCCATTCCGCGCTGCCGGCCTCGACCGATCCGCTCGACATCGGGGCCGAGGCCGCGGCCCAACTGGCCGGGTTGACCGGGCTCTGGCGCGGGCTGCGGGCCGCGCCGCTGGACGGGGCGGCCGCCCCGTTCGGGCACTCGCTGCGGCTGGCCCGCTCCTGGTACCGGAACCTGGACAGCCGCGAGGTGGAGGACACCGTGCGGACCCAGATGTTGTCGACCGCCGACGGGGTCCCGCTGCCGCGGCTGCACGGTTCCCAGGCGGTCTACATCGACGACGCGCAGCGGGCCTGCTCCGACATGGCGTCCGCGGTGCTCGGGCGCCATGCTTCACTGTTCCGCGGGGAACGGGTGGCCCCCGCCCCGGTGGACGCCGACAAGGTGGGGCCGGGCAAGGCCCTGTCGATGCTGTTCGGCTTCATCAAGGCGTCGATGACGATGGCCCCGATGAAATGGTACTCCCTGGTGCTCGGCGACGTGCAGGGGGCGACCGCGAATCGGGTCCAGTCGTTGGTGTTCGGGCAGGACCCGTCCTCCTACGAGGTGGTCGCCAGCGGCTCCCTGGCCGGCGGGCGGGCCGACTGGCGCGAGGTCGGCCGGGCGGCCGGCAACCTCGACCACCTGCTGGATGACGCCGGGCCCCGCGCCCACGAGGGGACCGGTGACTTCACCCCGGTCTGGGTCGACTTCGTCGAATCCGGACTCACCCTGGTCGACGCGGGGGAGCGCTCGTACGCCAAACCGATCCCGGTCGGCACCGAGCGCGGCGTCCTGCGGACCATGTCGGACTGTGTCCCCAGCCCGCAGCAGCAGTTCACCCGGATCCCGCCCCGGGTGGCCTCCGCGATCGGGATCAGCACCGTCCGGGCCTCCGATCCGCTCGGCATCCGTACCCTGCAGCTGCGACTGCGCGGCCTGGGGGATCAGCCCTCGCTGGCTCGCGACGCCGACACCACGCTGCGGGAGCTGGAACAGTGGCAGAACCGGTACGCCCACACCTACTCCGCCGGGTTCGGGGGCATGCTCGGGCAGGGCCTGATGAACACCGCCGAGGAGGTGCAGCAGTTGCTGGCCCGCCTGTCCGGCGGCGACCGGGTGGATCTGTCCGACGCCCGGACCCAGGCCCGGCAGCGTACGATCGCGAGCTGGATGCGCGGCCTGCTGATCGGGCTGCTCGCGCTGGTCGTGGTGCTCTGCGTACTGACCGGACTGTCGATCCTCACCTGGTGGGGCGCGCTGCTGGCCGGGCTGGCCGGCGTCCTCGCCTGGTTCGGCGGCTCGCTGGTGCTCTTCCTGCAGGGCCAGCGCGACCTGTTCCGGGACCTGACCAAGCGCAAGGCGGCGATGAGCCAGGTGCAGGCCGATGAGCAGAATCTGCGGACCGCGATGCGGGACCTGCGCCGGTTCACCGAGGGCTACGGCCAGTTCCAGGAGTGGAGCCGGGTGCTGTCGGTGGTGATCCACCAGCCCTTCGGTGAGGTCGCCCGGGTACGCACCGACACCCCCGAGGTCGAACAGGGGCTGCCGCTCAACGTCCGCGTCGGGAAGGCCGAGACCCGACCCGAGTCGGCCGCCGAGGTGGTCAATCTGCTGCGCCGGGACCTGTTCACCACCGGCTGGCTGTCCGGGCCCTGGCAGGCGACCCTGAACGATGCCGGGAACCGACTCGGGCCCCGGGCCTACGACCTGACCCAGAATCCGCGGCTGATGTTCGCCCAGCGCAGCGGGGTGCAGGAATCCTGGCTGGGCGCCTGGGCCGACCTGCTGGAACGCGAGGGAATCGGGCCGGCCTCGGGCAATCAGCTGTGGGCGGCGGCGATGCAACGCCTGTCCCAGCCGGAGTATCAGCACCGGCTGGTTGCCGGGGTTCGGCTGACCGGAGCGGCCGAGCCGGTGTCCCAGGAGGAGTTCCTGGGCGGGGTCGGCGATCCGGTGACACCGCCGGCGGCGTCCCGCTTCGGGGACGGGGTCCTGTCCCGGGAGGCCCAGTTGGACGGCCGCGCCGGGGCGGTCGAGGTGTCCTGGCCGCTGTCGGTGTCGCAGGGGCTGAGCCGGCGGGCGCTGCTGGTGCAGTTGTCCGAGGCCGCGCCGGAGTACACGTTCAATCTGGGCGAGCGGCTGCGGCCCGAGCGGCCGCGCCAGGCCAATGATCTGGTCCCGGAGATGCCGTTCAGCTACACCGACGACGCGGGAGCGTCGGTCCCGATGCCGCAACGCCGGACGGTCACCCCGCCGGCCGACGGCATGGTGTTCTGAGCGCCGAGGTGGCGCGGATGAGGTTTTCGGAGGAGTTCGATGACGCAGGCTGATCGACGCAGGCAGGTGCTGTTGGCCTGGGCCCATGCCCTGACCGAGCGCGGGGAGCAGGTCCCGACCCGGGCCCAGCTGGTCGAGATCGCCGCGGTGCGGGGGATCCCGCCGTCGATGCGGACCCCGCTGATGGACCGGTGGGTCGAGGTCATCAACAATCTGTTGTGGCTGTCGGACCAGGGCCACCCGGACCCGGTCAGCGAGGGGCTGCGGATGCAGCCGCGCCCGGTCCCCGGGTTTCCGCCGCCGCAGCCGGCCGCCGTTGGCGTCGGTGGGGTCAATCCGCAGATCGCCCAGCAGTTGGCCGCCTGGCAGCAGCAGGCGGTCCAGGCCGATCAGTTCGCCCGGCAGGCCATGGCGTACGGGAACCAGGCGGATGCCCGGAACTGGCTGATCCGCAAGCAGCACGCCGAACGGGAGATGGAGAACCTGCGCCGCTTCGCCGCCGCGCAGAGTGCCGCCTCGGCCGCCTCGGCGACCTCCTACGGTTCGGCCGGCTCCTACGGGTCGGCCACCTCGCAGGGATCGGCCACCTCCTACGGCTCGGCCACCGAGGCGGTCAGCGGGGTCCCGGCGCCGGCCCCGGAACCGGCCTGGCAGCCGACCGAACCCGTGGCGGACGAACCCGTTGCGGCGGAAGCGGTGGCGGAGATCGTCGAGGCCGAGGTGATCGAGGCTCCGGTCAGTGAACCCGAGACGGTCGAGGCCGAGGTGATCGAGGCCTCCGATGCCGCCCCGGTCGAACCCGAGATCGATCCGCTGCAGAAGTTGATGGTCTGGCGCGACCGGTCCGGCAGCGATGAGGTCAAGGATCGGCATCTGCGCCAGATCGTGAACTCCGGCGCCCGCACCGAGGCCGAAGTGGCCGTCGGGCTCCCGGCGTCGCTGAAGTACCTCGCCCCGACGATCGCCGACGTGCTGGGCCTGCGGGACACCCCTCCGCCGCAGGCTCCGCCGGCCGCGCCCGCGCCCACCACTGCGCAGCTCGGCCCGCAGCCGGGTCCCGCGCCGGCGGAGACCGGTCGCCCGGAACTGCTCAATCCGGGTGCGATCAGCTGGCAGCAGCCGATGGAGCTGGCCCAGGCCCTGAGCGGGTTCGCCGCGATGGACTTCACCGTCGAGGGAGGGGAGCCGCAGCGGCTGAAGGCCTCCGCGCTCGCCGACCGCACGACCAGTCTGCGCTGGCCGGCCGTCGATGCCCCGGCCGGGACCTCCGTGCTGTACCGGGTGGTTGCCGACGACGAACATGTGCCCTACAGCCCGGACATGTCGGAGGTGATTGCCATCACCAAACAGACCGAACTGATCGACAACCGGCCCTTCTACTCCGCGGTCCGGCACTACCAGGTGTGGGTGAACACCGGCCGCGACGACCGGGACGCCCAGCTGAACCAGCCCGTGCTGCATGCGTTGGTGCCGGTGGTCGCCAAACCCGAGGACGTGGACATCCGCGAGGACGAGGGCCGGGTGATCGGGCAGTGGCGGGTCTTCCCCGAGGCGACCAAGGTGCAGATCTTCCGGGTCCCGGCCGAGCGGGCGCACGCCGGTGCGGGCAATCCGATGTACCGGATCCTCGAGGCCGAGCCGAACCTGGGTGGCTTCGTCGACGACACCGCCGAGACCGGCAAGCGCTACATCTACCAACTGCTGGTCCAGGCGGAGGTGGAGGGTACGCCCCAGCTGTCCCTGCCGACGATCGTTCCGGTCACCACCTCCGCGGTGCTGCACGGCGTACCGGATCTGGCCTGCCGGCTGAACGACGACCAGGCGCATCCGCAGTTCGACCTGACCTGGTCCCCGCCCCCGGCCGGGCGCGTGGTCATCTACCGCACCGAGGAGCCGCCGGTGGCCGGCGCCGACGCGGAGACCGTGCCCGAGGAGGCGCTGCCCCAGATGCAGCTGCGTCCCGATGCCCGGCTGGCCCATCCGATCGAACAGCACGAGTCCGCCGACGGCGGCCGGGCGTACGCGATGATGCGGAATGTGCCGTGGCCGCGGAACTGGTCGCGGCTGTACTTCACCCCGGTGACGATCCTGGACGGCAAGGCCAAGGTCGGCACCACGACCTCGCAGGTACGCACCGGCCGGGTCGAGGACGCCACCGTGGTCGAGCGGGTCTCCCAGCAGGTCCTGACGATGGCGTGGCCGGTGGGTGCGGCCAACATCAAGGTGTACGCCGGGGCGCTCGGCCAACCCGCGGAGGAGGCGATCCCCGGGGCCGAGCCGATCGCGGAGATCTCCGAGGAGACCTACCGCCGGCTGGGCGGGCTGCACTTCCCCCGGCCGCTGGATCCCGGCGGCTGCGACCTGCATCTGGTGCCGGTCTCCTTCGCCGGCGGCCAGTCGGTGGAGGGCAAGCCCACCACGGTGCGCTATCGCGGGCTGTTGACCCTGGCGTACCACCTGGAGGTGCAGCGCGGGGCGTTCGGCCGGGGGCAGGCGATCCTGCAGGTGACGGTGCGCGCCGACCGGTTCAATCCGTCCTCCCCGCCCTTCGCCCTGGTGCACAATCCGAACCGGCTGCCGCTGGACGTCCGCGACGGCGAGACCCTGCCGGTCCTGCTGAACAACAACCAGCCGCAACAGCCGACCACCCGGTTCCGGCTGCAGTCGCTGAACACCAGCTGGGCGGTGCCCGGCTGGATCGCCGATGTGACCAACCGGACCGGCTGGGTCCGGCTGTTCGTCGACCTGGCACCGAACCCGCAGCAGGGGACCGTCGCCCTGCTCGACCCGCCGGTGGCCAACCTGTGGCTGGGTGATCCGCGATGAGCGGCTACCTGGGGTACGCGGCGCCCGGGCCGGCCGCGCCGCCGATCAAGCCGCGGTTCGGGCAACTCACCTACTCCTCCTTCGACCGGCGCGACGGCCGCGGTGGGGGCTGGCAGGTCAAGGACACCAGCGGCGACCTCGACCCGGGCGAGATCGAGGCGCTGCGCTCCCGGGTGCAGACCCAGTTCGATGCCGGCACCGAACTGCCGAAGTTCCCGACCCAGGCCCAGATCGACGAGCTGCCGCGGAAGTTCTCCTGCACCCCGCTGGCCGGGGCGGCCCCGGCCACCGTCTCCTGGCACGTCGCCCCCGCCGGGGCCGACGCCTCCGGGCGGCCGGGGAACGTGTTCGCGCACCTGGTGCTGGACCGGCGGCCCGACGGCACCGATCAGATCCGCCCGATCCAGCGCTGGCGCAGCCCCGACTGGCTCACCCCCTACGGCCCCGACCAGGTCCTCGCCGCCCGACTCGGGACCAGCGAGGCGCCCCGCCCCGGGCCGGTCTCGGCGCTGACGGTGAGCAACTGGCTGTTCGCACCCCGGAAGTTCCGGATGGGGACCCTGGCCCTCCTTCTGGACGCGGTGACCGCGGCGATGCACGGCGGACCGCGGGTGGTGCTCGGCACCGAGGAGGTCGATGACGCCGCCAACTGGATCGCCGCGATCAGCCTGGCGATGTCGCGGGGGACCGCCCGGGAGTTCTACTTCTCCACCCTGGAACGCCCGAACACCCTGGCCGAGGCCTTCGGGCGCGGGATCCACCTCGCCTGCGTCCCGCGCGGCGACCTGCCGGCCCTGGCCCGGCTGGATCGGGTCGCGGTCCTCGACGCAGAGGCCCGACCGGCCCTCGGCGACTTCGGCGGCGAACCGCACACCACCGGCCGCGGCGATCGCATCGTGGTGACGGAATGGTCGCTGATGATCGGCGAACTGTTCCTCGACCCGACCACCACCCAGGAAAGCGTCGAGGAGATCGACCGGGTCGCCCACAGCGTCGGCGACATCGGGCTGGACCCGGCCTGGCCGGCCGCGATGCTGATCGCCCGGCGCGCGGACACCGACCTGCGCGAGGAGGCCCAACGGGTGCTGGCCGCGCACACTCCGAAGGAGGCCGCGCACGTCACCGGGGTGGTCGACTCGTTGAGCGACTCGGTGCGCGCCGAGGCCGGCGGGGACACCGACCGGGCCTGGTCGCTGGTGACCCGCTACGGCGCCGACACCGGTCGGGGCCCGGAGGTGATCGGCCGCGTCGCCGCCGGGGTGTACGCCGAGCTGGCCCTCGCGGATCGGGCCTGGCTCGCCCGCTCCGGCGCCGGTCGGCTGCCGGCCCCGCGTTCCTTTCCCGAGGAGCCAGACCCCGCCCTGGTGGCCGCGGCCCGGACCGGGCTGGCCGAAGTCGCCCTGGACGAAGCCGCACCGGTCCCGGAGCAGGTGGCGCAGGGGCGGACCGCGGTGCATCTGCTGGAACTGGCGCTGCGGGCCCGGCTCGGGATCGTGCTGCAGGCCGAACTGATGCAGCTGATCGAGGCGGTGGTGCTGCCGATGCTGCTGCGCCCGCACCTGGTCGACCCGCTGATCGCCGACCTCGAGGGCCGCATCGGGTCCGAGGCACGCGCCTGGTTGTGGGGTGCCCTCGGGTACGCCCCGCTCGCCGAGATCGCCCCGCCGGGGGAGCGCGTACGCCCCCGGGTGCTGGACTGGTTGGGCCCCCGGGCCGGGGAACCGGATCCGATCGCCCACGCCTCCCCGCGTGCGGACGGCTCGATCGACCTGTTGGTCGCCGAACTCGCCTGGCACCGGTTGCGCTCCGGGGTTCCGCCGCAGGATTCGGCGAAGACCCGCTTCGTCGCGATCTGGTCCGGGCTGGAACACCTGACCCAGCACCCCGATCGGGCGCTGGCCGACCGGGTCGCGGCCCTGTTCGACCCTGCACTGCCGGCGGAGTTCCTCACCGTGGCCGACCGCCGGTTCCGGACTGCCATCCCGACCGGCTGGTACCTGTCGCAGGTGCTCACCGGTGACCCGACTCCGGCGGCGCAGCAATGGTGGGGCACGCTGGGGCAGCGCAGCCAGGACGGGCCGATCGATGTGCCCACGCTGGCCCGGTTCCGGCTGGAGACGCTGCGCCCGGACTGGTTCGCGGGGCTCTCCCCGGCCGCGTTGGGATCGCGGCTGGACAGTGTGACCCGGGCGTTCGAGCGTCCCCGGCCCGAGCCCCATCCGACGCTGGCCCGGCACCTGAAGCTGCTGTGCGCGCTGATCCTGTTGGGCGGGCAGCAGGTCGATCCGCGGCTGCTGGACCAGCTCAGTCCTGAGGCCCCGCCGATCAAGGTGTCCCGCGGGCTGCGCGCCCCCGAGCATGATCCGACCGTGTCGGGGGAGACCTTCGACGCGCTGGTGGCCTGGGGCAACCAGTACCTGCAGGTGCCCGCGCTGGCGGCCTATCTGCTGCACGGGGATCCGCAGTCGCCGCTGTACCAGCCGCGGGACCGGGTGGCGGTGTGGCTGTGGTCGCTGCGTACCGATGCCGAGGACCATCCCACCCTGCTCGGGGAACTGCTGGTGGAGCGGATCAACCGCTCCGCGGAAAGTCGCGACGCCACCGCCGACGAACTGTTCGCCGCGCTGCGCCGGGTCGAGGGCACCGCGGACGAGCGCGCGGCGCGCAATGCCGAGCGATACCTGAACAACTGGATGCGCATTCCGCCGCACCGGCGGATCCGATAAGGAGAATCTGTGCCTACCTACGTACTCGAGGGCGGCTCCACGGTCACCCTGCCCGGCAAGCCGCTCACGCTGCGGATCCAGGGCAACGGCGGTACCCGGGCCCGCCTGGTTGCCCTGCGGGGCGGTGCCCCCGACCACACCGCGATCACCCCCGGGCCGGGCATGCTCGTGCTGCCCCGGGTCGGGGAGCCGGTGATCGTCCGGGCGGTGCCGGAGACCGGGGCCAACTTCGGGTCCCGGGCGGTGGTGTCCCTGAGTGCGGGGATCGAACTGCACGGCGACACCGATCCCGAACGGGCCGTGCTGAGCGGGGTGGACCTGTCCGGGCTGGCCCAGCGGGACCTGGTCGAGGTGGCCCGCACCGGGGACCGGCTCACCGTCACCGCGCTCGGGGTGATCGTGGATACGCCGTTGCCGCCGCTGGCGTCCCGGGCCCGGGACCTGGCCCGGGAGATCCTGGGCGCCGAACGCGTCCCGACCGCCGAGGCGACCGAGTTGCAACTGGTCTTCGACGCCTCGGCCTCGATGCGCCAGTTCGCCGCCGACGGGTCGATCGCGGCGGCCGCCGAGGTGTACGCCGGGATCTCCCGGGTGACCTCCGCCGACGCCGGCCTGCAGGTCGTCATTGCCGCCGCGCAGTGGCATCCGCTGCCGGAGGTAGCCGCGGAAAAGCTGGCCCCGACCGTTCTCGAGGCGATCACCGCCCACCCGATCGCGACCGGCTTCCGCGCCCGTGGGGAGGTCCCCAGTACCCGCCCGCAGACCGTTCGCTGCCTCATCTCCGACGGCGTCCCCGCGGACATGCCGATCGATGAGGACCTCACCGACGGGCACCGGATCCAAGTGGCCGTACTCGCCGCCCCGCCCGCCTGGGAGGTGATGCGGCATCGCTGCCCGGGGCCGGCGGTGCTGTTCCCGACCGCCGAGTGGGGCCCGTCGGAGCTGTACCAGCATCTGATGAGCGATGATCGTGCGCTGCGTACGGTGGTCACCGAACTGCTGCGCGGGATCCTGCCGCTGGACTCCGCGCTGCAGCAGCGGCTGGGGACCCCGACGGGGGCGCGCTGATGCAGACCAAGTGCCCCTATTGCTTCAACGACCTGACCTCGGCCCGCTACGCCTACCAGTGCCAGGGGACCTGTAACGCCATCGACGACCCGATCGGGAGTCAACTGCACGGGGCCCCGCGGCAGTGGAAGCCGACCTCCTTCGCCAGCGCTCCGGCCGGTGCGGGCCCGGACTGGGCCCCGCCGCCGCTGACCGAATGCGCCCGTTGCCACGGTCCGGTCGCCGAGTGCTGCCCGGTGTGTCACCACTTCCTGCCGCCGGCGTGGCGGACCGGGCAGGCGACCTGTATCGCCCTGGCCGGGGCCCGGGCGACCGGCAAGAGCATCTACATCGGGGTGGTGGTGAAGCAGCTGGAGATGCTGGCCGAGGCGCACCGGACCACGGTCGATTTCGTCGACGGGGCCAGCCGCGAGCTGTACCGCGAGACCTATGAGAAGCCGTTGTACGAGACCCGCGGCATTCTCACCCCGACCCCGCGCGCGACGGTGGGCGACGCCTATCAGCGCCAGCCGATCATCCTGTCCCTGGGGATCCTGAATGGGATGCGCCGCTTCATCGTGCTGCGCGACGTGGCCGGGGAGGACCTGGAGAACCGGGTCGAGGGGCAGGCGCACCTGTCGTTCTTCCAGCACGCCTCGGCGGTGCTGTTCCTGTTCGACCCGACCCGGGTGCCGGAGGTGCGCAACCAGTTGCAGGACCTGATCCCGGCCCAGCTGCACCAGGGCGGCGACCCCGCGGTGGTGCTGAACAACCTCAACTTCCTGATCGGGCAGGGCAATCCGCGGCTGGCGGTGGTGCTGTCGAAGTTCGACACGATGCAGACCCTGACCCGGGTGGCCGACACCGAACTGAGCCGGATCATGTCGAATGCCGGGGCCGCGTTCATGCGGGACCCGGGCAATGCCCGGCCCGGCTACGACGACGAGGACGGGAAACTGTTGCATGCCGAGGTCCGCAGTCTCTTGCAGCGGCTCAATGCCGGCCACATCGTGACCGCGGTCGAGCGGCCGCACACCGGCCGGGTCCTCGACCACCGCTTCTTCGTTGTGTCCGCGCTGGGGGCTCCGACCGAGGGGGAGCAACTGCACGATCACGGCATCGCGTCGTTCCGCTGCCTGGATCCGATCCGGTGGGCCCTGGCCAAGGACGGCGCGGTCTGACCCAGCGGGATGTCCCTGGGCGCCTGTTCGCGGGGTGATTTCCGGTTTGGCGGGTCGGGTTCGGTTGTGCGGGGCCTGCAGGGGCTGCGGTTCGTACGCCGGCCCGCGGACCGCAGTTGGGCCCGCGAACAGCGCGGGGGAGGGGCCCTGCAGGGGCCGCGGTTCGTACGCCGGCCCGCGGACCGCAATTGGGCCCGCGAACAGCGCGGGGGACGCCTCGGGCGCGATCTCTCGGAGTTGCCGGCGCGGGGGTTGGAGCCTGTTCGCGGGTTGATTTCCGGTTTGGCGGGTCGGGTTCGGTTGTGCGGGGCCTGCAGGGGCCGCGGTTCGTACGCCGGCCCGCGTACCGCAGTTGGGCCCGCGAACAGCCCCGGGGAGAGCCTGCCGATCCGGTGGGCCCTGGCCAAGGACGGCGCCAGCAACCCACCGGGATCGGCCCATCGGTTACTGCTTGGCGTACTCCCCGGTGCGGAAATACTCGCGCCAGTCCTGATCGCCGGAGAGGAAGAAGTTCGCCGGCTGCGGGTTGTCCTTGGGCGCGATCCCGATCGGGTCCTCCCCGCGCGCGACCGCCTGGGCGTTGGCGATCATCTGTCGTCGGTAGCGGGCCACCGCCAGGTCGGCCGGGACCAGGTGCTCGATCGGGGAGTCCACCGCGCGGCCCATCGACTCGTTCATCGCCCAGTCCTCGGGGATGAACCGGTACATCCCGGTGTAACTCTCGCCCCGTTCCATCGCCTCGCGATCCTGCAGCCAGTTGTTGGCCCGGTTCGGGCGGTCGGTGAGGTCGTGGGTCTCCCGAGCCAGCCCGTAGGTGTCCATCGCGACCGAGTCGATGCCGTAGTACTTCAGGATCTGTTCGCGGGCCTCGCCGGTGGCGATCTCCCGGCTGGTGTCCCACCAGATCATGAAGAACAGGGACCGGTCATCGTCGACCGGCAGGACCAGCTGGGCGATGTTGTCGGGATGGATGTAGATCCCGGCCGGCTGGACGAAGCTGGTCACCCGGGCGTTCTGCTTGGCCTCACCGTTCTCGGTGAACCGGGAGATGGCGGCGTACCGCAGGCCGAAGTCGGTCTCCTCCACCTCGATGGTGGGGGCCAGGTCCTTGGCGAGCACCCCGGCGGTGTCGACCCGCTTGCGGGTGCCGAAGTCGGGCGGGGTGGGGCCGGAGCCCTGGGTGAGGTGGGTCAGGGCGTCCTTGTGCAGGGACCCGGTGTGGGTGGTGTCGATCAGACCCTCGATGATCCGGGTGTAGTTCGAGGAGTTCGCGATGATCTCCACCACCCGGTGCTGCGGTTCGACGTCGAACCAGGGATGCTTCGGGAACGGGGGCTCCTCGTCGGCCTTGCCGAAGTAGCCCCAGATCATCTCGCCGGCCTCGCGCACGGCGTACGCGGGCTGCCGCACCCGGTCCTTGAACCGCGGATCCTGCACGTTCGGAGCGTCCAGCAGCCGGCCGTCCACGTCGTACTCCCAGCCGTGGTACAGGCACCGGATCCCGGCTCCGTCGGTGCGTCCCAGGCACAGCGAGGCGCTGCGGTGGGTGCACGCCTCATCCAGCAGGCCGAGCTTTCCTTCGCGGTTTCGGAACAGTACATAGTCTTGTCCGAGAGCCCGGACCCGGGTCGGGGCGCCCCCGGCCTCGGGCAGGTCCGAGCTCAGACACAGCGGCAACCAGTACCGCTTCAGCGTGTCGTGCATGGGGTTTCCCGGGCTGATCTGGGTCAGCAACTTCTTCTGGTCGGTGTGATTCATTCAACTCGTCCTTGAGCAGCCAATGGTTCCGAGGGGCGCAATCAACTCGTTATTGTCCGATGCGCCGGATAGTCTTACGGTATATCGTAACAACCCATGACTCAATGTGGAGGGCGGATGCCACGACATTTCGAAGAGGCGATCCTGCACCGGGTGCCGGCCGGTATCGAGAGCTGCGAGCACTGCCGGACAGTCACCTGGGCAGGGGTTCCGGCGTGCTCGTGTGAGTTCGGCCGGCTGGTGGCCAGTGCCCAGGGATTGGAGCTGATTCTGGCCGGCGGAGACCGACCCCTTGCCAAGGACTCCGAAATCTCGTAGAGTGCCACGAAATACCACGGTCAATGATCAAGGAGGATTAATGGCGCCTGTCAGGAGTCGCGCGCTGGACACGCTGGTGGACCCACGTTCGGTGGCCATTATCGGGGCCTCGGACCGCCCATTCAGCCTGGGCCAGCGAGCAGTCGCCAACCTGCTCGACCATTCCGATGTCGAGGGCCGGACGATCCACCTGATCAACCGGACCAGCCCGCAGATCCGCGGCATCGACACCGTTCCCAGCGTGCTGGACCTGCCCGAAGCGCCCGATGTCGCCGAACTGGTCGTCCCCGCGGCGGCGACCCTGCCGGTGCTGCGCGAGTGTGCCGAGATCGGCGTCAAGTACGCCGTGGTCTTCACCTCCGGTTTCGGCGAGATGGGCCCCGAGGGCAAGGCCGCCGAGGCCGAGATGGCCGCCCTGGCGCGGGAGAGCGGGATGCGGATCTACGGTCCGAACTCCCCGGGCCTGTGCAACAACAATGCCCGACTGGGCCTGATGTTCTCCCCGTCCTACTACCTGGATCAACTGCCCGGCCCGATCGGCTTGGCCACTCAGGGCGGCGGCGTGGGCCGCTGCTTCCTGCAGGCCATGGAGCGCGGGGTCGGGGTGGGCCTGTGGGCCTCCACCGGCAACGAGGTCGACCTCACCGTGGCCGACTTCATCCACTACATGGCCGAGGCCGATGACATCAAGGTGATCGCCACCGCGATGGAGGGTATCCGCGACGGCGACGCCTTCGTCGACGCCTGCCTGCACGCCGCCGAACGGGGCAAGCCGGTCGTCGGGATGAAGGTCGGGCGCAGTGAGTACGGCGCGCGCGCCGTCGCCTCGCACACCGGATCGATCTCCGGCGCGGCGGAGGTGAACAGCGCGGTGTTCAAGCAGGTCGGGATCATCGAGGTCGACGACATGGACGAACTGATCGATACCGCCGCCCTGCTCACCCGGGCCGCCCCGAAGGCCAGCCCCAAGTACGCCGTCTACGGCTTCTCCGGTGGCGGCTGCGCGATGGCGTCGGACGCCCTGGGCCACGCCGGCCTGGAGATGGCCGAGTTCACCCCGCAGACCCTGCAGCGCTTCGAGGAGGTGCTGCCCGATTACGCCGCCTGGACCAACCCGGTCGATGCCACCTCCGACATTCTGACCAAGCCGGAGATCGGCGGGCCCAGCCTGCTGGCCACCTGCGAGGACGCCAATACCGACCTGGTGGTCTACCCCTTCCCGTGTGACTACGAGGAACTGACCGGCCAGATCGGCCACACCATCGTGGAGACCCAGGCACAGACGCAGACCCCGATCGTGCCGATCTGGATGAGCGACCGGCTCGGCTCGGGCTACCAGGCCCTGGTCGACGGCGGCATGCTCCCGATCGGCAGCATCCGCCGCGGGGTCACCGCGCTGCGCCGCTGGCAGGAGCGCGGCTCCTGGCAGCACACCACCGGCTGGCGCCCGCTGGGCCGCCGGGCCGCGGCGTCGGCACGACGCACCGCGACCGAACCCGAGGCCAAGGCGGCCCTGGCCGCCGCCGGTATCCCGGTCCCGCAGAACGCCGTGGTCGCCGGTGCCGAGGACGCCGTCGCCGCCGCCGAGCGGATCGGCTACCCGGTGGTCCTCAAGGTCGTCAGCGACGAGATCACCCACAAGTCCGATGTCGGCGGTGTCCGGGTCGGGCTCACCGACGCCGCGGCGGTCCGCGAGGCGTACGCCGGGATCGCCGAGGCCGTGCAGGCCGCCACCGGCGTCCGGGTGGAGCAGGTGATGGTCGAACAGATGGCACCCGAGGGCATCGACATGCTGGTCGGGGTCACCCAGGATCCGACCTTCGGGGCGGTCCTCACCTTCGGCTTCGGCGGCATCTTCGTGGAACTGTTCGCCGACGTGGCGCGCCGGCTGCTGCCGCTGACCGAGCAGTCCGCCCGGGAGTTGATCGCTGAACCGCGCTCGGCCGCCCTGCTGGACGGGCTGCGCGGTGCGCTGCCCCGGGACAAGGACGCCCTGGTCGCCGCGCTGCTGGCCATCTCCGACTTCGTCGCCCAGCATGCCGACGACATCGAGGAACTCGAGATCAACCCGCTGCGCGTCGGCGCGGCCGGGGCGGGCGTACTGGCCCTGGACGCAGTACTCATCCGGGCCGACCGGCCCCAGCAGCCCACCGAGGAGGGCATCGCATGATCAAAACCGAAATCGGCACGACCACCATGGATGAGATCACCGTTCGGGGCCGCAGCCTCGCCGGTGAACTGATCGGACAGGTCGACTTCGTCGACATGATCCTGATCGCCTCCCTGGGCCGGCCCTGTCAGGGTGCGGAGAAGGAAGTCATCAACACCATCCTGGTCACCGTCTGCGATCACGGCCTGACCCCGAGCGCGTTGGCCGCCCGGCTGACCTACATGGGTGCCCCCGAGGCACCCCAGGCCGCGGTCGCCGCGGGTCTGCTCGGCGCCGGCTCGGTCTTCCTCGGCGCGATGCAGAACGCCGCCGAGATGCTGCAGGAGGCCGCGGCGGGCCTGCCCGCCGACGCGACCGATGAGCAGATCACCGAACGGGCCCGCGAGTTCGTCACCGCCCGCCGGGCCGCCCGCGCCCCGCTGTACGGACTGGGTCACAACATCCACCTCAACGGCGATCCGCGGATCCCCGCGCTGCGCGGGGTCGCCGAACGCACCGGCACCCTGGACGTGCACTGGAAGCTGCTGCTGGCCATGGACGAGGTGTCCGGCACGATCTACTCCCGCCGCCTGCCGGCCAACACCGCCGGCGCGGTCGGCGCGATGGTGCTCAGCCTCGGGCTGCCGCTGCACATGGCTCGCGGCCTCGCCCTGATCGGTCGCTGCGCCGGTCTGCTCGGCCACATCATCGAAGAGCAGGAACACCCCATCGGCCAGGAACTGTGGGACCTCGTCCTGCGCCAGGACGACCGCAACCAAGTGCCCGGCAAGTTCGCCTGACCCCGGAGAGGAACAGACATGTTGAGGAATGACGCCAACGAGACCCTGTCCCGGGTCGGCAAGGGAACCCCGATGGGGGAGCTGTTCCGGCGCTTCTGGCTGCCGGCGGTGCTGACCTCCGAGGTCGCCGAACCCGACTGCGATCCGGTCCGCCTGCGGATTCTCGGTGAGGACCTGGTCGCCTTCCGCGACACCCTCGGTCGGGTCGGGATCGTCGCCGCGCACTGCGCCCACCGGCTGGCTCCGCTGTACTTCGGTCGCAACGAGGACTGCGGTCTGCGCTGCCTGTACCACGGGTGGAAGTTCGATGTCGAGGGCAACTGCGTGGAGACCCCGAACGTGCCCGCCGACGCCCCCGACATCCGCTCCCGGGTGGGGATCACGGCGTACCCGGTCGAGGAGCACTCCGGGGTGGTCTGGGTCTACATGGGTCCGGCCGAGGTCAAGCCGCCCTTCCCGGGCCACGAGTACGCCCATCAGCCCGAGGGGCATTACAACGCCTCGCGCTGGGTCCAGCGGACCAACTGGTCCCAGGGCCTGGAGGGCGAGATCGACTCCTCGCACATCTCCTGGCTGCACCGCGACTTCGACAAGGAATCCACCAAGCAGAAGTCGACCGGCGCGCAGATGACCAACGATGCCGCCCCGCACATCGAGATCCGGCAGACCGAGTACGGGATGGTCTACGGCGCCCGGCGCAGCCACGAGGGCCAGTACCTGTGGCGGGTCACCCAGTTCATGCTGCCGATGTTCTCCCTCATCCCGCGGGCCCCCGGCGAGTTCGAGCGCGGCGGCGGCCGGGCCTGGGTGCCCATCGACGACAACACCACCACGGTGTTCAGCTTCGGCTACCGGGTCAACGAACCCTTCGACCAGGCGGAACTCGACTCCTACTACCGCTCCGGGGCACTGTTCCCGCCGCGGATCGAGCGGGGCACCTTCACCTGCCTGGACGGCACGATCATCGACCACTTCCTGCCGGTGGCGAACAAGGAGAACGACTACCTGCTGGATCGCCAGATGCAGCGCACTCAGAACTTCTCCGGAATCTGGGGCGTGCACGACCAGGACCGCGCCCTGGCGGAGAACTCCAAGGCCCTGCCCGGGGACCCCGGGATCGTCGACCGGTCCGGGGAACACCTGGTCAGCGCCGACCGGGCCGTGGTCGCGGCCCGACGGATCCTGCTGAACATGGTCGACGCGCTGCAGAAGGGCACCGAACCCGCCGCGGTGCAGGATCCGAACAGCTTCCGGGTCCGGGCCATCTCCAAGCTGACCCCGATCGACACCTTCGACAAGTTCGTGGAGGTCTACGGGGCGGAGTTCGTCCCGCCTGCCTCCGTCGAGCTCGGCCACAAACACGACGAGGGCGTCGGGATCGAGAATGACAAAGCCGATGCCTCCGCATGAGGTGACCCGGCGCCCGCGCCTGGTCATCGTCGGGCTGGGCCTGGCCGGCGGCGCGATGGCCGCCGCCGCGCAGGCCCACCCCCGGATCGAGCTGGTCGGGGCGGTGGAACCGGATCCGGCGATCCGGGAACGGTTCACCGCCGTGACCGGGCTGCCGGCGTACGCCGACCTGGACCCGGTGCTGGCCGACCCGGAGGTGGACGCGGTCTACCTGGCCACCCCACACCAACTGCACGCCGAGCAGACCGTACGCAGTGCCGCGGCCGGCAAGCACATCCTGGTGGAGAAGCCGATGGCGCTCACCGTCGCCGACTGCGACGCCATGGTCGCCGCGGCCGACGCCGCGGGAGTGGCGCTGGTGGTCGGACACACCCACGGGTTCAGCCCGGCGGTGGCCGAGATCGGCCGCCTGGTGCGCAGCGGAGCGTTCGGTCGACTCGGCATGATCGCGGCCTGGAACTACACCGACTTCCTCTACCGACCGCGCCGGCCCGAGGAACTCGACACCAGCCGCGGCGGCGGAATCCTGTTCAACCAGATCCCGCACCAGGTCGACATGATCCGGACCATCGCGACCGCACCGGTCACCTCGGTGCGGGCCCATGCCGTACGCCTGGACCCGGCCCGGCCCACCGAAGGCGCCGCCACCGCCCTGCTCGGGTTCGCCGACGGCGCGGCGGCCACGCTGACCTACTCCGGCTACGACCACTTCGACTCCGACGAACTGCACGACTGGGTCGCCGAGGGCGGCTCGGTCAAGACCCCGGCCCACGGCTCGGCCCGCGCCGGACTCGCCGATCTGTCGGCCGAGGCCGAGCGGCAGGCCCGCACCGATCGGCTGAGCTTCGGTCGGCGCAAGGTCGCCCGACCCGCGCACCAGCCCCACTTCGGGGAACTGGTCGTCACCTGCGCCGGCGCCGACCTGCGGCCCGGTACCGACGATGTGGTCGCCTACACCGACGCCGGCGTACGCCATCTCCCGCTGACCGAGCACCAGTGGTGGCCCGGCCGCGGCGATGTGCTGGCCGAGTTCGCCGCCGCGATCGACGGTACGCCGGTCGTCCATGACGGCCGCTTCGGCCGCGACACGGTGATCGTCAGCCTCGCGATCGCCGAATCCGCCCGCACCGGGCAGGAGATCCGCCTCGAGGCCCCCGAACCCACCCCCACCCCAGAAACCACCGAAGGACCCGTCCATGTCTGACCGACTCGAGACCCAGAAACTGCGGGTGCACGCCGTCCGACTGGAAGCCGACAGCATCATCTCCGTCGAACTGCGCGATGTGCAGCAACGGGATCTGCCCCCCTTCACTGCCGGCGCCCATGTCGACCTGCGCCTGCCCAACGGGCTGGTCCGCAGCTACTCCCTGTGCGGCGACCCGCGCCGCGCCGACCGCTACACCGTGGCGATCAACCGCGACCCCGCCTCGCGCGGCGGCTCGGCCTGGCTGCATGAGAACCTGCGGGTCGGCCAGGTCATCCCGGTCACCCCGCCGCGCAACAACTTCGCGCTGAATGAGGACGCCGCGCACAGCGTGTTCATCGCCGGCGGAGTCGGGATCACCCCGCTGCTGGCGATGATCCGCCGACTCACCGTCCTGGGCAAGCCCTGGACCCTGTGGTTCGCCACCCGCACCCAGTCCCAGATGGCCTTCGCCGAGGAACTCCAGGAGCTGGCCGGCGACCTGGGCACGGTCCACCTGCACTACGACGAGGAGTCGCGGACCTTCCTGGATCTCGAGGCGATCGTGAAGCAGGCACCGGCCGGCAGCCACTTCTACTGCTGCGGCCCGATGCCGATGTTGAAGGCCTTCGAGGCCATCGACATGCCGCGCGAACTGCGCCACATCGAGTACTTCCAGAACGATGCCGCGCCCGACACCGAGGGCGGCTTCGAGGTGGAACTGACCGAATCCGGCAAGACCGTCCAGGTCCCGGAGGGCAAGAGCATTCTGGACGCCCTGATGGATGCCGGGGTCGACGTCCCGTTCTCCTGCACCGAGGGCATCTGCGGCACCTGCGAGACCCGGGTCATCTCGGGCATCCCGGACCACCGCGACCTGGTCCTCACCGACGCGGAGAAGGAATCCAACGAAGTCATGATGATCTGCGTCTCGGGCAGCAAGAGCGATCGGCTGGTGCTGGAACGATGAGCCGGATCGTGCTCGGGGTCGGCACCTCGCACAGCCCGCTGCTGGCCATCCCCCCGGAACTGTGGTCCGACCGGGCCAAGGACGACCTGCGCAAGACCGAACTCGTCCTCGGCGACGGCCGCGTGCTGACCTACGACGAACTCAACACCGAGGTCGGCGCCCGGTACCGCGACCGCACCACTGCCGAGCACTTCGCCCAGCAGTACGCCACCGCCCAGGCCGAACTCGACATCCTCGCCCGGGCGGTCGCCGAGGCCGAGGTGGACGCCCTGATCGTGGTCGGTGACGACCAGGACGAACTGTTCGTCCGCGCCCACCTGCCGCTGATGGCGGTCTACACCGGCGAGGAGATCATCACCCACCCGAAGAACGAGGTGAACCCGAACCTGCCCGACTGGTACCGCGAGGCCAACAAGGGGTACCGGATGGACACCGTCCATCGCTATCCCACCGACCGCAAGCTGGCCGATGCGCTGGTGGAGGGTCTGGTGGCCGAGGGCGTCGACGTGGCCATCGCCGGACAGGTCGACGATCCCGTCGCGGCCGGCTTCGGGCACGCCTTCGGGTTCGTGATGGACCGGCTGGGCGGCGGCGCGCAGATCCCGATGGTGCCGATCATGCTGAACACCTACTTCCCGCCGAACGTGCCGCGCCCGGCCCGGGCCTGGCAGATCGGGGAGGCTCTGGCCGCCGCCGTGGCCGCGGACGGGATGGACCGTCGGGTCGCGGTGGTCGCCTCCGGCGGGTTGAGCCACTTCGCGGTCGACGAGGACCTAGACCGGCGCGTCCTGGCCGCGCTGGCCGCCCACGACGCCGCCACCCTCGGCGCGCTCGATCATCGCGGGCTGCGCTCGGGCAACTCCGAAATTCTCAACTGGATCATGACCGGCGGCGCCATGCGCGGGCTGTCGGTGGTCCACCAGACCTACCTCCCGGTGCAGCGCACCGAGGCCGGCACCGGGGTCGGCCTGGCCTTCATGCTCTGGGCCCCGAACGAAGAAAGCGAGCACGCATGATCATCGACGCCCACGGACACCTGATCACCCCCGCCAGCATTTTCGGTATCCGTACCGTGCTGCAGGCCTCCAACGGCCAGCACTCCAAGGAGTGGTACCACGACCGCTATGTCCGTGAGGAGGAGATGCGCGCCAGCGCCGACCGCGGCGTCAAGATGATGGACGCCGTCGGCACCGACATCCAGTTCCTGTCCCCGCGCCCGTTCGTGCTGATGCACTCCCACCCGGTGGCCAAGGACGTCGCGATGTGGGTCGGGCTGAACAACGACCTGATCCACCAGGCGGTGCAGTGGCACCCGACCCGCTACCGCGGTGTCGCCGGACTGCCGCAGGTCTCCGGGCAGCCGGTCGAGATCGTCTTCGACGAACTCGAGCGCTGTGTCGAGGAACTCGGCTTCGTCGGCGTCCTGGTGAACCCGGACCCGGGGGAGGGCAACGGCTGGTCCCCGCGCCTGGATGACCCGTACTGGTACCCGCTGTGGGCCAAGCTGGTCGAGCTCAATGTCCCCGCCCACATCCATGCCGCCGGTTGCACCGGCCGGGAGACCTACGACGAGCACTTCGCCAGCGAGGAGTCCCTGGCGATCACCGCGCTGACCCACTCCGAGGTGTTCGACAAGTTCCCCGAACTGAAGGTGATGATCTCCCACGGCGGCGGGTCGATTCCTTACCAGATCGGTCGCTGGCGCGCGCACCACTGGCTGGACCTGGCCACCAAGAAGCCGCACATCAAGCAGTACTTCATCGACCTGGAGAAGGCCGGGATGGCCGGCGAGGAACTCCCCGACGCCCCGGCGGACCTCACCAGCTACGACGACGCGCTGCGGATGCTCTGGTTCGACACCGATGTGCACGCCGAGACCTCGCTGGAACTGCTGTTCAAGGTGGTCGGTCCCGACCGCTGCCTGTTCGGCACCGAGCGTCCCGGCTCCGGTGGCGCGATCAACCCGAAGACCGGGCACTCCTTCGAGGACTTCAAGTACACCATCGACCATCTCGACGGCCTGACCGACGAGGACCGGCGCAAGATCTACTCCGAGAATGCCCGGATCGTGTTCCCGCGTCTGCGTACCGGGGATGAGGCCTGACATGGTCGAGGTGAAGCAGGACCACAGCGGCCTGAGCACGGACCTGGTCGCCCGCGGCGCCGCCCTCGGCGCGGCCACGCTGCACGAGGCCGGCGGCAAGATCGGCGCGCTGCCGCACACCATCCGACCGGTCGCGCCCGGGATGAAGGTCGCCGGGCCGGCGTACCCGGTCGCCGGGCCCGGCGGGGACAACCTGTGGCTGCACCATGCGATCTACGCCGCGGCCCCCGGCGATGTCCTGGTGATCAGCGTGGACGGGCTGACCGGGCACGGGCACTGGGGCGAGGTGATGGCCGTCGCCGCGCAGCAGCGCGGGATCGCGGGCCTGATCATCGACGGCGGCGTCCGTGATGCCGAGCAGTTGGCCACCCGCGGCTTCCCGACGTTCTCCGGTGGCATCTGCATCCGCGGGACCAAGAAGGACCCGCGCGGCGCCGGATCGCTGGGCACCCCGGTCGCCATCGGCGGGATCAGCGTGCATGCCGGTGACCTGGTCGTCGCCGACGCCGATGGGGTGGTGATCGTCCCGGCCGAACGGGCCGCCGAGGTCGTGGCCGCCGGCGAGGCCCGCGAGGCCGAGGAGCAGGAGATCTTCCGCCGGTTGGCTGCCGGGGAGACCACCGTCGACATCTACGGCCTGCCCGGGATTCCCGGATGAGGCGCAGCATCACCGTCGCCGGGCTGGAACACGGCAGCAATCCGATCCCGGCGGCCTGCCGGATCGGTCCGCTGCTGACCACCGGCGGGGTCCGCGGCGTCGACCGGGCCACCGGTCAGCTGCCGAGTGACCCGGCCGATGAGGTCCGGCTCGCCTTCGCGAACCTGTCGACCCTGCTCGAGGCCGGCGGCGCCGGCCTCGGCGACGTCGCCCACGTCACGGTCTTCGTCGCCGACAAGGAGGTCCGCCCGCTGCTGAACACCGCCTGGGTCGAGGCCTTCCCCGATCCCGACTCCCGCCCCGCCCGGCACGTGCTCGCCCACGACCTGCCCGGCGGGATGCGGATCCAACTGGAAGCCACCGCGTACATCGAAGGAGAGATCCGGTGACCACCCTTGAACAGCGCCTCGCGGCGGTCGACGCCTGCGCCGTTTCCGACGCCCTGGACAGCCTCAAGTTGCCCGGGGTGGCGTACGGGCTGCAGCGCCTGACCACCACCACCCGGGTCGTCGGCCGGGTCATCCCGGTCCAGCTGGTCGAGGCCGGCCGGAACCAGCCCTCGGGCAAGCACCTGTGCACCGCTGCGGTGGAGGCCTCCGGACCGGGCACCGTGATCGTCGTCGACAACGGCGGCCGGACCCGGGTCTCCGGCTGGGGCGGCAACCTGTCCCTGGCCGCCTCCCGGGCCGGGTGCGCCGGCGTGATCATCGACGGCGCCTGCCGGGACCTGGATGAGAGCGCGGAGTTCGGCTTCCCGGTCTTCGCGGCCAATCCGGTCCCGACCACCGCCCGCGGCCGGATCATCGAGCAGGCCTGGAACGTCCCGATCCAGATCCAGGGCGTGACCGTACGCCCCGGCGACTGGGTGGTCGCCGACGGCTCCGGGGTCGTGTTCATTCCCGCCGAACGGGTCGAGGAGGTCCTGCAGGCCGCCGAAGTGATCGTGGACAAGGAACGCCAGATGGCGGCCCGGATCCGCGACGGCGTCCCCATCTCCGAAGTGATGGGGGCCAGTTACGAATTCATGCTGAACCGCGAGGAGGCGGAATGAACACCCAAGAGATGAACGCCGACACCGCAGCGATCATCGAACGGCTGCAGGCCCTGGGCTGCAGCGACCTGAGCGATGCGATGGACCGGCTGCGGATCAACTGCCAGTGCCTGGGCATCAAGCCGCTGGACCGCGGCTTCTCCCTGGCCGGGCGTGCCTGGACCCTGCGCTACGGCCCGATCGATCCGCAGAATCCGGGCACCGTCGGTGACTACATCGACGATCTCGAGCCCGGCACCGTCGTGGTGCTGGACAACCAGGGCCGCCTGGACGCCACCGTGTGGGGCGACATTCTCACCTCCGTGGCTTCGGTCAAGGGGATCGCCGGCACCGTCATCGACGGGGTCTGCCGCGACGTGAACCGGGCCCTGGAACTGGACTACCCGATCTTCTCCCGGGACAACTACATGCGTACCGGCAAGGACCGGGTCCAGGTCGAGGCGACCGGTGAGCCGGTCAACATCGGCGGGGTCCGCGTCGCGACCGGCGACTGGCTGCGCGGGGACGCCGACGGGGTCGTCGTCGTCCCCGGCGACCGGCTCGAGGAGGTCCTCACCGTGGCCGAGGAGATCGCCGCCGCCGAGGAACGCATCCGCGCCGACATCGCCACCATGAGCCTGCGCGAGGCCCGCACCAAGAACTCCTACCACTCACTGCAAACCGCACGGGATTGAAAGAGAAGAGAAATGACAACTGTCGAACGCGAGTTCATCACCGGCGCTGATCTTGCCATCGAGGGACGGGTAGAGGTCTACAACCCGGCAAACACCGATGAGATCGTCGGCACCATGCCGCGGATCCGCCCCGAGCATGTCGATGCCGTGGTCCGGGCCGCCCACGCCGCCCAGAAGTCGTGGGCCCGCTCCACCCCGCAGGAGCGCTTCGAAGCCATCATCGCCGCCCTCGACGCGGCCGGTAAGGCCGGCGACGCGGCCCGCGTCCTGACCGCCGAGAACGGCAAGGTGCTGGCCGATTCCGAGCGCGAACTGCTCTACATGAGCTACCCGGTCAAGTTCCTGGCCGGCCAGGTCGACTGGCTCACCCAGGGCGAGGACCTCGGTGAGTCCCCGACGCACCGCACCCGGGTGTTCCGCAACCCGATGGGCGTGGTCGCGGTCCTCACCCCGTGGAACGTGCCGATCGGCATGAGCGTGATCACGTTGGCTCCGGCCCTGCTGGCCGGCAACAGCGTCGTCGCGCACCTGCCCAGCACCTGCCCGCTGGCCACCCTGCAGGTCTTCGGAGCCCTGGCCAAGGCACTGCCGCCCGGCGTGCTGTCGCTGATCAGCTCGCCGGACACCAATGTCGCCAAGACCCTGGTCGAGCACCCGCTGACCCGCGGCGTGCACTTCACCGGCAGCTCGACGGTCGGCTCGCTGATCATGCACGAGGCCTCCGACACGCTCAGCTCGGTCACCCTCGAACTCGGCGGCAACGACGCGGCGATCATGCTGGACGACGCCTTCGACGACGACGCGGTGTACGGCAAGCTCGTCGCGGCCGCCTTCCCCTTCGCCGGGCAGGCCTGCGTCGCGCTGAAGCGGCTCTACGTCCCGCAGGCCAAGGTCGAACCCGTCCGCGAGGCGATCGGCTCGATCCTGGCGAAGACCGTGGTCGGCAACGGCCTGGACGCCGGCGTCACCATGGGGCCGCTGCACACCGCGGCCGGCAAGGCCAACGTGGAGCGGCTGGTCCGCTCGGTCAACGCGACCGCCAACGGCAAGGTCTACGAGTACGGCGAGCTCGCCGGCGACCCGGCCAAGGGACACTTCCTGCTGCCGACCCTGGCCACCGGGGTCCACAACGGCGACGCGATCGTCGACAACGAGCAGTTCGGCCCGACCCTGCCGATCATCGGCTACGACTCGGTCGAGCAGGCCGTGGAGTTCGCCAATGACTCCGAGGTCGGCCTGGGCGGCTCGGTCTGGTCCGCCGACGAGGAGCGCGCCACCGAGGTCGCCCGCGGCATCGAGACCGGCATGGTCTGGATCAACGGTCACGCCGGCCAGTCCCTCGACGGCCGCGCGCCGTGGGGTGGGGTCAAGCTCACCGGCGTCGGCCGCGGCGGCGCGAACCGCTACGGCCTGGAGGGCTTCACCGAGGCCCAGGCCATCACCATCAAGAAGTGACGTCCGCAGCAGCCGGACCCCTCACACCAGCGAACCAGGAGACAACAGGACATGGCAAAACCGACCGATGAGGCCTACGAGTACCAGGGATGGCCGGCGCTGGGCGGCCCCCCGCCGAAGGGCTCGGTGGCCTGGGTGGTGGGCGTCGGAGCCCTGGAGGGCACCGGTGCGGCCACCGCAATGAAGTTCGCCGCCGAAGGGCTGCACGTGGTGATCACCGGACGGACCGAGGAGAAGCTGCAGAAGGTCGCCGAGGCCATCCGCGCCGCCGGGGGTCAGGTCTCGGTCGGCGTCGGTGACGTCGGCACCGAAGCGGGCCTGAAGAGCTCGCTGGACATCATCGACTCCCTGTCCGAGCCGCTGGTGCTGGTCGCCTACAACGCCGGCGGGTCGCAGTGGCGCCAGTCGCACCTGGACATGGACGCGGAGTTCTTCGAGCAGGTCTGGCGGACCAACTGCTTCGGCTCCTTCCTCACCATGCGGGAAGCCGCCCAGCGGATGGTCGACGGCGAGCGCGGTGGCGTGCTGCTGTTCACCGGCTCGATCTCCGGGGTCATCGCCCGGCCGAAGCTGGCGGCGTACGCCTCGGCGAAGTTCGGCCAGCGGGCCCTGGCCCAGTCGATGGCGCGCGAGTTCGGCCCGCGCAACATCCACGTGGCCAACCTGATCGTGCACGGCGCGATCGACGGGCACCGGCTGAACAGCGCCTTCCCGCACGCCAAGGAAGCGCGCGGCAAGGACGGCATGGTTCCGGTCGAACTGATCGCCGAGACCTTCTGGAACATCGCCTGCCAGCCGCGCACGATCTGGACCCAGGAGATGGACATCCGCCCCTGGTGCGACGAGTTCTGAGAGGGACGACAATGAGTGAGAACGTCGAAACCAACTACTCCCAGCGACTCAGCCTGGCCGGACGCGGCGTGGTCGTGCTCGGCACCGGGGCCGGGATCGGCGGCCAGGTCTGCCGCGCGATCGCCGACGCCGGTGGCCGGGTCCTCGCGGTGGACCTGTCCGCCGACGCGGCGCAGGCCACCGCCGACGCGGTCGGCGGCATTGCGATGAGCGCCGATGTCACCGATCGCGACCAGGTGGCCGCCGTCTTCGATCGCGCCGAGGCCGAGTTCGGGGATGCCTTCTACGGCATCGTCGACGTCGTCGGTGCCACCGTGCCGGAAATGCTGGCCGACTCCACCGCGGAGTCCTACGACAAGCAGTTCGACCTGGTGCTGCGCCATGCGGTCTACGTCACCCAGCTGGGGCTGCCCCGACTGGCGGCCCGGGGCCGCGGCTCCGCGGTCTTCATCGGGTCCCTGGCCGGGGTCGCGCAGACCCGGCGGCTCGGCCTGTACGGGGCGGCGAAGGCGGCCGAACATCATCTGGCCAAGGCGGCCGCCGCGGAGTTCGGGCCGGCCGGCGTACGGGTGAACGGGATCGTCACCGGCCGGATCCTGGCGTCGGGCGGCGACCCCAACCCGGACACCTCGGTGCTGGAGACCGTCACCCGGGCGATCCCGCTGCGCCGCACCGGGTTCCCCGACGACATCGCCGCGGTGACGCTGTTCCTGCTCTCGGATCTGGCCGGCTATGTGACCGGGGTCGAACTCCCCGTCGACGGCGGCATCTCCATGGTGACCCCGTTGCCGAGTACGCAGCCGGCGAACCGACAGCAGTGAGGTCGGCGGAGCCACGGCCCACGGCGCGGGCGTGGTTGAGCCTGGTGGTGGTGGCCGGGTCGTTGGCGTTGGCGGTGATGTCCACCAACAGCACCAACCTGGCCCTGCCCGGGCTCGGCGTCGAACTCGGGGCCAGCGCGGTCGAACTCCAGGCCGTGGTGGCCGTCTTCGTGGTGACGCTGGCGGCCACCATGCTGTTCGGCGGCTGGATCTCCGATCGGTTCGGGCACAAGCGGATCTTCCTGATCGGCGCCGCGATCTTCACCCTCGGCGCGCTGATCTGCGGCTTCGCCGGCAGTATGCCGATGTTGCTGGGCGGGCGGGTGATCCAGGCGATCGGCCCGGCCCTGCTCACGCCCAGCAGTCTCGGCCTGCTCGGGAGCACGTTCCGGGACCCGGGCTGGCGGGCCTTCGCCCTCGGCCTGTGGTCGGCCACCTCCGGAGTGGCGACCGCGCTGGGGCCCACCCTGGGTGGTCTGCTGATCCAGCTCGGGGGTTGGCGCTCGATCTTCTGGGCGGTGGCCGGGCTGACGCTGCTGCTGGGGCTGCTGGGTTGGATCATTCTGCGCCCGGGCGCTCCCGGCCCCCCGCGTACGCTCGACCTGCCCGGGGGACTGCTCGGCGGCGGCACGCTGGCCGCGACCGTGATCTTCGTGCTGCTCGCCCAGGAGCTGGGCGTCACGGCGTGGCCGGCTCTGGCGGCCGGCGTGGCCGCGGTGGTCCTGCTGATCGGGTTCATCCTGCGGGAGCGGACGACACCCGACCCGATGGTCGATCTGCCGCTGCTGCGCGAGCCCCGCTTCCTGGCCGGGCTGATCGGCGGCTTCACCACGTTCTTCGCGTTCGTGGGCTGCATGGTCTACCTGAGCATCTACGGCCAGAGCGTGCTCGGCCGGGGCTCCGGCGAGGTCGGCCTGGCCCTGTCGGCCACCGGCATCTCGATGGCGCTGACCAGCCCGGTGATCGGCGCGCTGATGCGCCGGATCGACGCCGCGCGCCCGCTCACCGTCGGACTGTTCATCACCGGCGCCGGCATGCTGCTGCTCACCCGGCTGGGCACCGACACGCCGTTGTGGCAGATGGGGCTGTCCCTGATCGTGGTCGGGGTCGGCATCGGCTGCACCCTGGCCCCGGTGACCGCGCTTGCGCTGGGCGCGGTCCCGGCCTCGCGGACCGGCATGGTCTCCGCCCTCAGCAACGTCGCCAAGCAGTTCGGCCAGGCGATCGGGGTCGCCATCATGGGTGCGGTCATTTTCTCCGATATTTCGGACGCAAATCAGATCAGCCGCGATCCGGTCGTCCGCGATGCCTTCGTGGCCGGCTTGCACCGGGCACTCATTCTCGCTGGGACAGCGCTGCTTGTAGCGGCGGTCGCCGTCCTGGGGTTGGCCTGCCGGCCGCGCTCCCAAAGCACGGAAGCCATTGACACTAAAGCCGACATCTCGTAATCTAACGCGAAATACCGTATGTCAAAGAAGACGGAAGGGACGTCCATGTCCGATCACGGTTGCCCCACTATTCACCTCGGCGAAATCAACAGCGCGCACGACGCCGCCGCCGGATACGCCAAGGTGCGCGATGCCTCATCCGGCACCGTGGCCCGGGGCGATGACCTCGGGGGCTACTGGGCCATCACCGGTTACGACCAGGTGAAGCAGGCTGCGACCAACACCGATCAGCTGATCTCGGGCAAGGGATGCACCATCCCGCGCCTGGGCAGCGCCTTCACCCCGATCCCGGTCGAGGTCGACCCGCCGATGCACCGGCACTACCGCCGGCTGCTGGTGCCCGAGCTGCGGCCCGAGGCCGCCGAGAAGTGGGCCGGGCGGATCGCCGAAGTCACCGACAAGGTGATCGACCGCTTCATCGAGAGCGGCGAGGGTGACCTGCGCGAGATCGCCAACACGGTCCCGCCGGCGATCATCGCCTCGATCCTGGGTTCGCCCGACGACGCCAAGGCGATGGTCAGCCTGACCCACGACCTCAACGAGGCCGCGATGAGCGGTGACCTGGAGCGCAAGAAGGCCGCCAACATGGCGGTGTTCGGGCTGACCGACCGGATCGTCACCGAGGCAGAGAACGCCGGCCCCGATCGCGACGACCTGGCCGTCCAGATCGCCCGCGGTGTGGTCAACGGGGAACCGATCACCCACCAGAAGGCGGTGTGGACCACCGTCACCCTGGTCGTCGCCGGCCACGAGACCACCGTGAACGGGATCAGCTCGATCCTGTGGCTGGTCGCCGCCCACCCCGAGATCAAGCAGCAGCTGCTCGACGATCCGTCCCTGCTGGACGCGGCCGTGGAGGAGGCGCTGCGGCTGGAGTCCCCGGTGCAGCTGATGGGCCGCACCGCGACCCAGGACATGGACCTGTTCGGGGTGCAGATCAAGGAGGGCGACGCGGTCGGCCTGACCTGGGGCGCGGCCAACACCGACCCGGCCAAGTTCGAGAACCCCAGCGAGTTCCGGCTGGACCGCGGCAACAACCCGCACGTCGCCTTCGGCCACGGCATCCACCGCTGCGTCGGGGAGCACCTGGCCCGCGTCGAGATGAAGGTCACCCTGCAGCGGGTGCTGGAGCGGATGCCGGACTACGAACTGAACGGTGACGTCGTGATCGGCGCCAACATCGACCAGAACCGCGGCGCGCTGACCGTACCGGTGAAGTTCACCGCCGGCGCCAAGCTGTACGCGAACGCCTGAGGAGGCGGACATGGAACTGATTTCCTACGACGAGTCCCTCTATCACCAAGTCCCCAAGCCCTTCGGTGAATCGGGTTTCACCGACCATCGCTTCTACGACCGCTACTCCTACACCCTCTACTCGCCCGACGGCAACGTCGGCCTGCTGAGCGGCCTGGCGGTCTACAAGAACCTGAACGTGATGGACGGGTTTGCCGCCACCCAGGTGGATTCGAAGTGGCAGCGCAACATGCGCTTCTCCCGACCGCTGCACCCGATCGTGGAGCCGCTGCAGCTGGGGCCGATGCGCACCGAGTTCCCCGAACCGTTCAAGGTCACCCGGATGATCTGTGAGCCCAACGAGTACGGCGACGCGTTCGACCTCACCTTCCGGCCGGTCTTCACCCGCTCGGAGAACCCGCACTACGGCGAGGCGAACGGCCGGGTGCACCAGGACTACCGTCGCTTCAGCCAGGTCGGTTGGACCTCCGGGTCGATCGTGGTCGACGGCAACGAGCACCAGTTCGACCGGTGGTTCGGCTGGCGCGACCACAGTTGGGGCGTCCGCCCCGGGGTCGGCGGCTTCGAACCGTTCACCGGGCAGAAGGCTCGCGGCGGCATCCCGAGCTCGAGCCGGGCCGGTGGCCTGGGCATCCTGCTGGTCTACTGCGGCTTCGCCACCGATTCCTACTCCGGCTTCTTCTTCACCATCGAGGACGAGAACGGCAAGACCCTCTACGTCGACGGCGCCTTCAAGGATGCCGACGGGGTGGAGTCGGAGGTGGTCTCCCTGGAGCACCAGCTCACCTTCGTGCCCGACACGCACGTGTTCTCGGCGATGAAGCTGCAGGCCAAGACCGCCAACGGCGAGACCTGGGACCTCGACGTCACCGCGATGGGCCGGGGTTGGGTCTACCGCGGGACCGGCTACGACGCCGGCTGGAACGACGGCAAGGGCCTGGGCTACTGGCGCGGTCACGAGCTCAGCGTGGAGACCGATCAGTACGACGTCTCGCACCCGGAGAACGTCATCATGCCCGACGGATCCACCTTGCGCCCCTACCACCGCGAACAGCCGGTCAAGGTCCGCATCCGCGGCGAGGAGGGCTTCGGCCACTCCCCGATGATGGTGGTCGGGCCCAACAAGCGGTACGGCCTGGAGGACTACGCAAGTTGAACGAACGAGCAACCGGGTGGGCCAAGACCGCCACGATGCCCAGCGGGTTGATCCTGCGGCTGGTTCGTGAGGCGGGAGCGGCCCTGCGCAATCCCGAGGAGACCGACACCCTGCGTCGCCGGACCGCGACCAAGCTGGACATGGCCCTGGTCCGGCTGATCACCCTGGAAACGTGCCTGGACGACATCCTGGCCGACCACCAGGGGGAACATCAGCAGCAACTGCGGACCGCCGAGGAACTCCTCGGCGGCCCCAGCGGACAACCCGCCTCCGATGCCGTGCTCGCCGAGCGGATCCGTCAGCTGGCGCAGCAACTGCGCACCGGCGACGGCGCCGACCGGGACCGGATCCTGGCCCTGTTCCGGCAGGTCGCGGCCACCGACCACGACGGCCGGGAAGAGTTGGAAAAGGCGATCGAGGCGACCAAGGACACCCACCCGGTTGCCCAGGGCTTCGAGGGGGAGCAGGTCGATGCGGCCGATGTCACCCCCGAGGCACTGAACCAGTGGCTGCAGGGGCGCCTCGGCGACGCGGCGCCCCGGGTCGATCGGGTCACCGCGCTGGTCGGCGGTCAGTCCAAGCACACCTACCTGCTGGACACCACCGGTGGTCCGCAGGGCTGGGCCGGGGGAGCGGTGATCCGGATGGACACCGACAACTTCGACAACACCGTGGTCGAGGAGTTCCCGCTGCTGGAGGCCCTGCACGCCGCCGGCGTACCGGTCCCCACGCCGCTGCTGCTGGAGGCCGACCGGTCGGTGTTCGGGAAGCCGTTCATGGTCTCCGAGCGGATCTCCGGAGCCGCGGCCGGGATGATCTTCGACACCGAGGGCGGCAACGAGGGACCGCTGGCGCTGGCCGAGGCCCTGGGCCGGCTGCACTCGGTCACCCTGGCCGATCTCGGCCTGCCGGCGGCCACCCTGCCCGAGCTGGTGGAATCGGCCCGCGCGAAGATCGAGCAGATGTGGCGGGACTGTGAACCGCAGTCCTCGGTCGCGGTCGAACTCGGCCACGCCTGGATCAGCGAGCACGCCGCCGAACTCAGCGGGGACCCGATCATGGTGCACGGGGACGCCTCGCTGCACAACGTGATGCTGGACGAGAACGGACTGACCGGACTGGTCGACTGGGAGTTCGCCCACCCGGGACATCCGGCCGAGGACCTGGCGTACGCCCGGCCCGCGGTCGAGCGACTGATGCCCTGGGCGGACTTCCTGGCGCACTATCACGCCCACGGCGGGCAGCAGGTGGCCGAGGAGGACATCCAGTTCTTCTCGATCTTCAGCCAGCTGCGCAACGCCTCGCTGTGCGCCTCGGTCGCCCGGGACGTGGTGGCCGGTCGGCACACCAGCATCGACATGCTGGTGACCTCGATCGACACCTTCTCCCGGATGGAGCTGGTGCTGGCGCGCAACCTGCACGCGGCGATCGATCGCACCTACGGAGCGTTGCGATGACCTCCCGACCGGTGCGGGTCAGCTTCCCCGCCGGCGACGTGGCCGAGCTGCGTCGCCGGCTGGCGGGAACCCGATGGCCCGACGACGGATTCACCGCCGAGCCGTGGTCCTACGGGGTGGACCGGGCGTACCTGCGCGAACTGATCGACTACTGGGCCGACGGCTACGACTTCGCCGCCGCCGAGGACCGGATCAACGCCGTCCCGAACTATCTGCACTCCGTGGACGGCCTGGACATCCACTACCTGGCCGGCACCCCGGAGCAGGTCACCGGTCCGCCGGTGCTCCTGCTGCACGGCTGGCCGGGCTCGGTGGTGGAGTTCCTGGACGCGATCCCGTTGCTCACCGCGGCTGGCCTGCCGGTCATCGCGGCCTCGCTGCAGGGCTACGGGCTCTCCCCGTCCGCGCCCGGGCCCGGGATGTCCCCGAAGGTGATGGCCGGCCGGCTGGCGAACCTTATGGCCGACCTGGGCCATCAGCAGTTCGTGGTCTCCGGGGGTGACTGGGGCAGCCTGGTCGCCACCCACCTGGCCGCCGACTTCCCCGACCGGGTGCTCGGCCTGCACCTCACCATCGCGCAGGCCTTCCCGCCCGCCGACGTCGAGGACCCGATGAGCCTGGTCACCGAGGAGGAGAAGGGCTGGCTCGAGACGTCCCGGCAGATCCGCGAGATCGGCTCGGGCTACGGGGCGATCCAGTCCACCCGGCCCGACGCGCTGGCCCCGGCCCTGAACGACTCCCCGGCCGGCTGGTGTGCCTGGATCCTGGACAAGTGGTGGGCCTGGACCGACTGCGCCGACAGCACCGGCCGGCGCGACCTGCGCAATGCGGTCAGCTGGGACCAGTTCCTGACGGTGGTGAGCATGTACTGGTTCACCAACACCATCACCTCCTCCATCCGGCTCTACCGGGAACAGGCGGTGGCCATGGCGGCCGGCGAACTGCCCGGCCGGGTCACCGTCCCCACCGGGGCGATCATCTTCCCCGGCGAGATCAACCGCTCCCCGAAGGCCTGGCTGGAACGACGGGTGCCGTTGCGCCGCTGGACCCGCGCCGAGCGGGGTGGCCACTTCGGCGCCCTGGAACAGCCGCAGGTGTTTGCCGCCGACCTGATCGCCTTCGCCACCGATCTGCCCTGACCCCTCTCGTCCCGGCAGGGCGCTGCCCGGGACACCCACGCACCCCCTCCAACGAAGAAGGACGCCTCATGAAAGCAACCGCAGCCGTTCTCGAACAGCTCAACCAGCCCCTGGTGCTGAGCGAGGTCGACATCCCCGACCCCGGCCCGACCGAGGTCCGCGTACGCCTGACCGCCACCGGGGTGTGCGGCTCGGACCTGCACGTGCTCGACGGAACCATCCCGTTCGCCACTCCCAGCGTCGTCGGCCACGAGGGTGCCGGGATCGTGGAGGCCATCGGCGCCGCGGTGACCAGCGTCGCGGTGGGGGACAAGGTCGGCCTGATCGCCCCCAGCTGTGGACACTGCGATCCGTGCCTGAACGGACACCAGTTCACCTGCGCCGACAGCAGCCTGAAGTGGGGGCGCGTACGCAGCGACGGCACCCCGGCGATCACCCGCAACGGCGAGGGCCTGGCGGCCCGATTCCTGGGCCAGTCGACCTTCGCCACCCACACCCTGGTCGAGGAGCGGACCGTGCTCAAGGCGCCGGCCGAGGTGCCCGATGAGGTGCTCGCCCCGCTCGGTTGCGGTGTGGTCACCGGGGCCGGTGCGGTGCTGCGGGTGCTGAAGCCGCAGCCCGGGGAGAGCCTGGTCATCCTGGGCGCCGGCCCGGTCGGGCTGTCCGCGCTGATGGCCGCGGTGAACACCGCCGCCGCGCAGATCATCATGGTCGACGTGTCCGAACCCCGGCTGGAGCTGGCCCGCGAACTGGGCGCCAGTGCGGTCGTCAACGGCAAGCAGACCGAGGACCTGGTCGCCACCATCAAGGAGCTCACCGGTGGCGGGGCGAACATGGTCCTGGAGACCACCGCGGTGCCCGCGCTGCTGCAGCAGGCCACCCAGATGCTGCCCAGCCGGTTGGGCCGGCTGGGTATCGTGGGCGCCCCCGGCCCGGATGCGGTCTTCTCCTGGCCGACCATTCCGCTGGTGATGAGCGCGGCCCAGATCAACGGTGTGGTGATGGGCGACGGCAACGCCGCGTTCGTCCAGGGCCTGATGGAGCTGTACCTGGCCGGCCGGTTCCCGGTCGATCGGCTGGTCCAGACCTACTCCTTCGACGACATCAACAAGGCCCTGGCCGCCGCTGCCAGCGGTCAGGCCATCAAGCCCGTCATCACCTTCTGAGGAGTGTCGTGACCACCGACAGCAGCACCACCAACCTCAACCCCACCGGGCTGGCCGCCGACATCGAATTGCCGATGCCGAACCCGCCGGAAACCCCGCTGTGGACCGAGAACTACTGCTACCAGGCCTGGGACACCGAGCAGGACCTCGGCGTGTGGGCCCATCTGTCCCGGATGCCCTACGACACCTCGCTGTGGCGGGAGACGGTGATCGTCTTCCTGCCCGACGGACAGTACTTCCTGGCCCGCGGCTTCGGGCACGGCGCGCACCCCGGTGGTCCCGGCAGCTGCGGGCTGAAGCTGACCGTCGAAGAACCCTTCCGACGGATGCGGCTGCAGTTCAACGGCTCCGGCCGCTACGTCACCCAGGCCGACGTCAACGCGGGCTCGCTGACCGACGGCCGGGCGCTGCCGCTCACCTTCGACCTGACCTTCACCGCCGCCGCCCCGCTGTGGGACATGGGCAAGCACCTGGTCAACCACCGGGCCTTCACCATGCATCACGAGCAGCCGACCCGGGCCACCGGGGAGATCACTACCTTCGGTGAGCGCTACGAACCGGCCGCCACGTTCGGCCTGCGCGAGGCCGGGGGCGTACGCGATCACTCGCGCGGACCCCGGGACTTCACCCGGCGGCACTCCTGGTGCAACGCGGTGTTCCCCTCCGGCCGCTCGTTCAACATCCTGGCCACCCGGGACAACGAGAACGGCTCGGTGATGGCGATGGGCTACATCTCCGACGGGGAGAGCTTCACCGATTTCGAGATCACCCCGGACTTCCTCACCGATCCCGATGACCCGTTCACCGTCCGCCCGCTGCACCTGACCACCGGGGACGGGCAGCAGATCACCATCGACGTCGAGGTGCTGCGGGCCCTGCCGATGGAGCAGTACCGACCCAACGACCTGGCCTTCGGTGCCGGCCGACTCGGGGTGAACCGGCTCTACGAGGGCCGGGCCCGCTACACCTGGGACGGGGAGACCGTCTACGGCCATATCGAGCGCACCTGCCCGCTGGATCCGGCCCTGGCCGCCGATGTGGAGGGACAGCGATGACCCGAGAAGCCGACTTCAAGACCCAGGACCACCTGAGCCATCTGCAGGTCGAACTGCAGACCGCGCGCTGGGTGATCGCGAACTGTGTGGACACCCTGACCGGGACGATCGAGCCCGAGCTGACCGGGCTGGCCGCGGTCCGCGCCAGCCGCTGCGAAGAGGTCCTGAGCTGGCTGGCGCTGCGGCTGGACCGGCTGGCCGAGTCCGCCGGGGCGTACGCCGAACCGGCCGACCTGACCGCCGAACTGGCCGAGATCGACCGGATCGAGCAGGCCACCGCCGAACTGCGGACCCCGCCGGCGGCGGGCGTCGCGGTGCCCCGGGCGATCATCGACGTGGAGCGGATCGAGGCCTTCCTGCGCGACCATCCCGGCGGCGGCGCGACCGCGCACCTGGACAATGTGGTGCAGATGGCCGGCGGACGCTCCAAGACGACCCTGGCGATCTCGATGAGCGAGGCCGCCGAGTTCCCTGCGGAGGTCGTCTTCCGGATCGACCAGGAATCCGAACTGAACCAGACCTCTGTGGTCAGTGAGGCCGAACTGCTCGCCCAACTGCACGCCCGCGGGCTGAAGGTCCCCAAGCCGCTGCACCTGGAGCGCGACACCGAACAGCTGGGCAACTCCTTCCTGATCATGGAGCGGCTGGCCGGGTCGACCGCCGGTGATGTGTTCGTCCCGCCCAAGAGTGAGCCGCTCGCGCTGGGCCTGGCGGCCCAGGTCGGTAAGCTGCACGCGATCGACGTGGCCGAGATCAGCAGTGACTTCCTGGTCCTGCAGGATCATTCCCAGGAGCAGTTGCGGGAAAGGCTGGCCCAGTTCCGCGAGACGATCCACACCTACTGCGACGACTATCCCAGCGTGGTGCAGGCGCTGGACTGGCTGGACGCCCACGTCAGCGGGATCGACGACAAGATCACCCTGGTGCACGGCGATCTCGGGTTCCACAACGTCCTGGCCGAGGGGGACGAGCTCACCGCGGTCCTGGACTGGGAGCTGACCTCGCTGGGGCATCCGGCCCGGGACCTGGGCTATCTGCGCAGCACCATCGAGCAGATGACCACCTGGGAGAAGTTCCTCGAGGTCTACCACGCCAACGGCGGCTACCACTGCGACCCGGCGACGGTCGATTTCTACATGCTGTTCAGCAGCATCTGGTTGTATCAACACCTGGCCCGCAACAGCATCATCCGGATGCGGGAGGACCGCCGACACATCGAGTACACCAGCTCGTACGCCGTGCTGTGGCAGAACATGCGCTACCGGATTGCCCGGCAGATGCAGCAGGTGCTGCAGGCCACGAAACCATTGCCGGTTAATACGAAATAACGTAAGATCACACGAAATATCGGAGTGTAGGAGGGTCTGTCATGGACCATGCGGAGCAGAAGCGAATGCTGATGGATGTATCGGTCGGGGCGCCGATGCACAAGATGATGAAGCGGTTCTGGCTGCCCATCGCGCTGTCGTCGGACGTCACCGCCGACGGGGCACCGCTGCCGGTGCGGGCGCTCAGCCAGGACTACGTGCTCTTCCGTGACAGCGCCGGCAACCTGGGCCTGCTCGATGAGCTGTGCACCCACCGCAGCGCCTCGCTGTGTCTGGGGCGCAACGAGGGCGGCGGCCTGCGGTGCCTCTACCACGGCTGGAAGTACGCCACCGACGGCACCCTGGTCGAGGCCCCGAACGTGCAGGATCCGCGGTTCAAGGACCGGGTCAAGCAGCCCGCCTACGCGGTGCAGGAGAAGGGCGGGCTGGTCTGGGGCTACTTCGGGCCCGCCGACCAGCAGCCCGAGCTGCCGCACCACCCGTACTTCGACCTGCCCGAGGAGAACGTGCTGTCGGAGATCGTGGTGGCCAACGCCAACTGGTCGCGCACGATCGAGGGGCTGCTGGACTCCTCCCACACCGGCGTGCTGCACCAGGACGCGTTGAAGCTGCTCGGCACCGGCAAGGGCCCGGCGCCCTCCTTCTCCGGCCGGGCCCGGTCCTCCACCGGTGCGGTGATCTCCAAGGACCTCGCCCCCTCGATCGAGGTGCAGGAGACCGACTTCGGCCTGCGGTACGCCGCGCTGCGCTCGTTCACCACCCCCGACGGCGACTCCGGGACCGCGGCCCGGATCACCACCTTCTCCTACCCGACCACGGTCGCGGTCCCCCCGGACAACCTGATGCAGCTGATGCTGCCGGTCGACACCGAGCGCACCCACTTCTTCATGGTCTTCTGGGACGAGCAGCGGGTGATCAACACCGGTGCCGCCCGCGAGGAGATCTTCCAGTACTACGGCATCGACGACACCGCCAAGAACAAGCACGGCATCGGCCGGGCGTACAAGGACCTGCCGGATCGGCCGCGCAAGGAGAACAACTGGCTGCAGAACCGCGCGGCCATGGCCGACGGCTCCACCTTCACCGGGCTGTACCGCTTCATCCCCGAGGACTTCGCAGTCGGTGAATCGATGGGTCCGATGGAGTTGTACCCGGTGGAGCACCTGGTGCCCGCCGACCTGGCCATCGCCCGGTTCCGCCGCAACGTGATCGACAACGCCAAGCGCGTGGATCGCGGCGAAGAGCCGCGCGGCCTGGCGCCCCGGCAGCCGATCACCGCCGGCTATGTGGAACTGGCCGAGGGACACTCCTGGACCGAGATCTACCAGGGCGAGGCATCGGCACAGTGAGCGGCCCGACCGTCCTCAACCTCGGTCACGGGCTGCCCACCGCCGTCGCCTGCCGGCTGCTGGCCGGCGCCGGGGCGCGGATCCTGCGGGTGAGCGATCCCACCGACGACGCGGTGCTGGCCCGCTACCCGGCGCTGCGGCACTGGTGGGACGGTTGGGAAACCCTCACCCCCGAGCAGGCCCGGGTCGCCGGCGCCGACGTGGTGCTCACCGGCGGGGAAACCATCGTCGGGGCGCTGGAGCACGAGGTGCCCAGCGACCCCGGGCAGGTCGTGATCGAGGTCGCGGCGTACGTGCCCGGGACCACCGACCAGACCCCGGCCGATGACCTGCTGGTGCAGGCCCGCACCGGCTTCGTGTTCGAGCAGTTCGCCGACCGGCCCACCCAGATCGCCTTCGGGTCCACCCTGTACGGGGCCGGCCTGCTGGCTACCCTGGCGGCCTGGGCCGGACTGTTGCAGCGTCGGCGCACCGGCGCCGGCGCCCTCGCCCGGGTGAGCCTGCAGCAGGGCCAGGCCCTGTTCTGGCCCCACCTGTGGATGTCGGCGCAGCGGCCCACCCCGGACTTCGACAAGGTGCCCCCGCTGGACGTGCGGCACCTGATCTTCCGGTGTCGCGACGGGCGCTACGTGCAGTTCGTGATGGGGGTTCCCGGCGCGGTCGCCAAGGTGCACCGAGCTCTGGAGATCCCCGGCGAGGTGGATCCGGCCGACCGGGGCGTCCCGGATGCCAGCCGGGGCGCGGACTCCTACTTCGGGGACCGCCCGCTGCTGGCCGAATACGTCGCCCGACTCGACTCCGACGTCGTGGTGGCCCGGCTGAAGGCGGCCGGGATCGCCGCCGAACCCGTGCTGGCGCCCGGCGCCGCCCTGCAGGATCCGCAGGTCCGCCAGCAGGGGCTGGTGGAGACCGACCGGACCGGTCGGCTCCGGGTCGCCCAGCCGCTGCGCTACCGGGCCCGGGCCGCCGCACCGGCCCCGACGGAAGCCGTGGCCGGGCCGGATCCGCTGTCCGGCGTACGCATCGTCGACATCGGCAACTGGGTGGCCGGGCCCTTCGCGTCCAAGCTGCTGGCCGACCTGGGTGCCGAGGTGATCTCGGTCGACCCGCCCACCGGGCTGTCGAACCTGACCGGGATGCGCAACGTGCTGGCGACCAACCGGGGCAAGCGCTCGGTGGTACTCGACCTGAAGACCGAGGCGGGGCGCGCACAGTTGCATCGCCTCCTCGAGGATGCCGATGTGCTGATGCACAACATGCGGGTCGGCGCGGCCGAACGCCTCGGACTGGGGCCCGACCAGGTCCGGGAGCGGCACCCCGGCCTGGTGTACCTGCAGACCACGGCCTACGGGGATTCCGGGCCGAAGGCCCTGGACTCCGGTTTCGACATGGTCATGCAGGCCCTGTGCGGCCACGAGCAGCGGGCCGGCGGCCGGGGCAACGAGCCGGTCTGGTACCGCTCGCCGTTCGTCGACTATGCCTCCGGTGCCCTCGGTGCGATCGGGATTCTGGCCGGTCTGTACCGCCGGGCCACCGACCAGGTCGGCGTCGACGTGCATGTCAGCCTGCTCGCCGCGGCCCTGTTCCTGCGTGGGGAGGGCGACCTGCGCGGGGCGGAGGGCGCCGATGCGCTCGACGGCGAACGCCTCGGCTTCGCCCCGCTCGAGCGGCTCTACCGCACCCGTGACGGCTGGGTCGCGCTGGTGCTGCGCGAGCCGGCGACGCGGACGGCCTGGGCCGCGCTGCTGGGACTGGACCCGGCGACCGACGTCCGCGACGAGGCCTGGACCCGGGCCGGGACGGCCTGGACCGCCGAACGCGACAGCACCGCCGTGGTGACCGCGGTCGAGGAGATCGGCGGCTGGGCGGTGCCCGCCCGGCGCGATGCCTTCGCTCGGCTCCTGGACGACCCGGCCGCCCGCGCGGCACACCTGGTGATCGACACCGAGGACAAACGATTCGGGGTGGTCACCGGCTGCTACGGCCCGCTGGTGAACCTCGAGGGCTGGGCTCCCGCCCGGCCGTTCCGGCCCGCCCCGGTCCTGGGCGAGCACAACGACGAACTTCTGCAGCACGAATCGGAGATGACAGCATGACCGAGTACCAGACCATCAACTTCACCCGCAAGGGTCGCATCGCCTACCTGGAACTGAATCGGCCCGAGCGCCACAACGCCTTCACCGATCAGATGGAATCGGAGATGCGGCTGGCGCTGATGGAGTTCGACCTCGACGAGGACCTGTGGGTGCTGATCCTGCACGGCGCCGGCAAGAGCTTCTGCGCCGGCGTCGATGTCAAGGAGCACAGCTCCTTCGGCTTCGGCGGCACCGATTCCGAGCGCGCCAAGAACGCGCTGCAGGCCCTGCGCGAGGGCCACGTCGGTGGCGCCCAGCACCTGCGCGGCACCGGTGGCGAGGGCTGGCTGGGCCGGACCGCGAACTACAAGCCGGTGATCGTCGCGGTGCACGGGTACGCCCTGGGCGGCGGCGCGCATCTGGCCGCCGAATGCGACCTGATGGTGGTCGCCGACACCGCTCGGGTGGCCATCACCGAGACCACCGCCGGCATGTCGGGGTCGCGGACCTGGGCCAAGATCAAGACCTTCATGCCCTCCAAGCTGGCTTCGGAGATGCTGATCACCGGGCGGCAGATCGAGGGCGCCGAGCTCTACCGGCTCGGGCTGGCCAACCGGCTGACCACCGAGGACAAGATGCTGGAGGTGGCCGAGGAACTGGCCGCCGAGATCCTCAAGGCGCCGCCGCTGGCAACCCGGGACGCGGTCCGGGTGACCCGCAAGCAGTGGGTGCCGATCGCGACCGCGCTGGATGAGCAGATGCAGCTGTCCCGGCTGGACAAGACCGAGGACTTCAAGGAGTACGGCCGTGCCTTCGCCGAAAAGCGCAAGCCGGAGTACAAGGCTCGATGACCAGTGCGGACCCGATGAGTGAACCCCGGTATCAGGCGCCGACCGCGCTGCGCGTGGTCGACCTGGCCACCGGCATGGCCGCCGGGCTGGTCACCCGCTCCCTGGTCGCGGCCGGGATGCGGGTCGACCGCGTGGCGCCGGCCGGCGACGAGGTCTTCGACCGGATCTACCCGGCCCACCGCTACTGGCGCGACGGTGTCCACGCCGCCGACGCGGCCGACCTGGCCGAGCTGCTGGCCGCCGCGGACGTCTGCCTGGTCGGCGGCGAGGATCACCCGGACGTGGCGACCCGCCGCGACGCTGCCGAGCTGGCGCAGGCGTACCCGCAGCTGGTGGTGGTCGACCTCTCCGGTTACGTTCCCGGCGACGAGGACGGACACCCCGCGGTCGATCTGCTGGTGCAGGCCCGCTCGGGGCTGACCTTCGAGCACTACAGCGATCGCCCGGTCTACTTCGACGTGCTGTTCCCGACCTTCGGGCAGGCGCTGCTGGCGCTGTACGGGCTGTGGGCCGCGCTGATCGGTCGGCTGGATTCCGGCCGGGGCGAACTGGTCACCGCCTCGTTGCACCAGGGGGCGGTGTTCTTCCTGATGCCGTTCTGGGAAGCCGCCGAGCACCCGGACGCCGAGTTCGACAAGGCGACCCCCAAGGACGTCAAGCACCTGATCTTCGAGTGCGCCGACGGGGAGTTCATCCAGTTCGTGATGGGCGTACCCCAGGCGGTGAAGAAGCTGTACACGATCCTGGAGATCGACCGGGAGGTGGATCCCAACGATGTGGGGATTCCCCGCGTCGGCGCCAGCCCGAACATGTTCTTCGGTGATCGGCCGCTGATCGGCAGCCACGTGATCGGCTTCCCCCGGGAGGAACTGCTGACCCGGGCCCGGGCCATCGGCCTGCCCGCGGCGCCGGTGCTGCGGCCCGGCGAGTTCTGGGACGACCCGCAGGTGGCGGCCAATCGGCTGCTGAGCCAGCGCGGCGACACCCGGGTGGTGGCCGACCCGTTCCGGGTGAGCGCGATCACCGAGCCGACCCCCGGTACGGCACCGGAGATCGACCGCCCCCGGTCCGGCGCCGGACCGCTGGCCGGGATCCGGGTGATCGATTTCGGCAGCTTCGTCGCCGGCCCGTTCAGCGGCCGGCTGCTGGCCGACCTGGGCGCGGACGTGATCAAGTTCGAGAGCCTGCAGGGGGACCCGAACCGGGGCCTGCAGCGGCACTACCTCGCCGTCCAGATGGGCAAGCGGGCGATGGTGGTCGACCTGAAGGACCCCCGCGGCAAGCAGGTGCTGGATCGCCTGGTCGCCGGCACCGACCTGATGATGCACAACTGGCGGGTCGGCGTCCCGGAGCGGCTGGGGGTCTCCCCGGCCGAACTGCGCCGGATCAACCCCACCATCATCACGCTGGCCTCGCTGTCGTTCGGGCCGGAGGGGCCGCGGGCCACCGATCCCGGCTTCGACATGATCATCCAGGCCCTGCTCGGCATGGAGCGGCGCGCCGGCGGACCCGACGGGGAACCGCTGTGGTTCCGGGCCCCGTACCTGGACTACGGCGCCGGGGTGGTCGGAGCGGTCGCCGCGCTGATGGCGCTGTACGAACGCCGGGTCACCGGCCGGGTCGCCGACGCCTGGGGCAGCCTGCTGAACACCGGCATGTTCCTGATGTCGGACCAGATCCAGGTCGGGGACAGCTTCGCCGGCGTACCGGAGATCGACCGGGACCTGCTGGGCACCTCCCCGACGCACCGGCTCTATCCGGTCGCCGACGGCTGGATCGCGATCGCGGCCCGTTCCGACACCCAGGCGCAGGCGCTGTGGACCGAACTGGTCGGCAACACTCCGGCGCCCGCGCATGCCGCCGACTGGGGCCCCGCGGAGCAGGAGCTGCTCGAGGCGCGGCTGCGCGAACTCCCGCTCGCCGACGCCCTGGCGCGGCTGCGGGAAGCCGGGGTATGGGCGGAGGAATGCCGACCCAGCGGGTTGAGCGATCTGCTGGCCTCCGAGACGGCCCGGGCCACCGGCTTTTGTGCCACCCGCCCCGACGAGCGGTACGGCCACCTCTACGGGGCGGTCGGCCAACTCGTCACCTTCGGCCGCAGCGCGCTGGACGCCGAGACGTTGCGCGGCGCCCCGGCCCGCGGCCGACACACCCGGGAACTGCTCGCCGAACTGGGCTATCCCGACGAAGAGATTGAAGCGATGTACGCGGCGGGAGTCGTCGCATGAGCAGGAGGAACACACTGTGACCCAGGATCCGACACTGGCCGAGTACCCCGAATTGGCCCACTCCTCGCCGTTCAGCGATGTCGAGGACGCCTTCCGGGCCACCGTGCGGGCCTTCATCGACAAGGAACTCGAGCCGAACTATGACAACCTGCCCTACGACTGGGACTCCCGCCACGAGATCTGGCGCAAGGCGGGCAAGGCCGGGATCCTGGGGGCCTCGATCCCCGAGGAGTACGGCGGTCCCGGGGCCGGGCACATCCCGAACGTGATCATCTCCCACGAGTTGGCCCGCTCCGAGGCGTACGCCACCCTGGGCAGCCTGTTCAGCACCGACATGGCCACCGGGGCCCTGATCGCCAGCGGCAACGATCCGCTGATCCGCACCTGGGCACCGAAGATCATGGCCGGCGAGGCGATCCAGGCGATGGCGATCACCGAGGCCGACGCGGGCTCCGATGTGCTGGCGATGCGCACCACCGCCACCCGGGACGGGGATCACTACGTGATCAACGGCTCGAAGATGTTCATCACCAACGGCGACATCGCCGACTGCCTCTACGTGATCGCGCGCACCAGCAGCGAGCGCAACGGCAAGGCCCTGACGATGTTCCTGGTCGACCCGTCGATCGAGGGCGTCACCCGCAAGAAGATCAAGACCGCGGGCTTCGTGGCCGGGAACACCGCCGAACTCACCTTCGACAACGTCCGGGTCCCGGTGGCCCAGCGGATGGGGGAGGAGGGCGCGGCGATGAAGCTGATGATGGACTCCATCGAGTACGACCGGCTGCAGATCGCCGCCCGGGCCCTGGGCCAGGCCGAGTTGGCGTACCGGCAGACCCTGGAGTACGTGAAGATGCGTCAGGTCTTCGGCAAGACGGTCTGGGACTACCAGAACACCCAGTTCCAGCTGGCCACGGTGAAGACCGATCTGTCGGTGGGCACCGCGTACCTGCACGACACGATCCGCAAGATCCGCGGTGGGACCAACGAGCCGGCCGACGGAATGATGGTGAAGCTGTGGCTGACCGAGATGGCCACCCGCGCCATCGACTCCTGCCTGCAGCTGTTCGGCGGGATGGGCTTCATGGACGAGACCCCGATCTCGCGGATCTACAGCACCAACCGCGTCCTGCGGATCTACGCCGGAACCTCGGAGATCCTGCGCCGCAACATTGCCCGAACGATCTGACAGGAGTCCAGCCATGGCACAGACCTTCGATGGCGGCCAGGAGTGGCGCCTGCTGGTGGCCACCAGCTATTCCGAATCCGGCTACCTGGCCCGGTGCCTGGGCGTACCGGGGCTGGTGACGCACGGCGCGACCATGCTGGAGGCGGTCGGTGAGTTGTCGGAGGTCCTGGTGGAGAAGTTCGCCAAGGACCGGCCCGACCTGGGGACGCCGGATCGCAGCGAACTGTGGCAGCCGCTCCCGGTGGAGATGATTGCCCCGCTGGACATCGTCGTGGTCGACTGATTCACCGACACATCGAAGAACGATCGAAAATACGGAAACTGTCGATCCGGCCGACCCTCCTGGGGGTCGGCCGGATAGTTTCTGTAGTCGGAAATTGTTTTAGCTTGTGGTGGCGGGCTCCGAACGGTAAGGCATTGACCCTGGATGCCTCCCCTTGCTACGGTTAACGCGGAATAACGGCACAGATGCCGAGATTCCGACATATCGACGACATGTCCGAGGATCTCCTCCGTGCGTCGTGTCCTGCTGTGTAGGTGTTCCAGAGACGAGGGAGTCTCCATGTTCAAGAATCGAAGGATGCTGGGAATCTCGGCATTGCTGTCGGTGCTGGTCCTGCTGTTGTCCGCCTGCGGTTCCGGCAGCGCCGGCAGTGGCGGCGGCGGTGAATCGGTGGCCGTGGGGGCGACCAAGGAGCAGTACACCGCCGCGCTGGCCGGTATGGAGCCGGTGACCCTGTCGATGCAGCTGCCGACCTCCGAGGGCTCACAGACCTCGTCGCCCCAGGAGGCCTGGGCCAAGGCGGTCGAGGAATGGTCCGGCGGCAAGATCAAGTTCGACATCCTCTACTCCGGTTCGCGGGTCCCGGTGTACCAGATGGCCAACGGCATCGCCGACGGCCTGGTCGACAGCGGCTACGTGCTGCTCTACACCGAGCCGGAGCGCTTCCCGAACAATGCGCTGCTGACCGATCTCATGTTCCTGAACAAGACCGACCCGATCGCCGGGCAGTTGCAGATGGCCGCCACCTGGATCGACTTCACCTACACCGAGGCCTCGATCCGCCAGGAAGCCGCGAGCCAGGGGATGGAACTCATCATCCCGTCCAGCCCGCTGGGCAACACCACCTTCATCTGCAAGGACGCCCCGGCCTCCAAGCTGTCCGACTTCCGCGGCAAGCAGATCCGGGCCAGCTCGCCGGCCAACGTGCCGATCATCGAGGCCCTCGGGGCGACCGCGTCGGACATCCCGACCCAGGAGCTGTACCAGGCGCTGCAGCGTGGCACCGTCGATTGCGCGGTGACCGTCCCGTCGCTGACGCTGTCGATGTCGCTGAACGAGGTCGCCAAGGGTTGGACCTCCGACCCGAGCGTGATGCTGTCGGCCAGCAACGGCGGCGTGGCCGTGTCCTCGCAGAAGTGGGACGCACTGCCGCTGGCGGCCAAGCAGCTGATGTACGACCGCCTCGACGCGTACTACACCGCCTATCTGAAGACCGCGCTGCTGGGTCAGTTCGGCACCGCCGTCGAGCAGGCCAACAAGCGCGGCATGCAGTTCGCGCCGCTGGCCGAGGATGCCCGCGCCAAGATCACCGCCGAGCAGGAGAACCAGGTGAGCAAGCTTCCGGCCAGGGTGAAGAACGCCGACGGAAACCAGTTCGTCGCCAACGCCCGCCAGACCAGCGACAAGTGGGGCGGCATCGTCGGCGAACTCGGCTACTCCAACAACGTCTCCTGGGGCGAGGTCGACAAGTACCTGGCCGCCAATCCGGTCGACGTCAAGCCCCTGGTCGATCGACTGACCACCGAGGTGCTGTCCAAGCACCGCCCGAGCAAGTGAGCAGAACGGGACAACCATGACTCAAGTGAGCGAGACGCCGGCCATGGGGGCCGGCAGCACGGCGCCCACCGATCCGGTGGCGCCACCACCGGAACAGCCACAGCGCTCCGCGCACCCGGTGGCCGACCGGATCAACAAGGTGATCGGAGCGTTCGGCATCCCGGCGACCATCGCCGTGGCGCTGCTGATGATCCACACCGTGGTGAACGCGCTGGCCCGCAAGACCCCGCTGGGATCCCTGCACGGCACCCTGGAAATCGGTGCCTACTGGTACATGCCGGCGATCTTCCTGCTCGGCATGGTCTGGGCCCAGCAGCGCAACGAGCACATCGAAGCGCGCCTGGCCTACGATCTGGCTCCCCGGCCGGTGCAGAAGAACTTCCTGCTGCTGGGGGACATCGTGTCCTTCGTGCTGGCGCTGGGATTCACCTGGTACGGCCTGCAGGAAGCGCTGGCCAAGACCGCCATCAAGGCGACCGCCGGGGTCTCGGCGATGCCGATCTGGCCGACGATGTACCTGGTGCCGCTCGGCTTCGCCCTGATGGCGATCGCGATCGCCGTCCAGGCGGTGGAGACGCTGCGGCTGCCGAAGCGGGCCACCCACGAGCAACTCGCCGAGTTCGACGAGCCGCACCCCACCGGCCTGGACCACGATGAGATCGAGGTTCAGCACGATTCCGGTAACGGGACGCGGACCAGCCGGCTGATCTGGCGCCTGGTGGTCGCGGTGATCCTCGTGGGGTGCAGCGTGGCGATGTTCACCACCGACGACAAGGGCACGGTCGGGATCCTCGGGATCGTGCTGATGATCGTGCTGATGATGCTGAAGATCCCCGTCGGGGTCGCGATGACGGTTCCGGCCCTGATGGGTCTGTACGCCATGCTGGGAGAGCGCGCCACGATCGGCGTACTCGCCCGGATGCCGTACGAGAGCACCGCCAGCTGGTCGCTGACCGTGCTGCCGATGTTCATCGTGATGGGCATGCTGCTGTCCCGGTCCGGGGTCACCGAGCACCTGTACACCTTCGCCAAGCAATGGTTCGGCTGGCTCCCCGGTGGCCTCGCGGTCGGGACCACCGCCGCCGGCGCCGGGCTGGCCTCCATCTCGGGGTCCTCGTTCGGGATGGCGTACGCGCTCACCCGCGCCGGGGTTCCGGAGATGCTGAAGGCGGGCTACGACAAGAAGCTGGCCACCGGATCGGTGCTGTTCTCCGGGTCGGTCGCGCACCTGCTGCCACCGAGCCTGTTCATGGTGATCTACGCCGGCGTCGCCGAGGTCCCGGTGGGGCCGCAGCTGATGGCGGGCCTCGGCCCGGGCCTGGTCCTGGTGGCGGTCTACATGGTCGCGGTGGTCGTGATCTCGATCATCCGACCGGAAATGGCCGGCGGCGGCAAGGGAATTGCCCGCCCCCGCGGCACCTGGAGCGGACGCTGGAGCAGTCTCGGCTCGATCTGGCCGATCCCGGTCCTGGTCCTGGTCGTGCTGCTGGGCATGTTCACCGGTACCTTCACCGCGACCGAGGTCGGCGCCCTGGGTGCCCTGTGTGCGATCCCGATCGCGATCTGGGCCCAGCGCGGCAAGGGCACGGTGCTGAAGACCCTGTGGCAGTCGTTCACCGACACCGTCAGCACGATGGGCGCGCTCGCGCTGCTGCTGATCGGCGCGCACGTGTTCACCCGGTTCCTGTCGGTCACCGGCCTGATCGACCATCTGGTCGACGGGGTCTCGAAGGTCGGGTTCGGCCGGGTGGAGTTCCTGTTCCTGCTGATCGGGGTGTACATCATCCTCGGCATGTTCATGGACTCGCTGGCGATGATGCTGGTCACCGTGCCGATCCTGATGCCCACCCTGGCCGCCCTCGGGGTGTCCCCGGTCTGGTTCGGTGTGTTCATCGTCGTGCTCTGCGAACTCGCGGTGATCACGCCCCCGGTCGGCATTCTCACCTACGTGGTGCACTCGATCGTCCAGGACCCCGAAGTGAACGTCGGGCACAAGATCACCCTGCCGGACATGTTCAAGGCGGTGCTGATGGTGCTGCCGTGGCCGATTCTGCTGCTGGTGGCGATGATCTTCGTCCCCGATGCGGTGACCTGGCTACCCAGTCTGATGAGCCAGGAATAAGGAACGAAGGAGAGACAACCCATGAGCGAGCAATTTCCGAGCCGGGACGCGGTGGCCACCACCGTCAAGGAGTACCTGGAGCGGCTGGAGGCCGGGCGGCTGACCGAGGTGGCCGAGCTGTTCACCGAGGACTGCTTCTACTCCCATCCGCCCTACGAGACCGGCGGCCCGCTGGCCGAGGCGCAGGGCCGCGAGGACCTGCAGCGCCTGCTGGTCGAGCGGCGGCGTACGCGGGGCTGGTACCACGAGATCGACGAACTGTGGATCGCCGAGGATCGCTGCATCCTGTCGACCACGGTCTATGAGACCAAGGGTGGGCCGATGCGCTCCAGTTCCTTCGGGCTGGGCACCTTCGCCCCCGACGGTCGGATCAAGCGGTGGGTGGCAGTCCGCAGCATTCCCGGGATCGGATCCTCGCTTGGCGGCTAGGCTGAGCCACGCCGGACCTGCCGGTCCGGCGCTGACTGCTCTGGAGAGAGGATCGACGATGGCCGACGCCCCGACAAAACGTTCCACCGGCCGCAATGGTGGAGCCACCAAGGGTCTACCGGTCCCGGCTGCGGCCCGGGCCATGGCGGTGTTCGAGATCTTCTCGCGGGAGAAACGGGAACTGACCAAGTCCGAGGTGGCCCGGCTGCTCGACATGCCCGAGAGCAGCAGTTCGGACCTGCTCGACACGCTGTACCAGATCGGCTATCTGATGCGTACGCCGTCGACCCGGCGGTACTACCCGACCAGTCGCCTGCAGTATCTGGCCGACGAGGTCACCGGCACCGGTTCTCTGCAGGCCTTCGCGGCCGAGGCGGCGGCGCTGCTTGCCGAACGTTCGGAGGAGACCTGTGCCGCCGCCATCCTCGAGGGCGACCGGATCAAGACCCTGGCCGTCGGCGAGGGGCGGCACCGGCTGCGCTACGTGCTCAACGCCGGGGACACCTTCACCATCCATGCCACGGCGCTGGGGAAGGCGTTGCTGTCGGCGCTGCCGGCCGACGAACGGGGCCACCTGCTGCGACTCAAGCCGCTCACCCGGCGTACGCCGCACACGACCACCGACCCCAGCACGCTGGAGGCCGAGATCGAGGAGAGCGTGGCCCGGGGCTGGTTCGCGGCCAACAACGAGGGCACCATGGGGGTCAGCTCGCTGGCCGTGGCCGGCGTGGTGGGCGGGCAGAGCATCGCCCTGGGCATGATCGGGCCGTCGGAACGCGTGCTCCCCGCCCATGACGAGTTGCTCGGCAAGCTGATCGAGGTACGCCGGGCAGTTTTTCCGAACTGAGCTGTTCCGAAACAACGCTGCCACCTCCGAGGGGCCGGTTCCGCGATACGCGGGACCGGCCCTTTCTGGTTAACGACCCCTTGCTGAACATCACGATATTTCGTAGACTGCAGCGAAAATGCGGAGCATGGAGGTTCAAGGATGAACTGGAAGAAGTTGATCGCGCCCCTGGCAGCACTGGCGCTGCTCACGGTCAGCGCGTGCAGTGGGGGAACGGGATCCAGCACCGCCGGCGGTGACGGGGTACCGGCCGGGGCGACCAAGGAGCAGTACATCGCCGCCCTGGCGGACATGAAGCCGGTGGAGTACACCGTGCAGCTGACCTCCGGCCCCGACTCGCACTACTCGGCCGCGCCGTTGGCCTGGACCAAGGCCGTGGAGGAATGGTCCGGCGGCAAGATCAAGTTCAACGTGCTCTACTCCGCCTCCCGGGTCAGCACCCGGGACATGGAGAAGGCGATGTCCGAGGGCCTGGTCGATATGGGCCAGCACGTCTCCGCGTTCAATCCCGATACCTTCAAGGTCGCCGATTACGCCTCGCAGGCGATGTACCTGCACCAGACCTCACCGGTGGTGGGTTCGCTGCAGATGGCCGGAGCCTGGATCGAGTTCGGTGCCACCAACAAGGCCCTGCGCGAGGAACTGCAGGCCAACGACGTCCAGCCGCTGCTGCCGACCGTGCCGACCGGCTCGGCGGTGATCATGTGCAACGGCCAGCAGGCCACCTCGCTGCCGGAGTTCGCCGGCAAGCAGGTGCGTCCGTCGACCAAGGGCCAGGCCGAGCAGTTGGCCGCGCTGGGTGCGACCTCGGTCGACGTCCCGACCCAGGAGCTGTACCAGAGCTTCCAGCGCAAGGTGATCGACTGTGGCGCGCTGTCCCTGGCCACCTCGCAGGTGCTGGGCCTGGCCGAGGTCACCACCGACTGGACGGTGGACCATGAGGTCCAGCTGACCGGCACCCCGGTCGGCTGGTCGATGAGCAAGTCCCGCTACGACGAGCTGCCGCTGGCCGCCCGCCAGCTGCTGTGGGACCGCGCCGATGTCTACATCCAGGCGCACATCGAGTCGACCATGTTCGCCACCTACGCCGATGCGGTGAGTGAGGCGAAGGCCCACCACGTGAAGTTCCACGAATTCCAGCCCGACGCCCGCGCCGCGCTGACCCAGTACTTCGACAAGAAGACCGCCGAACTGCCCAGCAAGGCGCCTGCCGGCGTGGACGGCCAGGCCTTCATCGGCGACCTCAAGGCCAGCCACGACAAGTGGCGTGCAGAGGCCGAACAGCTCGGCTACGGCCAGGCCAACACCACCTGGTCCGACATCGACACCTACGTGAAGTCCGGCCAACTCAACGTCAAGCCGTTCGTCGACAAGATCGTCGCCGACGACATCGTCCCCAATCGACCCACGAAGTGAGCGGCACCATGAACAGCACCCCGAACAACACCGCCCGGCTGGCGAGCTTCGCCGCCGACCATCCCTTCAGCGCGATCTCCGAATCCGACCGGCGGGCCGGCGCGATGCTGATCAAGGACACCCTGGCCTGCGCGGTCGCCGGCCGGACCATCCCCTCCAGCGTGATCCTGGAACGGGTCGTCACCGCGCGCGGCGGGAACCCCGAGGCGACCGTCCTGGGGGCCGGCGGCAGCAAGCTGCCGGTCACCGCGGCCGCCAACATCAACGGTCACCTCAGCAATGCGATCGACTCCGACGACACGATCCACTACAAGGCACACGTCGCCGCCGCGGTCATCGCGCCGGCACTCGCGGTCGCCGAATGGCACGGCAACACCGGGGAGGAATACCTCGCGGCCTGCATGATCGGCTACGAGGTGGCCAGCCGGGTGGCCATGTCGATGCGCTCGCTGACCGTCGGCGAGGACGGCCAGATCGTCTTCGGCAAGGTCAGCGGCTACACCGCGGTCGTCTTCGGCGCCACCAGCGCCACCGGCCGACTGCTCGGCCTGGACGCCGACCGGATGCGCCACGCCTTCGGGATCGCGCTGGCCAGCGCGCCGCTGCCGGCGTCCTCGCAGTTCGGGCTCGAACTGCCCCGCCCGATGACCAAGTACGCCCTGTACGGCACGCTGGCCGAGGCCGGCGTCCAGGCGGCGCTGCTGGCCGCCGAAGGGTTCACCTCCGAAACCTCGGTCTTCGACGGGGAACGCGCCTTCTGGCGGGTCGCCGGCTCGGTCGACGTGAACGAGGCGATCCTGACCGAGGGGCTGGGGGAGCGCTGGCTGTGCGGCGAGGTCACCTACAAGCCGTACCCGGCCTGCCGGTTCCTCAACTCCTCCATCGACATGCTCACCGGCCTGATGAGCGAGCACGGCTTCGGGCCCGACGACGTCACCGCGATCACCTCCCGGGTGCACGGTGCCGCACTGGCCAAGCACATGGACTCCCCGGCGGTGGAGACGGCCGTCGACGGGATGTTCTCCCTGCCGTACCTGCTGGGGGCCGCCTCCTACCGCGGCGTACCCGGCCCGAACTGGCACACCGAGGACGCCCGCGCCGATCAGCGGGTCCGCGGCTTCGCCGAGAAGGTCACCGTCGAGCTCGAGCCGCGCTCGGGCCCGGTCGCCAAGGAGGACCTGGACGCCCACGGCCACAACGTGCGGATGCCGGCCAGCATCGAGGTCACCGTCGGTGATCAGGTGTACACCGACTACCGCGAGTTCGCCCACGGCGACCCCTACAGCGAGCAGACCCGGTTCACCGACGCCGATGTGGACACCAAGTTCCGCAACTTCACCACCGGCCTGCTGGCCGACGGCGCGATCGACGACGCGCTGAAGATCCTCGACGACCTGGCCGCCCAGCCCGGGGTCGACGCCCTGGTGCACGCCCTCAGCGGAGCCGCTCGATGAGCCGCACCGCACTCCTGGTGGGGGGCACCGGCGGGACCGGCGGCCACATCGCCGCCGGCCTCGCCGAGCGCGGGTTCGACCTGACGATCCTGCATCGCGGGGTCCACGAGAGCCCCGACATCGAGCGGTTCCCGCACCTCCACGTCGACCCCAACTTCCCCGACCAGGTCGCCGAGGCGATCGGGGATCGGACCTTCGACCTGGTCATCGCCGCCTACGGCCGCCTGGAAGGCCTGGCCAAGGTCTTTGCCGGGAAGTGCCGACGGTTCATCGCCGTCGGGGCGATTGCGGCGTACGCCGGCTTCATGGACCCGGCGGCCATGTCGCCGCGCGGCTTCCCGCTGATGGCGACCGAACAGGCCCTGCGCGGGGACGTCCCGGAGCCGGTGAACACGAAGGCGGCCGGCTTCGTGAAGAAGGTCGTGGCCGCCGAGGACGCCGTCTTCGCCGAACACGCCCGGGGCTCGTACTCGGCCACGCTGTTCCGCTACCCCGCGATCTACGGACCCCAGGCGGTGCCGATCCCGGCCACCAGCGAATGGTCCTACATCAAGCGGCTGGAGGACGGGCGACCGTTCCTGCTGCTGCCGAACGCCGGGATGACCACCTACACCCGGTGCGCCGGAATCAACGCCGCGCACGCGATCCTGCTCTCGATCGACCACCCGGCCGCCGCGGGCGAGATCTTCAACGTCGCCGACGATGATCAGTACGACCACGCGCAATGGGTCGAACTGATCATGGACGCCGTCGGGATCTCCGCGGAGATCGTCGGACTGCCGGAGTTCCTGAACCCGGTGATGGGCCACCTGCTCACCCTGGGCGGCACCACCGCGAAGCACATGACCGTCTCCACCGAGAAGATCCGCCGGCTGCTCGGCTACACCCAGCAGCAGTCGGCCCGGGAGGCGCTCGGGGAGACCGTGCGCTGGGTGCGCGAACACGCCCGGGAGAACAAGCGCGACCCCTTCGACTATCAGCTCGAGGACGAGGTGTACGCCGCGCTGCGGCAGTGGCAGGGGCAATGGGCCGACCGGCTCGACCGGCCCGAAGTGATGCACAGCTACGCCCACCCGAAGAAGGCCGGCGTCGGAACGGACGAACGAGGACGATGACTCAACACACAATCAAACAGGCACCCAGCATGCAGGCCCTCACCGTGGTCGACCTCGGTCTGGGGATGCCCAGCGCGCTGCTGACCAAGATGTTCACCGGGCTCGGTGCCACCGTGGCTCGGTTCGCTCCCACCGGCGGCGATCCGCTGGAGCAGGCCCAGCCCTACCAGGCCGACTGGCGTCGGCAGGCCGTACGCCCGGCCGCTGACGAACTGGCGGCGTGGCTCGAGCGCGCCGACGTGATCCTCACCGGTGGCGAGGACCATCCCGCGGTCACCCATGCCGACCCGGCCGAACTGGCGCAGCGCCACCCGCGCGCGGTGGTGGTGCACATCGAGGGCTATCCGCAGTCCCATCCGGCGGCCGGGCGACCCGCGGTCGACCTGCTGGTCCAGGCCCGCAGCGGCATCGCCAACGAGATCGTCGACGGACGCCCGGTGCACCTGACCTTTGCCGCGCCCAGCTTCGGCGCGGCATTCCAGGGCATGGTCGGCGCGCTGGCGGCCCTGGTCGAGCGCACCCGCTCCGGGGCCGGCCAGCTCGTCACCACCTCGCTGCAACAGGGCACGCTGCACTTCCTGCCGTTCTGGATGCTGCCCAGCCGGCCCGCGCCGAGCTTCGGGCGCACCATCCCCAAGGGCACCGTCCCGCTGCTGTTCCGCTGCTCCGACGGTCGCTGGCTGCACTTCGGCACCGGGGCCCGGCCGGAGAAGGCGTACGAGGTGCTCGGCATCGAGGTGCCCGACACCCCGCACCCCAACTGGTTCGGCGATCCCGAGTCGATGGGGGCCGCGATCGCGAAGATGACCAGCGAGCAGGCGCTCAAGGTGCTGCTCGAGGGCGGCATGGCCGTCGAACTGGTGCGCGATCCCGGCGAGATGTGGGACCACCCGCAGGCGGTCGCGAACGGAATCATCGAGGAGCATGCCGGCGGACGTTCGGTCGCCCAGCCGTTGAACTTCGCGAGCACCGAGGTGGCTCCCGCCGACCGGCGCGAGGCCGCGGCCGACACCGAGGTCGGGACCGGGAACGGGCCGCTGGCCGGCCTGCGGTTCATCGACTTCGGCCACTTCGTCGCCGGTCCGTACGCCACCAAGCTGCTGGCCGATCTGGGCGCCGACGTGGTCAAGGTGGAAACCACCCACGGTGAGATCATGCGCGATCGCAGCTTCTCGGCGTACCTGTCGGTCAACCGGGGCAAGCGCACCCTGGCCATCAACGCCAAGGATCCGCGCGGCCGGGAGATCATCGGTCGGTTGTCCGGCCGGATGAACGGCACCAGCCACAACTTCCGGCCCGGGGTGGCCGAACGGCTCGGGCTGGACGGTGCCACCCTGCGCAGCACCCGGCCCGACCTGTTCACGTTGCACAGTTCGGCGTACGGCAACACCGGGCCGAAGGCCAAGGACCCCGGGTTCGACCCGATCATCCAGGCCTGCACCGGCCTGGAGGTGCGCGCCGGCGGCAGCGGCGGGGATCCGCTGTGGTACCGGCTGCTGACCGTGGACTACTCCGCGGGTCTGCTGGGCGCCATCGCGATGCTGGTGGGCGTGCTGGAACAGCAGGACGGTCGCGCGGTCGATATCGACTTCAACCTGCTGGACACCGGCCTGTTCCTGCTGTCGGAGCTGATGCAGGACACCGAGGGCACCTTCTTCGGGGCGCGCAGCACCAACGCCGAGCGCACCGGATACCAGCCGACCGAGGCGCTGTACCGAACCAGCGACGGCTGGGTCGCGGTGGCGGCTCCCTCGGCCGACATGGTCGAGCGCCTGCTCGCCTGGGCCGAGACCGACCGCGCCGACTTCGACACCCTGGGCCGGGCCTTCGCGGCGCGGACCACCGCCGCGGCGCTGGCCGAACTCAACGAGGCCGAGGTCTGGGCCGAGGAGGCGGTGGCCGACGGCTGGGCCGAACTCCGGGCCGCCGGGAGCCCGGTGGTGAGCACCCTGCACGACGCCGACAAGGGCGACATCCTGCTGACCGGGGCGACCGTGTCGTTCTCCCGCAGCGGTGTCGTCGACACGCCCAGTGCACCCCTGCTCGGATCGGCCACCGCCGAGATTCTCACCGAGCTCGGCTACGCCCCCGAGGTGATCGAGGACCTGTACGCCCTGGGCATCGTCACCGATCACGAGCACGGACCCGTCAAACAGATGCAGGAGGCACGATGAGCGCCCAAGGACCCCTCGCCGGGGTACGCGTGATCGATCTGTCCGAACTGGCCCCCGGCCCGTTCCTGACCCGGATCCTGGCCGATCTCGGGGCGGAGGTGATCAAGGTCGAGCGCCCGCAGGGCGACCTGGCCCGGATCATGGCCCCGGGTACCTTCGAGGTGCTCGCCGACGGCAAGCAGCTGGAGACCGTCGACCTGAAGGACCCGGCCGGCCTGGCCCGGCTCAAGGAACTGCTGGCCGACGCCGACCTGCTCGTGGAGGGCTTCCGGCCCGGCGTGCTGGACCGGCTCGGCCTGGGCCCGGCGGTCACCGCGGAGCTGAACCCGCGGCTGATCCACGTCTCGATCTCCGGCTTCGGCCAGAGCGGACCGAACGTCAAGGCCGCCGGTCACGACATCAACTACCAGGCGATGGCCGGGTTGCTGGCGCTCGGCGGCGGTCTGGACCAGCCTCCCGCACTCGGTCAGGGGGTCCCGATCGCCGACCTGACCGGTGCCCTGTACGCCACCATCGCCACCCTGGCGGCCCTGCAGCAGCGGCACCGCACCGGGCGCGGGCAGCACCTGGACGTGGCGATCACCGATGCCGCGATGCATGCGATGAACCTGCAGCTGGGGCAGTACGAACTCGACGGGGTCACCGACCTGGCCGAGATCCGGCGGCGGGCCTTCACCAAGCCCGGCTACGGGGTCTTCCCGACCTCCGACGGGCGCTGGGTGTCGATCGCCTCGATCGAGCAGCACTTCTGGGACCGGCTGGTGGAGGCCTTCGGTCTGGACGAGTCGCTGAAGGGGGCGCCGCACCGGGATCGGGTGCAGCGCAACGCCGAGATCAACCAGCACGTGGCCGCGCGGACGGCCACCATGACCGCCCGGGAGGTGGTCGACGCGCTGAGCGCCGTCGACGTCCCGGTCGCTGAGGTGGTCAACCCCGCCGAACTGACCGATTCCGAACAGGCCACCGCCCGTGGGCTGGTGGCCCGGACGCAGGCCAATGGGCTGGCCTACATCCGCTTCCCTGTCGCCTTCAAGGAGGAACCCGACCGTGAACTTTGAGTTGGACGAGGTGGCCGCCGAACTGGCCGGCGTCACCGAGACGACCCTGGACCGGCTGCTGCCACCGGAAACCGTGGCCGGCGAAACCCATGAGGAACTGGGCTACAGCCCGCAGGCCTGGCAGGAGTTGCTCGCGGCCGGACTGGCGGAGTCCTTCCTGCCGGAGAGCGCCGGCGGGTTCGGGGCGGGGGAGACCGCGCTGGCCGCGGTGCTGACCTCGGTCGGGGCCCACGGCGACCTGGTTCCGGCCCTGCCGGTCACCCTCGGGCTGCTGCCGCTGCTGCGCTACGGCGCCGAGCCGTACGCCGAACTGATCTCCGCGGTGACCGCGGGGGAGGCGCTGCTCACCGCAGCCATCCGGGAACCGGGCGGGGCCCGGGTGAGCGATGTCACCACGGTGGCCGAGTCCACCGCGGACGGCGTCCGGCTCAGCGGGGCCAAGTCGCACGTGCTGTACGCCGCCAGCGCCCGGGCCATCCTGGTGCCGGCGCGTACCGGTGCGGATGTCGAACTGTTCGTCGTCGACCCGCAGGCGGCCGGGGTGAGCATCAACGAGATGCCGACCCCGAGCCAGGTGCCGGCGTACACGATCACCCTGACCAACGTGCCGGCCGGTGCTTCGTTGGGTGTCGAGGCGGCCCGCTACCTGGATCTGCTGGCCCAGCTCGGGCTGGCCGCGAGCACCGCCGGCGGTCTGGCCGCCGCGATCCGGGTCACCTCCGAGCACATTTCGATGCGTGAGCAGTTCGGGCGCAAGATCGCCCAGTTCCAGGCCGTCGCGATGCAGATGGCCGATGCGTACCTGCCCTCGCGGATGCTGGACAACCTGTTGCGGGCGGCGAGCTGGCAACTGGAGACCGGCGACTGGGACGCCGCGGCACAGGCGCTGGTCGCGGCCGAACTGATGATCACCGACCATGTCCGGACCGCGTTCGCGAACTGCCTGCACGTCAGCGGCGCCACCGGTCTGGACCGGGACTTCCCGCTGCACCGGTACTTCACCAACTACTTGGCCACCACGCACGTGCTGGGCGGGCACGAGGCGGCGCTGGACCGGGCCGGCGACCTGGCCCTGGAGAGGATCTGACATGCGCATTGCGTTGACCGACCAGGAGCAGGAGCTCCAGGATCGCGCGACCGAGTACTTCAGCTCGGCGATGACCGAGGACGAACGGGCCGCCATGACCCAGGACTTCTACGGACCCCAGATCAAGGACATCGCGCGCCGACTCGGCCGCGACGGCTGGCTCGGCCTGGGGTGGCCCACCGAGCACGGCGGCCGGGCCCTGGGCCCGATGGCCGACCAGATCGTCATCTCCACGTCCTTCCGGTACGAGGTGCCCTACCCGCTGATCACGGTCTATTCGATCGGCCCGGCGCTGATGGCGTTCGGTTCGGAGGAGTTGAAGGCCGACTTCCTGCCCCGGATCCTCAGCGGGGACGTGCAGTTCTCCGTCGGCTACTCCGAGCCCGGATCGGGGACCGACCTGGCCAGCCTGCGGACCCGAGCGGTCCGCGACGGCGACGATTATGTGGTCAACGGCACCAAGATGTGGACCTCGGGGGCACACACCTCGGACTACCTGTTCCTGGCCGTGCGGACCAATCCCGAGGAACCGCGGCACCGGGGCATCTCGCTGTTGCTGCTGGACACCAAACTGCCCGGGGTCTCGATGACCCCGATGCGGCTGCTCAACCGGTCGCGGCAGGTCAATGTGGTGAACCTGGACAACGTCCGGATCCCGGCGCGGATGCTGGTCGGGGAGGAGAACAAGGGCTGGCGGGTGATCACCAATCAGCTCAACTCCGAGCGGTTCACCGTCGGGCCCTCGGGCAAGATCGACGCGCACCTGGACCGGGTCCGGGCCTGGGCGCAGACCGCGCAGACCGCCGACGGTCGGCCGGTCCGCGACATTGCTGAGGTCCGGCGACTGATCGGTCGGCTGCAGGCCGCCGAGGTGACCAACCGGATGATGAACTGGCGGGTGGTCGGCGATGCCGCCGGGGGCTCCGTGCCGCCGGCCGACGCCGCGGCCACCAAGCTGTACAACTCCGAGCAGTTGTGTGAGTTCGGCCAGTTGATCGGCGAGGTCGTGGGTCGGGTGGGCGATCCGTCCGACAAGGCCACCCGGCACCTGCTGGATGAGACCTACTTCTCCTACACCCACGAGCTGCGGCTGCCGGTCGGTGGCGGGGTCAGCGAGATCCAGCGGGAGTTCCTGGCCACCCTGGGCCTGGGCCTGCCGAAGGTGATCCGATGACCCAGCAGGTGGTCGAGGAAGTCACCCTGCGCGGCGTCGACGGCAATCTGCTGGCGGCGTCCGCGTGGGGGGCCCAGGACGATCCGCTGGTGCTGATGCTGCACGGGATCGGGCAGACCCGGCATTCCTGGCGGCAGGCCGGGCCGAATCTGGCGGCCCGCGGCTTCCGGGTGCTCAGCCTGGACGCGCGCGGGCACGGGGATTCGGCCTGGTCGGCCGACGGTCGCTACGACCTGCCGCGGCTGGCCGAGGACCTGCTGACGGTGCTGGACCAGTTGCCCGGGCGGGCGACGCTGGTGGGAGCCTCGATGGGGGGTCTGACGTCGCTGCTGGTCGCCGAGGCGGTGCCGGATCGCGTACGCAGCCTGGTGCTGGTCGACATCGTGGCCCGGGCCCGGGAAGAGGGCTCGCAGCGGATCCGGGCATTCATGTCCGGCAACATCGGCGGCTTCGCGACGCTGGAGGAGGCCGCCGACGCGATCGCGGACTACCTTCCGCACCGCCGTCGCAACCCGAATCCGCAGGGGCTGCGCAAGAATCTGCGGCAGGGGGAGGACGGCCGCTGGTACTGGCACTGGGACCCGGCGATCATGGCGATGCAGCAGGGCGAGCACCGTACCGACACCCAGGCCCGGGCGCTGCGGGCCGGTGCCACGCTGACCTGCCCGACGCTGCTGGTGTACGGGCGTTCCTCCGATGTGGTCGATGAAGAGGCGATCGAGGAGTTCCGGGCGGTCGCCCCGCACCTGGAGATCCGCAGCCTGGTCGGTGCGGGTCACACGGCCGCCTCCGATGTCAATGACGTGTTCACCGAGACCGTCGTCGAGTTCTGCCTGCGGACCAAGGAAGTGTAAGTATGCCCAGACGTGTTGTGATCACCGGCGGTGGCACCGGGATCGGGAAAGCCACCGCCGCGCGGTTCGTCGCGCAGGGCTGTGAGGTCCGGATCGTGGGGCGCCGGCCGGAGGTGTTGGCCCAAGCGGCCGAGCAGATCCGGGCCCTCGGCGGTTCGGGTACCGTCCTCACCCACGCCGGGGACATGACCGAACCCGACCAGGTCCGGGGGATGGTCGACAGCCTCGACGGGCAGCGGGTGGACGTGCTGGTGCTCAATGCCGGTGGTTCGGCCGACCTGCCGCAAACGGCGTCGCTGGAGGAGATCCGGGACCACTGGTTCACCCTGCTCAGCAAGAACCTGCTGTCGGCGGTGTTGCCGACCGAGGCGCTGCTGCCGCAGCTGAACAATCCGGGGCGGATCGTGGCGGTGTCCTCGATCGCCAGCTTCACCGGGAACGGGGCCTTCCACGCGTACGCCAGCGCGAAGGGGGCGATGAACACCTGGGTCGTCGGGCTGGCGCGGCGGTTGGCGCCGACCGGGATCACGATCAATGCCGTCGCGCCCGGCTATGTCCCCGACACCGGCTTCTGGGTGGGGCGTACGCCGGAATTCCTGGCCACCCAGGCGGCCCGGCCGATCCCGGTGGGACGCCCGGGCACCCCGCAGGACATTGCCGACGCGATTGCCTATTTCGCCGATGAGAACGCCGGGTTCGTGACCGGGCAGACGCTCAATGTGAGTGGTGGGGTGGTGCTCGCCCGTAGCTAGGGCGGTGTGCGCGGGTCTGGCGTGAGTGCGCGGGCCCAGTTCGGTCGCGCGGGCACTGTAGGACCCGCGGGTCGGATGAGCGCCCGCGACTCCATACGCCGGCCCGCGAACTGGTACGCCGACCCGCGTGTTTCGAGGCGGCGCAGGTCAGGGCCGGTGGTTCGTCTCGGCCACGCGGGGTCTGACGGGAGTACGCAGGGTCTGACGAGAGTGCGCGGGGCCTGGCGGGAGTGCGCAGGTCCAATTCGGTCGCGCGGGCCCTGCAGGACCCGCGGGTCGGATGAGCGCCCGCGACTCCTTACGCCGGCCCGCGAACTGGTACGCCGACCCGCG